>JBFHFS010000018.1:0-90021 GCA_041583495.1 Marinilabiliaceae bacterium | reverse complement strand
TTTTCTTGTGAATGGGTTATGGAATAGAGTTAAAAGACCAATAAAATAGAGGCTGTCTTTTGCAATGGGTAATCGGGGATGCTGTTGTGCTGAAAAATGGTTGGTAACCCTTATTCAATGGCGACCTCTATTGCTTAAATTTCATTTGCTCTACCATATCTACTACCGTTTGCTCCAGGGGAATGTATTCCATTTGAAGCTTTTCTTTGCTTTTAGAGGTGTCCAGTTTAATGGGGATGCCTACATTGTTGTTCACAAATTTTCGGGTGATTCCAAATAGTCCACCCAACAGGGCGACCAGCCATTTAGGGGCAAAGGCATTGGGGAGTTTATAAGTGTTTCCATATTGGCCTTTTATGATGTTGATGAAGGACAGCATATCGGTGACCCGTTCGGCTAAGATGTGGCGACCTTCCGCCTGATTCTCCAGCGCAAAGATATGGGCTTTGGCCACATCCCTCACGTCCACAAACCCAAAGTAGAGGGCAGGAACCCCCATTTTATATTTACCCGACAGAATATCGGTCATGATCTTCAGACTCTCCGAATGTGAATGGGGACTTAGAGCAGGTCCCATCACCAGGGCAGGGTTTATGACCACCAGTTGCCAGTTGGACTGTTTTTTGGCTATCTCCCAGGCCCTTTTCTCTGCCTCTACCTTCGAGTAGGAATAGGGCTGATGAGTTAAAGAGCTGGAGGTGTTAAACTGAGCTTCTGAAAAAATGGATAAATGTTGATGCTCCATATCAATGTTATCTCCAAACACGGCTGCAATACTGGAGGTTAAAATCACTTTTTTTACAGACCCGGAGCGATTGGCAGCCTCCAGCACGTTGGTGGTTCCTTTCACGGCCGGATCAACCAGGTCGCGTTGAGCATTTTTAACCTTAAGGATGAATGGGGAAGCCATATGGGCTATCCAGTCGCATCCTTTGGCCGCTTCATCAAAGCTGCCTTCATTCAGTAAATCGGCTTCCCAAATTTCCAGGGTGCCCTCCGATACCCGGGCCACCTCTTCCAGAAACTGATATTTCTCCGACTGTTTTTTATTTCTAACCGTTAATCTTATGGTGTGGCCCTTTTCCAGAAGCCCCTTAACGACCCATGAACCGATGTATCCGGTTCCGCCTGTCACTAAAATGGTTTGTTTCATAGTTCAGTGTAAGATGTTTAATATCCCCTGGTATGGGTGAATTTATTGTGTGTGGGGGCCAAATCCAATCAGGCATGTTTTTTCTTAACACGTCGGGCAATTTTCTTTTTAATCTTCTCAAAAGAGGGGGGCGGCCCGGTTCGTACTTCCTTGCCATCGATAAAGAGGGCGTTAAGAATCCCCCATTCCTGAACAATGGTCTGGTCCTTGGTGTCAAATTTCTGCAGGTCAACTTTATTCTGAAAAGACTCCGAAGCTCTGATGGCCCGCTCGAAAGCTATGTTCTGTGCCGGGCACCACCCATTTCGAAAGAGGGTAATGTTTACCTTATCGGTGCCTTTGCCGGGCTTTTTCCCGGGTTTCATGAATCCCGGGGGGGTGGCCTCTTCATTGAAGGGCTTCCACAACAGACGCATGATTCCTGATTTGGCTGCGACCTTATAGCCCTTGCGTTTAAACCAGGAGGCGCGCATGAAGGCAGGTATGATAAGGCCCCAGGTGACCAGTCCGTTGGCCCCCAGTTGTTGACAATCGGCTTCGGCCGCTTTAATCAGGGCGGTTCCCATGCCTCGTTTCCGATAATTGCCACGTCCTTCTTTATGGCCATGAACCCAAATACATAGCACTACGTAGAGGTTTTCCCCCTCAAACCCTGAGTATTCAATAGGAACATATTGAATCATTCCCCCAATCACCCCATTCTCATCCAGGGCAAATTTCACTCTTACCCCTTTGTCTTTCATGTATTCATACCACCTTTGTTTGGCATCTCCTGCTTCTTTCATTTCTTCCGACCATTCTTCGAGACAGCAGAAAAAATGTTTTTCGTTTTCCGGTGAAATGTCTGTGATTTTCATGGTTGACAGGTAATTTGTTTATAAAGATACTCAAGATTCAACAGATGGGGGAATATTTCTTTGCCGAGGCTCTTCCTTTTGGGGCCGGTTGATCCATCTTATGATGCAAGAATTTTTGCAAGGCTGAAGATTGGAATGGCGGGAGTCATTATAGCCGTTGGGTTTCCATGAAAGGGAATAACAAGGTTGTTTTTTTCGGGGTAAACTGATTGGTGAAAAGAAGTACCGACATACGGTACTGGAGAAAATATTTACCGACGTTTAAAGGGGTTAAAGGGTGCGGTCGATTTGAATGTCGTAATTATCCAATAGACCGGGGATTCCCGAGAGTGAAAACCGGGCCTTTTTAAGTTTGTTGCGTTGGGGATTGATGGAGTAGTTGACGCTCGAGCGCAGATCGGCCTTTTCGAGGATGGTGTTTTCGAAAGTAGCCCTGGTGAGGTCGCATTGATCAAAGACCGAACCCATCAAATTGCAATCGGTGAAATCGACCTCTACCAACTGTGATTTTTTGAAAGTCGTTTGCTTGATTTTAGTCTGGTAGAAGGAACTATGGTTCAGCGAGCAGTTCTCAAAACGAAAGGAGAGACCAAACAGGTTGCAGCTTTCGAAATGAAGGCCCAACATCTTGCAGTTGGAGAACTTTACATCGCGAAAAGCGGTGTTCGACAGCTTTGCTAAACTAAGATTGCACCCTGTAAAAAGACACTCCATAAAAAGGATGTCTGAAAGGTCGGCATTTGAAAAATCGCAGTTGTTAAACTGGCAGTTATCGTATTCTCCTTTTTGGGGAGGCATTTCACCAAAATTCTTTTTGTCAAACACCCGATCTTCGACATAAACCTCTTCCATTCAAACTTTTATTGTGGGGTTGTGGATTTAAGCCTTGTTGGCAAAGGGGATTCTCACCACCTGTTTTAACTAATCTTCTCACCCGATTTTTATAATGTCGTCCTTTACTTTTTCTTGCTTTTTTTGGCCAAAGGATTGAAATCGAGGCATAATTGCACCCAATATTCCAGGTCCTGATCCATGTCAATGACTTCGGGTTCAACAAATACAAATCCTTTCATTGGCCGCCCGGTGAAATTCATCTCCTGGCAGCCCTCTTTTTCAAGGAGCTGTTCGTAGAGATCCGGGTTGACGCGGGCCATAAGCTTGCCTTTGGTGATGCCCACACACATTTTATCATCCACCATAAAGCATAAGCCGCCCATCATCTTTCTTTCCTCAAAGGAGATGTGCTTTTGCCGGAGTACCCCTCCGATTCTTTCTGCTAAGTGTTCGTCGTAAGCCATTAT
Organism: Marinilabiliaceae bacterium; assembly: GCA_041583495.1. Lineage (GTDB taxonomy): Bacteria > Bacteroidota > Bacteroidia > Bacteroidales > Marinilabiliaceae > JBFHFS01. Next base: position 86,710 of record JBFHFS010000018.1, on the reverse strand, counting down.
TTCCAAAACTGTAAAAGTAATCCAAATATAATAAACATGACCAACTGATAGCCGCCCTGGATGAGAAAACGGGTCCATTTTAAATGGCCGGCCTCGTTGGTCCACATTACGGCTCCGGCCAGGGTTGGGATAACAAAGGCGGCCCATATCCAAAGGGATCGTTCCAGCCCACCCGCTATTTGTGTGTCGGCCACCAGATGCGCCAGTACCAGAATCTGAAAAAGGGTAAGTAAAAATTGAATGGCATACAACGGCCCGGCCGATTTTTGCATTTCCTTTCTGGCTGCCACATCCTCAGGGTTTTCCCCCACAAGGTGCATCCATTTTTTGCCAAAAAGAGGGCCATACCACAGGGCACCAATAATCATTGAGAGAACCGCTCCGGAGGCAATGGCCCAATAGTTTACAGATAGTGTTTCCATGTTTTTTAATTGTTAGCTAGGTTCTTACAAGATATTTAAAAGCGGGCTGACAAAACACCTGGTGGTTTCATGAGAATGGAATTGCCAGCCATCCATTATCTGATGATCTCTTTCAAAACACCCATTCACCCGACATGGTTCAAAGGTCGGGTTTGGAAAGGATGAAAAGTGTTTTTTATCTGCCCAGTTTAAGAATTTTGATGGCTCCCTGGATAACCAATAAAAAGACAATCGTTCCAATAATCAGGTCAGGTTTGCTGGAATGTAACCAATGCACTAAAAGCCCGGCCACGATAACCCCAAGATTGATAATCACGTCGTTGGAGGTAAATATCATGCTGGCGCGCATGTGCGCCTCCCTGCTTTTTGACTTCTGCAAAAGAAACAGGCATATCATGTTGGCTATAAGGGCAAATACAGAAACGATAATCATTGTCGAAAAGTCGGGAATTTGTTCCGATCCGAGGAAGCGTCTAACCACTTCTATAAATCCTGTCAATGCCAGAAATATTTGAATAAAACCGGCTAGCCGGGCGATTCGTTTCTTGCGTATCAGGGTCCCTCCCACGGCAAAGAGGCTTAAGCCATAAACAGAGGAGTCGGCCAACATGTCGAGACTGTCTGCAACAAGGCCCATCGATTTTGAAATCCAGCCGGTGGCCATCTCAATCAGAAAAAACGAAAAGTTAATTGCCAGGACTATCCAAAGTAATTTTCTCTGACTGGCCTTTTCGTCTGGCTCCTGCAGAATGGTTGGCTCACTGGAAATATATTTTTCGCCTAGATTTAGTTGGGCAATGGAATTTTTGATCCTTTTTATTTCGCCTGCATGATATATCGTTAAGGTTCTGTTGGGGATGTCAAAGTCTAATTTCTTTATGGCGGGAATCTCATCCAATTGCAGTCGGATAAGGTTCTCCTCCGAGGGACAATCCATTCTGGATATTCTATAAATTGTTTTTTCCATTTAGACTTTTTCCTTGGTTAAAAGGTCTTTGATTTGAGGCAATTGGCTTTTCAAGAGGAATGTAGGGGAGCTCGATCCGAATATTTCGGAGGAATAGAATCAGGTCGAGGCACCTACATCATCAATAAATGGGATTCCCCTCAAAACCTCCCGGCTATACTGAAGTGTTTTGGAGGGGCGGTCCCTGGTCGACCCTATTTCATTGAATGAAAAGCCACCTTATTGCCTTCGGTGTCGATAAATGTGGCAAAAAACCCGTTATCCCCAATAGAGGTCTTGGGAATCACTATTATTCCACCTGCTTTCTCCACCCGCGAAAGGGGCAGGGATAGATCATTCCCACCATTCAGGTAGATGAGGGAGCCCATCTGAGCCGGTTGGTAGTCGGGTCCTTTAACGATGCCACCGCCAATTCCCCCATTCTCCATGTCGAAAGGGAAAAAAGCATATAGGGCCTTTGGGGTTTCCATTTCCATGACGGGCATTTCAGTTTGAAGCACCTCTTCGTAAAATCTTTTTGCTCTTTCGAAATCGGTTGCAGGAATCTCGAACCAATTAATTGCATTTTTCATGGTAGTTCTGTTTTTTGATAAAACTTCGGATTGCTGTTATTTGCAGATGTTCATCCCTATGCCGGGGGCGTTTTTATTCTCAGCCTTTTCCTATCCTTTAGTTGTATGTAAAAAATCCTCTATAAGTTAGGACATTTTTAGGTTTGGAAGAAATGTTTGGTCTCCATTCTGAAAAAGCTCTCCCGGCGCCCCAACACACTTTGTCGGGGAAGGGGTCTGCCTAATGCCCTCAGGGTTGGCTTTCGACATATTTTTTGAAGTTATTCAGGATCGCCTGCCAACCTTCTTTTTGCATCTCTTCCGGGTGCGTTTTCTCGGCCTCAAAGGTCTCGGTAACTCTCGACTGATTGCCTGAATTCTCAAACTCAACGGTTACTTTTCTTCCGTCCGAAATAGAATAAGCAATTCTCTTTTGGTTAATTACTTCATGGTAAGTGCCCTCAAAGTCAAATCTCATTTTCTCATCTCCTGAGGCCATTATGTATTTGAATTTCCCGCCGGGTCTCAAATCGTTCTGAGCCTTTGGGCAATGCCACCCCTCAGAGGCAGAGTTCCATTTTACGACGTGTTCAGGGCTGGTCCAAAGGTCCCATGTTTTTTTGATGCCAGCTGAAATGGTGACGCCCACCGTAATTTTTTTTGTCCTCATGGTCCGTTGCTTTTTTGTGTTTAATGAATTTATGGTATTTAAACTTTCGTCTTTTTCCAGTTTCCTTTCCTGAAGAGCCAAAAGGTGAAGATGCCGGCGGAGGTTTCAGAAATGAACACGGCCCAAAATACCCCCTGGTGTGCCCAGTTTAATTTGATGGCCAGCCAATAGGCCAGGGGGATCTGTATCAACCAAAAGAAAACCAGATTGATGTAAGTTGGTGTTTTGGTGTCCCCTGCGCCATTAAAGGCCTGTACCGACACCATCCACCAACCGTACACAAAAAAAGAATAGGACAGGATTCTTAACCAGTCGGAGCCAATAACAATAACCTCCCATTCATGGGTGAAAATGCCCATTAACGACTTATTGAAAAAGAAGAACAGACAGGAGATGCCCAATAGGAAAACCATGTTGTAAAGGCCAATCTTCCAAACGGTAGATTCTGCTCTTTGGGGGCTGTTGGCGCCCAGGTTTTGACCCACCAGGGTAGCGGCAGCATTGGACAGGCCCCAGGCGGGCATCATCGTAAACATCAAAATGCGGAGGGCGATGGTGGCCCCTGCCACTGCCTCACTGCCTACATCCGAGAGAATCCTCATCAGAAAGATCCATGAAGACATGGAGATGATGGATTGAGCAATGCCTCCATAGGATGTTTTTAAAAGGTTAACCATAGCCCCCATATGCAATCGAAGTTGGGCTATCGTTACCCGGATGTGTTTGCCGCCTTTAAACAACAGGTAAAGTTGAGAGAGCACCCCGATGCCCCGACCTATATTGGTGGCTACGGCGGCTCCTTCAATGCCCAGGGGTGGAATCGGTCCCCATCCGAAAATCAGTAGTGGGTCTAACAGGATATTGACCCCATTGGCGATCCACAGAATACGCATGGCAATGGCGGCATCGCCGGCACCGCGGAATACGGCATTTATCACAAACAGCAGCATGATGGCCAGGTTGCCGCCCAGCATCCATTGGGTGTATCCATAGCCTTGATGCACACTCCATTCATCTGCCCCCATCAATATCAGCAGCTCTTTTGCGTAGAAAATGCCTGCCAGAGAGAAAGGAATGGAGATAATGAGCCCGATGATGATGGCTTGAACAGCCGAAATACCTGCTTGTTCCGTTTTTTTCTCTCCTACCCGGCGGGCAATAATGGCCGTGACGGCCATCGACAAACCCATGGCCACCGCATACAACAGAAACAGATAGGTCTCGGTTAAGCCCACCGTGGCCACCGCTGAGGCGCCAAGTTTGCCAACAAAAAAGATGTCGGCCACCGCAAAGGTCATCTCCATTAAGAGCTCCAAAACCATCGGGACCGCTAACAGAAAAATAGCTTTGTTCAGATTTATTTTTGTGTAATCGGCCTCGGTGCCCCGGATGGCATTCTTTAATTCCTGCCAAATGGACTCCCTGAGCAATAGCTTACGATGTTTATTCATCAGGCGTTTAAAAAGGTTTCGAAATCGTCTTCTTTATTGTTAGCCAGGTATTTGGGTGGGGTCTGAATAGATTACTTCCCATTGGTGTCCATCCAGGTCAGCAAAACTGTCATAATACATCCAGCCATGGTCCTCAGGCTCTCTGTAGCGGGTTCCTCCATTTTCAAGGGCAAGGGTTATCATTTCATCTACACTTTTTCTGTTCTCCACCTCAATAGCAATTACCACCTGTGTTTGAGAGTTGTTCGCGACAGGCCGGTTGGTGAAAGTGGCGAAATGTTCATGTGTTATCAGCATGGAATAAATGGTTCCCTCATTTAAAGCCAGGCAGAGGGCTTTGTCGTCGCTAAATTGTTCGTTGAATGAGAATCCGAGCTTTGTCCAAAAGGCTTTCGTTCGTTCGAGGTCTTTTATGGGCAGGTTCACGGTGATGGATTTAATTCTCATGGTTGGGGGATTTATATGAATATATTTTTGAGGGGTTAATGGTGTAAATTTAGGGATGGTTTGACCCATGTGTCAATATGCCGTAATGATCTGGCTTTTTGAGGTCGTTTTTATCAAACCACTATTTGTGGGTGGGTAATTTTGCCTTTTAATTCTATATCTTAGATTTTTAATTCTACATCCTTCAATTCAGATAAGAGGAAGTGAGAAGTATAAAATTATTAATCATTGCTATGAGAAAAATTCATTTCAAGAACCTGTTGGCTTTCCTGGTTGTGGCTTTTGTATTTCCTGTTCAATCTTTTTCGCAGGATTGGAAAGAGATTGTTACACAGAGATTACCCGAATATGGTCACCGCAATTGGATTGTGATAGCGGATGCAGCCTATCCCAAACAAAGTGCTTTGGGAATTGAAACCATTTGTACCGATGCTAAACAAATGAAAGTATTGGAATACGTCTTGAAGGCGGTAGATGCTGCCGATCATGTGCGCCCTATAATTATGTTTCATGCCGAATTGGAATCCGTTTCCGACCAAAGTGCCCCGGGGGTCCAGGAATATCGAACCGATTTAAAAAAACTTCTTGGAGAACGTGCCTTTAAAGAAATGCCACACGATGACATTATTCGTAAATTGGATGAATCCTCTGATTTATTCAATGTGTTGTTGCTTAAAACAGACATGACAATTCCATATACCTCCGTTTTTATTGAACTCGACTGCGGTTATTGGAGTGCAGAAAAGGAGAATGAACTTCGTGATTTTATCAAGCAGAAGAATATCCAAAAATGACGGGCCCCGAAATTAAGAGACTGTTTTAGTTTTGTTTTTGGATTTAGGTTGGTAGGATTAAGTTCTCATACAAGGCAAAATAGATACGAATAGCACCGCTATTTAAAGAAATTTTGCTGCCGAATGAGGGATTAAGACAACAAAATAAAGGAGAAAATTTAAACAGTCTCTAATATTCAAGCAATGATTTTATTGCTTGGTGGTAACTCCTTCCGCTGGTAATCCTGGTTTGGCTGTAGTCGTCAAGGATTAGCACAAAGCGATTGTTAAAATGCTTCCTGATTTCCTTTAAAAGGTTTTTATTGATGAGGTACGACTTGTGAACCCTGATAAAATATGCCGGTAATTTACCTTCCATTTTTTTTAAACTCGAATCTAAGATATACGATTTAGCATGTTTAGTAATGATGGTAACATATTTTTCATCGGCCTGAAGGTAAGATACTTCGTCGAGCCTGACAAAAATAACCCTGTCGCCCACTTTTATGGGAATTGAGGTGGCATCGTTTCTTGTGTATTCCAGGTTGAATTGCTCAATGAGCTGGTTCAGGTTAATTTCTGACTTGTTGTCGTTAATCTGGTCTAGTTTGGCAATGGTTTTCTCAAATCGTTCTTTCGTTAGTGGTTTTACCAAATAGTCGATGCAATTGGTATCAAAAGCTTTCAAGGCAAATTCGTCGAAAGCAGTACAAAATATTACCTTAGGGAAATAACTCAATTCTTTTAGCACATCAAATCCACTGATTTCCGGCATTTGGATATCTAAAAATATAAGCTCCGGCCTCATTTGGTTGATTTTTTCAATGGCTTCTTCCCCGTTTTCTGCTTCTGCAATTATTTCAAAAACGTCGGGGTATTCCCCCATTATTGTTTGTAAACGAAAACGTGCCAAAGGTTCGTCGTCAACAATAATGGTCTTATAGGGTCGGTTAATTTTCATGATTCAAACTGATTTTTCAGGGTAACTTTAAAATGTTTGTCAGCTCCGTTTTCCCAATTGATAACGGCATTATTTCCATAAATAATATTCAGTTTATCATACAGGTTCTGCAGACCGTAACCGCTTACGGGTTCTGCGGGAAAATCGGGACCGTTGTCAAAAATCGAAATCGATAGATCTTTTTTAATTTGCTTTACTTCTACTGCAATTTTACCTCTGCCTTTTATTTTTGAAAGCCCGTGTTTTACCGCATTTTCAACAAGTGGCTGAATCATAAATTTTGGGATTTGTTTTCCCAGCGTATTTTCATTCGCATCTATTTCGTACTCGAGTTTATCGCCAAAACGTGTTTTTTCTATTTCGAGGTATTTTTTTACCATTTCCAGTTCTTCGGCAACGGTAACATAGGTTTTGTTTTCCTTGTTGATAGAGTACCTGAAAAGATCTGAAAGTCCGGTGGCCATGGTTTCCGTTTTATTGGCATCGATGTGGGCAAGGCTGGCAATAGAATTGAGGGCGTTATACAGAAAATGTGGATTAATGCGTGAGTGCAGCGCATTTAATTCTGCCTGGTTTTTTAATTCTTTCATTTTAGCAATTTCTACGTCTTTTTGGCTCACCATACTTTGGATGCGATAGTTAATGAAGTTGTAGAAAACTCGTAATGTAGCTATAAAAATAATTAGAAACAGCCATGATGAATCCTGGGTTAAGAAAGAACTCAAAGACGGTGTGGGAAGTGACAAAAGAAATGAAAACGGGCTATACAGCAGGATCAATATTGCTGGGGTTATATAGGCTGAGGAAATTGTAGATAAAAGGATAAAAGTCTGTTTCCCAGCAAAATTATTTATCTTTTTAAGAAAACTATGTTCGATATAGTAGATGACTGTCAAACCAATCATTGCAAAAAATACGGTTAATAAAAAATTAGCAATAAAAGCAATTGGCTTGAGGATTAGTAAAAGTGAAAAAACTCCGGTTGTTTGGATGAATGAAAAGAAAAAGGGAAGTATTAACAGGATAATCGTTCTTTGCTTTATATACAAGAGAAGACCAGGGTTTTGTTTCCTTTTAGATTCTTTTGAAAGAAAAAACAGAAACCCAAATAGTATCAAAACTGCTTTTAAGGAGTACGAAAGGTTCCTTATCAGTTTTTGATACCTCAAATCTAAATAATATTGATAGCCATGTTTTTTTACTGTGCTTGCTTTCAGATTTTTGTAGAAATCAGGCGAATATAATTGTTTAAGAAGATCTTTGTCTGTTTCCTTAAATTCAGCATCGGAGGCTTTGGAAGAATCAAAAATACCGCCGTAACCGGAGCTTCCGTGTTGTGGGATGTATAGCTTTGTTAATTGGCGAATGGCATAGTAATAAATATGGGATATAGATTCTTTGTCGCTAAAAGCTCCCGGAAAACCGAGTTCCAAATTAACCGATACAATTTTAGAGCTGGAAGTTAGCTGCCTGAAATTGGATGAAATGCCGCCAGGCTCATGCGTTATCGTTAGTTTGAAGTTGGAGTCGGTATTCACCATTCCTATTTGTACGGTTTCAAGCAGACCGTTTAATTCGGTAATCATTTGTGTGATAATTACCGAATCCTGATGTGTTTTGGCGCCAATTACTTGTAACCGGATATCCTCTTCAAACCTAAAGGCCTTTGAGTTTTCTCCATTAAATAGTCTTTCCCTGATTATATTCCAGCTGGTTCCTTCATAGGGATTTGTAGTTGGTTTTGCTTGTAATGAATTTAATGAGGCTAAAATGACAATTAAGCTAAATAACAACTGTTTCATAATCCTTTGGTTTTAATATTTAGGTCAAATAAACAGTGTTATCATTTGATAATTTAGTCTTTTCCGACGAAGTGTCAAATTTAGGGAGTATTCTGTTTGAAACGCTATAATATAGGTTCCGTTTCTTTCCAGGAACGGTGTATTTATCTTGCGAATATGGGGTAACTATTCTGTAAAAGTTTAGTTGGTCTTGTCCAATTCGCCTAATGAAGAATAAGGGTTCTCTTGATGCCCCATAGAATAAGGGCTTCATTGAATTCACCGAAATGCCATGGAAACTTATTTCCAAAGGAATAATTTTGAGGCAACGACAATCAATACAATAAGGATAAAGGCCAGATAGGTATATGGACTTGCAAAATTTAAGGTCCATCCCATGGCAGGATTGTATTTGGGTACAAATATTCTGGGATCTTTTGAATTAACATAAAAGGGTCCACGCCAGTTTTTGGGGTCTTTTCTCATATGGTTGAGTATTTCCCGATCAAGTTTTGATTTCATTTCTTTAGGTTTTGATTTTTTTGGTTTGGCCTAAAAAATTAGATGAGCAAAGTCCGGTTTCATTTTCAATAGGGTCGCCAGAGTTGTCTAAAAATACTAATTTATTTGCTTATCAATTAGTATTTTGATGGTTATTATCTTTGGGGTTTTTAGGATTGACCATAGCAGGACTTTTTCTTAGGTGAAAAGAGTGTCTGGTCTTCAATAATTAGGGTGAAAACGCTCTTTTTTACCTTCTGATGAGGGCTTTGGGGTAGCAAAGGAAGTATTTGCTCACTGTCTTTTCGAGAACCGAGTGGTTGAGCATGTCGGAAGCTTCTGTGATGTCTTTGATGGTGTGGTCTTTATATAGGATGTTAATATTGTCGTCGCCGGTGCTGTAAGCGTTGTTGGAGATGTGGTCGGAGAAGACGAAATAGGAGAGCTCATGGGGGGATTCAATCTTAAGCAGATCGGCTGCGCGGGCTTTAAGGTCTTGCACAACCTCTTCGGGAAAGGGGGCGTCGGAGATCTCGATGCGGAGGAGGTGGCGGTTGAGCAGGTCGAACGAGAGGCGCGAAAGCACCGGGTCGGGATGCCGGCTCCACAACTTCATGGCGCTCAGGATGTCGTTGTCGTCGAGCATGGTGAAGTTATCGAGAATATCAGGATTGCTTTCGAATTGGTGCCTGCTGAATCGGTTATTAAGAAAGGTGGATAAAAAGGGAGAGGCAGGCACCTCTTTTCCGTCGAGGGCCAGTTCACGGGCTCTTTTCAGGATGTGAATCAGCATGCGCTCGGCGACCATGGCTGTCTTATGCAAATAGACCTGCCAGTACATCAACCGGCGGGCCACCAGAAATTTCTCGATGGAGTAAATTCCTTTGGCTTCTACCACCAGCTTATCTTCAAAAACATCCAGCATTTTAATGATGCGGTCGGAGCCAATAACGCCCTCGGAGACTCCGGTGAAGAAGCTGTCGCGTTTAAGGTAGTCGAGCCGGTCCATATCCAGCTGGCCCGACACCAGCTGATGCAGGAAGGGTTTGCCTGTGTTGCCTTTGAATACCTCAATAGCGGAGGATAGCTGGCCTCCAAACTCATTGTTGAGGCGTTTCATCATGAGCAGGGAGAGGTCCTCGTGGGTCAGATCTTCGATCAGGGTCGACTCCAGGGCATGGGAGAAGGGTCCGTGGCCGATGTCGTGCATCAGAATGGCTGCATGGGCCGCCAGAGACTCCTCCAGGGTGATGCGATGGCCTTTGTCTCTCAGTACCGAGATGGCCGTGCCCATGAGATAAAAAGCCCCCAGGGTGTGTTGAAACCGGGTGTGGACAGCACCGGGGTAGACAATAAACGAAAGGCCGAGTTGTTTGATGTGCCGGAGCCGCTGGAAATAGGGGTGCTCGATGAGCAGGAAAAGGAGGTTGTCGGGCACACTGATAAAGCCATGAACCGGGTCGTTGATGATCTTTCGCTGTTGGATGTAGGGATGCTGTTCCACGGGATTTATAAATGGTATAAAACACAAAGAAATGAATAACCTTGCAAAGCGGCAAATGTTTTGATTTTTAGGGGGAAAGGTTTTTGCATTTTCAATCTCCTTTTTTTATCTTTGCACCAGATTTTTACGCGAAAGAGGGTAGGGGACAGGCGTCCCCTATTTTATTAACCTACTGTGTATGATTGCCAAAGAGACAATAGAAGGCCTGATTAAGCCGGTTCTTGAAGAAGACAACTGCTTCCTGGTGGAGGTGGATGTGAAGCCGGTAAACAGGATTATGGTCCATGTCGACAGCCTCTCGGGTATTAGTATTGATTATTGCATTCGGGTGTCGAAGCTCATTGAAGAGTCTCTCGACAGGGAAACGGAAGATTTTGATCTGGAGGTTTCTTCTCCGGGCATTGGTCAGCCCTTTAGGGTTCGGGAGCAGTACCAAAAGGCCATTGGACGGCCGGTTGAGGTTATGACCACTGAGAGCAAAACGGTAAAAGGGACTCTGCAGGATTTGAATGAGCAGGGCTTTACGGTTGTGGAAGAGAAATTGGTTCGGAAAGAGGGGAAAAAAAGTAAGAAAGAGTTGCGGAAATTCGAGCATCAATTTAGCTTTGAAAATGTTAAGAGGATAAAAGAACTGATTAGTCTATAACCTTCAGGAGATCAGGTTAATTGGTTGAAAAATTTTCAGGGTTATCCTGCCAGGTTTCAAGAGACAGAGGGCCATTCGGAGATAATCTTAAAAAAAATTAAACGTAAATCGAACGATTCACAGTTAGAGCAATGGAAAATATTAATTTGATAGACACCTTTTCGGAATTTAAAGAGCTGAAAAACATAGACCGAGCCACCATGATTCGGGTTCTCGAGGATTCTTTCCGGAGTGTGTTGGTGAAGATTTTCGGAAGTGATGAGAATCTTGATGTTATCATTAATATCGATAAAGGTGACTTTGAGATCTGGCGCAACCGTGAGGTCGTGGCCGATGGTGATGTGGAAGATCCCCATTTCCAGATTTCATTGAGTGATGCACGAAAGATTGAAGAAGATCTGGAAGTAGGAGAAGAGGTTACCGATGAGGTTAATTTTCATAAGTTTGGTCGTCGCGCCATCCTGAGTCTCAGGCAAAACCTGGCCGCTCAGATTATGGAGCTGGAAAAGGATCATCTTTATAATATTTACAAAGAGCGCATCGGAGAAGTCGTTACCGGTGAGGTTTATCAAATATGGAAACGTGAGGTTTTGGTGCTCGATGATGAGGGACACGAACTCATCTTACCTAAGGCAGAGCAGATTCCTTCCGACTTTTTCCGGAAAGGGGATTCCGTTCGGGCGGTGGTTGTGAAAGTGGAGATCCGCAACAACAATCCGTTAATTATATTGTCCCGTACCTCTCCTGTATTCCTGGAAAGACTCTTTGAATTTGAAGTCCCCGAGATTTTTGACGGTCTTATCACCATCAAGAAAATAGTAAGGGTTCCAGGCGAACGGGCAAAGGTAGCCGTGGAGTCTTACGACGACCGTATCGACCCGGTAGGGGCATGTGTGGGGATGAAGGGTTCACGTATCCATGGGATTGTTAGAGAACTGAGAAACGAGAACATCGATGTTATCAGTTTCACCAATAACACCCAGCTGTTTATTCAGCGGGCCCTTAACCCGGCAAAGGTCTCGAGCATTAAGTTGTTCGAAGATGAAAAACGCGCTGATGTTTATCTTCAACCCGAAGAGGTTTCTCTCGCCATTGGTAAAGGGGGACTGAATATCAGGCTGGCCAGCCAGCTCACAGGTTACGAAATTGACGTCTACCGGGAAACCGAAAACGCCGACGAAGAAGATGTCACATTGGACGAATTCTCCGATGAAATTGAAAGCTGGGTTATTGATGAGCTCAAGGCCATTGGTTGTGATACCGCCAAATCGGTGTTGGATCTCAATGTAGATGACCTGATTAAGCGAACTGATCTTGAAGAAGAGACCATCAGTGAGGTGCTTCGGATATTGAAATCTGAATTTGAATAATTCGTGTATCTTTGTCCGTCAAAGATTTTAAATCTTTTTTACAAGAAAAGAAAAGTCCTTTATATGGCAGTTGAGAAAAGACTAAGTAAACTAGCAAGAGAATTAAATGTGGGAATTACCACTATTGTGGAATTTCTGCACAAGAAAGGCTTTGAGGTGGAAGCAAATCCTAATGCCAAAGTCGCTGAAGACATGTGCGAACTTTTGAGCAAGGAGTTTCGCACAGACAAAAGTGTTAAGTTGGAGTCGGAGAAATTGGGCGAGCGCAAGCTTAAAGAGAAAAAGTCGACCATCTCAATAGACGATTTAAAGGACGAGGGTGAAAGTCATGATCAGGAAGTTTCAGCAGAGGTTGAAAAAAAGGAAGATATATTTGTTCCTCCATCGGCCCCTGCCATTGATGTAAAAGTTGTGGGTAAGATCGATCTGAACAAAGAGCCCGAGGAAAAGAAAACAGAGGTGCCTGAGCCTGTCCAGGAAAAAGAAGTGAAAGCACCCATTGTAGAGGAAACCCCTCCCGTTGCAGAGGAGAAACCACCGGTGGAACCTGGTGTGGAGAAAAAAGAGACCCCCGGGTCGGTTGAAGTGCCCAAAAAACCGGAGGAAGCCCCGGCAGAGAAACCTGTTTCGGAAACCAAAGAGGTGAAGGCCGAAAGCAAACCTGAAGATAAGGTGGATATCCCCGTGGAAGTACAGAAGCCCGAGAGTGGTGTTAAAGTAGTGGGTAAAATTGATATTATACCTGAGAACCGCAAGAGAAGGTCTTCTTCACAAAAGAAACACGCACGGGCCACCGATAAGCCGCAGGCAGAGAAACCTGTTGTCGAAGCCAACGACAAACCCATAGTGCCTGAAACGAAGGAGGTGGCTCCCGCCGACAAAGCAAAGACCCCTGCACCCCCAGCTGAAAGCCCTGCAAAGAAGGAAGACGCAGCTGTGTCAGCTGAGAAAGAAGCTCCCGTAGAAGGGGCCGCTAAAGAAACGGCCGGAGTCGAAGAGGAATTTATGCCCACCAAGGTAAAAAAACTGGCCGGGCCTACCGTTGTGGGAAAGATTGAGCTGCCTACCGACACCAGATCTTCTGAAACGCGTGAGGAGCGGAAGAAAAAGAAAAAACGTAAGCGCATTCGTAAAGAGAAAGAGCGCGTAAATATAAATCAAAAGCCGGCTGCTCCGGGCGCCACCCCTCGGGCTCCTTTCGAAAAGAAAGAGCTGAAGAAAAAGGTTCTCAAACCTAAAAAACGACCGGTTGCAAGGCCTGAGGTGAGTGAGGAAGATGTGCAAAAGCAGATCAAGGAGACTCTGGCAAGACTTACCTCCAAAGGAAAATCCAAATCGTCCCGCTATCGCCGCGAAAAACGCGATGCCGATGCACAGAAGCATCAGGAGGAGATCGATCGGATTAGTGAAGACAAAAAAGTGCTCAAGGTTACCGAGTTTTTGACGGCCAACGAGCTGGCCAATATGATGGATGTTCAGGTTACCCAGGTTATTGGTACTTGTATGAGTCTGGGCATGTTCGTTTCTATCAACCAGCGTTTGGATGCCGAGACCATCGCATTGGTGGCTGAAGAATACGGTTTCAGTGTTGAGTTTATCAGTGCAGATGTGGCCGAATCGGTGCAAGAGGAGGAAGACGCCCCCGAGGATCTTAAGCCACGATCGCCCATTGTGACGGTGATGGGCCATGTAGACCATGGTAAAACCTCATTGCTCGACTATGTTCGTAGTGCCAATGTGATTTCGGGTGAAGCCGGAGGAATTACTCAGCATATTGGGGCCTACAGCATGAAGCTGGAGAACGGACGACAAATAACTTTTCTCGATACCCCTGGTCACGAAGCCTTTACCGCCATGCGTGCCCGTGGAGCACAAGTCACCGATATCGCCATCATCATTGTGGCTGCCGATGACAATGTGATGCCACAAACCGTAGAGGCCATTAACCATGCTTCTGCTGCCGGGGTTCCTATTGTTTTTGCCATTAATAAAATAGACCGGCCCAATGCTAATCCCGAAAGGATAAAGGAGGAGCTGGCTCAAATGAATTATTTGGTCGAAGAGTGGGGCGGAAAATATCAATCGCAGGACATCAGTGCCAAAACCGGATTGAACATCGATCTTCTAATGGAAAAAGTGTTGTTAGAAGCCGATCTTCTCGAACTTAAAGCCAATCCCGATAAGGCAGCCGTAGGATCCGTTATCGAATCGGCCCTGGATAAAGGACGTGGATTTGTTACCACCCTTTTGGTTCAGGCCGGGACCCTCAAAATGGGCGATCTGATCTTATCAGGGCAGTATTTCGGTCACGTTAAGGCTATGTTTAATGAACGCAATGTCAAGGTGGAAACCGCCGGACCTTCAGAGCCTGTGTTGTTACTGGGGCTTAATGGTGCACCCCAGGCAGGAGAGAAATTCCATGTGATGGAAAACGAGCGTGAAGCCAAAGATATTGCGACTAAACGATCTCAGCTTCAGCGGGAACAGGGCTTGCGGACTCAGAAACACATTACCCTCGATGAAATTGGCCGAAGGATTGCCATCGGTAACTTCCAGGAGCTTAACCTTATTGTGAAGGGTGACGTGGATGGTTCCATCGAGGCCCTGTCCGATTCACTCATCAAGCTCTCTACCGAAGAGATCCAGGTGAATGTAATTCACAAGGCAGTCGGTCAGATTTCCGAGTCGGATATCATGCTGGCGGCAGCCTCCAATGCCATCGTGGTTGGATTCCAGGTTCGGCCTTCGCTCACTGCCCGCAGACTGGCCGAGAAAGAGGAGATCGACATACGACTTTACTCCATCATTTACGATGCCATCGAAGAGATAAAATCAGCCATGGAGGGTATGCTGTCACCTGAAATTAAGGAGAAGATTACCTCCACCATTGAAATTCGCGAAGTCTTTAAGATTACCAAAGTGGGTACCGTTGCCGGCTGTATGGTGAAGGAAGGGAAAGTGACACGGAACTCCAAGGTGCGTGTAATTCGCGACGGAATTGTGGTCTACTCTGGCGACCTGGGTTCTCTTAAACGATTTAAAGAGGACGTTAAGGAAGTGTCGGCAGGTTATGAGTGTGGTCTGAATATTCAGAACTTTAACAACATAAAAGAGGGCGACATCATTGAAGCCTTCGAAGAGGTCGAAGTGTCGCGGAAGCTCTAAGAAGAGCCGAAGACTTTCACAGGCCCTAATGAGGTTTACAGAACAAAAAAACCTGCTTCCGGATATCCGGAAGCAGGTTTTTTTCTTTTTGTTATTCTTTACTCGAACCTGGTTAAATAAAGGGACTGTTTAAATTTTATTTTAAACAATATTGACCCCACTTGGGGGTTTTGGACACTGGTTTTGTTTCGCCCCGGGTTTCCCCGGTGGGTATTCATATTCAGGCCCTTAAGGTTGTTGCCTCCAAGGTGCTCTGAAAGGGCAGCGATTCCATAAAAACTGAATCCTGGCAGTCTCCAGGGGCTGAACAACCAGCCCAAACCAGGTGTGTGGAGTTGGGTAATTCAGGTCGAGGCTTTTAGCTGATCAACTCTTCATAGGCAGCAGCCGAAAGCAACTCATCGATTTGACCGGCATCAGCGATTTTTATCTTCACCATCCATCCTTCGCCATAGGGATCTTTGTTCACCAACTCAGGATCACTCTCGAGCTGAGGATTTACTTCAAGTACTTTTCCGCCAACAGGCATGTAGAGGTCCGAAACCGTTTTTACTGCTTCGATGGTGCCGAATATTTCGTCTTTATCCAGGTCTTCTCCTTCGGTTTCAATTTCAACAAAAACAATGTCTCCAAGTTCGCCTTGTGCAAAGTCGGTTATGCCCACAACAGCGGTTTCGCCTTCCATACGAAGCCATTCGTGATCTTTTGTAAATTTTAGGTTTTCTGGGATATTCATGATTTATTATGTTTTGGATTTACGTCAAAAGTAGGGAATTTTTTAGAGATTATCTACCTGCTCTCAGTCAATTCGTGTTCCTCCCCGGGGAGATCTGTTGGCAGACCTTTTAACTGTTTTATCCATCTCTTCTTTCGGGTGTTTCTATTGTGCAAGTGAGAATCGGAAACTCACCCCAAAACTGGTATTGTAGGTTGGATAGGAAAGGGAGATGTAGGGATTGTTAATTTGTTTGTCGTAAAATAATTGAAGGTTAAAGCGGTTGCTGAGGACATAATCGGCGGTAAATTTCAAGGTGGTGATCTTTTGTCCGGCGGTCATTTGGTTCACGGCCTCTTGTATTTTGCGGATTATTGAGAAGTTCTCGCGCACCGAAATGTCGGCCCGCAGGTTAAGGTCTGAACTGATGGACTTTTGGTTTGTGGACTTCCCCAGTATCATGTTCATCTTATCGAATCGGTAACCCATTCCAATCACCCACTCCTCGGTATAGTTTTCGATAAGCTGGTTGTTGCTCAGGCTGAGATTAAGAATTCGTCCTTTTTTGTATTCGAACTTGGTGCTCAGGTCGTTTACCCAGGAGATGTTGAATTGGATGAAAGGTGAAAATTGTTCCGAGATGGAGACCCCGTAAATGAGATAGAGGGGCAGGAAATTGTTTTGTGCATCGCGAACGAAGTTAAACCCGTCTCCATTATCTTCCCATTCCAGGTTGGTTTGGTAGCTGCCTATGTTATAGGTGGATGTGTAGGCATGGCTGATGTCGAAGGACTTGATTACCGGTTTAAAGAGGCTGATCTTCGAGAGGCCGTCGTAGTTAACCCGCCAGTTAGGTTTAACCTGTGAGAGGGTCGGCAATAACTGGGTGAAGATATTGTCGGCGCTCCTGCCGGAGTAGGCCGCTAAAAAGGCAGGGATCATCACCTCCTGCGAGGTGAGCCCGTACCCGTCGGTTCCGCTGGATACGGTGTATCCCAGATCGTGATACCCATAGGGTTGGTATTTTAATCCTGCAATGGCTGTGCCTTCGTATTCACCATCGGTGGGATAAAAAGTATTCTGGCGATTTTGTGCCAAACGTTGGGCAATGATTAACCTGTTTTCCAGGAACCGGTCATAGGTCTTGGATTCGTAGGTGCCGGATTTGTCCACCTTATCAAAGGCGGTGGCCAGGGTGTTAAAGGTCATTGAGTAGGTGCCCGTCTCGGTGGTATTAAACACCCCCCTGAACACATCATTTTCGAAGAGGTAATATTCACTAAGGTTTCGGGTGACCCTCCGGCTGGCATTTAAGTCAATTCTCAACCCGGTCAGAGGCTCCAGTGTGGCCCGGAGGTTGAAATCCTCGGTATGGGTCATGATGAAAGGGCTATTGAGGGTGTTGTCGGTGGTTATCCAATTGTTGTCAACAGCCTCGCGACCAAAGTTGCGCGACTGCCATCCCAAAAGAAAGGGAACGCCGGGAGCCAGGGTGCCATCCATATTTCTGCTGCCTAAAAAGCGACTCTCGGGAAGGTAACCGGGCAGAATGGTTCCGTTGTTCTCGGAGTAGGATAAGGAGACAGTCTTAAGTCCTGTGGCTATTTTTAATAGGTTGTCGGCCACTATTTTTACGGGTGAGATGCTTTGTGTCTTCTTGCCCGTAATTAAGGCCCTGGCGTTGCTCACATCGCGGGTAGTGGTGAAGGTTACCTTATTTTTATCCACAATGTTGACAGTTCCCTGCAGGGGGCGTCCGTTGTTATCGAAGATACGCACTTCCACCTCTCCGGTATTTAGTTTATGCACGATCTCCAGGGGCGTCTCCTTGGTGATGGTCAGGTTATGTTGGGTAAACCTCAGGGTTTCGCCACCTGCGGTCTTCTGGGTTTGTGACCGCGACAGTTTTTTGATGTAAGGAACTTTGTTGAAGAGGCTCGTGAAATTAAGCTGAGTGTTGGCCTGAATGGTGTTTGAGTTGCGGATGGAGTTGCCCCAGTTATACTCCTCGCTGGAGATGGGTCCTTGCTCCCAGTTGAAGAGAGCCCCGTAATTCAGGGTGGCCGAGGTCCAGTCCATCAGGGGAAACTTATTGATTGGCAGGGAATAACTTGCATTCAAATTGTGCTGGTAATTGGTGATCCGGCCCATGGAGAGCAGGTTGGTCATCACCGAGTCTTTCCAGATGTCGTACTCGTCGCGGTAGAGGTCTTTGTTTACCGGGCCCTCGGGTTCGTCGATGCGGGCATTGGTGGTCGTCCTGAAATCGAGCTTCAGCGATTTGGTAAGATTGTAGGTCATCTCAAAATAGCGGTTCCAGTTAAATTCTTTAGAGATGGAAACCGGAATGTTATAGCCCGGATTACTTACGTTTCGTAGTTGTTCCTCGCTGTAATTACGCGTCAACTCCCAGCGGTAGTTGAGCTGGGTAGGCATGAGGTAAAAGTTGAAATCCCTGATGAGTTTAAACGCACTGCCTTTCAACCCTTTGAAGGGTTCCACAATTTTGGGGCGGTTGGTGTAGTTGTAGGCCAGGATGCCGCGATAATTTTTCTCAGTCAGGTAGCTGGTGTTAACATCCCGGTGTGAAGTTTCGTTGTACGAATAGGTGGCACTCAGGTTCGAGAGGTCGTACAGATGGTTCTCATTGCCTTTGGGTTTGAGCCGTACGTTGGTCAGGTTCATGCTCTTCCGCCGGGTGTAGTCTTGCGAAAGGCGCTTGATGCTGTCTCGGGCCGATTGACTTCCGGCATTTTTCAACACTACATCCAGGGGGATGTCCGGATCTAAGGGGTAGTATTCGGGTGTGGACACCTCTTCGCTAATGCTCACATACATGGGCACCGACAGTCGGGATTCGGGGCCCAGGAGTTTGCCCAGTTCCAGGTTTGTGGCCAGGTCGTACTGTTGAAAATCCTCCTGGCTGCGTTCGGAGACACTCTGGTCGATGCTTCCAAAGCCGATGGTACTTACTTTTCCGGCCATGGATACGCTTCCCAGGTCGGCCAGCTTAACCGTCATGCGGGCATTGGCTGCCCAGCCGCCTTCTTCGTCAAAATCGGAGAGGCGTAACTCGTTAAACCAGACCTCCGACGACTTCATGTCAATGGATTGGTTACGGATACCAATCATCAACGAGCGCACATTACTTAAGCTGGGATTACCCTTGATGATCACCCTGTTTTCAGGGCTGTCGGGATCCATGTATTCATATTCGCTGGTGACCGACACTCCCGAATCGGAAATATTCAGAGCATCGTTTCGGCGCAATTTTACCTGCTGAAGCAACTCTATGGGGATATCGAACTGGTTTTCTTCCGGCCACACAATATAGCGGTCGCTGGTGGAGTTGTTGCTATAGGTCCCCGCAGGCGTCAGGGTAAGAGGAACCTGGTATTCGTAGTAGTTGTTTTGAAAGTCGGTTCCCAACCGAATAAAGGCTTTTATCTGATCATCTTCCAGGTCGTAACCCTGAACCTCTTCGGCATGAACATCCATTTTTATACGGTTGTACTGTCGCACGTCCATATTCAGACTTTTATAGATGGCCCGGGCATCTCCTCCGGCCAGGTCAAGGGTTTTGAGGACGATGGATTGTTCGTTGAGTTGCCTTATTTGTGAATTGCTTGGGTCGATAACCCGATCTACCCCGGGAGGTAAAACATAGTTGACGGGTTCCCGGCTGCTGTTTTCTTCGATGTTAACCGTAGAAACCTCAAATTGGGTTAGCGCGGAAGGAACCACCCCATCGCCTAAATCGAAGAGGTCATTGGAGTACTGACGCCATTCCGAACGGACCAGATCCATGGAGGCGAACCTCAGGATTACGGTGTCGGAAAAGTTCTGGAGGAAGAGGCGCATGAATCGCACCGAGCTTAGGTCTTGCAAATCGCCGATGGTTGTATCGGGCTCACTCACCGGCACTTTAAACTGATACCATTTTACGGAACTGGATTCACCATTTTCCAGGGTTACCGAAGAGGTCACCTCGTCGGTGATGAAGTTCTGGCCAACGGTCATGTCCTCAGGGCGCAAGCTGATCCGGTATTGATAGTAACTCTCCACTTCGCTCAGGGTGTTGTCGCTGTTAATGTCCTCCCCATCCGGGGTGGTGGTGGCGGCGGTGCTATAGGATTCGTCGGAATACTCGGTGGTAACGGAGTTGCCCTCGGGGTTGTTGTAATTCTTGTACCGGTCGAGGATGCCTGTGCCCGCCTGGTCATAGTCGCTGCCTCTGAAATAGTGGTAATCGTCGGCCGCAGGGTCTTGCATAATGTTGTTGTAACCTTCCTGTGTAAGGCCCCCGGAGCTAAACAGATTATCGATCAGGGTGATGAAAGGATAGGGGCTGTTGCGGTAAAAATAGCGTTCCTGATCCGAGCTCAGGCCATTCAACCCCACGTCCTGCATCAAACGGGTTTCCGGGTCGTTGCTGAAGGCATTTACCAGACTTTGGCGGGTAGGTATGTAGCCCCATTGGGTGCTGTCGACATCGGAGGATTCTGCCGGGCCGGGCAGCCCTTGTTCGAAGAATTTGCGCGAGTCGCGCAGGATATCTTCCGAGATATTTCCCAGGTTCAGATAGAGGTCCCCGCCTTGTTGGGATCCATCGTTATAAACGAAGGGATCCATCACCCAAAATTCGAGGTATTCAATGTTGGCAGCTTCAAAGTCATTGGTTTGAATTTCCCTCATAATACCGGCCCATCTTGTTTCGGGATTGTTGAGGAAGCCTCTGGTGTCGAGGTTGGTGTCGAAGTTATAGGGGCCTCTTTCATTGGGATAATAAGCCAGGTTAAGCACGGATATGTTGGTGGGTTCCCCATAGGCGCTTTCGCGATTTGGGAAAATCTCCTTCTCATAAATCTCACGCACAAAGTGGCTCGACTGCTGGTCGGGATCTTGCCGGATGTGAGCCGGGGTGAGGTTGGTGTTGCGCAAAAACAGGGGGTCAATCACGTACCAGGCGAGCTTGGCCCGGTTAAACCCATAGGAGAGGTCGTTGATATTGGCCGCCTCGGGGAATAAGCCGGTTTGCCCCTGCGGGGTACTGGCCAGCTTCCAGGCGGTCCAGTTTTTCAGGTCGATGGGGATCTCACTGCCTTCAAAATCGTCGATGTAGGAGGTTCCTTCCTCATCAATCACACTGGGGTGGCCGGGGACGAGTTTGGCAAATTCCCCCTCGAAAGAAATGGAAGAGGGGGTTTTAGTCTCTACCAGAGGCAGCTTGTCCAGAAGGTTGGTTAAGCCGTTCGATTCGGTATAGTAGGAGGTGTTCATCCCAAAAATGGTATTGGAGATGGGTTCATCTCCATAGGACACCTTTTGGGTAAGGGGCTGTTCACTTAGGTGCAGGATGGTGGCACCCACATTAAAGTCTTTGTTAAACTGATAATTAAAGTGGCTCCCCATGAGGGTTTTCGTTTGCAGGTTAAACATCGACTGGCTTTCGAGCGACACCTGAATAGGGGTGCCCGACTCGAGCAAACCCTGGTTAAGGATCGTGATTCGGCCGGAGGTATAGTCGACCGAGTAATCGATGTTTTCGGTGAGCTTGATGCCTCCTGCGGTGACCACTACCGACCCTTGGGGTAGGTTGAAGGCGTTGAGGGATATCTCGCTGCTGCTTGACGATTTATAGGAGCCGCTCAGCCTGAATTTGTTTAATTCGGCTGTTTGGCTGGCGATGGTGAGTGTGGAGTCGTAGAGTTCCTGGAAAACATATTTGTCTATCAGGTCCTGATTCCCGTTTAGTTGGTCGCGCAGGTTGGAGCCAAAGGGCTCCAGAACGGGGAAGATAACGCGTCCCTGGTCGGGGATGATGGTGTATCCAGATACAAAGTCGAAGGTGCCGTCGGGGTAAGGTTCTTGTTTGGAATCCAGGTTGTCTAATCCCATCACGCTAATGAGCAGCTCTCCGTTAATGCCCCCCTCTGCCGGTGTGGGGCCTTCGGGAAAGTAGTTGATGTAGGAGCCTGTGGAGTCGTTTAGATAAACCACATCCAGTGTGAAATCGTCGGAGCTCACCTGGTAGGCCCCAATGGCATAGATGTTTTTCATCATCAGGTCCCAGGTTTTTACTCTGGGTGAGAGCAGGGTTCCTTTCAGCATTTTCAGATAGAGGCTTTGGGGGGCCTCAATGCCTGAGGTGCTAAATTCGCCCACCTTGTAAACCTCTCCATTATAGGTGTATTCGAAGGCAACGGCCAGCACTTCATCTGAGTTGAGGGCCATATTGAGAGAGATGTAGCCCAGCTTGCTGTTAAGGGTATACTCCGAACTGCTGAGAAGACGGGCATTTTCAATCTTTTCATATTCCCGTGCGCCTCTAAAGCTGCTGGATTCCAGCGAGGCAAAGGTCGAAGTAACCTGGTTGATGTCGCGGGCTGCCGAATAGGTGCTGTTTAGCTGGGCGTAGAGGTTGTTGGCACCATTATCGGGCAGGGCTCCGGGGACGCCGGTCCAGAGCCCGGGAGTGGCCAGGTTGGAGCTGTTTTCGCCCAGGTCGGCAAAGGCGATGATGTTACGGGAATCGTCGAAGTTGGTGGTTCCATTGGTTACCCACACTTCAATCTTGTTGATATTCACGGCCGAGTTGATTACCGGCATGTTCTTCAGGGCCTGGTCGTAGTTTTCCCTGAAGAAGTGGGTGAGAAAAAAGTGCCTGTTTTTATCGTATTCGTCTACACTAATTTCGAAATCCTGCTGTTCCGCCCCCCCCTGGATGTCCATCACCGATGTTTCCCCTTTCTGCTGCGAAAAGATGGAGGTGATGCTCAACCGGCCAAATTGCATCTCGGTTTTGATACCAAAGAGGCTCTGACTGCCGGTGATGAGGGTCCCGGGAAGAGGAAGGGTTACATTACCGGCTTCCACTTTTTTGATGATATCATCTTCTTTGCCGGTGTGTTCCAGTTTTATCTGGTTCTCAAAATCAAAGGTAGCTTCGGTATTGTAGTTGACTCCGAGTTTGAGGTTGTCGCCGATATTTCCGGCAATGTTCATTTGAATTTTTTCCTGAAAGTCGAAGGTCGTGGTCTTGCGCATATTCTCCTGCAGGGTTGGGTTGTCGATACGGGTATGGTTAACTCCTATCTGCAATTCTGCAATTCCCTGGGGCTTGATGTTAATGACGTTGCTGCCGAAGATGCTTTCGACTGCCTCTCCTCCAATTCGGATGCCTTTGGAGCGATCATTGGCCTGTGCGTCGCGATCCAGGCTTTTTTCGTCCCAATAGTTCATCATCGACTCTCTCAGCTCTTTTTGACGGTATTCGTTGAGGGTCATGGTATAGGGCAGGCGTACAGGAATCTTGCCTACCATTTTGTAAAGGGTTACTAACTTGGTTTGCGGATCGTATTCGGCTCTGTATGAGGTGTTGTTGGGGTCTGGCAGCAGTGATTGAACCGAGCCTTCCATATCTGGATCCCGCGTGGCGGGTATACCCAATCGCAGGGGATCGGCCTCTGAGACAATTGTGTCGGTAACGAATGAAGGGTTGGAGGCTTCCGTATGAAGATGGGTGGCGGAACTGGGAGAAATGCCGGACACCATCAACAGGGAAGTCACAACCAGACTGAATATTATATGGCTTGAATATTTTTTCAAGATGAAGCGTAATTGGGCTTAACGAATGATTCTAAAGGGCTTTCAAGGCCTGCTTGATGATTTGTTCTACCCTGATACCGGGTGTTTCCCTCAAGATATTGTCAATCACCTTTTGAGACGGGGCTTTGGTAAAACCTAACATCACTAATGCAGATAACGCTTCTTCTGCTTTTGTATTGTCCTCGGGAAGCGGTAATTTTTCACCGGTCATCCCCTTACCTATCTTGTCTTTCAGGTCCACGATAATCCGTTGGGCAGTCTTCAGCCCGATCCCTTTGATGCTCTTCAGTTGGTTAACATTCTCAATGGAGATGGCTATTTGGAGTTCGTCGGGTGACATGGAGGACAGCATCATTCGGGCGGTGTTGGCTCCAATGCCAGACACGGAGATTAGCAGTGTGAATAAATCGCGTTCGCGGGTCTCCGCAAACCCGTACAACGAATGGACATCCTCACGGATATGCTCGTAGATATAGAGTTTTGCCGACTCCTTTCCCTTCACCGATTCGTAGGTATGAAGGGAAATGTTGATGAAATAGCCTATGCCTGAGTTATCCAGCACAACATAGGCAGGGGTGTCCTGTGCAATTTTTCCGGATATATATTCGTACATATTGATCTGATTTGAGCGTTTGGGCCACAAAAATACCACTAAAATATTGAAAAGTACGAAGAATTTGTAAACCTGACAATTGAAAACGGAAAGCTTGGAAAAATAGATCACTTCGCTTGTTTTTATTAAGATGGTGACCTAAATTGATTCGGTAAAGGACCGATGGGTTTTGTGTTGGTAAATAATTGGTATTTTCGGGCAGGAGAGGTTCCCTGAGCTCAAAGGGGGCCAATGGCCGGTTTAAATGTATCTGTTTGCTTTCGATTTCCCAACAGGGTCTTGTTTTTCAAAACTTTGAACGTAATGAAAGGGATATTTAATTGGCTTATTTTTCGGGATTGCCCCGGGTTTTTGATTCTTCTGGCTGTCCTCCTGTTTTTTGGGGCCACACCTCTCCCGGCCCAAACGAGCCTGAGTGAGAATATCCGTGAAAAGGTAAAACTCCTGGAGGGAAACGGGTCTCTTAACAATGGGGACGATATTTTTTGTGTGTCTTCCGTAATCGATGTTTATAAGAAAAGGGCTTATCGTGCAGTATGGAGCGATCCCAAGCGTATCTCTCAGTTTACAGAAATAATCGAGGAGAGTTATCAGCATGGCCTCACGCCATCTGACTACCATTTAAGTGAAATTAAGGAATTGCTGGCATCTAAAACCATTGATCAAAAGGGGAGGCTGGATCTCTTTTTGACCGATGCTTTTTTGCTCTTTACCGCGCATATCACCTCAGGGAAGGTGGATCCCAAAAGTATCGGTGCGCAATGGCATCTGGCCAGGACCAATTCAGAGCCCTCAAAATACCTTGAGGAAATAGTTCATACCCCCATTCCTGATTTATTTGACAGGCTTTATCCTCAAAATCGCAATTATAACCTGCTTAGAGAAAAGCTGGCTGAATATCGGGCAATGGCCGAAAAAGGGGGGTGGGGAAAAATTGAAAGTGGCAGCATGCTGAAACCGGGAATGACCGACCAACGGATCCCTCTGGTCAGAAAGAGACTGGCTGTTACCGGTGAAATGGGCAGGGGTACCGCCGATACCAGTGCTTTTTATGATCGGGACCTGCTGGCTGCCGTGGTGCTTTTTCAACAAAGAAATGGTCTGGAGGCTCTTGGTAATATTGGTCCGGAAACCACGTATGCCCTTAATATCCCCGTTGAAGAGCGGATAAAAACCCTTGAAGTCAATCTGGAACGATGGCGATGGTTACCCGTTGAATTTAGCCCCTATTACCTGCTGGTAAATATTGCCAATTTCGAGTTGGAGTTGATCGACCACGAGAGGCTCCTTAGTGTTCATAAGGTTATTGTGGGGCGTCCCTACCGAAAAACCCCCGTGTTCAGTTCCACCCTGCAATACCTGGTGATTAATCCAATATGGACGGTGCCCGCAACTATCCGAAATAATGATTTGATCCCGGAGATCAGAAAAGACCTTCGCACACTGGAAAAAAAGAAGATCAATGTTTACAGTGCGGAAGGCAAAAAGCTGAATCCTGACTCAGTTAACTGGGGAAGCCAAAGTGTGTATTCCTATACATACAGGCAGGAGGCGGGCCGGATGAATGCGTTGGGGGCGCTTAAATTTTATTTTCCTAATTCCTACAATGTATACCTGCATGATACCCCGCAAAAAGAGTTGTTCGAACGAAGCCAAAGGGCCTTTAGTACCGGTTGTATACGGGTGCAAGACCCGGTGGATCTGGCGGTTATACTATTGAACGATTCTGTAAACTGGAGTAAGTCCCGTATCCAAAAAGCGATAAAAACCAATCAGACGCAAACCGTTATGCTTCGGCGGAAGCCCGAGGTATACCTGCTTTACTGGACTGCCTGGGTCGATCGCACCGGACAACTTCATTTTGGAAGAGACCTTTATAATCGGGATTCGATGCTCTATGAGGCCCTAAAAGCCAGGCCCGTTTACGAGGCCGATGGCGTAAAGAAACGGGAGCTTGTCAGGTAAGAGGTTGCGGGAAAATAGATGAAAACACAAGTTCCCCCTTTAATGGTTTGGATAACGGCTTTGTTTTCTTCGGGAGGCATGGCCGGACAACCAAAACTACGACCCAGACGTCCGTGCTGTTTAATGAAACCACGGGTGGCATATTCGGCGCCATGCATGACGATGGCCCTTTTACGGGCATTATCGTTAATGCCCTCCTCCACTCCATCCAGAAGTAAGGAAAGACCATTTTTCCCGGTATAGGTATTCCCTGTCAGGAAAAATCCCATGCTGCTCATGTGCGATTGTGGCCGGTTCGAAAAGTGCAGGGCATACTCCTCCCCGGTATTTTGTCCATGCGCAACCAGACAATGGTGCACAATCTTTAAACTGTCCCTGTCGACCACCCATAATCGCTTTACGGTGGAAGAGAGGGAGTAATCAATAAGCGTGAGGTAGCGTTGGTTGCTGAGCCGACCCTCATTAAACAGGTCGTAGTAGCCCTTTATTCCCAGCTTGAATACTTTTAAGGAAGGCCTTGATGCGGCAGGTTGGAGTTGAGAGTAGAGCGCTTCGGCCAGGGTTGGTGAGGGAGCGGTTATTTTTTCAACTTTCCCGGACTTAATTTTTCCCGGGAGAACTAAAAAAAAGGTCACCCAAAAGAGAATCAGAAACTTCTTCATGCATCATTCATTGAAATTCATCTGGCGGGAACTCTGCTCAATGGCAGGCCAAACCAAATCTGAAATGGTTGAGTGGGGAAGGGAATTTTGATGGCGCAAAGATATAAAAAAAGGAATTAAACAATTACAAATGGCTTTAAGTCATTGTTTTTGGGTGCGCAACGGTTTTTGGGCCTTTGGGTATTTCCCCCGGGGCATATTGCCCACTGCATCCTCCGGGGTTTGATCCTGACGCTAGGCATTCAGCCATTTTTTAAAATCGGCAGAGCGGTCGATGCTAACAATGGTATCGCACTCCTCATCGGGTTTAGGTTTTAAATCCAGTTTTACTCGTGCTCTTGAGTAGGCCACCATATTGGAAATGGAGTCCATGGAGACGATGTACTTCCGGTTAATTCTGAAAAACTTTTCCGGATTGATCAGAATCTCGAGTTTATCGAGGGTGTAATCCACAGGGAAGGCGTTTCCCTGGAAGGTTTTCAAAAATACCGCTTTGTCGAGCACATAGAAATAGGCGATTTCAGTTATCTCAATTTTCCTTATTTTTTCCCCTATCTGAATAAGAAATCTCTTTTTATATTCCGGGTCTCTTCCCTGAATATTGGCCATTAGCCGGTCGAAGTCAATGTAGAACGCCGATTTTAGGGATTGATATTTTTTCAGGCTCTCAGTCAGTTCCTGCCTCCTAATGGGTTTCAACAGGTAGGAAATGCTGTTGAGCTGGAAGGCTTTAACCGCATATTGATCATAGGCGGTGGTGAAAATGATGGGGGTATTGATGCTTATCTGTTCAAAAATGCTGAAACTGATCCCGTCGGAGAGCTGAATGTCGAGGAAGATCAGATCTACGGTATGCTGAATTAGCCATTTAACGGATTCTTTTATGGATCCGAGCTTTGCCTTTACAACCATGCCGGGGTCAATTTCCATCAACAAACCTTCCAGCTTGTCGGCAGCGAAGCTTTCATCTTCGATAATAAGAACATTCATGCCTGTTCAATTTTAATTAATGGGATTCTGGCCACATAGTGATTATCTACAATCCTAAATTTCGGTTCCAGAGGGCTTATGAGGGCGTATCGTTTTACCAGGTTTTTAAGTCCCAGGCCTGTTGAGTTACCTGAGACCTTGGGCTGGATATTGTTTCTGACAATGAGTGAATTCTCCTGGCTGAAGATCTCTATTTTCAGGGGTTTGGATTCGTTAACAATATTGTGTTTGATCGCGTTTTCGAGCAGTATTTGCAGCGAAAGCGGGGGAAGAGCCATCGGTAGTAGTTCGGCAGGAACATTAACTGTATAAGTAAGGTTTTCGCCATACCTGATCTGCTGTAGAAAGAGATAAGAGCGCATAAATTCGAGCTCTTTGTCCAACGTAGATATCGGTTGTTCAATGGTTTCAAGAACATAGCGATATATCTGAGAGAATTCATCTATAAACAACTGGGCTTTGGCAACATCTACATTTATTAGGCCCGAAAGAACGTTGAGGCTGTTGAACATGAAGTGTGGATTGATCTGACTCTTCAGAACCTCGAACCTGATCTGGGAGAGTTCTTCCTGAAGTTTCTCGGTTTCCATTCTGGCCTGCCGGCTCTCAAAGTAATAAGTCCATCCCTCCAGAATGGACATTACAATTATATTTACCACCGAATAGATGAGTGCGTTGTTTATCAGAACCCCATTAAAGTCTTCCTTGTAGGGATTTATTGAATGAGCGAAAACGGTGATTAGAACAGAAACGATCACCGCAATCACCACACTCGAACTCAGTTGAATGACTAATCTTTTGGCCAGTTGTTTGTTCCAGGGAGCTGTTATATTCAAATGGCGGATGAGGTACAGGTCGGGGTAGGCAATCAGGAATCCTGCGCCAAGACTAAGGAGAATGCCCCTTCCCATGCGAATCAGGAAAGCCTGAATATTTTCAAGCTCATGGTAACCGCTCAGATGGTTGTAACTAATGATGGCCAGCTGAATGAATATAACCATACCGATCAAAAATCTGAACAGCCTGAGAAAAGGAAAGAAAAGATGAATCCTTTTGAAATCCATTGCGGCTACAAATTATAAGTTTAAGCTAAAATTAATGTTTTTTTTTGGATGCCGGGTTCCTGTTTTTTTAGGCTCCAGAGGATAAGAGCGGGTAAACCCCAATGGTTAGGGATTGGCTTTACCCGCTCATGGGTGCTGGTTAGAATTTCTTGTTTATCCCAATGCGGAAGGAGAGGTAGTTGTGATTCAGTTGTATTGTTTCTCCTTCGAAGTCGGTGTCCCGTGAGAGTGAATTATACTTAATCCCAGGGGTGAGACTCCATTTGGTACTCAGGGGAAGATTAATGCCGCCGGCCAGCTGATACCCGAGCCCGTGGCCGCTGTCGTTGATAATGTCTCCATCGGAGTTCTCCGTCTCGATGTGGTTGTAGAGGCCCCCGGCTCTTAGGTAATAGGACAGGGGAGAGTTGAAGAAAGGATGTTTGAATTCAAGCCCGAATACATAGCCGGTTTCCTCGAAGCAAACATCACTCCCGGCAAAGGAGTTGTCGGCACCCAATCTGTTCCATCCCCAGCCCGCATAAACACCGGCATGAGGTAAAATGCGGAAGTTGAAAATACCTTCAAAACCAAAACCGGTATTCAGATCGGTGCCATTTAACTTATTGGTTGCCACCGAAACACCACTGTTTAGCTCGAACCCCAAACGACTGGTTTTTTCCTGTGCTTTGCAATTGAGTGAAACAATAATCAATGCAATGGCCATCAATACACTTGTTCTCATGATTTTAATTTTTAATAATTAATGATTCAATTTGATGGAACAAATGTAGGATGGATGCCATTCCTGGAATAAAATAACCTGCTAAGCGCGCCAATGGGGCTGCTGAAAGTGCGCATAACCCACCTGAATCTGTTGTTAATTAAGCAGATTAGGTCAAAGAAGGGGAGGTTAGGGTAACTGAAAGGTTGAATCCCTTAGCCAGAGAGGGATTTATTTATGGCTCCCCGGCGAATGTGTTATTGGGGTGTTTTTATATCTCTTTGATTACCATGGCCTTTCAGGGTTATGTGGTCCTCAAAAATTTCAAGAATGCCATACGAGTTCATGGGGGTGTCTACCATTCCAAAGAGGGTAATGTAATGAACTCCGTTGCTGAAAACATAGTCGCCTGCATGGTTGTGTCCATTAATATAGGCCACAACATTTGAACTGTTTTCAATGATATTAATTATCTCCTCATTGTTCCATAAATTATGGGCAGCCCCCAATGGTTTTACAGGCATGTGTGAAAAGATGATTACTTTTTGACCCAATGATTTTGCCCTTTCCAGTTCCTTTTTAAGCCAGTTTTGTTGTTCCGGGCCTATCGCACTATTCCAGGTATAGTGATTCGATTTGCCTTTGGTTCGTTCGAAGTAGGCATCTATCAGGCCAGGTTCGTGGCCATGCATAGGATTCGAGAAGTAGGCATAGTCGGTGGCATCTAAAACAATAAACCGCCAGCCTTTTTTAATGTAGGAATAATATAAATCGGGCATAGATAAAACCTCCGGTAAGCTGTCCAGGTGTGTTGGGTCGATGGAAAAGTCGTGATTGCCCAGGAGATGATGGTTTTCGATGTCCGGATTCAGACTTTTGTAAACCGAAAGGATCGGGTCATAACTTTCCCAGCCCACGTCGATTATGTCTCCCAGGTTTTGAACAAAATCCACCTGGTAATAGTTGAAGGTGTCTATGGCTTCTTCCAGTTTCTTTAACGATTCACTGTAATATCTTTTCCCGGCGGTTGCTTTATCGGCATACTGGGGATCGGCGACCAACCCAATTTTCAAGATCGGTTCTTTTGGGGGACAGAATCCCAATAGGGTTATCATGGTGATGAGTGAAAAAAACAGGTTTTTCATTGAGTTTCTTTTTGACAGACCGATTCATTTGATACCCGACCTTCAGATCGTAACTGTATGGTTATGGTTCTATTCTATTATCAGGTTTCTGTTTTTGGGATATTTAACTGAATATTTTAAAATCAACTCTCTCGTATTGGAAGGGTCTAGTTTAAATTCCCACTTTATCTCTCCGGATTCCGAATCATGTTTAGCCCCTGAATCATTCTGGACATTCACTTCAATCTCCTCGATGGTTGAAACCGGAACCTGGTCCAGGATAATCATATTAATTGGTTGGCTCTTATTGTTTTTTACCGTTGTTTGCCAGGCTCTGGTCTCTTCTTTTTTACTGCCCATGAATTGCTTGTCGGTGAAGTCTTTTATCTTTTCGCGGTTAACGGATACTTGTTTGTCCCGCCCCAGGGAAAGCATTAAAGTATCCGATGCGAATCGTACATCCATTAAGGTCTTGCCTACATAGGTATCCTCGAAAAATAGATTGGCTTCTCCTTCCAGTAAGTTGTATTGTTCCCAGTTTACGATATTGGCAATCAAAAAAGCTGCTTTATCAATCTTAGGAACGCAGAAATATTGATAGAATGCGGGTAGCTCATAGAACTCCATGTCGACCACATAATTTTTATTGTCGGAGTTTACCGAGTAAGGCGTCTTTATCTCAAAATCAACCGTTGTTTGATTCTCAACTTGTGCGGTGGGTATGGCCAGACTGCTGGTTCCTCTGATTTTGATTTTTGATTTGTTCGTTGACAGGCCGGCGACTTTTCCCTGTAGCGCTGAAGTTAATGTATTCTGAGATCCGTAACCCACTACCACCACTTCGTCTAAAGAAGTTAAGTTCTCCTGAAGAGAAACATTGATAACCTCCCCCGAGACGGGTAGTGTTTTAGAATTAAAGCCGATGAATGAATAGGTTAACTGGCTTGAATTATTGGGAATGGTTATGGAATAATTTCCGTCTATATCCGCGACCGTTCCAATGGTGGTTCCCGCCACAATAACATTGGCTCCCGGGAGGGCCTCCCCATTGCCGTCGGTTATTCTTCCCCGCACACTGTTGGCCGTTAACCGATAGGTTGGGGGCAAGGTGTTGTAATTTAGAAAATAGGTTTTTAGTTCGGGAGCCACGCCTGATAAATTGGGGTCGGCCGAGGAAAACCGGAGTTTCACATTGGTCCAATCGACTTTTGTGTCTTGTTTAACATTCGCCTTGTAAATTAACTGAACCGGTTCATTGATGTTTTTGGCCCGGATATCGTACGAAGGAAACCACCCGGCATTGTCGACCATATACGAAAGCTCCAACGAAAACCTTTTGGCTTGTTGGGCATCTACCTTAACCAACACTTCACCCGTTGGATACTCCTTTTTCCCCGATAAGGTGTTGATTTGATTTTGCAAATCATTTCGTTGCTCATTCAAATCTTTGACCGTCTTTCCCCTCTCAATCTCTTTCATCTTCAGGGCCGTTAACTTCCTGCTGTAAAAATCGGAGGTCTGTTGTAGGTTCGTGATACTAACCTGTTCATTTTTCCCCCCTATATTCCTGTTCTCCTGCAGGAAGGCTAATTCCTCATTTATGATGGACAGATAAGTGGTTTCAACTTTTATTTTATCGTCAATCGATTCAAGTTGCTTCACCAGGCCCGTCAACTCCAGGGATTTTTTCATTTTATCCATGTAGTTTTGCTGATGATTTACAGATAATACCGTTAATTCTCCTTCTGCTTTTACCTGAATGCTTTTGGCATCAATAAAGGGAGATAAGTTTACATACCGGATAATTGTCTTCCCCTTATTCAGGTCAATTTCTTTTTTCCTCAGGATCTGCGCTCCATCCAGAAATACCGTTACTTCGTTAATGTCTGATTTTATTTCTTTTTCGGCATTCTCCTGAGAGAATAGATTGCCGAAGATCAGGCTGAACAATAAAAGATAGATGGTTCTCATAATGGTTAGGGTTTATCGGCATTGAAGATTTAGGGTTGTTTTTTGTTTTCGCTGTAAAAGAATTTGCCGGTGATTAATAAGCCTGCAAAGACGAAGACTGCAAAAACCATACTGCTTAATGCCAACTGCATTCCGCCCGAAAGGATGTGACCGCTGGTGCAACCTCCGGCCATTCGTGCGCCCACAATTAGCAAAAAACCGCCCGCAAAGGCCCATATTACCCGATTCGTCTTAGAGCTGCCTTTGTGGTTTTTCCAATTGTCATGTATCAACACCAGTTTGAAGTCTTTACGGATAAGAGAAAAAAGGAGTCCCGAAACAAAGGCACCAAGCAGAAATATTAATTCCCACTGCCCGGGCGCCTGAATTTTTAAAAAGTAATCGTTATTGGTGAGCCCAACCAATGCATCCATGGCATATGGATAAGTGGAGGAGGCACCAATGGGCCGGTTCGAAGAAAAATTCAGGAAGATGATGGCGTTTAACACTGCCAGTCCAACCCCGGCAATGGCCCATTTATAATCTTTGGCCTGTTCTTTTTTATGTATCCAAAAAGAACCGACAATAAACAGGGCGGCAATCAAAAATACAAGGAGATAAAACCAGGTTGCATTTTCGGTAAATGCCGTTTTTAAGCTAAAGCTGCCTAAATCGGGGCCTGCGATTTCATGAAAAAAGGGAAGTAAAAGGGTGTAAGCCAGTCCGCCCAATAATCCCCCCACAATACCAATGATTGCATCGATGGAGCCTTCCCCGGCGGAGACCGGGAGGGTTCCGGGACAATAGCCCAGGATAGCCATCCCTGAACCAAACACGAGTCCTCCGAGGACAATTCCTCCCAAAATGAAGGGTTTTACGTGATAGCTGGCCAGTCCAAATCCAATTTCCAGGTTTATCAGGACCGCTCCTACACCAATGGCCACCATAATGGCTTTGGGCACAGCGAAATCTTTTCTCAAAGCTAAGCCACTAATCGTGTTGAATTTGTTCAATTTGGCATATTGTAAAATTCCACCGAATAAAACGCCAAAGATAAATGTTAACGCATTCATAATGTTAATGTTGTGTGTTTGATTGTATTAAAAATTTATTGTTTTTTCCAGGACACTTACGGTCATTGGGAGAAGTTCGGGTCTACTCCCTGAGTTAAGCCAAACAGCCTCTATCCCCCTTTGTGAAATGTTGAATAATTAAATTTTACAGGGTCGTTTTATGAATTTAACCTGGAGCTAAAAGCAATACCAAAGTTATTACTATTTAGCTTTTCACCAATCGAATTGGGTGGGAGGCTCATTAGTTTATGTTTTTTTGGCTGTTTGTTCAGGGTAAAATAGGAGGTTATCGTGATGGCCGATAAAACAATCAACAGAATTAAAAGGCCCACCGAATCATGGTGCACGGCGTGGGACACAAAGGCCGTTAGAAGAAATAGCATAACGCCCGAATAAGCCCATCCTTTGGCCTGCCCGGGAATACCCGGGAGTAGAATTACGATTAAGGCAACCACCTTTAACGCGGCCAATTCTATTCTGAAAAAATCAGGGAAGCCCAATGCTTTAACCCCTTCGATGGTGCTTTGGTGAAAAATATAAGTGTAAGCACTTAAAAGTAAAAAGGCACAAATCAGTATCGTTGAGGACCAATAGATCAGTTTCATTTAAAGTGGGTTATAAAAAGTTGGTTTTTATTTGATTAACCAATTTGGTCCCCTCGGGGTCGGCCTGGGTCTTTAAGCGGCAAAAGTCTTCGGCCCATAGGGAGGTTCTGATGCGCAGGGGTGGATTTTCATTTTGTGCCAGGTTCAAAATTACTTCAGCCACTTCCAGTCCGGTTTGATAAACGGACTCCTGCCCGGCACCGGCTCTTTTTTGGCTTCCGGCCAGATATTTTTCAAAAATGGGCAGGTATTCGCCGGTAGCTAATTGCCCTCCTGTTGCCGTTTTCTCGATGGCCGATTTCATAAATGCGGTAGATATGCCCCCCGGTTCCACATTGGTGATTTTTATGTTAAAAGCATCACTTACGTAGGTGGCCAGAGCTTCCATGTAGCCTTCCACTGCAAATTTGGCTGCGCAATAGAGTTCATTAAAGGGTTGTCCCACCAGTCCGCCTACGGAGGTTACCGAAATTATTTGTCCTGATCTTTGTTTTCGCATGAAGGGTAAGACGGCCTGCGTACAGAACACCACTCCGTGATAATTAACATCGGTTACCCACCGGATTTCTTCTTCGGTGGATTGCTCGGTGGTCTTCGCAAATCCGGCTCCTGCATTGTTTACCAGGACATCAATTCTGCCGTCCTTTTCGATAATCGTGTTAACGGCTGCCTGGATGGATCGGGGATCGGTAACATCGAGAGGAAGTATTTCGATGGCTAATTTTTCTTTGTCAATCCTATTTTGAAGGTCATCTGCTTTGTTGAGGTTGCGCATCGTTGCATAAACCTTGAATCCATTTTGTGCAAATAAGATGGCACTCTCAAATCCTACCCCTGTTGAGGTTCCTGTGATTAATACGTTCTTTGACATGGGAAATCTGATATAAATTTACTATTCCAGCTATTCAATTGTTGCTTAAAAGAGGCATGATGAGGAGTTGCCTCATCGATGGTTACATTCTCTTTTAAGTGTCATAAAAACGGAGACGAACCCCAGTCGTTTTTTGCTGTAATCCACAGGCGCCGGGCCTAATCGGGCTGGTCGGACCACACGGCCAGTTCGTTGCCTGCAGGATCAATGAAATGAAACCGGCGGCCGCCTGGGAATGAAAAAGTATCTTTGGTGATTTTTCCATTTAACCGGATAATGGTGTTCTTAATTTTACCCAGATTGTGATGATAGAGAACAACCAATGCCCCATTAATTATCTTATGGTCGGTTTTCTCAAATCCGCCCTCAAGACCACTGTCCGAGAAGGCTACATAGGTTGGTCCATAATCCGTAAAGGACCAGCCAAAGGCCTTGGAGTAAAATTCCTTTATGGCGTCAAGGTCATTTGCCTTGAACTCAACGTACTGAATGTGATTGTCTTTGGGACCCATTTCACGAACTTTTAAGTGTTGTTTTATACGGTACTCATATGATTTTCAGAAACCTCCGATTGAGCTTGTTTGTAGGGCTATAACTCGTTGAAATTTGCCAGCCGGCTGGGATTTTCCTGCTCACCTGCTTGTGCGGTCATTGAATTAGTCTATCAAATGTACAAACTTAAATTCACAAACCGGCCCCACAGTTGGTCACCATGAGGGCCGGGAAATGGTCACCGGTGGGGGAAATGGTTTCATGGTTATCTGACCCGTTTAAAATGGTAGTCGAACCTGTCGCAACAGGGTGATAATAAATGCAGGGTGTCTTTCCCGCTGAATCCCACATACTTTTCCCGGTCTTCAAAAAATGAATTGGAAGTCTCATCCATTACAAAGTCAACTTTTAACCCTATATCATAGCCTGTTTGCAGAGCAGGGCCGATCTGACCATACTCAAGCAGAGTCTCGTTTCTGACAAAGCCATAAATTCCAAATTCCTTTATCTCCAAATAGTCAAAATTCACCTCATAGCCGTCCCCCAGAATTCCCCCGGAGATATCGAATACCTGCCACAACCCATAGATTTGCAAGCCGGAAGGGGCAAATATTTCTTCCTGAAAATATTTTGTCTTTTCAAATTCACCAAGGTAGGACAATGAGTCTGTTCTGTCTTTATTGCAGGCATATAAGATCCAGGAAGAAAGAATGATAAAAATGAGTAATGGAATTCTTAGAGTTCGTTTCATCTTTTTTTCTTTATTGCTAGACGTT
The DNA here is from genome assembly GCA_041583495.1 of Marinilabiliaceae bacterium. Taxonomy (GTDB): domain Bacteria; phylum Bacteroidota; class Bacteroidia; order Bacteroidales; family Marinilabiliaceae; genus JBFHFS01. Next base: position 50,290 of record JBFHFS010000018.1, on the reverse strand, counting down.
TTTTCGTTTGTGTGGGTTGCGTAGCAAGGTGGCTGGCCCATGTAACGTTGGAATTGGGGAATGGATGGCGGCCCTTTTTTAGTTCGATGACCTATGGTTGTGCATACTCCGCATGAATTTTAGCAATGTCAAGGTTTTGGCTGTCGCCTTCATGCACCAGGAGCCGATAGCGTAAGGTCGTCGGCTTTTTCATGGAAAGGGGGATGGGAGTGTTTCCTGGAAAGGGATAAACGGCATTTTGCATGCTGTTTTTAGATCGCAATATCCATGGGTTAGGGTAGCCCGGATTGGTTGGATGAGAGAGGATACTCAGTCCGGCTTTTGCGCCATTCCTGCCCAAAGGCCCGGAGAGGTCTATCCACCCCGTTCCTTTTACCGGCAGGTTTTCGGGTTTTACCTTCCCCTCGGAGCTGGTGAAAAAAGTATCTTCGGTGAGCCGAATCCGGGTAGAAAAGCCGCCATATCCTTTCTGGTCTTCCGATCCCCCCAGCCGCATATTGGGCTCTAAGGCACGGAAAGATATGGTAAGGTCAATGGGACGATAACCCTCTTTGGCCGGATAAACGGTTATCGTGGTGGTTTCCTCAACAACCGCTTTTTCATTCCCCTGAGAATCCGTCCATTGAGGGCTTTTCCAAAGTACTGTTGCCTGTATGGTTCTGGAATTACCCGGGTTTTCAATCTCTTTAACGGATTTTACATCCCATCGAAAATCCTTTATCTCCCATCCGTCTCCCAAACGTTTTTCACCAATGTATAATTGGTGCCAGGCCCAAAAGATGCCCCTGTGATGCAGGTGGTCTGCAGGAAAATCTTCCGTAAGCATTTGCCCGTCCAGGGTGTAAAGGGGGTGGATGTAATTTGATCTTGGATAGGCTCCCTGATCTGATTTCTCCGCTATTTGGTAACTCAATATCGTATCTTTACCCTCATAAAAAGAAGCTGCATCCTGTTTTATTTGAAGGTCAATCTTTTGGGCGGTAACATCAATTGCCAGGGTTAAAAGAAAACCATACAGGAGAAATCGAACCCGGGGGCTTTGTTTGCCATAACGGGTTGGAGCAGTAGGACCTGAACAGGAGCAGGTTTTTTTGCCGACAGAGGCAATGGAAGAGCGCTTGTGTTTTGCAAGGATGGTTGGTTGCATGTCTTTTGATCTTTGTGGTGCGATAGGGGGCTGGCTTTTCTGAGTTATTCAAAGTTACAAAATTTAGTTTTAGGTAAGAGGGCTCATTTCGGCTTGTGATTCACCCTGATTTATAAGGCCCACTACCTCAACCCGAAGAAAAAAACAATTTCACCTATCTTTGAAGTTGATATGGTTCAATGAATTGAATGTATTAATAAGTAAATCCCTATGAGACAGCTGAATTATTTTGCAATGGCAGTGGCGTTGATGGTTTTTTCCCTGGCGGGGAAAGTCGATTCACAAAAATGGACTTCCTGTAATACCTCCCAATTGTTTGCTGATAGTTTGATCGCGACCCTCTCCCTTGAAGAAAAGATTTCACTATTGAGCGGGATGGGTACTTCAAGAAGTGAGTTTGGAGATAAAGATGTGCCCTATTTTGGGATAAAAGGAATCCCTGAAAAGGGCATCCCCGATTTTATTATGGGTCATGGTATCACAGGGGTGCGCTCGGGAAGGGATTCTAAAACCCATTCCACCTATTTTGGTTCGCCAATTGCTTTTGCCAGCACCTGGGATATTGATTTATACCGGCAGGTTGGAGTTTCTATTGCCAGGGAAATGCGTGGGTTAGGGCAAGACTTAAATCTGGGGCCTACGGTAAATATCATCAGGCATCCCCTGGGTGGACGAAATTGGGAGTGTTTGTCAGAAGATCCTTATCTGACCTCACGTTTTATAGTACCTTATGTGCAGGCTATGCAATCGAATGGCATTGTGTGCGGGCCCAAACATTTTGCGGTAAATAATCAAGAGCACAACCGATTTGACATTAATAATGAGGTGGATGAAAGAACCCTGCGGGAGATATACCTGCCCGCTTTTAAAGCGGCCATAACTGAAGGTAAAGCCATGAATTTGATGGGTTCCTATAATCGGTTAAACGGGGAGTTTATGTGTCAGAACGGGTCCCTGCTTAACGATGTTTTACGCGAGGAATGGGGATTTGAAGGGTTTGTTCTTTCAGATTTTGCCAATGGCCTTAGGTCTACCTTAAAGGGGGTATATGGGGGATTGAATGTGGAAATGCCCGGGCCAAAATTTTATGGAGAAGCATTAAGAGAGGCCGTGAGGGATGGATCGGTTTCTTCCCAAAAGGTGGATTCCATGCTCGCAGATGTTATACGAGTTATGCACTCTTTTGGCCTGTTTAGCAGACCCCGCAGGGAGCACCAGGAGTTGGTTCATAGTCCTGAGCATATTGCTCTGGCAGCCAGGGTAGCCATCGAGAGTCCTGTCTTGTTGAAAAATCAGGGAGCCATTTTGCCGCTTAACAAAGCCAGTGTTAAGTCGGTGGCTGTTATCGGGCCCAATGCCAAAAGGTTTAAATCCTTGCCCATAGATAAACAGAACTATGCTTACTATCTTCAGGGTGGGGGAAGTGGCAGAACCTACTATTTCGAAGAGGCCCTGGTGGACCCCTGGTCAGGGTTAACCACAGCCCTGTCAGAAAAGACAGACATCAGTTATGCTGCCGGTTGTCAAACCCCTGATATCGCCGGTCGGCCAGCCGGGAATCAGTTCCGGGATATCGAAGAGGGCCTGATTCGGGAGGCTGTAGAAAATGCCCGAAAAGCGGAGGTTGCCATCGTTTTTGCAGGGTTGTCCGGAACCAACGAAAGCGAGGGTTTTGACAGGTCAAGCGCCACTCTCCCGGGCCGGCAGGATGAGCTGATTCAAAGAGTTGCCGCCGTTAACTCCAATACCATAGTCGTGCTTATTGCAGGATCTTACGTTAATGTTTCATCCTGGGTTGATCGGGTAAAAGGATTGCTTTTTGTTCCCTATTGCGGCGAACAAATTGGAAACGGGATTGCCCGCCTTCTATTGGGTGTCGAATCCCCTTCGGGTCATCTTGCCATCACCTGGCCAAGGTCTGAAAGGGATTATCCGGAAGGTTCTATTTTCTCAGGAGAGAAATTCTCCAGGTCGGGACAAAGCAATGTTTATTCCGAGGGTGTTTTTGTGGGTTATCGTTGGTTCGATAAACAGGAGTTGGAGGTGTTATACCCCTTTGGTTTCGGGTTGTCGTATGCTGAATTTGGCTACTCCAACCTGCGGGTTGACGCGAAGGCCTGGCCCATGAAAGTGACTGTCGAGGTTGAAAACACCGGCCGCATGGAGGCCTCTGAGGTGGTTCAACTGTATGTTAACGATAGCGTTTCGTCATTAGAGAAACCCGTTAATGAGTTAAAAGGGTTTCAAAAGATTAAGCTTCAGCCAGGCCAAAAAAAACAAATAACCTTTGAACTTGACCAAGGCTGTTTTTCGAACTACATGGTTGAAAAAGGTTGCTGGGAGATTGAAAAGGGGCAGTTTGTGATTTCAATTGGTGAAAACTCCAGAGACTTTAAACAAAGGGTTGCCGTGGAGCTGTAAGTTAACCGGATGCAGGGAGGAAAAGGGTCCGTGAAGTGGATCTATCTGCATCTTTATGCTGCTATTTAGCAAAATCCTGTGTAAATTGTTCTAATTATTGAAGGATGCAACAATATGGTTAGCCACGAAATACCATTTGGCCCTAAATATTGGGGTACAACAATTGATATTGCAAACCTGTTCTTCTTCCTGGTTGGCCTTGACGGGCTGCTGGAATAACTATCTGTGAGAAAACGATTTAACTTAAAGTTTTAGGATTATGGAAAAACCAAAGGTTGCCGGGAAATCACCAAAAATGGTGGAATTAAAGAAAGGTGAGACTAATGCCTGGTGTGCTTGTGGCCGATCGGCCAATCAACCCTGGTGCGATGGTTCCCATCACGGAAGCGGCTTCTCGCCAAAAGTTTTTGTGATGGATGAGTCTAAACCCGTTTATATGTGTATGTGTAAACAAACCAAGACGCCACCCTTTTGTGATGGAACTCATAAGAAATTGGAAGAGTAATTCTCGTGCCGGAGGCAATGGAATTCTTTGGTGCGTTTCACGCTCTTTAAAAACAAAGGTTTATGGAGTCTCCCAAAATAGCCGGCCAAAAACCAATGGCTGTTAATCTCAAAAAGGGTGAAGAATATCTGTGGTGTGCCTGTGGTGAGTCGAAGAACCAGCCCTTTTGTGATTGGTCGCACGTATCCACTTCATTTGAGCCACTCCCCTTTTCATCGAATGAGGATGAAGAGGCTTTCTTGTGTATGTGCAAACAGACGAAGAATCCGCCCTATTGCGATGGAACCCATGCAGCCCTGAAGAAGGAGGTTCGTGCCGGAGAGGAGGACTCAGCATCAGCCCCGGAGGAGGGCTCGACATTTGAAGAACCCACCCTGGCATACATCAAGGCTTTAGCCAGAGATGGCCTTTCAAAGACAGGACATCATGGCGAAATGGGGGCCATGGGGGTGCCCATCCCGGAGCTTCCCCAGTGGAAAGAGATCCAAATAGTGCCGGCTCAAATGGCCACCAAGCCATTAATGGAGAATGTGCCCGTTAACACGGAGCTGATTATTGGGCCCAATGCCAAAAAACCGCTCGTGTTGGAGATCCCCATTTTTGTTTCGGACATGAGTTTTGGTGCCCTGTCGGAAGAAGCTAAAATTTCTTTAGCCAGAGGCGCAGAATTAGCCGGGACGGGTATTTGTTCCGGCGAAGGCGGCATGCTGGATGAAGAGCAACAAGCCAACTCAAGGTATTTTTATGAGCTGGCCTCTGCCCGGTTTGGGTTCGACTGGGCTAAGCTAAAACGGGTTCAGGCCTTTCACTTTAAAGGCGGCCAGGGGGCTAAGACAGGCACCGGTGGGCATCTTCCCGGCAATAAAGTGGTGGGGAAAATCGCCGAGGTGCGGCAACTTAAAGAGGGAACCCCCGCGGTCTCTCCTCCTACCTTTGCGGATCTGAATACCCCTGAGGACTTTAAGAATTTTGCTGATAAGGTGCGGGCAATCACCGGTGGCATTCCCATCGGCTTTAAGCTTTCGGCGAATCACATCGAGGCGGATATCCAATTTGCCCTGGACGCCAGTGCCGATTATATTATCCTGGATGGACGGGGTGGTGGAACGGGGGCGGCTCCTTTACTTTTCCGAAACAACATCTCGGTTCCCACAATCCCTGCCTTAGTTAGGGCGCGAAAATATCTGGACAGGAAAAACCGGCGGGACGTGACCTTAATAATTACCGGCGGGCTTCGTGTGCCCGATGATTTTATCAAAGCCCTGGCGCTGGGTGCCGACGGCATTGCGGTTGCCAACTCAGCCCTGCAATCCATCGGATGTGTGGCGGCCCGAATGTGTCACACAAACAATTGTCCGGCCGGCATTGCCACCCAAAAAAAAGAGCTGAGATCAAAAATAGATTTGAACAAAAGTGCGCAACAACTCTTTAACTTCCTCAGTGCTTCGGTTGAGTTGATGAAGGTGATGGCCCGGGCTTGTGGGCATAACCATCTGCGGCAGTTCATCTCAAAAGATTTAACGACCTGGAAAAAAGAGATGGCTGAATTAACAGGGATTCAATTTGCCGGGCACCCCGAAAAAGAATAATCAGTTATGAAAAGAAATATTGACCTTGCTCTTTTGATTCTTCGGCTGGCAGTAGGCCTGCTGATGCTTTTGCATGGAATCGCCAAAATGAACGGAATCTCATCTGTTGAAGGGATGTTGACCTCGAATGGGCTCCCTTCTTTCCTGGCCTATGGTGTATATGTTACTGAAATCATCGCTCCCCTTTTTCTGGTTGTTGGTTATCGAACGAGGTTGGCTGCTGTGGTGTATGCTATGGGAGTACTCACAGCGGTATTTTTGGCGCATCCGTCCGATATCTTTTCCCTGAGTAAGCATGGTGGATGGGAAATTGAGCTGTTAGGGCTCTATTTCTTCGGGGCGCTGGCATTGGTCATTTCCGGTGGAGGCAAATACGCCTTCTCTTCTAAGTCCGGATGGGATTAGATCTTTGTAAACCAGTAAATTAAACATGAATGAAGGTAACGTGGGATAATAGATATTCCGGGGAGGAATATGTTTATGGGATTCATCCCAATATCTTTTTTAAAGAGATAATTAAGGAGACCAAACCGGGGAAAATACTTCTGCCTGCCGAGGGGGAGGGAAGAAATGCGGTGTATGCGGCTGCTTTAGGATGGGAGGTATATGCCTTTGATTTTAGTTCGAAAGCACGCGATAAAGCCCTGCTTCTATGTAACGCGAATAATGTGAGCATTCAATACGCGGTTCAAGCGATGGAAGAAGCCCAATACCCCGGGGAGTCATTTGATATGCTGACCTTTATTTATGCGCATAATACCAATCGAAAGGATAACCACAGGCGCCTATTAAAATTCTTAAAGCCCGGCGGAACCGTTGTGTTCGAGGCTTTTTCGAAGGCACAAATAAACAACCCTACGGGAGGACCCAAAGATCTTAAGATGCTATATTCTGTTGCAGAGTTAAAGGACGATTTTTCTTCGTTGAGCGAGTTGAAGGTCTGGGAGGAAGAGATCGTGCTGGACGAGGGGGATAAGCATAGTGGGAAAGCCGCTGTGATTCGGTTAGTGGGTAAAAAGTAAGCCTGGCTGTGTGTCTGTAGCGGTTCTATCCAAATGGGAGAACCATTTTAAAACGCCAACTCAGGTCATCAAATGGAAATCCTGATCTCTCAGATAAAAAGTAAATCCGCCAAAAAACCGTAAGATCAATATCCACAGGAAGGTTGTTCCTACATGAATATATTCACCCGTTCACCTTTTATGCTTTTCTGATTTTGTATCCTTTGTAGGCGTAAAAAAGAAAGAAAAGATAGACGGGAAACAACATCCAGTAGGCTTGTTGATAAGATGACAGGTGATCTTTTAGAAGGCCGATGACAGGAGGGAGCAGACCACCTCCGGCAATGCCCATTACCAGTAACGAGGATCCTTTTTTGGTTAATTTGCCCAACCCGGCAAGTGCCAGCGGCCAAATGGCCGGCCATATTAGTGAATTGGCCAATCCCAGAACAGCCACAAATAACACAGAGACTTTTCCCGGCAGGGAAGTTGCCAGTACGATGGATAGCAGGCCCAGGAAAGAGCAAATCTTCATGGCGGTTATCTGGGATACTATTCTGGGAATTAAAATGATTCCTGATAAATAGCCCAAAATATATCCTACAGAAGTATAAAAGGTATATTTTTCGGGCGAGGGCAAGCCTAATTCGATGGCATAATCGATGATAGAAACCAATACGATATTTTCGGCGCCAACATAAAGGAATATACCCAAAGCACCCAGCAAAAGATGCGGAAATTGAAGGAGGCTTGTGTTTGAGCCGGCCTTATCGGATGAAAGGTCCGTCTCCACTTCACCGCTTGCCTTTACCTCGGGGAGGGGAGCGAAATAGGCGAGTACTCCTAAAAGAATTAAGATGCCCGTTATTACGTAAAATGGGATGATGACATCGTTTAGCTGAACCTGTACCGTGTCCATAAAAATGGCCAGGACGATTGGCGCCAGACCAAACGATATCTTATTGCACATGCCCATAATGCTTATTCTCCTGGCTGCGCTTTGCCCGGGACCAAGAATCGTTACGTAGGGATTCACGGCCGCATTCAGCAGCGTTTGACCCATCCCGTTTACAAATAGGGCAAACAGAAAGATGGGAAAACTCACCCATTTGGCAGATGGGATGAGTAAAAACATTCCCAGGGCCATCAACATAAAAGAAAAAAACATGGATCTTTTATAGCCGGCTTTTTGAAGAATCTTACCCGAGGGAATCCCAAAAAGAACAAAGGCAGAAAAAGTTGCCGTGGTAACCAGATACGATCCGGCAGTGCTAATTTGGAAGGCAGCCTTGACGAAAGGGACAAAAAAGGCATTTATCCCCACCGCGAACCCCAATACCGAAAACATTGAGGCAATAATCATCAAAGGAAGAATAAAACCCTTCCATTTCTCAGTGCTGTGTAGGTTAGACATATTAAGCGTTTTGGTTTTGTTGAATACGCCGGATCACCCGGGCAAGGTTCATGTTTTCTTTCCTGAGCATCTCAAGCGCTTCGTTGGCATCCATGTTGAACAGCGTTTTCAAAATACTTTGAGCCCTGCTTATTAATTTACTATTGATGCAGGCCACATCCACCATGTAACAGCCGGCTACTTTGCCCTGTTTTATCATTACCGTGGAGGAGATGAAATTCAATATTTTCTTTGTGGCGGTTCCCGCTTTCATTCTTGTGGAGCCTGCCACCACCTCATAGCCTGAGTTCAGGGGGATTACCATGTCGCAAAACGGCAACTTTTCACGGGCTTCCTGGCTTTGGATCAATACGGAGTAGGCCCCTCTTTCTTTTGCCTGAGCCAGTGCCGACTGCACGTAGTAGGCCATGCCACTGGCCGAGATGCCAATCACCGTATCCTGGTCGGTAATGTTAAGCAGTAACATCTCGGGAACCGAACTGGCGTCTTCCTCAAAATCCGATTCGATCTCGATGGAGGCATCGGCCACCCCCCCGGCAATGAGTGTGATGATTCTATCTTCCGGGAAACCATAGGTGCAAGGTATTTCAACGGTATCCATGGCTGCAACCCTGCCGCTGGTGCCGGAACCCACGTAGATAATCCGGCCTCCTTTGCTCACCCTTTCAGAGATTTCATCAATGGCTTGTTCGATGTATGGGAAACTCTCTCCGAGTCTGCTCCCGGCCTCCTGTTCGGCGGTCCATAGGAGTTTTACAATCTCCGAAGTGGATAATTCCTGTAGTTGTAGGTTCTTCTGATAGGGTGTTTCCGTAGGAATGGAGGAATAGGCGGGTAAAACCTTCATCTCATTGGCTGTCGACTCCGCTTTCGCCAGTGATAGAGCCCCAATGAGTTGAAGCCTGTTCCCCTCTTTTACAACCGAGGCACCAATTACCTTGTCCAGTTCAACCTGTTGTTGGGCCAGCAGGGAATTGATTTTGGTTTCCAGTGGATAGTCACAGGCCGCAACCGCATTGGCGATCCCTCCGCAAATCATTACCTTGTCGAGGTTATATATGATGGCTGCTGTGTTGATGATTTTTGCCAGGTTAAGAAGATAATCTTCCCGGGCTTTTTGGTGCTTATCCTTCGTTAAAACTTCAATTAAGTTGTTTTCGGGATCTTCAGAGGCAAGCCTGGAGGCGCTTGCAATTTGGTCATAGAATCCGGAAGGCGTTCGGATGCTCCCCAGGAGGTTAAGCATTTTTCCAGGTCTCCATCTTCGGCCGTTGCGCCAAACGGTAAAGCCAAGGCCCGTGCCGATGGGCATGATACCCACCGATTGGCTCCCTGTAAGAAGTCCCAGCTCCGCAATTCCTATGGCCGTTGCATCTGCATCGTTTATCAGAATCACACTACACCCTAACTGTTGTTCCAGCTCTTTTTTCCAGATATTGGTTTTTAAAACATTCAGATGCTTTGCCGCCTTAAGGACCTTTGTGCCCTGGTAGTTAACAATTCCTGCGGTGGAAATGCCCAGCCCTTTGATTTGGCTGCTGCTGGTGCCAAAGCATGCGATCAGTTCTTTTAAGGCTTTTGTTAATTCACCCGGGGTGGTGTGCTCATGAAGAGAACTCCTTACTTTCTTAATTTCAATATGGCTCGACTCCTTTAATCGTCCATGATGAAAGAAGGATTCATCTACAAGGGTGCCTTTAATCCAGGTGCCACCAATGTCAATTCCGATATACTTCATTTGCAGTGTATTAGATTTTTTGAAATCCGGATAATTCCTGAGCCAATCGTTTTGTTTTAAACAATATTTTTTTCTCTCGCCCATAGCTCCGGCCGCCACTCCGGGAGGCGTTCTTCACAATTTTCTTAGTTCGGTGCTGTTGGTAAAGATCTTTTTTTGACCGGAAAAGGGACACTTTATTAACCAAAATCCCGCGTGAGCGGGATTGTCTTTTCAAATTTAATTAAATATTTTAAATAGCGACTGGGTCGTCTCAAAATTTTTAATAAAGAGTGGGTGGCCTGGAAAAATCAAGGCCCCTAAACCAATCAGGAATATAAACTGCGGGGTCTATTCCTTTTTCAACCACAGCGCAAAAGGGATGGAGCCCAGAGCCAGGATTGACGAGATGAGGTAAGTCTTTTCCAGACCGAGCCAGTCGCCCATCAGGCCTGCAAAAAACACGGCCGAGGCGGCCGAAATAAAGCTGATGGTCATGTAAATACTGTTCATAAATACGGGCAACTCTTTCGACCGGTCCTGTACCAGGGCGATCAGCACGGGGCCGGGGGCAAAGACAAAAAAACCCAACAGGATCAGAAACACAAAGGAGAGCCAGCCCTGGGCGTTGATAAACAGGAACATCATAACGGGTGACATCAGGCTTATTATCAGCAAGGTGGTTCTGCGGCCTATCCTGTCGGAGATGCTGCCTGCCAAAATTGTTCCCAGGGCGCCTGCCAGCTGAAATACTGCCAGAGCCGAATTGGCAAACCACAGGCTTTCGCCTCTTTCGGAATAATAGAAGGTAGGCAAAAAGGCGGTTAATCCTGATTTCATGATGGCTCTGAACAGGGTGTAGCCAATGAGCACCAGAAAAAAGGGGAGGTATTTTTTCAGGGTTGGCCATTCCTTCCCCTTTTGGGCGCTTTTCCGTTTAAACTCATCGGATATAGTAATATTTCTGAGTTTAAAGAATAGAATAAGGGAAGCAATTAAACCCAGCGGAATAAGCCGCCAGGTTCCTTCAAGGCCCCAGTACGAAACGGTAGCGGTGATGATTAAGGGGCCGGCGGTGCGCGCCAGTTCTCCTCCGAACATATAAAAGCTCATGCCCCGGCCGGTATACCGGCCCGACAGACGTTTGACCATAGTGGGTGCCGGCACATGAAAAGCAGCGCTGCTGATGCCCATCGTAAACAGCAATATGGATATAATGCCAAAGGAGGGAGCCACCCCTAAAAGGCTCATGCATATTGAAGTGATGGCGGGTGCGACGATGATGAAATAGCGGGCGGCAGTTCTTTCGGCCAGGATGCCAATGAAGGGGTTCAAAAACCAGGGGATGCGCATGATAAGATCCCAGATGGAGGCCATGGCCAGTGTAACCCCAAATTTCTCGATCAGCAAAGGCCTTAATGGGGCCAAAAAAGAGGAATAGATGTCATGCAACATGTGGGAGGCCGCGACGAGCATCACCTTACCCCCTTGAAATTTTTTTTTCGATGGTTCTTTTTGCATCCTAACTAAGCGATTGGGCGGTCCCAGACCCTAACAACCAGGATATTGGCAGATATAATCTATTGGAAAAATCCCGGTTTTATTTTATCCAGTTGGGAAATGGAAAGGTGCCCGTTGAATTGGATTGTTCATTCACCGACCAATCTTGTTTTCAAGTGAAACCCAAAGGTATATTTTTTTTCTATACCGGCCGGGACTTAATAGGGCCAATAAAAGATCCTGAAATTTCATTAAGACGCTATCCATCAGTCTATTTGGCTCCAGTGTCTTAAGTGGTTCTGCATTAATCTCCATTTCGACCTGAAAGGACCATTCATCTCTCAGCTCAAGGCAACGCCCTGGCTGGAAAGGCAATTGTGAAACAACACCCTGGAAGGGAAAATTATAATATGCCCGCGCGGAATAGATTTTTGTTTCCGCGAGGGTTCTCTCCCGTGGTTGGGGTCATGTTCAGGGTGGTGTTCATGGAAACAGCAGACATCTGCACGCCCTAAAAACAATTTTTAATCGAATTACCAGCTGAAAAAAATGCCTTTAAGGCTATTCATACTCACTGATGATCCCTCCGGTAATTCTTTGGAGATCGGTGTTCGACTCCACCAGGTTATAGATGGCACGGTATTTTGATATGGCCGCATTCATGTAAGCGATTTGTACATCGCGGTAATTGAATGAGTTGATGGTTCCATTTTGTAACTTTTCTGCCGATAACTCTAAGTTCAGTTTAGCCGCCTCTTCCTGCTCATTGGTCAACTCCAATACGGTTTTTTGAACCTCATAACTACTGTACATCTGCAGCAATTGGGTGCTAAGGCTGTGTGTCATCTGTTGGGTTTGAACCTGTGCCGACTCCTGGCCTATTTTAGCAATTTCGAGACTTCGTTTACGGATGCCACCATTAAAAATATTGAAAGACAAGGTTAAACCCACGTAGGCATCTGAGTAGTTCTGGGTTACATTGGGGGTTGATCCCGAATAATACTGTCCCCAATCGGTATTGCCTATCCCTGAGTTTAGGGTCAGGGTTGGCGAATAGGCACTTTTTGCCAGGGCTATTTCCCTGGCTACGATGCTTTGGTAAATGTATTGGTTCTTTAGAGTCTGGTTGTTTTGCAACAGCTTTTCCGATAAGCTTTCTAAGTTATAGTCCGGGGTATCGGCCTCCAGGGGGGTGGTAAAACTCCATTGGGTTTGATTGTCGACGGCCATTTGAAAGTTAAGCGTACGCACGGCATTTTCGAAGTTTACCCTTTGTTGTAACAGGCTCGATTTATCCTCTAACATGGAGGTCTTGGCCTGCAAACTTGTATAGGTTGTGGTGGCGCCAATGGCCTGGCTGTTTTGGGTGCGTTTATAGCGGTCCTCAGATAAATTGGCTAATTCCTCATAGACCTCTACCAACTTTTTTTGTAACAGGCAGTTGTTATAGGCCAGGATAATATCCTGAATGGTGTTTTCAACCAGTATAACGGTATTGCCCTGGGATTGATTTTCCAGCTCCTCAAATTTTTGCTTGTTGATGCGGGCCGAAAAGCCATCGAAGAGAACCCAGTTAAGATCCACATCGGGAGAAATGGTTTGCTGGCGGTAGTTTTCCGTGTCGTTATAGTTGTAATTTTCGCGACCGCTGGCACTGAAGTTAATGCTTGGTAACGCACCGGCATTTCCCCAGGAATTGTTGATGCCGGCAATTTTTTCTGAATTACGTTGTACCTGTAAATCGTAGTTGTTCTCTAATCCAATATTGATGGCGTCGGAGAGGGACAGGGGTTCCTGACCCCGGATTACTCCAAGGCCAAGAAAGAAAAATATTAGGGTTGTTGTCGTTTTCATGTTTATATTTTTAAGCCACAAAGGGCGTAGTTTTCACAATTCAAATTAAGAATACCGAAGCGCCTCAATCCTAAGCTTTCCGTAAATTTGCCAGGAAGGTTTGCCGATCTGACCTGACACGGTTACCTGGGGGGATCGTTCTATGGCGAAAGGGTTCAGAAATGCATTAATCAACAAACTCCTTAGCCATATTCATCCTGAGTGTTTCCTCAATTTTGGCATTGATGACGGCTGTTTCAATATCTTCGGGTTCCAGAATTTCAGAGGTTCGCAACTTCATAATCCCAAACTCTGCCCGGTTCGAGAGGACCACCAATACCGGTAAAATAATCAGGATAAAAACGGTTCCGAACAGGATTCCGTAGGCAAGGGAAATAGCCATGGGAATCAGCATTCGTGCATCGGGACTATTCTCCAGAATCAAGGGCATTAACCCGGCCGTTGTTGTGATGGTGGTTAGCAGAATAGCTCTAAAGCGCGACAGACCGGCGTCCTTCACGGAGTCAAAAATCTTCATGCCTTTTTCCAGGTTTTGGTTGTATTTGGCCAGAAATACAATGGCGTCATTAATGATTACGCCCGATAAGGCCACCATACCCCAAAGACTCATCATTGAGATGGGCTGCCCATGAATGGCATGTCCCCAAATGGCTCCAATAATACCTAAAGGAATCATGGCGGTAACCAAAACCCCCTGGCGGAACGACTTAAAGTAAATCATGATGATGAGGACAATGACAAAAAAGGCAAGGCCAAAATAGAGCACCATGCTGCCTAACTGCTCGTTGGAGTCTTTTTCCTGCCCCTGATGCATATAGGTGATGTCGGGGTGTTTCTTGGATATTGCCGGTAAGATTTCCGATTCAATATAACTCAGAATATCCGGTACCGATTGGGTTTGGTCTTTTTGGTAGGCATCCACTCTTATTTCGCGTTTGCCATTAAAATGATTGATGGTACTTAAGCTTCGCGCGGTGGTTATTTCTGCAACTCTTCCCAGGGGGAAATTGCCTTTGGTGGTGTGGATCAACATATTTTCGAGTTGACCAAAGTTCTCGCGGTTGCTGAGTGCATAGCGCACATAGACCCAAATTTCATCTTTACCTACCTGTATCCGTTGGGATAAGGCACCATAGAATCCCTGGCGTACCTCCGTCATCAACGAATTGGTGGTTAAGCCCAAGGCATAAGCCTCAGGTTTCAGTTTTAATCGCAACTCCTGGCTTCCAATCTGGCTATTGTCGGTAATGTTAAACAAGGCCGGCATTTTAGACAGCTCCACTTCCAGCTCCTCCTTTGCCGCCTCTAAATCGTCGTAGTCGTAGCCTAACAAACTAAGAGAAACCGGGGCGCCAAAACGGTTCGACGCGCCAACCGCAAACTTGTAGGCTTCGGGCAGGTCGCCAATCCTGGCCGAAATTTCGCGTTTCAACAGTTCATCCGATACCTGTGTGTCTTCAAGGGGATTTAAGAATACACGGATCATCCCCGCATTGGTCCCGTTTTCGGTGGAACTAAATGAGTTGCCCATGGATATACTCATGGAGGATATGTAAGGGATGGTATCGCCATTTTGTTTCATTAAATCGGCATTTACCTCCCACGCCTTATCCTCGATATAAAAAAGTGTTTCTTTGGTAATCTCTTCATTTATCCCGGGTTTTAAAGCCAGGTCGATGGAAAACATATCGGAAGGCGCAGGGGGGAAAAAGGTAAATCCGATCTTTCCACCTCCTATCAATCCTATTGTGATGATGATCAGCGAGGTAACTCCGGCTGAGGATAACCCTTTGTGGTTCAGTATCCATACTAAAAATGGGGCATAAATCTTGTCGCGCAGGCCAAATATATATTTATCCAGTTTCTTGCGTAATTTGCCATAAAAGGATTTGTTGTCTTGTGGCTTCAAGACTTTCGGATTAGCCAAATGGCCGGGTAATACAAACATGGCTTCCAGCAACGAAAAGACCAAACAAGCCACTACAACGAAAGCCATTTCAAACATCATTTCCATTGTTCCTTCTATAAAGAATAAGGGCGAAAAGGCAATTATGGTGGTGATGGCCGAGGTAAATACGGCAGGCAAAACTTCAAGGGTTCCATCAATGGCTGCACGACGGGGTGACTTACCCTTTTCGAAGTGTGTGAATACGTTTTCGCCAATGACCACCCCGTCATCGACCAGAATTCCAATAATCAGGATCATTCCGAAGAGACTGATCATGTTGATGGTTACCCCAAAAAGGTTGGCCAGGATAAACATCCCCAGAAAGGAAGCCGGAATACCCCAGGCCACCCAAAGCGATAAGCGGATATTTAAAAGAAGCGACAATAATACGATCACTAAAATTACCCCCAGGATGCCATTACTGATAAGGATGGATAATTGCCCGTCGATTAAGGTCAGGAAATCCATTTTAACGGCTAATTTAAAATCAGTCTCTTTCTCATTGAATGTTTTAATGTAATCGTTTAAAATGTTTGAAATGGCTTCCAGATCTTCACTTGCCAGCTTCTGGATCATAAAAGTAACCGTCGGTTTTTTATCTACATAGCCATTGCTCGGATCCTCGGGCGTTTGAAGTTTTACCGAAGCAATATCTCCAACGGTTATGAGTTGCCCGTTAATATTTGTTTTGACAACAATTCCTTTAACATGATCGGGTAATACCGACCGGTTGCGGCTTAAGATCTTGATCTGTTCCCTGGGATTTCGGATGGTTCCACCTGAGATGTCGATGTTGTTGGCGGTGATGGCACTCTGTATGTCACTAAATGTGAGGTCGTATCTGCGCATTTGGGTCTCATCCAGTTCAATGGCCAGCTCTAATTTGCTGGGAACACCACGAATGGTAATTTGAGAAATTTCACCGGTGGCTAATAAATCGTCTTCAATACGGTTGGCCATGCTGTTGAGCTCCAATAAATCACTGGACTTGGAGGTCAGGGACATAAACATGGCGATATCTTTTGCCCGGTTTTTGGAAACGATAGGACGCTCGGCGGCCGAGGGGAAGTTGGAAATACCGTCTACGGCATTCTTTACGTCTGATAATAACTCATCCATATCGTAACCATTTAGGGCGGTAACGGTGACCGACGAGGACCCTTCGTACGATTTAGAGGAAAACTCCTTGATTCCCGAGATGCCCCGTATGCTGTTCTCAATTAACGAGGTAATCCCTTCGTCCATCTCTTTTGGGGTAGCCCCCGGATAAGAAACCGATACGGAAATTTCTTTTGATTCCACCAATGGAAAGGTGGCTTTGCGCATGTTGTACAGCGAAAGGCCACCCAGCAATACCAGTATCAGTATTACCATTTTCCCATAGAATGGATACTTTACAAACAGGGATATTATATTTTTCATCCGAATAAATTTTGTTTCTCAGTGGCCGGACGGAACTCTATGTTGCTCATTACTCCGGTGTTTCCCGATAATTCGGGACCCTTTGTGTATCGCAACCCTGGTTGTTTCGTCCTAATTAAGTTGTTAATAAAGGGCGGATGTAACTTACCCGGGAAAGAGAATTCGTTTCATCCTTAAACCATTGGTCTGATAAGTGTTGTGTGTAACCTGCCAAAGCCTTCGGGCTGATTGGGAATAGGTTTGGTATTCATCCCGGAAGGGTGAATCTTAGGCCCCTTCCAAATCCCCTGAAAAAGGTGGGTTTGAGACTAATTAGCGGGCAAAATATTCCACATTTTCCTTGATGCTGGCCAGCGACTCGGTTACAATAATTTGGGCTGTATCGAGGCCTGCAATTATGTAGGAGTCGTTCAGTTGGCGCAAAATAGTAACGGGTTCCCTGGTCAGTTTTTGATCGCGAAGCTCATACACATAGGATTTATCTACCAAAGCTTCGCGCGGAATTTCGAATCCGGTTAATATATTTCCTTTAAACTTAACATCCACATACTCACCCTCCAGGAAACCTGTTTTGCCGTTCGACTGGTAGGACAGGTAAACATTAACCGACTGGGTCGATTCATCCACAAATCCCGATACGCGCGATACCGTGGCCGTTTTGGTTTGGCCAATACTATTGGAAATTTCAACCTTATCGCCTTCCCGGATCCATTTTAAATCGGCAGGGAAGACAGGAACTGTAACTTCCAGTTTATCAGACCGGATGATGGTTGCCAGTTCCACCCCCGAGTTTGCCACGGCACCAATTTCTTTATTTACCGATTTAAAACTTCCTGTAAAGGGGGCATAAATGTTATAACGACTTAGATTTATTTCTTGTTGTTGAAGGGAGTAATAGCTGGTTAAAACATTATTGGCAGCCAAAAACACCTTTTCCTTATTGGAGTTTATGGTTGGCAGTTTTGGGAGTGGTTTTTCTACGTCGATGGCATTAAAAAAAGTATTCCACTTTTCATATTCCTGACTGTAATCCACTTTCAGGTCGGGAAGAATCTTGGCCAGGGTTTGCAGAAATGAGCTGATACCCGATTTTAGCGAGGCTTCTACATCCTGGCTGTAAATTTTTACCAGTAAATCGTTCTTTTTGAAATTTTCACCGGCTTTGAAGCGAACATCCCCCTGAATAATTTTCCCCTGCATCTCGGCGGCCAGCGACACCTGATCGAAGGCAGTTACCCGTCCACGGTAATTCATATTCGACTCCTTTTCAACTATATTGACCTGTTGGGCCTTTACAAACATACGGTTGGCTTTTTGGTCATCCTTTTTTGGGCTGGGCTTGGAGTTTATTGAATAAGCAGCAAAGCCCACGGCCAATGCAATTATTAAAAGGCTTAACACGCCAAAAACTAGTTTTTGTTTCATCGCTACTTTTATTGATAAAATTTCGTTTCGATTCCTGTTTTTTAAGGGTGCAAAAATGAAAGTTTTACCTCCGGAAATAAAATAATATGAACCAAAGGGTCAAAATTATGCACCAACACCCCATTTAGGGAAAAAGGCGATTGTGCCTTTCAAACAGCAGTTGGTTTTCGAAATGAGTACTTTTGTTAATAAAATTCGTTTGGGATACAAAAGCTTGAATAAATTAGCTGAAAATTAGGAAGCTGAAAACTACCTGTTTGCGAAACATCTCGTTTTTCCGATTTTTGGGGAACTACCGTTAGGCATGGCAAACGTGGGGTTTACCCGAACGGGTTTCGGGACAGGCTTCATATAAAAAACAGGGTCAGGTTTTCAAACCAAACTCAGCAAATAATATAGGATGAATTTTAGGAATCGAAATGTATGGCTTCAAATAGTAGGGTGGTTGTCGCTCTATACCTTCTTCTTTAGCATGTCCAATTATTTTCAAACCACCTGGTATGCCGTAATTAACTCCCTGGTGGATACCACTTCCTTATTGGCGTTTTATTTCTTTACGGTAAAGTATCTGTTTCCAAAATACTATAGGAGTGGGCGGGGTTATTTTGCGATCTCTCTTTTGGTGGTGCTTGTTTATTCCTTTCTGTTTTTTGTGTTCGAAGAGGTGGTAATATCCCCGTATCTGGAGCATTCTTTTAAGGACCCGCCAAAGGTTTTCCATTTTGTTAGAGTATTTATGGGGGTTATTTTTACCTTTTTTGTGGCCACATCGGTAAAATTAATTGATCAGACCAACCGATTGAAAGAAAGGGAAAAGCTGTTAACCGAAGAGAAATTAGAAACAGAGCTTAAATTATTGAAAGCTCAAATAAATCCCCATTTCATATTTAATGCACTGAATAATATCTACTCATTAACCTATATGCAGGCGAAAAATGCACCCGATAGTGTGTTGAAGCTCTCGGAAATGTTGCGTTATGTCTTTTACGATTGCAGTAAAGACCGGGTGCCTGTATCCTCGGAAATAAAGTATATCGAAAATTTCAATGCCTTCCAGCAAATGAAATCCGACCATACACAAAATATTTCGTTGCGGACCACCGGGGGTGTTTGCCATATTGAAATTGCCCCCATGTTGTTTATTCCCCTTATCGAAAATGCCTTTAAGTACAGCCGTATCGAAGAGCTGGAGGATGGCTATGTATCCATTCACATTAACAATGAGTCGGGAAAACTCTCTTTTTTAATCGAAAATAGTGTTCCCCAGGATAATAAGCCATTGCCCGGAAGTGGAACCGGCCTGAAAAATGTGCGTCACCGGTTGAATATTATTTACCCGGGTAAGCACCTCCTGGAAATAACTGAGAGGGAAGATAAGTTTAAAGTAGAGTTGAGCATTGAAGTTTAATGTAGTATTTTGGCGAGGCGGGAATGGAATAATTCATGAACGTGTGTTCTGTAGATTCTTTTGTTTAAGGATTAACCGTTTGAAAAAATGAAAATAAAGTGTTTAGTCATTGATGATGAGCGCCTGGCCCGGGAATACATAAAAAACTATATCAGTAAGATACCACAGCTCGAATTGTTGGGTGAATTTAATTCGCCATTAAAAGCCATTGAACTGATTAAATCGGGCGAGGTGGATTTGCTTTTTTTGGATATTCAGATGCCGGATATAACGGGGGTTGATTTTTTGCGAAGCCTTACCCAGGCACCCGAGGTAATTTTTACCACGGCCTATCAGGAATATGCCTTGGAAGGCTTCAACTTAAGCGCCACCGACTATCTGTTAAAGCCCTTTTCGTTCGATCGCTTCTTTCAGGCTGTAAATAAGGTTATTGATAAGCTGGATCGTTCTTCAGGGTCCCATAATTTACAGGTGCCTCTACAAGCTCAAACGGCCATTGCAGCATCTTACCTGACGATTCGTGCCGACCGAAAATTCTACAAAATAAACTTTACCGACCTGAAATACATCGAGGGGCAAAAAGCTTATGTTACTTTTCATACCGGCAGAAATAATATTACCGCTCTGGCTTCGTTAAAAGAGCTGGAAGAGGCCCTTCCTGAAGAACAATTTATTAGAATCCATAAATCCTATATCGTAGCCATCCGCGAAATATTGTCCCTGGAGGGAAATATTCTGGAGGTGGCTGATACCAAGCTGCCGGTGGGTAAGATGTACAAAGAAAAAGTGCTGAAGATTTTTAGCGTGGAATAGACGAAAGGCAATGACCATAAAGCTGTTTTCGAAGAAAACAAGAGCGCCCCAAATAGCGGTTGAAGGCTGGTGGGGCGCTGTTGGCGGCACAAAGATTTTTCCGATAAATTATTGACTTAACTGGTCTTGTGTCACCTGCTGAAGTCCGATCATTTGCTTTACTTCATCGGGTGTGGCGATGGGGCGGTATATCTCATCGGCGAGGCGACACAGTCGTTTGACTAGGTCTTCGTTGGTAGCCAAAATACTTTTTTTGTCATCGAAGAAGATGTTGTCCTCAAGGCCTACCCGTACGTTTCCGCCCATTATTATGGCTGCTGCGTTTGCCGTAAGCTGGAATTGACCGATGCCCGCGGCGGCCCACACCGAATTTTCCGGTAGTTTGGAAACCAGATAGTCTATGTCTTTTACGCTGGCAGAGATGCTGTTTATATTCCCAAATAAGAGGTTAAAGTATTTCTTTCCCGAAAGTATTTCTTTGGTCTCCAGCACCTTGGCCAGACTAATCATCCCCGGGTCAAAAACTTCCAATTCGGGCTGAATGCCCTTCTCTTTCATGGTTTGCGCCAGGCGGGTTACCATATCGATGGAGTTAATGCTGGGGGATTTAGGAAAATTGAGTGAACCCAGAGTGAGGCTGGCCATGTCGGGTTTGCCCAGGCCGGTAATAAAAAGCGCCTCAGCTCTTCGCTCAAATTCAGGCCAGTTTCTGCCCGAGGTTGAGATGCAGCAAATTAATTCCGGTCGCTCTCTTTTAATGCGAATAATGATATCCTCATAAATCTTAGCCTTCCAGGTGGGCTTTCCGTCAAGGTCGCGGGCATGCAGGTGAACAATGCGCGCACCAAGATCGTATACCCTAATGGCCTGTTCTGCAATTTCCTCGGGTGTAACCGGAACGTGCGGAGTCATCTCCTTGGTGGGAATCATGCCCGTAAGACAAACATTAATAACCAGCGGAGGGTATTGTGCCAGCGGATAGGGCTGATTCCGGTTGATGTAATCTTGTTTATTGAACATGGTAGTATTTTTTAAGATCCATTTGAAGGGTCGTCCATTCACTGATGTCATCATTTCCAAAAGAATGCACCTTCTTAATTTTTCCTATTTCAGAATAGCCAAAGTGTTTCTTGTACCAGCGAATGGTCTCAGGACGGTCGGCATTGGTAATAACCGTTTCTAATCCAAGATCGAACATGGCTTTTAACCGTGCGTTTTGCAATTCATACCCGATGCCCTGGCCATTGTGCCCGGGTTCAACGCCAAGAAGCGTGGTCTTTCCCTGAGTTTCAGAGAGGACCTTATAACCCGAAGCGCCCACCATTTGGTCATCGATAAGGGCCACAAAGAAACAGGAAATGTCCAGCTCCGGCATTTCTTCAGACGGAACATGATGCATGTTCCAGTGTTTCATTATGCCAAGAATGTCAGCACGATCTTCCTCAACCGCTTTTCTTATAATCATAGTAACAGAATTAAATGGGGTTTAAAAGCTTTAGGCTCCGGGTTAGTTCTCTTATTTCAACACGTGGAATCGTAATGGGTTTATCCAATTTATGAAATATTAGAACCAAATGCCTATAAAATTGACAGACACTTACTTTTTTGAAACGAAGCGGGTTATGGATGCTGTTGGATGAAGTTTTGGGGGGGTATTCTTCACTGCTGGTTAACCTCCGATCGGGAAACCATACAAAAAAGAGATGCCCCAGGTTGTTGACCCGGGGCATCTCAGAATGCTATGTTACTTATTTAGTTTTTTGGGAATGGTCCCGCACCGGCTTGGTTTTAGAGTTGGAAGAAGAACTTCGGTAAGATCAGGTTAATAGGATTTACAAGATTACCACTGGTTGGCAATGGTTATGCCTGGTGTATTAGCGGGAGACCTCTTTAACGCCTTCCCGTACCTCTTTTTCCCAAATATTTAGTCTTTCCTTCAGTTGGTTCATTAAATCAGGATTCTGTGAACCCACATCCACCTTCTCTTGCAGATCGTTCGATAAATTATAGAGCTCAATTTTTTCAGAATCCTTTCTTTTTTGCTTCACCAACTTCCAGCTGCCACTTCTTATGAAACTGTTATTTCCGAAGGAATAGAAAGCATCTCTTTGGGGCAGGTCGGTCAGGTTTAACAGATTGTCTTTTATGCTTATTCCGTCAATGTTTTCCCCGGCAGGCTTTTGGCCAATGAAATCAAGCAAGGTGGGAAGGAGATCCATGGTGAGGACCATTTGGGTGTTCACTCTTCCTCCTTTGATCTTGCCGGGATAGCTGATGATGGCCGGCACCCGGCTTCCTCCCTCATAAACACCTCCTTTAAAACCTCTTAGGCCGCCGTTGTGGCCATAATGGTTGGCGCCATTATCGGATAAGAAAATGATAAGGGTCTTTTCATACTGCCCTGTTGCCTTAAGTGTTTCGATTATTCTTCCGATGCCCTCATCCATCACCTCGACCATCTCCTTGTATATAGAGGGGATGCTGTCCTTGAGGATCGGCAAATCTCCGGGCTTGCCAACCTCTCTTAAGGCTTTATCGATGCGTCGCTGGTAGGGCCCATGGGGGGCCTCGTGTGGCAGGTAAAGGAAAAAGGGTTTGTGGGTCTTGTCCGGATTATTCTCTTGGATGAATTTTACGCCATATTCGGTGATTAAATCGGTCGAATAACCCGTTTCATTTTCAATCTTTTCACCTTTCCACCAGTCCAGGTAACCCTCCTGGTCAATATGCGCATGATAATCAATGTTTCCACTTACGTACCCGGTAAACTCATCAAATCCCTGCAAGGTGGGGTTGAAGGCTTTATCGTAGCCTAAATGCCATTTTCCGAACATGCCGCAATGGTAATTGTATTTTTTCAGTTCCTCGGGGATGGTAATCTCATTGAGACTTAAACCTACCTCTCGGTGGCTTTTAGCTGTGATGACCCCTTCTACGCCGGTCCGCTGTTGGTATTTACCTGTCATTAAGGCAGCGCGGGTAGGGCTGCAGACCGATCCGTTGGAATGAAAATCCGTAAATTTAACCCCTTCGGTCGCCAATAGATCCAGATTGGGCGTATGGATGGTTGTATTACCAAAGCAGGAGATGCCTCCATACCCCAGATCGTCGGCCATAATTAATACAATGTTTGGATTTAAATCCTTGTTCTCCTTTTTGTTGGTGCAGGCTCCTAAAATCAAAACCGATGACAGGAGTAGGAAAATTACTTTTTTCATATCAGATTATTCAATGTTTATAATGGGGTGGGAATTTAAGTATCCAATGGATTGTAAAAATTTATCTGCCTCAAAAACAGTCTTTTTATAATATTCTAAGTTGTTGTGATTGAAAAAACCATGGCCCTCACCCTCATATAATCGAAGTTCACATTTGCTGCCAACTTTCTCCATCACTTTTTGGTAATACATGGCCGTTTCTACGGGGATCAGGTTATCTTTTGTGCCCAGAAACAGAATGGTGGGCGGGGCCCCTTTTTGGATGTTATGAAGAGGGGAGAAATCCTTGTAGGCCATCCCAATTCTTTCAAAACCATAACCGCCCGGGCCGTTGTCAATAACCGCGTTGAAAAGGACCAGGGCATTGGGGGTACTGCTTACCAACAGGTTGTCGGTATCTTCGTTGTAACCCTCGATTAATGCTGTGGCTGCTGCAAGATGGCCCCCAGCAGAGCCCCCCGATGCGACAATCATTGTGGTATCAACCAGCCATTCAACTGCGTGTTCTTTAATATATCGAATAGCCGATTTGGCATCTTTAAGTGATTCGAATGGAGAAGTGTGTTGCCGGCTTTTTACTCTGTAGTCAACCAGGAAAGAGACCATCCCTCTTTGAGAAAAGTATTTGGCCTGTGGCGCGAATTGTTCTATAGAACCCCCGTTCCAACCCCCTCCAAAAAAGAACACTATTGCAGGATATTTCCGGGATCTATCGACTTGTGCAGGAGGGTAGACTTCCATTAATAACTTAGTGGTGTCGATCTGTTTATACAGGATTTGTTCCTGAGAAAAGCCATGCGAAAAGACAAACACGGAAATCAATGATAGGACAAAGAACTGTTTTACAGGCATTTGATATGGTCTTTATGAGTTGATTGTTTGGCACACCATGAACGGGGCCGGGTTCCTCTACCTTAATCTGATCGGAACTGTAAATGTAAGCATTTTTGAAAAAAAAAATCATGGCTGTCGGGGAATTACAGTGATCAGCCGGGATGCTCGTCACGACCGGTTTACGCGCTAAAATATAGTCCAGGGAGGGTGGGTTGATGATTCCTAAAACGGATGGGTGGCAGACGCGTCTTGTGTATTTAAACCATCTGTAAGCGCGCGGATTAATGACGTTCAAGTTTGTAAGAAGCAAAAGCCCTGTGATTTATATAGATGGTAAGATAGGCAGCGCTTCCTGCTTTAATCTCGAAATAACATAACCCCTTCCGTAGTTGTGGCTCGGGTTGGATGGATTTTTTATCATTGTTGAAACCAAAACTGACCTTTTCATTTTCGCAATTCCTTAATACGATTTTGATGAGATTGTTTTTAGGAATTTTAATGGTTCCCTTAGTTGGCTCAATGATTTCAATCTTCGAGTTAAGATAGGCATTGTAGAACAGGGGTAGCTGAGCGAAGTCTGAAGCTGATTTTTTAATGAGTAACCAATCCGGATTCTCCGGATAGTGTTTTAAAAAGAACTTTTCCGGCTCCGTAAAAAAATAAATATCGGTATACTCCTTAACAAATTGCCCGCTTTGGGCGTCCAGATAACCAGCACCCCAGGTGGCATCAATTAACTTCCAGCCATCCTTAATTTTTATGGCGTTCCAGGCGTGGTTGGTTTGAGTGGTTTTCTTCCCGATGTCCTGGGGCCTGGTCCTGGCTGTGCCGTTAATGATTTCACATTCGATAGAGGTCAAATCGGCTAGGATTTTAAATAAGGTGGCATAACCCTGGCATACCGCTCTCTTCTTCTTTAGGGTCTGTTTTGCCAGGTCGGCTTCTAATTTATTCTCGATCTCTGTTTTCTCTTCCGGGGTTGTATAGGAGTAGCTGATGCGTTTGGTTCCCGAATTAAATGCCTTGACATCATATGCAATGTTAAGCGCAATCCAGGCATAGATGGCCCGTGCTTTTTCTTCAGGTTGCGTGAAATCCGTGTTGATGCGTTCCGCCAGGTTTTCAGGGTTCCTGAATGAATGGGGGTAGGATTTCACTTTCTCATCCACCGCCCGGAAATCTTGCGAAAAGAGGGACTTAGTTATGATCAGGGTTAAAAAAACGATGATGGTGGTTGCTCTCATGATAGTTGTTCATTGGGCAAAGACGATTCAATTGCAGCCTTACTCCTGCATATTCCGTGCCGGGAAATCCTTATCTGCCTGTAGGCAAATGTACCTTTTTAGTTTTGAAATGGATCCTTTTAAGGTGGACCGGGTACCCCGGAATAAAGAGGAAATTTTAATGCTCAATCAATATTTCCATTTATTTGCCAGCGCCACTAATGACAACATCACAGGCACTTCAACCAACACCCCGACCACTGTTACTAAGGCGGCCGGCGATTGCAGTCCGAATAGGGCAATGGCCACGGCTACGGCCAGTTCAAAAAAGTTACTGGCCCCAATCATGGCTGAGGGGGAACAAATGGCATGGGGTAATCTTAGCTTTCTGCCACTTACCCAGGTGATGAAAAATATAAAATAGGTTTGAATGATCAGCGGAACAGCCACAAGCAATATGATTAATGGATTTTCGGTGATGGTATTCCCCTGAAAGGCAAAGAGTAAAATCAATGTGAGCAACAAGGCTAGGATGGAAACGGGTTTGAACTTGGGCAGAAAAACCGTCTTAAACCATATTTCTCCTTTTCGCCGAATTAAACTTTTGTTGGTAATATAGCCCGCCAGCAAGGGTACCACCACAAAAATCAAAACACTCGAAACCAAGGTGTCGTAGGGTACCTTAACATTGGTGATACCCAAAAGTAAACCCACAATGGGCACAAAGGCTACCAATATAATCAGGTCGTTTACCGAAACCTGAACCAGGGTGTAGTTGGGATCGCCGTCGGTGAGGTAACTCCATACAAAAACCATGGCCGTACAAGGGGCCGCCCCCAACAGAATCGCTCCCGCGATGTATTCCCCGGCCAACTCGGGTGTGATAAAGGCGGCATATATTTTGGTGAAGAATATCCAGGCAAAAAAGGCCATGGAAAAGGGTTTGATCAGCCAGTTAACCACCAGTGTTAAGATGAGCCCTTTGGGGCGTTTGCCAACATTTTTAAGGCTCGAGAAGTCGATCTGAAGCATCATGGGGTAAATCATTAACCAAACCAATATGGCCACCGGGATGTTGACCCTGTAAAGCTCCATCTTGCTCAGAAACAGAACGCTGTCCCCGGCGAGGGTTCCAATTAAAATACCCGTCCCGATACAGAGGGCGACCCAAAGGGTCAGGTATTTTTCAAAAAAGCCGATTTGTTTTTTTGAGGTCATATAGCAATTATTCAAGGATTGTTTGATTTTTAGTTTTATTTCTTTCCAGCGTTTTATTTCTTTTCAGCATAGACTGTAATGCTAAAAATGCCATTTCCCGAATGTTTATAATCAGAAATCTCTTGTGGCGTCAGGTAGTTTAGTAAGGTTTTGTCGGGAATAAGAATCGGCTTTTCTTTTTGAATTTTAACGTTCGTCAGGCCACTGTTGCCAATCACTTTTAGATAATGGCTTATCTCCATGGCGCCTGCCACACAGCCAACATACATTTCGGAAGCCTGTTTGATTTTTTCGGGAAACTCGCCCTTTAAAACCACATCCGAAATGGAAAGATGAGCACCCGGTTTCAAGACGCGGTAAATCTCAGAAAAAGCTTTTTCTTTGTTGGGCACCAGGTTTAACACACAATTGCTGATGACCACATCGGCTGTACTGTCAGCCAGGGGTAAATCCTCAATTTCGCCCAGTCGGAATTCAACATTGTTGTAGCCCGATTTCTGATTGTTCTGTCTGGCTTTTTCAATCATCGATTCGGTCATGTCGATTCCAATAACCTTACCCTTTTCCCCGACGATTGCCCGCGCTACAAAACAATCGTTCCCGGCACCTGAGCCTAAATCAATAACGGTATCGCCACTTTTTATCCGGGCAAACGCGGTGGGGATGCCGCACCCTAAACCCATGTCGGCATCGGGGACATGCCCTTCAACGTTCAGGTATTCATCGCCTATCATGCTGAACTCCATCTCTCCACAGCATCCTGAACTGCCACAGCATGAGGATTGATTAGACAAAACATTCTGCTTGGCAATGGCGCCGTATTTTTCTTTAACCACCCATTTCAACTCATTCGCCTTCATAGCCTGGGTTTAACTTCTTCAACATAAAATTTGAAAAAGGCCTCTTTTATGGCGTCACGAACCCTAATAAACTCACTCCAGATAAATTCATCTGTTCCGGTGGCATGAGAAGGATCATCGAACCCCATGTGTAATCGTGTTTTCACTTTGCCCATAAATGCAGGGCACGCCTCGTTTGCACCACCGCAAACCGTAATCACATAATCCCATTCTTCGCCCAGGTATTTCTCCACCGGGTCGGAAGTGTGATGGCTGATGTCGATGCCGATTTCGGCCATCGCTTTCACCGCCTTGGAGTTCAACTTACCCGAGGCTTCGGTTCCTGCCGAGCGAACCGTGAGGGTGGGGTCGAACGACTGTAAAAAACCATGTGCCATTTGGCTGCGGCAACTGTTGCCTGTGCATAATACTAATACCTTCATCTGTTATCCTTTTTGATTGTTAACATTGTTTGTCGATGCAAAACGATTCTTCAACAAAGAATTCATTAAAGAGGGATTTGAATTTTTTAATGGTTGAACCGCATAAACAGTAATTTATTTTAAGCCCTTCCACTTCTCCATGAATCAGGCCCATGTTTTTAAGCTCTTTCAAATGCTGTGAGACCGTTGTTCGGCTCAAGGGTAAAGAATCCGAGATATCTCCCGAAATACAGGCCTTTGTGTCGGACAAATGTTTTAAGATGGCCAATCGGGCGGGGTGCGAAATGGCCTTGGCGAACTGAGCCAGTTCCTGCAATTCATCATCAAACATCTCTCTTTTATCCATTATCGGTTTTTTTGCGTTGTATGTCGCAAACATACGACATAGAAGAATTAAAACAAAAAAAATGGCCACTTTTTTTGTGGCCATCTAAAGAAATATTCAGTTCATTCTATTTAGGTCTTCAACGCCTATTGGCTTTTAACTCTCCTCAGAGCCGGTTGGTCACCCTTTTTTGGGGGGCTAAGCGGTCTTGAGGTTATGTGTCCGGTTCTTCGCCCTTAGAAACTGTTTAAATTTTATCCTTTAGTTTATTTTGTTGGCTTAATCCCTCATTCGGCAGCAAAATTTCTTTAAATAGCGGTGCTATTCGCATCAATTTTGCCTTGGATGAGAAATTAATCCTTCCAAACTAATTCCAAAAACAAAAATTAAACAGTTTCTTATCTTTTCATCTTTTTAAGAAAAGCAATTATTTCAGAGGGTTCTGCCCGGTTTCTGTAATCGGCATCCAGGAAGGCATATTCTATTTTCCCATCGGTATTAATAATATAGGTCGCGGCCAGAGGAAGTTCGTTGGAAGAGTCTCCATTGTGAGCATTTAGGTCAAATTTTTCATTATAAATCCTGGCCACCTCATCGGTTAACTTAAATACTACCCCATATTCTTTGGCCACTTTGTTGTTTAGATCACTTAAAACTTCAAAGTCTAAATGGTGTTTTTCGGTGGTGCTCATCGATTGGTCGGGGACCTCGGGTGTGAGCGCTAAGAGGTTAGCTCCCTGGGCTTTGATGTGGGGTAGTGCTTCCTGCAAATAGTGTAGGTTGATGTTGCAATAGGGGCACCATCCCCCCCGGTACCATACCAGAACCACCGGGCCTTTGGCTAAATAGTCCTTTAATGATACCGCCTCGCCAATGGCGTTCTTAAGGGTAAAATCGGGCGCTGTATGGCCAACATTTTTTGCCGTTTCTACAATACCGCTTTGGGCAACTGCCTCTAATCCTTCTTTGTAAATCTGCCTGGTCGTTTCATCGGCGGTTTTACCAAAATTGGTTTTGCGTTCTTCTAAAGCCTCAGTCTGTGTGGTCACTACTTCTTGCATGGTGTTTTCTTTTTGTGTGGTTGAACTCTTTCTTTTTTGGGTGTTACAGGCACTTGCACCGATTAGGAGTAGTGCCAGGGATAGGTGAATGTAGTTTTTCATTTGTTTGTGTTTTTCCTGAAAATTAAATGTTCTGATTTGGATATTCCCCTTTCAACGTTCAATATTGAATTCTTAAATTGGTTGGTCATAATGAGTTTTTTTATTTATGATCCATAGGTTTATAGCCGAAAAAAGAATGATTCCTACGGCGATGTAAACCAAAGGCATTTTTGGCTGAACTCTCAAAAAGAATTCTGATAATAAAGCTCCTGCCATAGTGAGCAAGCCTAACGCATTGGTGAAAAGGGCGATTTTACGGTAGCTGATTGCCGGTTGAAAAGTCCCTAAAGTAAGAAATGCCGTCGTTAAATAAGAGAGGAAAACCACCAGGATTAACACTCCTGTAGAAACTCTGAAGAAGGTTGGGTTAAGGCCCAGCGGTTTGGCCATCTCAATAAATGCCTGTACCGAAATCTCCCATCCTGTCAGTTTGGAAATGGCAAACCGGCTTAATACCAGGCCCATAAGCAAGCTGCTTATAATTACAGTTGTTTTTTGGGTTTTATTCATAGGTCAATTATTTCCAAACGATTGGTTTGTTATTGGGTAAAAAAATTTAGAGATTCATAAAAATATTATGGACGTAATTCTCCAGTTGAGGCTTGGTGAATATTTTGGTAGCCGAAGAAAAGCCAAACATGGCAATGAATAAATAATCGGCCTTTTGGAGGACTTCTTTTTCGCGGTAAATATTACTTTCACGCAATTTATCGGCAAAAACATTTTTAATGTCGGTGGTGTACCGCGTGAGTAGGTTATCCAGTTCAAGGTTATCCTTTTTCATCACTTCATTAGCTGTGTTGGTAATTAAGCAGCCTTTTTTTAGATCGTTTTCCCGGGAGAATTCCATGAAATCGTAAAAATATTGCTTAAGAGCTGCTACCCCTCCATCCGCATTTTGCAGTTTCTTAATAATTCGGTTTAGCTTGTTGGCGTAACACTTAATACTTTCTTGCAGTAATGCCTCTTTACTGCCAAAACTGGCGTAAATGGAAAATTTATTGATGCCCATTTCTTTTTCAAGCATTTGCATAGAGGTATTGGCATAGCCATTTTTCCAAAAAAGATTCATGGCTTTTTCCAAAACTTCTTGTTCGTTATATGCTTTTGATCTTGGCATAAGTAAATTTTTTACGATGCAAAGCTAACCAATTGTTTAGAAACATCCAAGATTAAACTGTGTTAAAACTTTAAGCGACTATCCAATAGACGGTAATTTTTGGGGTGTTTAAACCTTTTAAAATTACCCTTTTAGAACCCTTTTGGAGATTAGGTTTAACGCAGAAATTCAACCTCAGGGCCTTCCCATAAGGGTATCCAGCCCCTGGATAAAGGTTTGTTCCTGGGTTTCGTTATTGGGGTCACCATAATGCCCTAAAATTCTTACGCTTAGCCAGGGTTTGCCATTCGATTTGTGCTGCTGTTTGTATGACCCGTGCCCTGGTTGGGGCCAAAAGCAATATCCATGGGTTTGTTACATCCGGTTGCCAGGTTAACTTTTCATGAAACTGCATGTTGAGAATTGATATTAATGCCTTACTTTGTATTCATCCGTTGAATTTATTTATAAAAGGAGTGAGGGAGGTTGTTTGTTAACATGCTTATAGATAGCGTTTTATTCTGAACTTAGTCACTTGGTTTGCTGAATTTCACCAGGTCGTGTTTTTTGTCATGAACTGTAATTATTCCGATTAAAGAGCTTCCTTTATAAGTAACTAAACAAAATAAGTTTGGGTTTATCAGAGTCTGATTTAGGAACCTCAAGAGTAGTAAGATTATGAAAAACAGAGTTTTTACAGTTGTTGTCTCCTTGTTTTTATCCATGGGATGTTATTCCAAACAACCCAATCGAACAAAACCCAATATTATCCTTATTTGTGCCGATGACATGGGTTGGTCTGACCTGGGTTGTTATGGAAGTGAAATTCATACCCCCAATCTTGACAAACTGGCCAATGAAGGGATCCGTTTTTTGCAGTTTCATAATACATCTAAATGTTTTCCGTCTCGCGCAAGTTTAATTACAGGCGTTTATGCACACGATTGTGGATACGGGTCAAAATATGACCGTCCCATTACCAATGCCGTAACCATCGGAGAAGTTTTGCGTGAAAACGGATATTTAACCTATTGGAGTGGAAAACATCATGGGAAAGAAAATCCAATAACAAGAGGTTTTGATCGCTATTATGGCCTTAAGGATGGATGTTGTAATTACTTTAATCCGGGAGCCCAAAGAGAAGATGAAGCAAAACCGGCACAAAAAACAGCTACCAGGGCCTGGTGTATTGATAGTGTTTTGTATCATGGATATACGCCTGAAGAAAAAGATTTTTATACGACCGATTATTTTACACATTATGCCATTGATTATATCAACGATGCAGCATTAAAGGAGAAACCTTTTTTTCTTTATTTAGCTTATACGGCACCTCATGATCCTTTGATGGCATGGCCTGAAGATATTACCAAATATAAAGGGGTGTACGATGGGGGATATGAGCCTATTAGAGAGGCCAGGTATCAAAAGCAGTTAAAAATGAAGTTGATTGATAAAGGTTATTCCCTTTCAAAACACACGTTTAAGTCATGGGATAATCTGACTCCGGAAGAGAAAGCGTTTGAAGCCAAAAAAATGGAAGTTTATGCCGCGATGATTGACCGTATGGATCAAAATATTGGTCGGGTATTGGAAGAGTTAGAGAGATTGGGACAACTGGAAAATAGTATTGTCTTTTTTGTTTCAGATAATGGCGCTTCAGCCGAAGTGGTCAACTTAAAAAATGATAACGATGATGGGGAAATTGGTGGTTTAGACCGCTGGATCTCCTTAGGGCCTGATTGGGCGAATGTTTGTAATACCCCATTTCGGTTTTTTAAAACATACAGTTACGAGGGTGGCATTAATACGCCATTTATTGCCTGGTGGCCTGAAAAAATTAAATCCAATTCCTTCTCTGACTTCAGGGGCCATTTTATTGACATTATGCCAACCATTGTGGAAATTACCGGATCGAAATATCCTGAACATTTTAACGGGCAGGAGATTATCCCGATGCGAGGGGTCAGCTTATGCCCAATATTGGAGGGAAAGGTTGAAAAGAGAGAACAACCTTTATTTTGGCAGTGGAGCCAGGGAAGTGCGGTGCTGCTTGATCGTTGGAAAATTGTGAAACATGGCGAAAATCAGCCTTGGGATTTATATGATATCAAGAAAGACCCTACGGAAATAAACAATCTTAATAAAAGGTATCCTGATAAAGTAGATGAATTGGATAGTTTATTTTATGGCTGGATCTCCAATTATAAAAATTAACGGTTGCCAACTCTTTTGTGTCGGGTATCCATCCCCCCTGGTTCATCAACCCTCAATCCCTTTAACCGGAGAGGCTCCCTGTAAATGGTTTGCCCTCTTCTGTTAGGTTCACGACCTTTCCTTTAGTGGTCAATGCCGCATCGAATAATATAAAAGAGTTTACCGGGTAATGAGCCATAAAACCTAAATCAGAACCGGGAATTTAAAGGTCCGCTTATTTCAAGAATTGCCTTAAAGAAGGCCAAAGAGATAAAATAAGCGTGGGTATTTTATAAAACAACCGGGTGACTATTTTCTGTGTCATCCGGTTGTTCAACCCTTAATGGTAATTACAATTAGGTTTTTGAGGTTTTATTGTGCAGCACAATCCATGCAAACCTTTTTGTCGCCTTTAACCCGGCCATATTCCATAACGGTCATTTCGCCACACTCTTCGCACACAAAACTGTTAAATGAGTGGACCGGCTGATTCCATTGATAGTCGAATACCTCCGAGATATTCATAATCATCTCCCCGGGTGCATTCATAACTTTAACGACCAAAGGTTCCACCACCGCGTCAGGAACTTGTGTGGGAGGCACGCCTTTTTCACGGTAATCTTTAAAAAAGGCGGTTTTTTTATTCGATAACATGGCTTCTGCTGTTGGGGTAACACGCACAGCCCGGTTTGTTTTCTTATCGATCAATGTAAGTGCCCATTTCCCTTTATAGGCTTTCTCAATATTCCCTTTGCCGAAAGTGCAACCTGTGATTACCTGTATTCCGTCGCCAAAGCAGGTGGCACAGTGATTGTCCCCCAGATCGAGGATGGCATGTAAAGCGCTGTCGCCGGTGCGTTCAACCCCAAGTGCGTTCATTGCTGCTGCGCCAACACGCAAGCCGTTTGGCATAGCAGGGCATTTGTGCCCGTGGAATTTTTGCCCGAATTCGAGCCATTCTTGTGGATTTACCATGAATTTAAATTTTATAATGTTAATGTATTATTTGTTTATTGTCGCTCACCGAATATTCCGGTTGAATGGTAACATGACCAATTTTATGCCGGGCAAGGACCTCTTTTATTTTTGACAAGACTGTTTCAAACTCACTGATTTTAACGTCCCGGTTTAAATCAACATGGGCTTCAAACATAATATCGTGTTCATTGATTTGCCAGATATGGACGTGATGGATATTTTTTATTTCCGTAATGGCTTCCACCTGGGAAACGATTTTGGGCAGTTCAATGTCGGATGGGGTGAACTGCATCATAATACGTAAAGCGGTCTTAAAAATTCCCCAACTGGTGAAAAGCAAATAAATGGCAATGGCAATCGAAAAAACCGAATCGATCCAGTACCATTGAAAATATTTCATCGTCAATCCACCAATTAATACGGCAATTGAGGTAAGCATATCGCTAAACAAATGCAGGTAAGCCGATTTTATATTCATATTGTCGCGGGCATCATGGCGAATAAACAAAACACTTAGTCCGTTTACCACAATACTTGCCAGTGCCAGCCAGATAACCCAGCCGGCGGCAACCGTTACAGGCTGAAAAAGACGTTGAATACCTTCGTAAAGAATAAATAAGGCAAGGACGATTAAGGTTGCCGAATTAATAAAGGCGGCAATGATCTCGGAACGTTTAAAACCGTAAGTCTGATGATTAGTCGCCTTTCGTTTGGTAAGCTTATTGGCAATATAGCTAACCACCAAAGAAATGACATCGCTAAAATTGTGCGTGGCATCGCTCAGTAGCGCCATACTTCCCGAGATGATCCCACCCACAAATTCAGCAAGTGTAATCCCCAAATTTAATCCTATTGACCAGCCTAAGTTTTTGCCACTTACCTCGTGGTGGTGGTGATGCTCTATGTGGTTACCCATAATATTCAGTTAAAGAACAGTTGAAATTGGAGGGCCGAGAAATAGTTTTGAATTTGTCCGTCGTTAATCTGCGCCCCATTGTCGAACATAAGTTTAAGTTTATCATGGTTGAATAAATAATTATAACCCAAATGAACAACAGGTGCATCGTTTGTGCTTTCAATCAGGTCGTTATATTGATTCCAGGAGGCAGCAAGCTGGTTTTTACCCAGATTCAAGGTAGTCAAAAAGTAATAGCCATTGGCTGTTTTATTATCCAGGGTGGCCCAAAGGTACTCTGCCTGAAACTGAAATCTCTTAGAACGAACCTTTCCGAACAGATTGTATCTAAGGTCATTGCCACTAAAGTGAACCGAGTCGGGCAATATCGATAATAATGATAATTGGTCTGCTTTTCGATACATCACCGAGTAGCCGGTGGCAACCGTCTGGCTAAAGATATGAAACACTGTTTTATGTGTCAACAAAATGCCTGAATTGTCGAGGCGGTATTCTTTAATGCCATAGCCGTTAAAAATCCCTGCCCAGGTTTCAAGACCCTTATTTGAACTGCTGTATTTTACTTCTGCGCCAATATCTCTTACGCCCAAAGTCCCATTAGGAATTAAGGCATTAATGACGGCTGACCGTTCCGTGAGCGGAATAGTGAAATCGTGTTGAAATCGCTGTAAACTATACTGAGGAACAAATTGCCCTAAGTTAATTTTAAAGTTATTGGACCGATAGAAAGCCTTGACATCCTGCAGAAAGAATTTTTCGTTTTGACAACTGGTGATCGTCGTTTGTATTTTATATCCCCAATGTTCATTAAAACCAGGGGTGGAATTTACCCATAGTTTCATCCGGCGCAGGGCAAACGAGTTGACATCGTTAAAGTTGCTGGAAAAACGGATCTGGCTGTAACCATGCCAGCTTACTGGTAGTTTATCATTATTTTGAGCCAGCCCGACCAAATGGGCAAAACTCAAAATAATCAGCGTTAGATACCTCATTATTTTACTTCTTTGAAGACAAAACCCGGTTTTATCAATGCCGCAAAATCTTCATTTCCAGCATCTATCCATTTTACGTTTTCATACCCTTTTGATAGTAAATAGACGTATGCCCATGCAGAGCGTGTTCCCGAGGCACAAAATGTCCCAATGAAGCTGTCTTTGGGCAATTCGTCCAACCGATCGGGGAGCTCATCAATAGGAATATTGACCACCTTTATTTTCCAGAAATTAAAATTAAACGACAAAACCTCCACTTCTTCTTTTGCCCTTAGGTCAAGAAACAGGGCCTTCTCTTTTTCCAGGAAAGCCTGAGGCATGATCTTATGTTGACCCGTGCCTGTAAAAGAAAAGTTCATTTTTCGTAATACATTTTCCATGATCGTATGTTTTAAAAATTAAATGATATTCCAGAGAAGCTTCACCGCTATAACTAAAAGGATGATGGCTAAAATTCTTTTCACGGTTTGCGGGTTAAGCTTTTTGTGCATAAACATAGTGCCCAGGGTGGCTCCAATAATCCCGGCCAATGAGGCGATGGCTAACAAGGGCCAATCAACACTGCCCATTGCCCAGTAGGTTAAAAATCCTGAGAAGGAGGAAAATGGAACCACAAAGGCAGTGATGGAGGTTATTTTTTTAGGGTTGAACCCCAGCATTAACATTAAGGGCGAAATAATTCCTCCTCCACCAACGCCCAGCAGCCCCGATATAAGTCCGGCAAAAGCTCCGATTAACGATAGGGCCAGGTAGGGGCGGTCCTCACGATAGGAATCCTGTTGCTTCTTCTTGTGAAACAGAAACATCAATCCGGAGAAAAATAAAAATCCAATAAACAGAATCAATATGATTTCTTTGGCGATGAAATGCGATCCCCAGGCCCCTACGATGGCAAATAAAAACGAAAAGATGATGATGGGTATGCCTGTTCTGAAATCCAGCCTTTTGTGCTTTATGTTTGATAAACTGGCACCGGTTAAACTCACGGTATTATAAAACAGACCCACAGGTTTGGCTATGTTAATGGGAATTCCCAATGATACTAAAATGGGAATCAATATAATGGCGGCTCCTACACCCCCAAGCGAAAAAATAAAGGCGGCGACAAATGAAATGCCTCCAACTAAATAATCCATCTATTTTTTTTTTATTATATGATTTTTAATTCAACGGTTCCTGTATGAGTCTTGGAACCAATTCTTCGGTAGAAAGATAGCCTGTGTGCCGGAAATATTCCTTTCCGGTTTTATCCAAAAGTACCTGTGTGGGAATGGTGGCAATGCCAAATAATTTCATCAGGTTTTGACTTTCAGGTTTTAAAACATTCAGAAATACCACATTGATCTTTTCAGGATATTTTTCCCGGATCTCCTCCATAACCCCTTCCATGCGTTTACAGGCAGAACAACCGGTTGCCCCGAATTCGAGAAAGGTGATTTCATAGTTTAAGCCGTTCTCCGAATAGTTGTATAATGAATCAATCAAGGCATTCCCCGTAACGATTGTTTCGGGGGAGGCCTGTAGCTTCATCATTTCAGACAAGTGTTGGTTTAATTGGTCCTTCAGGGCGAAACCAATAACGATCAATCCGAAAAACAAACTGAAGATTACCCACGGTAGCACTTTTTTAATCATCTTTTCGCTAATGAATTATTTTGGCACTCCATTTTTTATCAAACTGATATTGAAATCCCAGATGGGCCCGTCCTAAACTGTACCCATAGGTGTTGTTTTCAAAATCGTAAGCGGCTGTTCCAAACACCTGAACGATGGGCTTACCCGATGGTTTGAACGATTTGTCTGTTGATTGTGCCAAAATGTGGCCTGTAAGGGTCAGTATAAAAAACAATACAAGTCGTCGAATCATGTTCGAAGGATTAAAGCACCAGATTAAACAAAAATCCGAGAACAATGATGAACAAGGTGATGGTCCCAAAGAAAATGCCGATTAACTTCCATTTCATTACTTTCTTTAACAAGGTTGCTTCGGGCAATGATAGCCCCACAACGGCCATCATAAAAGCAATGGCTGTGCCCAGCGGTACCCCTTTGGCCACAAACACCTGGATAACCGGAACTATCCCGGCTGCATTGGCATACATGGGCACGGCAAGAATTACGGCCAGTGGAACGGCATACCATTTATCGGCGGATAAAAATTCAGTAAAGAAATTCTCGGGAACGTAACCATGCATGGCCGCTCCAATGGCAATCCCAATTATCACGTACAAAAGAACCTTTCGAACAATATCCCAACCATCTTTAATAATCGTTGGAAGACGGTCTAAAAAGGAGGTTTTTTCCCCATCCCATTCCTCGTTTTCCTGAATCGCATTTTCCTGTATCTGACGTACCCAGTCACTTAGGTATTTGTCGAGTTTAAGTTTTCCCAGAATAAAACCACCTATCATTCCCATCAGGATCCCCGTTCCGGTATAGATTACGGTGGCCTTAAAACCAAACAGACCTAAAAACATGGCCACGGCGACCTCATTTACCAGGGGAGAAGTGATCAGATATGCAAAGGTGACCCCTAATGGAATGCCGCCCTTTACAAAGCCAATAAACAACGGGATGGATGAACAGGAACAAAATGGGGTGACGGCCCCAAAAAAGGAGGCAAAGAAATATTCCAGGCCATACATCTTTTTGGTTGTCAGGTAAATTCTTAGACGATCAACGGGGAAATAGGCATTGATAACGCCCATTAAACTGCTGATAAGGAACAGCAGAATTAAGATTTTTATGGTGTCGTAAAAGAAAAAATTGACCGCTTCCCCTAAATGGGATTCGGGGTTGAGTTTTATAAAATCAAACGTAAAGGCGTCAACCAGACCGGGTAAATAATGGTACAGAGCGATTAAAAGGGGTAAGATAATCGCGATTGAAGTTACCAGTCGTACTTTGCTTTTGTTAACCTGAATCATTTCACCAGGGTTTTCAAGGGCAGGAGCAACGCTCTTTGCGTTGCTCCTGCTTTCTATTAAAGAATTCAACTTCTCCATTATTCTCAATTTTACTGTTCGTTAAAAGGCGAACAGGCAACGTAAATTTTTTTACAAATAAATCGTAATAATATAATACAGACCAACCACAATGAACACCAGGGCAACGACTCGTCTGAACCAGAGCTCGAAATTTTTCAGCTTATTGTAAACATTGCCGATTGAACCAACGCTAAAGGCAATGAGCCATGCAAAAATGATCACGGGTATTCCTGTGGCAATGGCAAAAAACAGGGGTAAATACAAACCACTGACGCTACTGATGGTCATGGGCATTAACATACCGAAATAAAGGACACCGCTGTAGGGGCAAAAGGCCAGTGCGAAAACGATACCCAATAAAAGAACGCCCCAAAAACCGCTGTTGGATTTGCGCTCCATTTTTTCGGTTAACGAACCAACTCCCGGGATCTTGAGTTTTAAGACCCCTAGCATAAACAAGCCGATTACGATTAAAAGGGGACCCAATAATTTTTCGCCCCACTCCTGAAAGAACCCTGCAAATTCGAATTGGCTGGCTCCAAAAAAGAACAGTAACCCAATAACCGTGTATGAAATGGCCCGACCCAAAGTATAAACCAACCCGTTGACAAAAACCTTGCGTTGGCTATCAATGTCTTTACTGATAAAACCAATGGCTGTAATGTTGGTGGCCAAAGGGCAGGGACTTATGGCGGTCATAAGTCCCAGGATAAATGCCGTAAATATGGGAAACTGTGAGGTTTCCAGAAAATTTTGTAATACCTCCATGCCTACATCATTGAATCAATGGTGGATTTCAATTTACTTTTCAATTTGTCGGGATTGGTACGGGCATTTAAAAAGGCATCGTTGGTCATGTTCACCGTTTTGGTTCCGTTGACAATCAAAAGGGCCGTTCCGGTAACGTTATATTTTTCCAACAATGTGTTGTTCCCTTTTTCCTCGGCGTTAATGGATTCAAAAGTTACCTTGTCGCCATAATACTCTTTAATGGCTTCTTTCGAAACGGCTTCTACCGCCTGACAAGTGACGCATCTACGGCTACCATGAAAATAATAAGCTTTTACTTCGCTGGATTTTTGAGTGTCGGAACAACAAGCTGTGGTTTTTGCGCAGGTTGAATTGTTGGTGGTGGTTGTGCCACAGCATTGTGCCGATACGCCAATGACTCCTACAAAAAAGATGAGACTTAAGGTGCTGATTAATGTTTTCATTTCTGAATGGATTATTTGGTTAAGAACTTGGAAATTTCATCTACCGAAGGAACTTTTCCTTTCACTACAATTTCACCATCAACAACTAAGGCAGGAGTTGTCATGACGTTGTATTTCATTATTTCAACAATGTCTTCCACTTTGGTAACCATTGCGCTTACCCCTGTCTGTTCAACCGCTTCCCGGGTTGCTTTTTCAAGGGCTTTACATTTGGCACATCCGGTGCCCAGAACTTTGATCTCCATGGTTGTAAGTTTTAAATTATTAAAATCCATTTTTTCATTTTTTTTATTCGCTATTCGCAAAACGACGAACATTGAGGGTAAATTTTTTTAGATTGCCAGAAATTGTTTAAAAAGTTGTTGAGCTTCTTTCCAGTTTTCTTTGTTGATGCAATACTTAATTCTTGGAGATTCAATTTCTCCCTGAATCAACCCGGCATCCTTTAACTCTTTCAGGTGTTGCGATAACGTCGATTTTGCAATGGGCAACTCCTCGCTTACATCGCCGCTGTAACAACAACTTTGCTTCGAAAGCAATTCCAAAAGATACATGCGTATGGGATGTCCCATCGCTTTGGCATAACGGGCCGTCCTTTTATGTTTTTCGGTTGTCACGGTTTTAGTGGGCATGTCTGTTCGTAATTATGCGAACAAAAGTAAGTACTTTTTTCAAATTGCCAAATACCATCGTCTTTTTTTTGTTGGGATGAGTTCCCGCACTGGTTAGAATCATCACTTTTCACCGGCACTTTTTTTTACGGAGAAAAAAGGCTCAAAAAGGATTCTATCCTCATCAAAATGATTACTTTTCGGTACTACTAAACATCAAAATTACTAAGAGAATGAGACGATTTTTTTTAATGCTTGCCGGAGTAACAATATGCTCATCTATAGGTTATTCGCAGGTAAACGAATCGGGCAGGGCGCAAACCTCTATGCCGAACAGGGTGGAAGTTCTAAAGACCACTTCTGTGGTAAACAGGGTAGCCTCGAATCAGGATATACCTGACGAATCAGCTTCGGTTGATGCCGACACGCTCTACGTGAAGGGGAGTTTGGGAGTAGGCGTTGACATTACAGATGGGCAGGACTTTGGGTTGAATACGGTCATTTTAAAGGAAAATAATCTGCGTATTTTATTCGACGACTCGAGTACTCCCTCGGGTGGATTCCCGGCCAACGACTGGCTCATTGAAGCCAACTCAAGTGAAAGCGGAGGCGAAAATTATTTTTCGGTACAGGATGTTTCCGGAAACCAATATCCTTTTAAGATCATGGCCGGGGCTTCTACCAATTCTTTTCACCTGAATGGAGATGGAAATATTGGTCTGGGAACAGAAAATGCTTCCGTAAAACTGCATTTGCTGAATGGGGATACACCGGCTATCCGATTACAGCAAGACAATTCGATGGGATGGGGTCCCTCAACCTGGGATGTGGCTGGAAATGAAACCAACTTTTTTATCCGCGATGTAGAAAATGATAATCGCCTGCCCTTTAGAATTCAGCCTGGGACACCTACCAATTCATTGACTTTAAGAGCAACCGGAAATGTTGGACTTGGCACATGGAGTCCTGAAGAAACGCTGGATGTGAAAGGAAACATCAAACTCGATAGTCTGTTGCGGTTCTCTCCCCGTACCATGGAAGCTTTTGAAGCCAACGAGGGTGATTTGTATATGGATGCAACCGACCATTTGTTAAAGCTTTTTAATGGTACCGAATGGGTTTCGTGGAAGAGCAGTCAGTCTTTGTCGTTGACCGACAGCAGTCTAAGTATAAGTGGTGTTGACGCGAAGGTCGATCTGACTGCTTTTATGGATAATACCGATGAACAAATTCTGTCGCTTGAAGGTTCTGTGCTTTCTATCTCCAATGGAAATGAAATAGATCTCTCAGGCCTCCTGGTTGAGCAACAAAACCAGATCGATGAACTGAAGCAAACCATTGTGGCGTTACAGGAAATTATCTCTGCCATGAGCACAGGGGTTAAGGACCTTTCATCGGGATTAAAAAGTTCCTCCCTTGATCAAAATATTCCCAACCCCTTTAGTACGTCAACCCAAATCCCGTTTAATATCAACTCGGGCATTCAGGAGGCTTTCATTTTAATTTATTCCCAGCAGGGACAATTGGTGGAAAAAATAAAAATTAACCAACGTGGTGCAGGGTCATACAACTATGTTGTGAATGATGCTACAGCCAATTTGTTTTTCTACGCTTTGTATGCCGATGGGGTGAAAGGAACGACAAAAAAAATGGTGGTAACCCATTAAAATGCTCCAACAACTCCTGTGAAGAGTCAAGATCTTTTTGGCATTTTCATGGTAAACATCCGGGGGATGTCATTGTAAATCCTCAGACCGGCATTGAAGATAAATATGCTTTAAAACTCGTCCCCGCCCGCTATAAGCCATGGGTTTAATAGTGGGCGGTGGATAGTCTTTTCATTAGCCTGCTCACCAGTAATTAAAACAATTCGTTTGGCTGTATCAGGAAATGGGTTTAACAGGGCCCCGGACTCTTAAAAAAAGGTAACCCGACAGGCGTTATGATTTCAACTTCTTATTCATGTTGGGAACGATGCGCTTTTTGGCTTCCTCCACGTCGATGTAACGATTCAAATCCCTGAGCGGGATGACCTTAAAGTGGTGGTCGGACAAATATTGAAGGTATTCTTTGAACAATGCCGGGGGGGTATTTACCCAGGGATGCTCCACGTCGGGTACCCCGTGAATGGTCAGGACGACTATCTTTCCTTTTTGGGCCTCCTTAAATGCCGCCATGATTTGGCCTTTATTAGTGGCATTGGTTGCCCAGCTTGGAACCAGAAGGGGATAATCGCTGAGTGGATCAAAAGGCCTGTTTCCTCCGGCACGTGCGAATTCATACCCTTTTTCATGTAAAGTCTCCATCACGGGGATGCTTAGATCGTATCCGGGATAGGCAAAGTTCGACGGCTTCACGATTCCCTGTGAAGCACATTTGGCTTCAATATAATCTAACTCCTCCAGGAACTGTGCTTTGGATAATTGGCTGACCGCAGCATGTGTTCGGGTATGGTTGGCTACCTCGAACCCCATCTTATCTAATTCATTTATTTGTTGCCAGGTCATATAGGCTGACCCATCAGAAGATTTTGACGGGAATTCACAGACAAAAAAGGTGGCCCCAAAACCAAATTGCTTCAACAAGGGAGCTACAACAGAGTATTGGCTTTCTGTGGCATCATCGAAGGTAAGCACCACCAAATGATCTGGAATTTGCTTTTTCAGGATTTGTCCATTTC
Organism: Marinilabiliaceae bacterium; assembly: GCA_041583495.1. GTDB lineage: Bacteria > Bacteroidota > Bacteroidia > Bacteroidales > Marinilabiliaceae > JBFHFS01. Next base: position 7,190 of record JBFHFS010000018.1, on the reverse strand, counting down.
CAAAAGAACAAACCGAAAGGGTGAACAAAAGCGCAATTATTCGTCCCATGCTGGGTTTTTAGGCCTTTAGTTTTTTTCCAGGTATTCAATCAGCTGAATAATACTTTCCTGATCGTCGAATTTCACATCATTTTTTTTGACATATGCTTTAAATAAATCCTTTTTGTCTTTATTTAATTTCATTAATTGGTTCAGAGAGATGAATTTATTTAACTCCCCATTTTTCCTTATCCAATAATACGTGTAGGGTTTTACAGTATAATCATCGGGCAATTTTAAGTCGTAAAGTCTTCCTCCGGTGGCAAGCGATGAATAGGAGGTGGTGGATGAGGTCTGAGAGGTTCCTCCGTAGGCGGCCGGGCTGCCCGGAGGTATTACATCGCATTTGTGCTCGGCATATAAATCAAAGGTTGAATGGGCCAGTAATTCAACAAACTTTCCGTTCAGAAGAATAAAGGTTCTCTTCCCGATAAACACCGAATCTGTTTGTGCCAGTTCCGTATCTCCTATGGCCAGCATTTGACCTTTATTGTTGAAAATCATCTCTTCTGTCAGCGAATTATAATTCAGCAGGGCCTTATTCTCTTTTCCATCTTTCATTAGAATGGTCCCCTGGGTAAATTCAGGAAGCAGGTAATGTGAGAGTTCGGTGGATGTTCCTTGTGCATATAAGGTAGAAACCGACAGGCTTATAAACAAAAAATAAATTAAACGCTTCATGGCAAAAACTTTTGAATATGAATAATGCAACCAAAGATACAACAGATTAATCCAAATTCGTCATAGATGGAGTCAATTTAGATCAATCAGGCCTATTATGGCTGAAATTGGGGGTTGGTAATTTGCCATCAATCGTTAAATGGATATCGTTTAAGTGGAGGGGGCGCGTTTTTACCCCAACGCCTCTTTAAAGCTGACCAGTTTTTCCCTCTCTTCATCCCATAGCCTATACTTTGCACATTGGAGGCTTGACAAAAAGGTTAGGGGTTCTTTTTGGAAAATGGGGTTGTCGCGATGGCATTTTTCCAGGTTGTAATTGGGGATTTTAGAGCTTAAATGATGGATGTGATGAAAGCCGATGTTGCCTGAAAACCATTGCAGGATTCTTGGAAATTTCAGATAGGAACAGCCCTTCATGGCAATGGAATTATAATCCCATTGGTCCTCTCGTACCCACACCACATCTTTAAACTGGTGCTGTACATAAAATAGCCACACCCCAAAAATGGAAGCAAAAAACAAAACAGGAACTTTGATCAGCACATAGGTTTTAAATCCGATAAAAAACGAAACCACTGTTATGGCCAGTATGAGCCCCAGGGTGGTAAGATGGGTGTATAGATTTATTCGTTTCGAAAGCCTTTTGTCCGGGAGACGGTTAATGACCGTAAAGAGGAAAAAGGGGGCAATAAACAGCAGAATGATGGGATTTCGATACAGACGATAAAATAACTGCTTCTTTTTAGAACTGTTCCTGAACTCTTCAAGGGTTAGGGTCATAACATCGCCCATCCCTCGTTTATCCAGATTGCCCACCGTTTGATGATGCACCAGGTGTTGTTGATGCCATTTATGGTAAGGGGTAAAGGCGAGGCCTCCTGCGATAATTCCAACGACCTTGTTTAACCTGCGTGATCTAAAAAACGAACCATGCCCGCAATCGTGAAAAATGATAAAAATACGAACCAGAAAACCGGCTGCCAGAACAGATAGTATCAGGGTGTACCAGTAGGAATATTTGAGGGAATAAATCATAAGAACCCAAAGGAGCAGATAGGGGATAAGCGAATTGATCACCTGCCACCAGCTTTTGGCTTTGCTGGGTCGGTTGTATCGTTTAATAATCGATATCCAGTTTGACCATTCGTTGTTTGGAGTTTTCATTTTACCTCGTTAAAAACACCTCAGGACCTGAAAAAAACAGCCTGCTACGTCTAAGGAAAACAAATAAGCGAATGGCTTTGTTTATTTAAGATGCTTTTTGCGCTTATCTATCTTAGACTCCTCAACACCCTATCCCTGGTTAAGGAGGTTTTGAAAGGAGTGGGGCCCCATCGGGGGAATGGTAAAAGCAGGTTGCCCCGTTGCACCGTTATAAGTTAATGGTAAGAGGTGATTTCTTCCTGCATTAAACCCGGGGAGGTCTTTTTTTAAACCATGTTGTTTTCGCTGTTTTTGTTTACTCTTCTTCAAAAAATTCAATTTCAGCTTCGTACTCAAAATTCAGGAAGTCTTCTTTGTCTACCCAATATTTGGAAGTAATAAGCTGATAGTTATTGTCGGTTAATTTTTTTACGTTCCAGATGGTGTTCGCTGCATCCGTGAACGATACCTTGCCGGTAATCTGTTCTTCAAATAATCGTTTTATCAGGTTATTATCTTTTAAGCCTGCCCCCAGGGCTTTAATCAGGATCTCCTTATCGATTTCAACATCACTATCCGTTATTGGACTTATTTCCATATCGATAATGGTAGCCTCGGTATTGGGGAACGTTCCGTTATAGGCTCTGTATAAGAGTTGATTGATATTAAAAAGGGCAAAATGCAACGAAGGTTCAGGATACTCTTCAGCCACTTTATCATTAATCATTTCATGGGATAAAGATTGAATCTGACCTTCATTTAATTCATGCCCCAGCTTATAGGTTAATAGAATCTGAGCGGATTCATTGGGCTCAAAATCGGTAATGGCCATATGAAGTAATTCTAACAGATCCTCTTTTTTACTTTTTTCTGCATCGGGAAAATCAAATTCCTTAAGCAGGTTAATGTAATCTTCGGGTTTCCAGTAGAAATCAAATTCATTTACCGTTTTGACTTCTTTGATCTTTATTTTTACTTTCATGGTTGTTTCTGTTAGATGATCGTTAGCGGTTGATGTTCCGGTGTTTAGCAGGTGTTTGAGCCGATTGCCCATCGGTTTATGCCTGCCTTGAAATCCGAACAATAAACTTATGAAAAAACATGGATCCCAGCATACACGAAACCATTTATTTGCATCGGGGTTTTTATCAGCGTATAGGGCAATTTTGTTTTAGTTGCCTTTATGGTCTCTGTCTGCCGATATTTTTACGTTAAGCTCAGGGGCTTCAACCAATTGAAAGGTGGCAGAAGCAAACCTGATTTGTCCATTTGTGGCCTCTACTCGTTTAAGGATTTGAGTAAACAATTCTGTTTTGGTCATCCGGCGTTTTTTGTAATTTACGATATAACGCAAAGTATATTCAACCCAGTTATCGTTGGCAATGAGTGAAACCATCGGGTCGGTTTGTGCATCTTCCAAACGGTATTTATCCTGCAATGTATGCCCGTTCTCCCTGGATTTTTCACTCAAATCGCCTGCAACGTCTTTGCCTGCTTGTTCAAACAGCTCTTTTGCCAATTCATAGTTACTTCCATATTGAATAGGGATTTTTATTTCATCCCATAAAAACGGAAAGTCCCCTGAATAGTTAAATACCGGTTCCTTAAAAACAAAGCTGTTGGCGATCAAAACAATCCGTCCGTTATATAAGTCACCGTCAACCCATTGGCCTGTTTCCATTATGGTGGTTCGTAAAACGCCAATATCCATCACATCTCCTTTAATACCCCCCAGCTGGACACGGTCGCCGGTTTTATAAAAACCACCAAACATAATGGCTATCCATCCTGCAAATGAGACAATTACTTCTTGCAGCGCAAAGGCAATGCCCGCCCCTGCAACGCCCAGGGCTACGGTCAGTCCCCCGAGTCGGTCACTAAAAACTATCGTTAACAACAGGATGGTCAAAGTATAGCCAATAAAACTACTGAACTTCTTGGCTCTGTAACGATTGTCATTATCTTTTATCCTGGTGAACAAGCTGCGCTGTATCGCTTTTATGATTACCCAAATGATTGCGACTCCAATAAGGATCGTTGCAATTTTTCCGATGGTTGGGTCAAATAAAAATTTTTTGATCTGCTCTTCCATTACTTTTAGGTGTAAAATAAAACCGAAATGACCATTGAGAGTACAACAGGTAAATAACTTTATTAAAACGTGTTGCAGGAGCGAAATGTTTAGCTCAACCCTTGCTCAAGGAAAAAGAGTCTGTTTGCAGCGCTTTATGGATGGCAAAGGTTTCTATCCAGGCTTAATTAAATATAATTCATCAAGGTAAGTCTTTTCAAGAGAATTCTTTTGGAGGGTTCTCAAATCATACCAATCATAGTAAGCTTTTGCAGCAAGGGCAAGGGATTCTTCAGAAATTCCGAACTCAGGTTCTTCTGAATTACGGGGCGCCAGGATGGGATTTTGTGAAGGGAAACAACCAATCCATAATTCACTGTTGATGGAACCAGAAGGCATCCTCTTTGGCTTTTTGTTTCAGGTGGTGTTCTTTTAACTTATTTATTATCAATTTTTTAATTTGTGAGTCTCTCCGAAAATTAGAGTATCTTTACCGCTGGGTTATACCATTTTTGATTTCAATCAGTCCTTACTCCCTTTTGTTGTTTAAGAAATGTGATCTTTCCCTACAGCAAATTATTTCTAATTGAATTACGGATCGTCGAGCCGACATTATTTTTTTTTATCAACAAAGGAGAACTCATGAAAAAACTAAGCTTAGGAGTTATTGGAACTTCAAGAAAAGAAGATGAAAAACGTGTTCCAATTCATCCGGATCATCTGTCACGTCTCCCGGAAGACATTCGCAAACAATTAATTTTTGAGAAGGGATATGGTGCACCTTTTGGGTTAGCGGACGATTTTTTTGTTTCTCAAGCCGGAGGGGTGGCTTCTCGGCATGAATTATTAGCCGAATTGGGCTCCGTAATTATTGCCAAACCAACGTTGGCCGATTTGCGCGAAATACGTGAGGGAGGGTTAATTTGGGGATATCCGCATTGCGCACAGCAAAATGACCTTACACAAATTGCCATAGACCGAAAGCTAACACTTATTGCCTTCGAAGATATGTTTATTTGGTCACCGAATGGCCAGGTGGGCAGACATACCTTTTATAAGAATAATGAAATGGCAGGCTATTGCGCAGTCCTCCATGCCTTGCAATTAAGAGGAATAGATGGCCATTATGGGAACCAGCGTAAAGTCATTATTTTTAGTTTTGGCGCCGTTAGCCGTGGTGCGATTTATGCTCTTAAAGCTCATGGATTCAGGGATATTACCATTTGTATCCAACGGCCTGATCACGAAGTACGGGAAGAAATTTTAGATGTGGATTATGTTCGTATTCGTGAAGGGGTTGCCGGGGAAGCCAGGATGGTAACGATAGAACATGATGGTACTATTCGGCCCTTATCCGATTTAATTGGTGAATCTGAAATCATTATTAATGGCACCTATCAGGATACCGACAATCCAGTCAATTTTGTGACTGAAGATGAGAAAGATACCTTAAAACCGGGCAGTTTAATTGTTGATGTAAGTTGCGATGAAGGCATGGGATTTTATTTTGCAAAGCCTACAACTTTTAAAAAACCCATACTGCATATCGATAATGTCGACTATTATGCTGTAGATCATACACCTAGTTATCTGTGGGAAAGTGCTTCAAGGTCCATATCTGCAGCGTTAATCGTTTATTTACCAACCATCTTAGATGGTCATGAAAGTTGGATGAAGAATCCCACAATTCAAAAGGCTATTAATATCGATGAAGGGGTAATTAAAAAAGAGTCTGTTCTGACTTTTCAGAATCGTATGCCCAATTATCCACACAATTTTTTGTAATATTTAGTTGCTTTTTTCTTGTCCCTTTTAATTTGTAACCTTGAGCCGTATTGGCTGATGCCATGGCGGTTTGAGGATTTAATTTTTCCGCCTTTAACAATGGCTTAATTCCTTTATTTTGGGTTTGGAAGATTCGTTGGCGGGATGGATTTACTTAAGCGAAAACCACAAAGGGGTTAAAAATCAATAGCCACGGGTAGTCCGCGTGCCGCCGAAGCTTTCCTCGGAGGCGCAAACCCGTGGTGTTAATTGAGCGGCACCTCAACCGCAAAGGGGTTGAATATCCCTCCCAAAAGGTGCTTTTTATAGGATCGGTAAAGGCACCGTAATCATTTTTCCATCTGTTAAAGGGTGAGAAGAGACTTTCATTTCTAATCAATTCAGAAGTTGAAAGCTTAATACCCTGACAAGCATTGCCGGTGCAACTAAGGGATGAACAGGTGTTATCATGTGAATGTGATCCTTTACGCCCCCCATCCTGTATAAATGGCATTTTTTATTGCTTAATAGGCCCCATAGGTATTTGCAGAGGACATCTTTATTTTTGGATGGGGTTCGTCGATTTCCGCTTCGATGCAATTCCTTACCCCAACCCCCCAAAGAGGTTTTAAAGAATCAGTACTATAAGTAGCCCCTCTGGTGTTCCAACGGTTTTCGGAATGAACTAAAGTTAAATGGGTTTTGCATTTCGAGAGGCTCAGAAACCGGAAGGAAAAACTATCGGGATATTTTCCTAATTAACAAATCATGTTTAATCCAATAACAAAAATAAAGCCTTATTTTTGAATTTTATTGTTGAGCAACAAACAGGGGTATTCATTAACAAATTAAAAACAAATGAGACGGTTCGCAATTATCATTTTAAGCCTTGCATTCGTAGCGCTATTCATAAGCTCGTGTACAGAACAAGAAACGGAAATCAGTTTTGATGAGTCATTAATCATTGGAAAATGGCAAAGTGGGACCTTATTCGAAAGATACAATTCCGATTATTCTGGTGCTACCTGGGATACTGCTGATGATGTAACCGAAGAAGAAGCTCAGGAATTTACCTGGACTATCGTCAAAGATCAGTTAGAGCAAATTCATATCATAGTTAATGGCGGTTTGGTTCCCAAAACCTACACCATCATAACCTTAACCGCAACAACATTAGAATATCAAGACGATTACGGAAATACTGAATCATTTAGCAAGCTTTAGTGAAATGCACATATTAAAAAAGGTTGGAACAGCTTTACTGGTATTGGTTCTAGTGTTGATCATAACTGCGGCCATAGGCATGTGGTATATTTTCACACCGGAAAAACTGACGCCAATCGTTAATAAGCAGGCGAAAAAATATTTGGTCTGCAATTTTATTATTGAAAAAGTTGAACCTACTTTTTTTGGTACCTATCCGTTTTTTGGGGTTGAGATCACCAATCTCTGTTTAACCGAAAATACGAATGCCCCGAATCCGGATACGCTC
>JBFHFS010000017.1:0-91052 GCA_041583495.1 Marinilabiliaceae bacterium | reverse complement strand
TTCAGCCCGACGGCAACGCCTCGGGTAAAATGAATCCAAGGAACAGGCGCCCTGTAGGGGCAGGTTAAAAAAGAAATTGGCAACGTGAGATTTGCAATTTGCAATTTGGGAGATTAAAAATAGGGCGAAAAACATAAAATGATAAAGAAAATTGGTGTTTTTTCCCGGGCTGAAGGCCCAACCTATTTCAGCCCGACGGCAACGCCTCGGGTAAAATGAATCCAAGGAACAGGCGCCCTGTAGGGGCAGGTTAAAAAAGAAATTGGCAACGTGAGATTTGCAATATGCGATTTCGGAGATTAAAAATAGGGCGAAAAACAAAAAAGAATATTGGCACCACGAGTGAAGAGTAGATTGGCGCCGGGGTCTTGGTTTTTTTGTTTTTTTAGTACCTTGCAAATCCCTGAAATAGCCGTCGTATTTTAATCCACCAATCATGAAAAGATTTATATCCTGTTTAATATGGTTCCTTTTTGTCGCTTCTGTTTTTGCACAAAACGGAACCAAACCCATTATTGGCCTTTCCTCCACCTCGGGTAACGGAACATCAGCGTCGGTGCCTCTAACCTATGTGGAGGCAGTCACCAGGGCCGGTGGCGTTCCGGTAGTACTTCCCATTGCCCTCGACCATGAATTGATTAACCGCATGTTGGATGGCGTGGATGGCATAATATTGACCGGTGGTGAAGACCTGGATCCCTTAAAATGGTATGGCGAAGAACCTTTACCGGCCCTGGGCGAAATTGCCCCCGTGCGGGATTCATTCGACATAGCCCTCACAAGAATTGCTGTTGAAAGAGAGATCCCGTTGCTGGGCATCTGCCGCGGTCAACAGGTATTAAACGAAGCCTTTGGCGGGTCTCTTTACCAGGATATCCCCTCACAATTGAAAGGCAACCAGGTTAAACATAGACAAAGCGCCCAGAGCCATTTTGCAACCCACACCATTAATATTGAAAAGAACTCCCTGCTCTATCGCCAGATAGGCGTTGAGAAGGTGGCTGTAAATTCCTTTCACCATCAGGCTGTAAAACAGATCGCTCCGGGTTTTAAAACCACGGCAACTGCCGCCGATGGCGTTGTGGAGGCCATAGAAAAAATAGGGTCCAACAGAGTCTTTGCCATTCAATTCCATCCTGAGGCATTCACGGCTAAGGGCATTGACACCTTTCTGGGCATCTTCGAGTATCTCGTTAATGAAGCACAGAAATATGGGCAGGACAAAAAAACCGCCCCCAAGTGAATGAGAGCGGTCATCATTTTAAGTTTCGGAGAAAATCTGCTGTTGCTCCTTAAAAATGTTTATTAATTCTTAGACAAAAAGGAAGCGATCCCCTCCTGGGTGGCCTCAAGCCCTTTTTCTCCTCTGTGCCAGTTGGCCGGACAAACCTCACCGTTTTCTTCGAAAAACTGAAGGGCATCCACCATTCTTAGCACTTCATCTACACTTCTTCCCAGGGGCATATCATTAACCACCTGATGACGAACAATTCCTTCCTTGTCAATGAGGAACAATCCACGGTAGGCCTGAGGAACCCCATTAAAGCTGGCCCGGCCATCTTCGTCATACTCATATTGGCCGGCCAAAACATCATAATTTTCCGAGATGCTCATGCTGCCATCGGCCACCAATGGAAATTTAACGCCCTTGATGCCGCCATCTCTTTTTTCGGTTTGCAACCATTTCCAGTGACTGAATTCCTGGTCGGTAGAGACGCCCACCACAGCCACATTACGGGCTTCAAACTCTTCCATCTTCTCCTGGAAAGCCAAAATTTCGGTGGGACATACAAATGTAAAATCGGCAGGATAAAAGAAAAGCACTACATACTTCTCACCTTTAAATTGCTCTAAAGTAAAGTTATCAACAATAACTTCTCCATTAACCACTGCATTGGCTGAAAACCCGGGGGCTTTTTTTCCTACTAATACTGACATAAATTTTAATATTTAAATTTTATACTAAATTCTATTCTCCGAAAAGTTTATTTCGGTAGAACAAAAATAGGAAATATTAGAAGCCCGCCCCCCTGTTAGTTCAACTATTTAGCTATACGATATAGATGAAATCTATAGAGATTTCCGGATCTTATCCAAAATCCGGGTCCACTAGAAAAATCCGGGTCTATAGGTTGTTAATATCAGGTTTGAATCTTTGAGGGTGCATTTTGAGGCACCAACTCGGCAATCTTCAGAATTACCTCAATAGCTTTTTTCAATGAGGGCACCGGAATAAATTCGTGGCGACAGTGAAAGTTATGTCCTCCGGCAAAAAGGTTTGGAGAGGGTAAGCCCTTATAGGAGAGAAGAGCCCCATCGGTTCCGCCCCGAATGGGCTTTATCTTGGGAGTCACCCCCACTTCCCGCATGGCTTTCTCGGCCAAATCGACAATGTACATAACGGGTTCAATTTTCTCCCGCATATTATAATACTGGTCTTTCAACGACAATTCGACGGTACCTTCGCCAAACTCATGGTTCACCTTACGGGTTAAATGTTCGAGTTCCTTTTTCCGGTCTGCGAAACGGTCGCTCTTAAAATCCCGGATCAACAACACAATTTCCGTCTTTTCTACGTCGCCATTAAACGATACCAGGTGATAAAAGCCTTCGTACCCCTCCGAGTGCTCGGGTGTTTCATGCCTGGGCAACATGGTGAGCCACTGGTGGGCTATACGCATGGAATTACGCATCTTGCCCTTGGCATATCCGGGATGCACCCCGCGTCCATGAACAACCACTGTAGCCATTGCGGCGTTAAAGTTCTCAAACTCCAGTTCACCAACTCCCCCCCCATCGATGGTATAGGCAAAGTCGGCACCAAATTTCTCAACATCAAAAAAGTCGGCCCCCTGCCCTATCTCTTCGTCGGGGGTAAAGGCCAGCCGAATGGTTCCATGCTTAATTTCGGGATGGTTGATCAAATGTTCCATGGCCGACACAATGGCCGTAATCCCGGCTTTATCGTCGGCTCCCAGCAATGTCGTCCCATCGGTGGTGATGAGTTGCTGCCCCACATAATCTTTCAGTTCGGGAAAATCGGAGGGGCTCAAAAGAATATTTTGGTCTGCATTTAATACAATTTCCTCCCCATCATAGGCCTCAATAATTTGGGGATTCACATTTTTTCCTGAAAAATCGGGACTGGTATCCACATGGGCAATAAATCCAACTACAGGCACTTCCCCATCGGTATTGGAGGGCAAGGTAGCCATCAAATAGCCGTTGCTATCGAGTTCCACCTCCGATAGCCCCATCCCGGTTAGATCATTGGCTAACTCGCGTGAAAAACTCAACTGGCCCAGGGTACTCGGCGTTAAACCGGTAGCATTATCCGATTGGGTATCAAAACCCACATATTTAATAAACCGTTGAATGACAGAATCCATAATAAAAATAAGTTAATTTACTTAACATCATCAGAGTTAAAAACAAATCCCAAACGTTTACCGGTGCCAATTCTGGAGTATAAAATCTCTTCATTCATTTGGGCCAGAGAGATGATCTTCATATTATCGTAGGGTGGCACCAGCAAATCAAATTCGATGGTGTAGAGCATGGCGGTTTCCACGATGGTGAGCAGGGCCTTGTCGGTAAGCAGCGATTGACCAAATTTATTCACCCCCATCCCTCTCTGCCGTTTCCCCTCAACGAAGAAATGGTTTTCGCGGTTTACAAAGATGCGGGCGATAAGGTAACCCAGGTCATTTGGCCGGTTGTAACGAACCGAGTCGTTCAGAAAGTTATACACATTGATGACCCCCGCATAGGAGTTTAACGGGTCCTTTTTAATATAATCGGACTCCCAAACCTTATGTTCGCGATCGAACTCAAATACATTTGAATGCATATAGAATACGAGCACATCTCCAGCCACTTTTAGCTGCGCCACAAACTCGCCCCTATCCTGAAATTCCATTCCCAGCCGTTTATCGGTGTCTGCCAGCAAAAGGTTATAGGAATCAGACACCCCTTTCAGACAATCTTTGAGTTTGCTAAAGGTGATTCTTGTTTGATCTACAACCAATTGCTTAAGGAGACTTTTGCTTTTGATTTGGGAAATAATCTGATCCTGAAGGGTGCCTTTTTTCATGACGGTTGGGTTTAGTTTTTGAAAGACCATGAAACCTTCCCCGGGTGCCGGAGAACAGATTCATCGTTGCAATATATAAAAAAACCTCATTTTATAACCGGCAGTCATCAAATGAGGTTTTGTTATTAGTAAGCCCTGGCAAACACCACTCTCCGTTGGGAAGGCTTCCCAGAAATCATACATTTGCCGGGTTCATCCGGGCTTCCGATGGGGATGCACCGAATGGTGGCCTTTGTCTCCTCTTTGATCTTGAGTTCCGTTTCGTCGGTTCCATCCCAATGGGCCAATACAAAACCGCCCTGGTCATCCAGAATCTGCTTGAACTCCTCATAAGAGTCGGCTTTACGGGTATTTTCCTCACGAAAAGCCAATGCACGCTGATAAATGCTTGCCTGAATTTCGTCCAAAAGCGCTTTGATATAGTTTTCGATTCCTTCGGTAGGCATCAAATCTTTGGTGAGTGTATCCCGACGGGCCAGTTCCACCGTTTGGTTTTTCAGGTCGCGTGGACCAATGGCCAACCGCACGGGAACACCCTGCAATTCATACTGGGCAAATTTCCAGCCGGGTTTATGGTTATCATCAGCATCTACCTTTACCGAGACGCCTAACTGCTTAAGACCTGCAGCAATTTTATCAGCTACTTCCACGATCTGAGCCAGCTCTTCTTCTTTCTTATAGATGGGGACAATCACCACCTGGATAGGCGCCAGTTTGGGGGGTAACACCAGACCATGATCATCGGAATGGGCCATGACCAGGGCGCCCATCAACCGGGTAGAAACGCCCCAGGAGGTAGCCCACACATACTCCTCTTTCCCTTCTTTACTTGCGAATTTCACATCAAAGACCTTGGCGAAATTCTGACCCAGAAAATGGGAAGTACCCGATTGAAGGGCTTTACCATCCTGCATCAAAGCCTCAATAGTAAGCGTTTCCAGCGCACCGGCAAAACGCTCGCTGGCCGTCTTATAGCCCTGAATCACCGGCATTGCCATCCATTTTTCAGCAAATTCGGCATAAACCCTCAACATGGTTTCCGACTCTTCTACAGCCTCCTGCCGGGTAGCATGGGCAGTATGGCCTTCCTGCCAAAGAAATTCAGCCGTACGAAGAAACAAGCGGGTACGCATCTCCCATCTCACCACGTTGGCCCACTGGTTGATTTTGATGGGCAAATCACGGTAGGATTGAATCCAGTTTTTATAAGTACTCCAAATGATGGTTTCGGAAGTGGGCCTGACAATTAACTCTTCTTCCAGTTTGGCATCGGGATCCACCACCACGCCTTTTCCATCGGGACTATTTTTAAGACGATAGTGCGTTACCACGGCACACTCCTTGGCAAAACCCTCTACGTGGTCGGCCTCTTTACTAAAATAGGACTTGGGTATGAACAACGGAAAATAGGCGTTTTGATGTCCGGTCTCCTTGAACATGTCGTCGAGTGCCCGTTGCATTTTTTCCCATATCGCATAACCATAAGGCTTAATGACCATACACCCGCGCACGGCTGAATTTTCAGCCAATCCGGCTTTTATCACCAAATCGTTGTACCATTGGGCGTAACTCTCACTCCTTGAGGTCAGTACTTTTGCCATAATTACTGTAAATTAATTATTCTAATGATTCTTTTCATCGCCTTTCTAAAACCCGAACAAGGAGGACAAGCACCCTGGTTCTGCTGGCATAAACCAGGAGGAAGAAACCACCGTTTTAGTCTGAAAACTGAAAGGTGCCACGTCAATTACTCCGAAAAGCGCCACGAAAATAATAAAAAACGACGTACTTTTTAGTATATTGACCTTCGAGAATGAAAAGCGAGGCCAAAGAAATGGCCGGAAAACGAAAACCTCACTTTTATTTCGCAGAACGCGGTTTTTAACAATTGAGGACGGTTTTTGGTATAAATTTTGCTCCTTATCAAATAACACAAACAGGAGGAACCATCATGAAAGCACTAGGATTTAGCATCGGATTGGCAATTTTGCTTGTGGCAGGTGGTTGCAACACCAGCCGGATAGCAAGCCCGGGTGTTTATTACGACGATATTTATTATATACCCGGAGCCACGAGAGACAATGTAGAAACGGCTTTCTCGCCGGTACCGTCCATCGCTCAGGAGGAAACCAAGGTACTGAAAAAAGAAGCCACTCAACAAGCACAGGCCTATGAGAAAAGCGATTTGGCCCGTGCTCAGCGCGACACACGCGACTTTACGGAGATTCAAAATAAATATGCCTCCCTTTTGGCCGACGAGAATCAGGAAGAAGTGGACTCATTGATCTATTACAATGAAGAAACCGGCTATTGGGTCGACGGCTTCGACGGAAGCGAAATGGACCGTGATTATGCCGAAAGACTTATCCGTTTCCATGGGCCCTTTACCCGTATTCCTTACTGGTCGCCCTTGTACGATCAGTTTGTTTACTTTAACGACCCCAACTGGAACGTTTATGTAGATGGCAATTACGCCTACGCCTTTCCATCCTGGAGCAATCGCTGGTACGACAGTTACCGCTTCAACAGCTGGGGTAACCCCTGGAGATTCTCATTTGGGTTTGGGTCCAGCTGGGGATATCCCTCTTATTGGGGTGGCTATTATGGCGGTTATTATGGCATGTATGATCCGTTCTACAGCCCATTCTACAGTTCTTTCTACTGGAACAGACCCTATTATTATGGCTACCATCCCTACAACTATGGTTATTATGGTGGCTATAACCACCACCATCATAATAATGTAGCCAGAAGAGATGTTCAGAATGGATTGAAACCCGGCATGAGTTCCAACACACGCTATTCTAACGGCTCCAATACCATTAACTCGCTGAAGGGCAGCAATGAAAGTCAAACAAGATCTACCACGATCACCGGGCAGGATACCAGGGTAACCCGCAATACCGATGGATCTTCAACCATTACCAATGGGACCACGACCTATCAACGACCGGTTCGTCGCAGCTCTTCTTTGAAATCAGAGAGCACCGGAACTTCTTCCGGCACGGTATCGCGTTATCAGGGCAGTGGAACCTCTACCGGCACGGTACAAACGCAGTCGCGCAGGACCACAACCCAGAGTTACAGCCAGCCGCAGCAAAGTTCGAGGCCGGCTTACAACCAGGCTACCTATACGCGGCCCAGCAGCACACGAACCACCACCGGTACGGTTCAATCCCAAAGCAGTACCCTGAAGTCAGGGACCACGAGCAGTACCCCTTCGCGCACTTCAACCTACAACAGGGGAAGCAGCACGACCCAGCGCACCACGGTGGAAACGAGAAGTTATACCCCGTCAAGAAGCAGCAGCTCTTCTTCCTCAAGCAGCTACAACCGCAGCAGCTCTTCTTCTGTTCGCAGCAGCGGAAGCAGCAGCAGCAGCAGCAGCAGCTCTTCTTCAAGGAGCAGTGGATCAAGTAGCGGTAGTACCACACGTTCGGGTAGAAGATAAACAACCCGGTAAAAAAGAAAAATCAACCTGCACTCCCCTCCGGTTAAGACCGGGGGGTGCAGTTTCACCCAAACCTTTTTGAACCATCGAACCATGCTTAAAAAAAGATTCAGCATAACAGCTTTGGTTGTGTGCCTGGGAATTGCCGGTGCCACCGCCCAAAATGAGGACAATGCCCTGAAATACTCCCTCACAAAACCCACCGGCACTGCACGCAGCATGGCACTGGGTGGCGCAATGGGAGCCCTGGGTGGCGATTATTCGGCCATTGGCATCAACCCCGCGGGGATTGCAGTATATCGCAGCAGCGAATTCTCCTTCACCCCCTCCCTCCTGTTCAACAATACCGAGAGTAACTACTATGGCAGCATTTCTGAAGACAATAAATTCAGTCTGCCCATCAACCAAATCTCCTACGTGGGGACCATGCAACCCATGCGTGTGGCCGAAAACGGATTGGTAAGTACCCATTTCGCCCTGGGCTATAACCGTACCAATAACTTTAACCAAAAATCTTTTATTCAGGCCTCCGGGGTTCAATCCTCCATGCTGGATATGTTTATTGCCAATTCCGACGGGCTAACACCACAGGGTTTGGATAACTTTTATACGGGCATCGCCTACGACGCTCACCTTACCGATTTGCTTCCCGGTTTTGGGGATGCCTACTTTCATGGTTATGAATATATCGATACCAATAATGATGTCCTCTGGGGTGCCTCCAGCGGCGTTGATCAGATGAAAGTGATTACCGAAGAGGGTTATTCCGGGCTGATTGATGCATCGTTTGGTGCTAATTTCAGCAATAAATTTTATATCGGAGCCTCGCTGGGAATCGCCTCCATCTACAACAATGTTAAATCACAGTATTACGAAAAGAGCTATGAATTTTATACCGATTACATAAATTACCGGGAGGCCAATGAGGACCTGGCGGTTTTGGATGACTACTACTTCGACGACAATGAGCGAACCACCGGAATCGGGCTCAATTTAAAACTGGGAATGATTTATCGCCCCATCGACAACCTCCGGCTTGGCGCATCGGTTCACACCCCAACTTATTATTCGATGAAAATGGAGTACGACACCCGCGCCAGAGCCTATTTCTTTGATGCCGATAATTATGATATCGAGAGTCCGCTGGGAGATATTTCGTTTAACTTCCGCACCCCGTTAAAAGCGATAGGAAGTATTGCTTACCTTTTTGGTGATAAAGGGCTGATATCGTTCGATTACGAGTTTGCCGATTATGCGAACATGAAGTACAACAGCAAAAACACCGACATGGTTGAGACAAGTAGCTTTAATGCACTGAATAACACGATTAATTCGACCTTTAAAAGCACACACAATCTGAGATTTGGTGCCGAATTCAGAGTTTCCCCCATGGTCTCATTGCGTGGCGGCTACGCACACTTCGACAATCCTTATCAGGATTCCTACCTCAATTCGAGTGGTAAGCATTATAATGTTACGGGTGGATTGGGCTTTAGACAACAAAATATGTTTGTGGATCTGGCCTATTTGTATCGTTACCAATCGTACATTCATTCGCTCTATTACTCACCTTATATAGAGGATGACTTTCAAGAACCGGCCGATATGACCTCTATCGATCATCAGATAGCCGTAACCGTAGGCTGGAAGTTTTAACTCCGGCCTGTAACAGGGTACCATTCGTGATTTTTACATCAGGTGCAATAAAATATAAAAAATGGCTTTATCTGTTACGGTAAAGCCATTTTTCTTTTTCAGGTCGGCGCCGGCATTTGTTGTTTCGTTTTTCCCACTGTAGGCAAAAATGAAAAGACTGGCGACTTGAGACGAAATATATTGTTTAATCAAAGGAGAAATTTTACGGGAAAATAATGTTTCTTTTTAAAAAGAAAACCGGGATTCTGGATTCTGGATTATTTACTCTCCGAATTTAAGTTTTTTTTGTTTACTTAGTTGCGAACCAAAAAAACTTGCTTAAATTTGTCCAAAATTGTACTGAGAAAATGGAAGATAAAGAAAGAATTCAAAAACAAAAAGAGCTGATTGAATGTATTGGAAGAAACAGTGAAAAAGATGGCTATCAGCCGGTAACTGCGCGTATTATGGGCTTGCTAATGGTGATGGATAAAGAAGAATATACCTTCGAAGAAATTGTTACGGAAATGCAAATCAGCAAAAGCACCGTAAGCAACGCCTTGCGAAATTTGGAACTTCGTGGTGTAATAGAATATGTGACCTATCCCGGCGACCGTAAACGTTATTTTCGTTTCCTTTATGAGGACTTTGATGATATGGTTGTTGAAATCGAAAAAAGTATGCGGCAAAAAGTAGATATTGTTAATCAAATTATTGAATTAAAAAAGAATCCAGATTCAAGAAATGCCAAATTTTTAAAAAAAGCATTGGAAGGAATGACTTTTTTTATTGAACACATGGACAAACTTAAAACAGAATATAAAGAAACACATTAATTTTTTTATCATTTAAGTTCGCAATTTTCGGAACAAACTAACATTTACAAGATTATTTAGAACAAATGAAACAATTAACCATTTTTATTTTAGGGAGTTTCTTATTGTGGCCATCAATAGGGAAAACCCAGGAACACTATTCTCTCGACAGGTTATTAAAAAATGCAGTGGAGAATAATCATGCGATAAAAAAGGCAACCCTTCAGGAGCATGAAAGCAATGCAAAAAGAAAAGAAGTAGCAGCCAATGGATTACCCCAGGTTGAGGGCCGCTTAAGTTATTCAAGGATAGGTATTCCGGAAATTGAGATTTCGCAGGAATTGGCAGAAAGTTTACCGGAAGATATCGCCCCTTTACTTAGCGGACTTTCCGACATAAGCGCTCTGCACACCTCCTCGGCCGGTGTAACGGTGAGTCAGTTACTATATAGTAAAACTTTTTTGACCGGCGTAAAACAGGCAAAAAAGGCGGAAGACCTATATGAAGTAATGCTTCGGAAAACCGAAGAAGAGGTGATAAAGGATGTGGCCAGTTTGTATTATCAGGTATTGGCGAGCAATGCTTCGTTAAATATTCTGGATGAAAATATTGAGGCTCTGGAAAAACTGTATAACATCTTAAAATTGCAGTACGAGAATGATTTCGTAAAACTCACTGATGTGAACAGGCTAAAAGTAACCGTTACCAATCTGAAAACTCAACGGGAAACGTTACAAAATGGAATTCAAATTCAAAAAAGATTTTTAAAAATTATTGCCGGACTTCCTGTTGAAGAAGATATTATATTGGATTCGATTTCTGAAGTAGATGCCAATAAAATGAGTCAGATCCCTGGCGCATTTACTCTTGAAAAACTTCCCACCTATCAATTGCTTCAAAAACAAAACGAACTTGCAGAACTTGAGATTGAATCAAGTAAATCAGCGTTTTATCCCAATCTGGCGGCTTATGGTCAGTTCAACTATTCAAGCTACTCCTCAGAATTTCAGTTTAAAGATTACAGCAATGTGAATACCATCGGACTCCAGGCCACCATCCCCATTTTTAGTTCGGGCATGCGAAAACAAAAAGTGCTTCAGTCGCAACTAAAGTTGGAGCAAAATATGGAGGATTTAAAGCTGAATAGTAAGTATTTGACAACCAACTACAAAAATGCAAGCAACTCCTTATTATCGGCATGGTCGAACCTCCAGGATCAAAAAGAAAACAAGGAGTTGGCCAACAAAGTTTATGAGCAGGTAAAGCTTCAGTTTGATGAAGGGATGGCCTCGTTGACCGATTTACTTAATGTAGAAACTTCGTTGCTTGTTGCCGAAAATTTATACAACCAGCAACTTCTGAAATATAAACTGGCCGAGATTGATTTATTAAACACAACCGGTCAACTTAAAAAGCTTATCAATAATTAATAATAAAAAACATGAAACGAGCATGTAAATTTTAATAATAAAGTTGCACACATGTGCATTGCCTGCTCCGAAATTGATTCGGAGATTAAAATTTACTTGGGAGTTCCATCTGGCAACTGAAAGAAAAATATAAACAGATGAAAACAGTTAAACAAATTTTAGTTCCGGCCATTCTGCTGGTTTTAATAGTCCTGGCTTATTTAAAGCTGAAGTCGAACAAAGAAGAAATTAAGGAGGCAACCACACTCGCTTCACAAACCATTTCAGAAATCCCGGTAAAAATTTCTTATCCCCAAAAAGGAAGCATTAATCAGAAAATTTTTACAACCGGCACGATTGCGGCCATCGAAGAATTGAACGTATTATCTGAAACCCAGGGGAAAGTAACCAAAGTTTACAAAAATGTGGGTGATTATGTACAAAAAGGAGAAGTGGTTATCGAGGTTGACGATGAAATCATTGCAGCCAATGTTTTGGTTGCCGAAGCCAACTACGAGCAACAGAAAAAAGATATTGAACGATTTAAACGGCTGGAGCAGGGAGAAGCGATTGCCAAACATGACCTGGAACAGGCCAGAATCGGGCTCAAAAAGGCCGGGGCAGATCTTATTTCTGCAAAAAAAGCGCTCCGCGACACCAAAATAAAAGCCCCCATCTCCGGGATTATAAACAAACGGATGGCAGAATACGGCCAGTTTATTTCGGGGGGAATGCCTGTTTTTGAGGTGGTAAATACCGCCAAACTAAAAATATGGATAAAAGTGCCCGAAAAAGATATTTTTAAGATTAGCAAAGGTCAGCCGGTAAATATTACCATTCCTTCTATCCCCGGAAAAACTTTTACCGGAAAGATAAATGCGGTTGGCGAAAAGGCTGACAACGCCATGAAATTTGAGGTGGAAGTAATATTGAACAATCCCGGTGGCGACTTACACCTAAAGGCTGGCCTGTTTGCTGAAGTAACGATTCCGGTAACAGCTGCGGAAACAACATTAATTGAAAAAACAGCGCTAACCGGTAGCAGACAGAATCCGTCGGTATATGTAGTTGAAGGTGAAAAAGCAATAAAACGTGAAATTATTACCAGCGAAAGCGACGATAAATATATCGAGGTGATAAATGGACTCAATGAAAGAGAAAAAGTGGTTGTGAGCGGACAGTTGAATCTGCACGACGGCGACCGTGTTAAAGTCTTACAGTAAGTATAAGTAAAGCAAAAAACAAATTGGGAAGCATCCAATTTGAAAAATGATTTAGCAATGAAAATAACAGAAATATCCTTAAAAAGGACCACCATCCCGGTTGTCGTTTTTACCATTCTTGCCTTGGTGGGAATTTACAGCTATACCCGGCTAAATGTGGAATTAGTGCCCAATATAGATGTTCCGGTAAATGCGGTTATGACTGTTTACCCGGGCGCAGCCCCAGGCGAAGTAGAAAGTTCAGTAACCAAACCCATTGAAGACGCAGTATCAGGAATGGAAGGAATAGATAAAATCATCTCCTATTCCCTTGAAAATGTGTCGATTGTAATAATTGAATTAAAGGACGATATGGATGCTGATATTTCGCTCCAGGATTGTCAGCGTAAGGTTGAGGCCATCCTAAGCGATTTACCCGGCGACATCGATCAACCGCAATACATGAAAATGGACATGAACATGTTCCCGATAATGAGCATCGCTGCATCTTCCGATCTTCCGGAAAAAGAATTTTACGACCTGATTGATTTGGACATCGTTCCCTATATTTCGCAAATAAAAGGGGTCGCCGATGTTGAACTTATTGGTGGAAATCAGCGTGAAATACAGATAAAGGCTGATGCCGAAAAATTGGAACAATACGGAATTTCACTTTTGCAGTTAAAACAGATGATTGGCGCTTCCAATCTTGATTTTCCGGTTGGGAATATATCCGACGACCAAACAAGATCGTTGCTTCGTTTAGGTGGAAAATTTACTTCGGTCGACGAAATTAGTAACCTCGTGATCCGTACAATGCCAAATGGGAGTACCATCCGTTTAAATGATGTGGCCACTGTTGTTGACGGAACAAAAGAAAGTACGAAACTAGCCCATATTAACGGGGTACCAGCAATTGGTTTATCCATTCAAAAACAAAGTGGCTCAAATGCCGTTGAAATCAGTGAGCAGGTTCAGGCTTTGTTAAACGATTTTGAAACAAAATTCAGTGCCGACAATCTGGATTTTACCATTGCCAGCGACACTTCAGAATTTACAAAAGACGCTGTGGAAAGTGTAATGGTAGACTTGCTGTTTGCTATCATCCTTGTTTCGATTACTATGTTGCTTTTTCTTCATAGTTTCAGAAACCTTATTTTTGTTATAGTTTCTATTCCTACATCCATTGTTTCCACATTTGTGGTCTTTATGATTTTTGGGTTCTCGCTAAACTTGCTGACTCTGCTTGCTTTATCGATTGTTGTTGGAGTAATTGTAGATGATGCCATCGTGGTACTCGAAAATATTTACCGCCACATGGAAGAAGGGAAAAACCGTTGGCAGGCATCGCTCGATGCAACAAACGAGTTGGGTATTACTGTAGTTTCCATAACCATTGTTTTAATTGCAGTGTTCTTACCCATTGGTATATCCGGAGGAATGACCGGACAATTGCTTCGTGCATTCTCCCTGGTCATTGTTTTTTCAATACTTATTAGTCTTTTGGTTTCATTTACGCTTGTGCCGTTGTTAACTTCCCGCTTCGGAAAGATTAAAGTTCTAAAGAAAAATAAACTCTTTGACCGAATCCTGATGGGATTTGAAAGCATTGTCAATGCAATAAAGCGCGCGATCATGTCTGCTTTACACTGGGCTTTGGGCCATAAAACGATCACTTTAACAACGGTTATTGTTTTGTTTTTTGGATCTTTTGCACTGGTCTCAAGAGGATTTATTCAAACTGAATTTATGGATGCGGGTGACCGTGGTGAATTTATTCTTTTGCTTGAGATGGATAAAAATGCAACATTGGAAGAAACCAGTCAGATGTGCACCAAAGTTGAAGAGCAATTGTTGAAACATTCTGAAGTTGACCTGGTTTTTACAAAAGTGGGATCACAGGGAGGAAGTTTATCCATTTTCGAGACCCCTTATGCAGCTGAGCTAAATGTCAAACTGGTGCCAAAAGATGAGCGAACGGTTACATCTAAAATATTCAGTATAAATTTAAAAAACGAGATGTCGGCTCTTTTTGCCGGTCCAAAGTTTACTGTAAACGAAGTGAGTATTTTGGGTACAACAACACGTCCTTTAGAATTAATTGTAAGAGGAAATAATTACGATGAAGTAAAAAAGTATGCTTCAAATGTTTTTGAAATTGCACAAAACATTGAAGGAACTACGGACGTGGAAACTTCTGACGAAGAAGGAAATACAGAATTAAACATTGAGGTTGACCGGGAAAAGATGGCCCGGTTGGGTTTAACTCTTGGCGGAGTTGGAGCTGAACTTCGCATGGCTTTTGCCGGGGACAACGATTTAAAATACAAAGAACACGGCGAAGAATATGATATCAATATCATCCTCGATGAATTTAATAAAAAAGATAAGGCTGATTTGGAAAACATGCCACTGATTTCTGCAAGCGGAAATATTGTAAAACTAAAACAAATAGCCACTATCACAGAACAAAAAGGGGCTTCGATGCTCTCCCGGTATAACAAGTTGTCTTCTGTAACCATCACCGGGCAACTTGCCGGAAAAACCATTGGAACAGTTGGGGAAGAAATCCGGCAAAAGCTGGCAGAGATTGACAAACCGATTGGTGTTGATGTAGTTTATGCAGGTGATTTGGAAAACCAGACAGAATCATTTGGCAGTCTTTTAATTGCTTTGATTGCTTCCATCATTTTTGTTTATCTGACAATGGTGGCACTATACGATAGTTATGCTTATCCTTTTGTGGTGATGTTCTCCATGCCGCTTTCGATTATTGGTGCATTGCTGGCACTTGCATTGGCAGGAAAAAGCCTTAGCCTATTCTCCATAATGGGTATAATTATGTTGATGGGGCTTGTTGCGAAGAACGCCATATTGGTGGTTGACTTTGCCAACGATTTGGTAAATAAAGGAGTAAAAGTTTATGATGCCATTATTGAAGCAACAAACCTGCGTTTCCGTCCAATTTTGATGACCAATTTAGCGTTGATTTTTGGGTTGCTACCACTGGCTCTATCCAGTGGTGCAGGCGCTGAATGGAAAAGTGGCATCGGTTGGGTACTGATTGGAGGGCTTACCAGTTCAATGTTTTTATCTCTGATCGTAATTCCAATTATCTATGTGATAGTTTCTAAATTCCTTAAACGGGATAAACATAATGAAATGAAAAACGAGATAAAAAGGAATAGTCCCAAAGAATATTCCATTCTGGAAGAACAGAGCTAAAACAACGGAAAATTAAATGAGTAATGTCAGAGTCCAGCTCAATTCTGCCTTGAGAAATCAGGCAGAAAAAGAGCTGGCCTGCACATCCTCTATTTCATCCCTTAAACCCAACCGAAATGGGATTTTTATTGTTAAACCAATGTGTTGATAAATCTGGTTTCCATCGTTGGCATGAGGTAAATCTATAAATGAATATCGCATATCGCCCATCGCAAATCCCTAACAGAACATGTTTGTGGACCTGGCCTATTTGTATCGTTACCAATCGTACATTCATTCGCTCTATTACTCACCTTATATAGAGGATGACTTTCAAGAACCGGGCGATATGATCTCGATCATCAGATAGCCGTAACCGTAGGCTGGAAGTTTTAAAACACGGCGAATGGTTTCTCTTTAGCACAGTATAAATGAACCCGCCGACGACTATTTACAAAAATGGCTTTGTCCGATGAGGACAAAGCCATTTTTTATTTCTAAACGCCTACCTCAGCATCCCACACAAAGGCATGCAATCCTTGCATCTCGGCCTGGTGATTGACCTTATTGAGATGATCCAATAAACCCTTCACCCTATCGGCAGGGACCATAGTAAGTATCGATTCATTCAGGGCCGGCCAGGTATGGGTGCCCAAATGAGGTTCTCCATCTTTTGTTCCACGGCCCTGCACCTGGTTCCAGCGGGTATATCCCCGCAATCCTTCCCGGTCTAGTATAAGCTCTATTTTTTCGGTTAAGGCCTGATTGTATACGATAAAAACTGCTTTCATTCGAGTTTATTTTTTCGATGGGATTCATTCCCACCAGGGTTTAATTCACCATTTCACTTCCCCAAAACAGGGCCAGCAACGTTTGCGCCATAGCTACAGAGCCTGTGCAGAGTCGGGTTTACCATTTTGGACTTTTTTACCTAACGACCCTTTTAAATTTTTTCGGCCAGAAGGGCATGGCGTTCATGCTCTTTTTTCAATCGGTTGGCGCCAAACATGGTATACACCACAGGAATCAGCACCAGGGTTATCAGCGTTGAAACGGAAAGACCACCAATAATGGAGATCCCCATGGGTCGCCAGATCTCTGAGCCCTCTCCAAAGCCAATGGCCAGAGGTAACATCCCCAGGATAGTGGTCAGAGTGGTCATTAAAACTGGCCGAAGCCTGGATTTACCGGAAAGCACCACGGCTTCAAAAAGGGGAATCCCCCGATCCCGCATGAGGTTGGTATAGTCGACAAGCACAATACCGTTTTTAACCACAATACCCACCAGCATAACGCCTCCGATAAGCGAGATCAGGTTCAGTGTGTTGCCGGTAATGAACAAGGCCAGAAATACGCCGGTGAAGGCAAAGGGAAGGGAAAGCATGATGATAAAGGGCGACCGCAAGGATTCAAACTGAGAAGCCATGACGATGTACACCAGGATAACCACCAGAGCAAACAACAATAACAAATCCCCAAAAGAATCCTGCTGATCTTCGGCGGTACCCCCAATATCCACGCCAACCCCGGCGGGAATTTCAAGCCTGGAAAGCTGTTGGTTGATTTCAGCGACCACATCGGTAAGCGATGCCTTATAAAGGGCTGCCGACACTTTAACCACCCGCTGCCGGTTTTCGCGTTGAATAGAAAGAGGGGCAAAAAACTCCTCCACATGGCCCACCTGCCGAATACGGATTGCCTCACCAGCGGAGTTGTAGACCAGAATATTTTCGATGGCCTGAACCGATTCCCTGAAAGGCTCATCAAACCGGACTCTAACATCGTACTCATCCCCATCCTCACGATAAAGGGCAGCGACCAGACCATTCACCCGGTTACGCATGGCATTGGCCACCGTGGAGGTACTTAACCCATAAATGGCCAACTTTTCACGATCGAGGACCAGCTGATACTCCACTTTGGGATCTTCCTGACTCAACTCAATATCCCGCAAGCCCTCCATTTTTTCCATTTCCTGTGAGAGCTCCTCGGCAATACGGCTGGTTTCATCGAGATCGTAACCCGAGATGATGACATCGATCACACTCTGACCTCCGCCCATACCACCTCCGCGACTGCCTCCCGGGTCCACACGATAGTGCTCAACGATAGGCATTTTCGCCAGATCCTTACGCATCTCATCCCCTATTTCAAAGATGTCGCGATCCCGCTGAGTTCTGGAAGAAAGCCTCAGGGTATAATTAATGATGTGCGACCCGTTGTCGCCAAAGGCAGAGAAGATATTACTGGCATCGGCTATACCGGCACTGGCAGAGATGACTTCTATTTCCGGATATTTTTCTTCCCACAGTTTTTCAATACTACGGGCCACTTCGGTAGTGCGCTCCAACCTCATACCAATGGGCAATTCTACCACCACCCCGATGCGTGCGTTATCTGAAGGGGGAATAAACTCAGTTCCCACCAAAGGCACCAACATAATACTTCCCACAAATATCGCAATGGCCCCCGCTACCAGCCAACCACGATGCTTTAACGCGCCAGTCAGCATTCTTTCGTAGAAGTTATCCAATCGGCTCAGCCAGCGTTCAAACCCACCAAAAATAATTTTACCAATCCCTTTTTTGCGGGGGGGCATTTGACGCAACATCTGCGACGACAACATAGGGGTTAACGAAAGCGCAGCCAGGGTAGATACAATCACCACCAGGGTTACGATCATTCCCAACTGACGAAACATAATACCACTTAACCCCTGTACCAGCGTGAGCGGGAAGAAAACAGCCACCACCGTAAGGGTGGTAGCAACAACAGCCAACCCAACCTCATTGGTCCCATAAATGGCCGCCTCGCGGGGAGAACTGCCCCGCTCGATGTGGCGGGTAATATTCTCAAGCACCACAATCGCATCGTCCACCACCATCCCAATGGCGATGGAAAGCGAAGATAAAGAAATGATGTTAAGCGTGTTACCGGTGGCGTACAAATAAATAAACGATACGATGAGCGACACCGGAATGGTTAAAATGATGATAAAGGTGGCCCGCCAGCGACCCAGAAAAAAGAGCACCACCAGCACGACAAAGATGCCGGCATAGAGGATAGTGGTGGATAAACTACTGATGGCATCCTCAATAAATTCGGAGGTATCAAAAATGGTGTCTATCTCCACATCGGGAGGCAAATTCTTCATTAACCGGGGCAATTGCTCCTGCACTTGTTGGGCAATCTCCACCGAGTTGGCACCCGATTGTTTTTGTATCACCAGTCTGGCTCCCAGGCGGCCATTGGTACGCTCATCGATAGTCATTTTGGCAATGGTATCTTTCACAGTGGCCACATCGGAAAGCTTAACGGTTTGGCCATTGAAATAACCCACCACCAGATGCTTCAATTCGTCGCTCGACTTAAATTCTCCCTCCACGCGCACCGGATAGGTGTGGCTTCCCACATCGACACTGCCGCCGGGAAGGTTCAGGTTCTCCTTCCCGATGAGGGCCCCGATTTGTTCGATGGACAAATTGTAAGCTTCAATCTTACGCGGGTCCACATTCACCTGTATCTCGCGCTTGGGTCCACCCGAAAGAGAAACCGCCCCCACCCCTTCGATTCGGTTCAGTGGATTAACCAACCCTTCGTCCAGGATTTTACTTAAGGCGGGATAACTCTCCTCGGCAGTGGCCGAAAGCAGCATGATAGGGATCATACTGGAGCTGAACTTGAAGATGATGGGTTTTTCCACCCCATCGGGAAGAAAGCTCTCCACCCGTCCTATGGCATCCCGGATATCGTTGGTAGATTCATCCAGGTTGGTTCCCCACTCAAACTCAAGGGTTAAAAGAGATAAGTTATCTTTAGAAACGGATGTGAGCTCCTTAAGATTGCTTACGGTATTGAGATTATCCTCCAGCACACGGCTGATATTGGTTTCAATATCTGCAGCACTGGCCCCGTCGTAAAAGGTGAAGACACTCACCATGGGTGGATCAATCTCGGGATAAAGGTCGATAGGCAAATATTTTAACGAGAAGAGCCCAAAAATCATTATTCCAACGAATATCAGAATAACGGTGACGGGTTTTTTAACCGAACTTTCGTATATACTCATTTCAATTACGTTTCTTTTGTTTTACAAGACAGGTATAGAGGCAAGCTGCCACAGGAAAAAAGACACCATTATTCCACAACCTCTACAGGGGTTCCTTCCAGAAGCCCGCCTAAACCCGCTACCACAACCTTTTGATTCGCACTCAGGCCTTCAAGCACTTCGAATTGGTCCCCAACCCTAAAACCTGTTTTAACTGTTTTACGCTGCACTTTTCCGTTCTCAAGAACAAAAACAAATTTCTCGTTGGTTCCCTGCTGCCGTTGCACAGCCATATCGGGCACCACCACTCTTGATTGGGATGCAAACACAATGGTGATCCGTCCAAACATTCCGGGACGGATCAACTCCCTGTTATTGGGAAATTTGGTTTCTACCGTAAAAGTTCTGGTAGCCGCATCGACCGTTGGATATTTAATATGCACCACGCCGGTGAATGTGGTATCGGGATAGACGTCCAGTTTCAGCTGAATGGGCATTCCTTCCTTTACCTCAGGGAAATAGGTCTCGGGAACATGAACCTTTACTTTGGCAGGATTGATTTGTGCCACCGATAAAACGCCAGGCTTCCCGGCAACCGGAGACATGGAATACATTTCACCATTCTCATAAAAACGGCCTATTACCAAACCCGAGAGAGGGGAACGAAGCTGCGTATTTTCTTTTAAATTCTGAAATTGTGTTTCAGCAATATCAAGCTGGGTACGTATTTGGTCTAACTGTTGCAGGGAGATACTCCCCGACCTGTAAAGGGTATCCTGGCGGGTAAATTCAACTCTCAAATTTTCAAGTTGCGTATGGGCTTGCTCGTATTGGGAGAGATCCATCTGAACCAACAGCTGACCTTTCTTAACCCGGTCGCCCACCTCAACAAATATTTTGGTGATACGCACCGGGGATGACGGACTGATGAAATTCAATTCAAAAGGCTCAACACTTCCCGTAAAGTCCATCTTCTGGTCGATGTTACGCAAAGAAGTCGTTCCCACCTTCACTTTTTTAAGGGTCTCCTTGGCTACTGAACTTTTCTCAGAACCCTGCGAGCAAGCTCCTAACCCCATAAGAAGAGCGGCTATTACCAAAACGGTGTTATTTATTTTAAAACACTTTTTCATACGTTTATTTCTTATTCAATGAGTTACTGATTATTCCGCTATATTATTTCCCAACACTTTTTCGTATTCCGACCGGGCCTGAAGAAAATCAAACCGGGCCTGATTCAAATTCAATCGTGCCTGAGTGAGTGCCAGCTCAGTATCGTTAAGCTCCAGTAAAGTTCCCGATCCGGTCTCGTAACGGGTTTTTGAAATTTGATACCCCTTTTGAGCCTGACGTACCGCAATTTTAACCGATTCAATTTTTTCGGAAGCGGTTTCCATGTCAGTATAAGCAGTAAGGGCGGCCAGGGTCAGATTTCGACGGGTATCCTCGCGCCTCAGTGTCAGTTGCTGCAGGCTTACCTGGACTTTCTTCTCCTGATATGTTTTTATAAATCCATTGAATATGGGAATATGTAATTGTAATCCCAATATGGCAGGTTCGACCCAGGTATATTCACCAAATCTCAAATTATCGGCTTCTGTTTGAAAACGATAATTAAAAAATGAGGAAAGCGTTGGATACCTCTGCGCCCGAACCTGTTTATACTGATTGGAGAGAATCTTCTCCTGAATATTGAGCTGCCTCAAATCGCTGTTGCCAGATAAATCAAGCTGAGCATTGGAAGGCCCATCCTCAATCTGCTTGCTAAAAGTCTCCAGGTCCTGCCCTATTTTTATGGGCACCTCATTGTCGATTCCCAGCAACACTTTGAGCATCATACGTGTAATCTGCAAACTATTTTCAACTTGAACCATATCGGGCATTAAATTTCGCATCTGCACCTCCGAACGGATAACATCAAATTCGGCGACCATTCCCTGAGCATAAAGCCGCCTGGTGTTTTCATAATTTTCGCGGGCATTGTCCACACTCTCCGACAGAACAGAGTAGGAATCATTAACCAACAAACAATTAAAAAAAGCTTTCTTCACCTCCGCAACGAGGTTAATGCGCGACTGCCTGGACGATTCGATGGCGTTTTCCATCTCGGCCTCAACCGCTTTGATACTGCAAAAAATAGATTTATTAAAAAGAGGCAGGGAAGCTGCAATGGTTGCCAGGTAGCTGTTATCGGAGCCTATTTCTATGGTTGTGGGGCCCTCCCCGGTGCTGCTGCCACCAAAACCACCGGAAGGCAGAAAGATAACCGGTTTCTTAACATTGCGACTGTAGCTGGCATCCGCGGATAGCGAAGGCAATAGCGCTGCCCAGGCCTCTTTTCGTGAATAATCGACCCGGGTAAGCTCCTGATCCGCAATTTTAATGGTTGGATTATCCGAGAGGGCTATTTCCAATGCTCTATCGAGCGTTAAAACCAACGTATCGGTGGCGACGCGTCCAGGGGTCTGAGCCATTGCTGCCCCCCCCAGAAAAAGGAATACGCCAACCACTGCCCTCAAAAACCAAAGGCCGGGATAACTTAACCATGAAGAGGAGGTCTCGGCCAAAACAAACCTTTGGGTGTAACAATCCCTGCATTGAGGTTGGGCATGATGTGCATTAATACTTATAAAAAGTCGTCTCATATACCATTTGATTTATATTGAATTGCATAACCTAATCCTGATTAACAAAAGCACTGAAAAACAAGGTTGAATCGAATACCGGCCCATTATAATCAGGTGCCTTGCCCATTCATGAAAGGACTTATCTCCCACCCAATCATGAGCACCCGATGTCCGGAAATCTTATTGGGAATTTTGGAGTAGTTTTTCCAACAAATCCACCCCTTTGCGTGTGGAAATACCCCGAATAAAATTTAAAAAAACCGTTTCGAACAATTCTTTCCGGGGAAACTCATCGTTCGGAAACACTTCGGTGTTGTGCAACATGGCCAATTGCTCGCTAAAGACCTTTGCCACCAGGGTTGTATTTATTTCCGGACGAAACAACCCCTCTTGCTTGCCTCGTTCCAATAGCTTTTTTAAATTCTGAATTCTTACCTTCCAGCTTTTATTGAAAACCGAGTTATATATTTTCGGATAAAAACGCTGCAAATCGGTAAAATAAACCGCATTAACCCTATTTATGCTTTCATGGCCATATTTCAGAACCCCCACCATCACCTCAAATGTGTTGTCGGCCTTATCCATCATCTCCCCTATCAAAGCATTTTGAGAATCAATGCTTGCCTGAAGCGTGGCATCCAACAAATCGTTTTTGTCTTTAAAATTCTCGTAGATGGTGCGCTTGGAAATACCCAACTCATGGGCCACATCATCCATGGTCACGCGCTTTATTCCTTCTCGAAAAAACAGCTTCCCGGCATCCTCTATTATTCGCTCTCTTACGCCCATTATTTCTATCAATTGTGCAAAAGCAAATGTAGCTTCAAAACTTTAAAAACCAAAACAGTTTTTGGGTTTTAAGGTTCGTTTTTTTATGGCAGAAAAGGGAAATGGGTGATTGGGGGAATGGGGTGATTGGTGAATGGTGATTGGTAAATGGTGATTGGGGGAATGGGGAAAGTGAACAGGGAAAAGGGAAAAGAATAAAGGTGGTAAAGAATCTATGGTATTAACTTACCCTTAACCCAAAGAAGATGCACAATTTGGCCGTTTCTAAACGCCCGATTCGGAATTTCCACCCCTTGAAAAACAACAAACCACGAAGAAATAGAAAGGAAAATGTACCCGGGAACACAAAGGAAAAACGATAATTAGTAAGGCCTTGTTGCCTTCTTTCCATGAATTCTATTTTTCACTTTTTCACCTTTTCAACTCTTTCACCTTTTCACTCTTTCACCTTTTCACTTTTTCACTTTTTCACCTTTTACAATCTACTCATCATAAAGCAAATAAGGACGCCGTTGCTCTTTAAATCGGGCCACATCATCAGCCCATTTGGCTTTTATCTCTGCTGCAGATTTGCCCTCCACAATCATCTGCCTCACATAATCGACCCCAACCAACTTCTCAAAGAAGGGCCTAAAGAACTGATCCCCCATGTTTAAATTGCGATAGGCATCAATCACATAACCAAAATCGACCCCACGGGCCCATATTTCCTCATTGGCCATTTCACTTAAGTCAACCCCGTAACAGGTCTTATCCATTTGGGGGGGGTGTTTGGCACCCGGCATGCTGTGCGGAATAAAGCTAAAGCTGTACCCTTTCATATCGGGATGCCCATAAACCATAAAAGGCTTTTGCGTTCCACGTCCGAGGCTCACCGGAGTGGCCTCGAAATAACAGGTGGAAGGATAGAGATAGACCGATTTCATATTGGGCAGGTTTGGGGATGGCGCGATGGGCAATTCATAATGGGTTTGATGGGTGTAGTTCTGGCAGGGCACCACCTCCAAATCACATTGCCGGCCATCGGTAAGCCAGCCTTCACCGTTGGTCATCAAGGCCAATTCACCCAGGGTGAGTCCATGCACAATGGGAACAGGCAACCACCCCACACCCGATTTATGTTTCATATCCAGAATTGGCCCGTCCACATAGTGCCCATTGGGATTTGGGCGATCCAGCACAATCACCCTCTTCCCGACTGTTGCACATACATCCATGAGTTTTACCATGGTCACGTAATAGGTGTAATACCGTAGGCCTACATCCTGAATGTCGACCACGAGTACATCGAATGAGTTCAGGACCTCCTGACTCACGCCACCACTTTTACTGTCGTAAAGAGAACAAATGGGAATTCCAGTTTTTTCATCCACCGAGCTACTCACATGCTCCCCCGCATCGGCCGTTCCACGGAATCCATGCTCTGGCGAGAAGATGGCAGTCACATTAAAGTTTTCGCGATATAGCCGATCCACAAGATGCTCGTCTCCGATCATTCCTGTGTGATTTGAGAATACGGCAATCCGCTGATCTTTTAACAGATTAAAATACTGACAGGTCCGCTCGGCTCCCACAATTACACGGGCAAAAGCGGGAGTGGAAACCTGAAGAAACATTCCCAGAAAAAAAAACAATATAGACCGAAGAACTCTCATACGCCCAATTTATTGAATTGAATTCGAATATAGAAAATTCCGGTGACTAAATTCATGAGTTTTCCCCGAATAAAGAAGGTAAAAAGGAAAAAAGCCCTAAAAGTAAAAAGGTATCAAACTTCAGTCAATACAATTAGCCTTTTTCCCTTCGGGTTGCTACGTGAGGCTTCCCTGGGGTTAACACGTCCCTGCAACACAGCAATCCCATCCTCCTACCTCAAAATGCTCCGGATCCATAATCCCCCTTTTGCTTCGTTAAGAAAGGGGTAAAAAAAAAGCTACTCTTTCAGGAGCAGCTTCTCATTTATTTCAGGTTTTGGCAAGGGACCAGAACTTCCCTTTCACTTTTAAATTATATTATCATCCCTGCACCAACCGTTTCATTGGTCGATTCATTTATCAGCACCAAACTGCCGGTGGTACGGTTAATATTATAAGCATCATAAAACAAAGGTGTGGTGGTTCTGATTTTGATGCGTGCAATATCGTTCATGTTCACTTCAAGATTATCCGTTTGTTTTTCCAGGGAATTGATATCCATCTTATACACCACCTCTTTCACCATACATCTCATCTCAGCGGTAGTCTGGCGCAGTTTAAACTTGCTTCCCGGGATTAATGGTTTCTCATTAAACCAGCAAATCATCACCTCCACATCCTGGCTCACCTCAGGGGCAGACCCATTGTTCTCCTTTATCAGCATATCCCCGCGGCTGATATCGATATCGTCCTCCAGAGTGATGGTTACCGATTGAGGGGCAAAAGCACGCTCATAGCTTTCGTTAAAAAGATCGATACTCTTCACCTTGGAACTAAAACCGGAGGGCAGCACGGTAACTCCATCGCCCACATTGATAACCCCGCTGGCCACCCGGCCTGCATAACCTCTATAATCGGGATATTCTCTGGATTGGGGCCGTACCACATACTGCACGGGAAAACGGAAATCGCTCCGGTTAATGTCGCTGCTGATGTAAATATTTTCCAGCAGATACAACAGTGTGGGCCCCTGATACCACTCCATTTTACTGGAACGGTCCACTACATTATCGCCCAGTAAGGCGCTAATGGGGATGTACCGGACATCCTTCACATTAAGTTTGGATGAGATGCCCTCCACATCTTTTTTGATCTCCTCAAACACCTCTTCCTTATATTCCACCAAATCCATCTTGTTGACACAAATAATCAGGTGGGGAATTTGAAGCAATGAAGCGATATAGGTATGCCTGCGGGTTTGTTCCAGAACCCCGTGACGAGCATCTACCAGGATGATGGCAGCGTTTGCTGTACTGGCTCCGGTCACCATATTCCGAGTGTACTGGATATGCCCCGGGGTGTCGGCAATGATAAATTTTCGCTTGGGTGTGGCAAAATATCGATAAGCCACATCAATGGTTATACCTTGTTCGCGCTCGGCGCGAAGACCATCGGTAAGCAAGGCCAGGTTAACCTCTTCGCCACCGGCCCGGATGCTGGCCCTTTCAATGGCCTCCATCTGATCCTCAAATATCGCCTTGGAATCGTATAGCAATCGTCCAATAAGGGTACTTTTACCGTCGTCGACACTTCCGGCCGTGGTAAACCGTAAAAGTTCCATATCTAAATATCCAGACTCTTTTCCGCTCATAATAAATTTCTGATTTTAAACTTCAAAACAACCGACTAAAAATAACCCTCACGCTTACGGTCTTCCATAGCCGATTCGGAGCGCTTGTCATCGGCACGCCCGCCCCGTTCGGTGACGCGTGTAGCAGCCACCTCCTGAATGATATCCTCGATGTTGTTGGCTTTGGATAGGGATAATCCGGTACAGGTAATGTCCCCAATGGTACGACACCGAACATCCATCATTTTCAACTCTTCCCCCTTCTTAAGGTTCATAAAAGGGGCTTTAGCCATCCAAACCCCATCGCGTTGAAACACCTCCCGTTTATGGGTAAAGTAGAGGGAGGGCAGTTCAATCTGTTCCATATAGATATACTGCCAAACATCCATCTCGGTCCAGTTACTGATGGGAAACACTCTGAAGTGCTCACCCATTTTCTTCTCCCCGTTAAAGAGATTCCACAGTTCGGGCCGTTGGTTTTTGGGATCCCATTGTCCAAACTCATCCCGGTGAGAAAAGAAACGTTCCTTAGCACGTGCCTTCTCCTCATCCCGACGTCCGCCGCCCATGGCCGCATCAAACTTTAACTCCTCAATGGCATCGAGCAGGGTAATGGTTTGCAACTTATTTCTACTGGCATTTATTCCGGTTTCCTCAGCCACCTTTCCCTGATCTATTGAGTCCTGCACAAACCGCACAATACACCTTGCACCGGTCTTGGCCATCAAATCATCCCGATATTGAATGGTCTCCGGAAAATTGTGCCCGGTGTCGATGTGCATTAACGGAAAGGGGACTTTCGCTGGCCAGAAGGCTTTACGGGCAAGATGAAACATGATGATGGAATCTTTTCCTCCCGAAAACAGCATAACTGGATTTTCGAACTGTGCGGCAACCTCACGAATCACGAAAACCGACTCGGCTTCAAGCTCTTTGAGGTGATTAATCTGGTACTTCTCCATTAACGATATATTTTCGACGAATAATAAATGGACCCTACTACGTCTTGAACGGTCCACAATTGTACTAAAAACGCCGCCAAATATACTCAATAAAAAGGCCATTCCCAAAATGGAATGGCCTTGTGTATACCTTTTAAATTAATCAATTTTTGCTCAGAGAGCCGAAAACAGGCGCTAATAAAGATCCTCTACCTCTCCCGAATCAAAACTTTTATTGTACTGTTTCATGGCTCGAAGACTCATACCCATGCTCGAAAATCCGCCATCGTGGAACAGATTCTGCATCGTTACCTTGCGCGAATAATCCGAAAACATCATCATACAGTAGTTGGCACAATCTTCCGCATCTGCATTTCCCAAAGGGGACATCCGATTGGAAAAATCGATCAACCCGTCGATTCCTTTTACCCCGCTACCGGCTGTAGTAATGGTGGGCGACTGGCTAATGGTATTCACCCGAACCATTTTTTCACGGCCAAAGATGTAACCAAAGCTCCGCGCCACAGATTCCAGAAGGGCCTTGGCATCTGCCATATCGTTGTACCCGTAAAGAGTTCTCTGAGCCGCCACATACGAAAGCGCCAAAATGGAACCCCACTTACTCATGGCATCCAGTTTAAAGGCCACCTGCATCATTTTATGAAACGAAATGGCAGAAATATCAAGGGTTTTTTGAAGATAGTTGTAATCCAGGTCGTGGTAAACTCTCTTCTTCCTCACATTGAGTGACATGCCGATAGAGTGCAAAACAAAATCAATTTTGCCACCCAGAACCTCCATTGAGTGTTTAAACACATTTTCAAGATCACTCACATTGGTGGCATCGGCCGGCACCAGTTCCGACCCGGTAATACGGGCCAGCTCTGTGACTTCCCCCATACGACAAGCCACATGAGTATTCGACAAGGTAAATACCGCGCCCTCGGCATGTGCGAGTTCTGCCACTTTCCAGGCAATGGACATATCGTTGAGGGCTCCAAAGATGATCCCTCGTTTCCCTTTTAACAAGTTGTTTCCCATTATGATTTTGTTTTTTTACAAAGTGCAAATATACCCCAAATTAGCCGTTCTCGAAAGATGAAAGACATTTTAACTTTATTTAGTCTACATAAGACCGAACAACAACCTGTACGACAGTTATTTATAAAAATACCAAACAAACAGGGAGTTTTGAATGCGTTAAAAATGGCAATAATTAATTTTCCAATAACTGGCGGGCATTTTCCAGGGCAGCCTCCGAAAGTTGGGCACCACTGAGCATTCCGGCAATCTCAACCACCCGTTCTGCTTCGGTAAGTAACTTCACCGATGAGATGGTTTGATGACCGGCTTCGGATTTTATGGCTTTAAAATGCCGGCTTCCCTTTCCGGCAATCTGAGGTAAGTGGGTGATGCTGACCACCTGAATGTTTTGAGCCATATTTTGCATTATCCGCCCCATGCGATCGGCGATTTCACCCGAAACACCCATGTCAATTTCATCGAAGATAATCGTTGGCAGACCCCTTGCCGACGACAACAAGGCTTTTATACAGAGCATGACCCGGGAGATCTCTCCCCCGGAAGCGACTTTGGGAATATCGGTGAGTTCTCCGCTTTTGTTGGCAGAAAAAAGAAATGACACCGCATCTTTACCCGTTTCTCCAAAATGGGAACCCGGGGTATTATGAACCAAAAACCGGGCATACGGCATGCCCAACAGGTGCAGCTGTGTTTCCAGGGTGGAACGGATGGGGTCAAAGACTTTCTCACGGCTCAGGGAAAGTAACCGGGCTTTTTCCTCCACAACCTTTTTCGCATCAGCTATTTGGCGGTCCAGTCTGGCCAGCTCCTCTCCGAAGGAAGCCAGTTGCTCTAACCGGGCGGTCAGATGTTCCTTAATTTGAATCAACTCTTCAACGCTGGCCACATGATGTTTTTGCTGAAGGGAATAAATAAGATCGAGCCGTTCCTGCACCAGCCTCAGCCGACCGGGATCAAACTCGGTATCCTCAGACTTAACAGTGATTTCATCGGCAATATCCTTCAACTCGATATAGGCAGATTCGAGCCGGCTCACCAGCTCCTGACCTCCAACCAGAAAGGGGGCAATTTTACGCAATTCTCCAACCACGTGATAAAGCTCCTGAACCACGGGCTGATCTGTTTCGCTCAGCGAATGAGCGGCCATTGCCAGGGCAGCCTTAATCTCCTCAACGTGACTCAGTTGCTCCAGTTCCTGCTCCAGGTCATTCTGTTCGCCGGCAACCAGAGACGCTTCCTCCAGTTGTTTTAGCTGAAAAGCCCAGTAATCCTGATCGGATTGCTGCTTTTGGTTCAACTCCTGGAGAACGTTTTTTTCCCGAACCAAATCTTTATAAAGGTGATAGCTCACCTGGTAATCCTTGAGTAAGGCACTATTTCCAGCCACGGCATCCACCACATCCAGTTGGAAATGGTTGTCGCCCAACAATAAATTTTGATGCTGGGAATGGATATCGATAAGACGGTCGGATAAAAGCTTGAGGAAATTCAGGTTTACCGGTGTATCGTTAACAAAGGCCCTGGACTTTCCCCCGGGAAGAATTTCGCGCCGAATCACCATCTCGTTGTCATAGTCCACATCTTCCTCCTTAAAAAGGGTCAAAAGATCATACCCCGACACATCGAAATGCCCCTCAATCACGCATTTTTTTTCTTTGTCACGGATTACAGAAACATCACTTCTCTGCCCAAGTATCAACCCCAAAGCCCCCAACATAATAGATTTTCCGGCACCTGTTTCGCCGGTAATCACCGAAAAGCCGGGGCCAAACTCGATATCGGTCTTATCGATAAGCGCATAGTTGGATATAGACAATGTTTTTAACATGAAATCTATTTATGAACTACAATGAGGTATTGAGATGCTTTATTGTGTTTTTAACAACTCCTGATATTTATCCGAATTGGAGGGATCGACCTCGGAAAGGATGGTAACCACCCGCCCCTTCTCCATCGAAAACGATCCGGAAAAAACATTTACCAACTCCTGTTGCTTGGCATCAAAAAATATACGCAAGGCAAAGGAATTGGGACTCTGCCGATACACTTTTTGCAAAAGCTCGAGCGCTGCCAACATGTTGCTTCGTCCCTCCTCAGGCTTATCGGCCATCACATCCAATCCCTTACGGTGGTATTCGTAATAACACTCCCTCAAGGGCCGGTGGTATTCGTTGAGCATATTTTCGACCAGCCAATAGCGATTGCGACGGCTTTCGAATGAGCGCCATCCGCTCTCCTGTGCATTTTGCATCCTGCCCACAATCTGTTCGGCATTCTCATAAAAAGCATCCCCTCCTTCTGAACTAAAGGTATCGTAATCGAGCCCTAAAATCACATTGGCATAATAAGCCAACAGGGCTACCAGATTGGAGTCGAAGTTATTAGGGTCGTAAATAAGAGGTTCAAACTCGACATATTTGAAATCGATGTTGACATCTTTATAATTAAGAATAGGCGAAACATAAGCTGAGTTGTAAACCGGACGACGCGCCTGCACCTGCAACGACCCAATAAACTGGTCCATCCCAACCATCTCAGTGATGTTAAAATGAAAGGTGCATTCAATGCGTTCGCCGGTGGCAAAAACGTTGTTACTCCATTGCTGAGCATTCATAAACTCATAAATGGCATTGCGAAGAGACTCAAAGACATTTCGGTTGGTACCCTGAATACTTGGAGCCACCACCTGAACAGCACATCGCAACTCCTGACCATAAAACGTGTGCGTAGAGAAAAGAAGAACAAACAGACAAATAATCAGTCGCTTCATGACAATATTATTAGGGTTGGATAAGCCATCTCCCGAGCGCATCCACGATATCCACAGCCACCTCTTTTTTAGATTTCAGGGGGAAATCCTGCCGGACATGATTTTTATCGATGATGGCTACCCGATTTGTATCGGACATAAAACCCTCCCCCGGGTTATTAGGAGAATTCAACACAATAAAGTCAAAATTTTTGGATTTCAGCTTCCCCTGCGCATGATTCTCCTCATCATGGGTTTCCAGAGCAAAACCAACCGTTACCTGCCCTTCGCGCTTCAACAGGCCCATTCGGGCAGCAATATCGGGATTGGCCTTCAAGTGAAGAGTCATCTCATCGGCCACCCGTTTCATCTTAACAGGGCTGACTTGTTCGGGTGCATAATCGGACACGGCCGCTGAAAAAACAGCTCCGTGGCACTCAGGAAAGATCTTCAGGCAGGCCTCTTCCATCTCCAAGGCAGAGGTAACATCGATGCGCTGTATGCCAGAATGAGGGGTGGAAAGTTGAACGGGGCCCGTCACCAGAACCACTTCGGCTCCACGCTGAGCAAGCTCTGCGGCAATAGCAAAGCCCATTTTACCCGAGGAATAATTACCTATAAAACGAACAGGATCGATATTTTCATAGGTAGGACCGGCGGTTACCAACAATTTTTTACCGGCCAGACTCTTTTTTTTTTCAGGGTGGTTAAAGAGTTCTTTCACCCGCATCAGAATTTCTTCGGGTTCTTGCAAGCGCCCTTTCCCACTAAGGCCACTGGCCAATTCACCACTGGCAGGCTCAATAATCGTTGCGCCAAAATCGCGGAGAATCCCGATATTTTTTTGGTTGGCCGGGTGACGGTACATATCCAGATCCATTGCCGGAGCAATCATCACGGGGCATTTAGCCGAAAGATAGGTGGTAATCAAAAGGTTATCACAAACGGCATTGGCCATTTTACCCATGGTACTGGCCGAAGCTGGTGCTACCAGCAGTAAGTCAGCCCACAGGCCCAGGTCCACATGGCTGTGCCAGGTGCCATCGGCATTCTCAAAAAACTCGCTCAACACGGGTTTACCCGACAAGGCAGCCAGGGTTACCGGGGTGATAAACTGCTTCCCGGCAGGGGTGATAACCACCTGCACCTCAGCACCTTCCTTGACCAGCAAACGCAACAGAAAAGCAGATTTATAAGCCGCAATACTGCCAGTGATACCCAGCAAAATCTTTTTTCCTTTAAGCATATGTCAGTTTACGATTCCGTTGTTTCCCGGGCCGGATTTCGGTAATAAACGTTTCCTGCCAAAAACTCATGACCCGCAAGCAAGGTGGGTTTGGGCAGCCTTTCGTAAAACTTGGAGATTTCAATTTGCTCCCGATTTTCGAACACTTCATCCAAATTATCGGTGTAGGAGGCAAACTCCTGAAGCTTTTTATTAAGCTCTTCTTTCATCTCCACGCTTATCTGATTGGCTCTTTTGGAAACAATCATCACGGTTTCGTAGATGTTACCAGTATCCTCAACCATTTCCTGAGTATCCCAGGTAATCGAGGTCAAAGGGGCATTTGATTTTTTATAGTCCATACAATATAGATTACTAATTGGTGAAAGAATTCAATAACAAAGAGGTTTCCTTGTGTATCTTAACAGCTTGATTGGTATAGGCACTTTCGGGGAATTCATTGATGAAAGAGAAATACTCATCCAAAGTCTCTCTCAAACGCTCCTCCTTTTTTTCTTCAATACTGTTGATGGCCTGAATGTATTTTGACTCCAAAATAAGAAAGGAAAGTTCCTCACGGTACCTGGTGTCAGGGAACTCATCAAGGCTATTTTGGGCGGCAATCACAGCCGACTGATAGTTGTTGCCCATATAGGTTCCCAGATTGAAATACAATTTGGCATTAAGATAGGATTTATAGACCAACTTCTCCCTTAATTCGTCCATTAAGAAAGTAGCCTCGGTCACCTTAGGGCTGTTGGGATAGAGGTTTATGAAAAGCTGAAAAGCATCCAGTGCATTGTAGGTCTCTGTTTGATCGAGACGCGCCTTAGGGGAGAGTTGATAGGCACAAAAGGCCGCCATAAACTGGGCCTCCTCAGTATGCTCACTGCCGGTATATTTCTTCACAAATTCCTTGTAATAATGGGCCCCCAGGGTATAATCCCTTAACTGAAACATACAATTCGCCAGCAAATAATGGGCTTCTTCAGCTTTGTCGGTTCCCATGAAAACAGTGACCAGCTCCTGAAGCAAAGTGGCCGAACGGGTAAATTCTTCCGCCTCATAATACTCCATGGCTTTCTTGTATTTATAGTCATAATCGGTACTTTTTAGGATCTTTTGGTATTCGCTACAGGAAGCCAAAAGAACGACCGCAAAAAGAACAAGCAATTTCCTCATATTATTTATCAGCTTTTATATGTGGGCGCCATTGTTTTTCGATAAAAACAGAGACTAAACAGGCAAAATTTCGTGCAAAGATACTCATTTAACTTTTAAACCGGGCCATTGCTTCCAGTTTTTTACACTCACTATTCAACGCACTGTTTAACCAGGACTAGGATTCCACATTATTAATAACCCCACCCCTTCAAACAGTGGGTGTTTTCTATCATCAAAAATTAAACCACACATTCATCCTGAAGAGAAAAACTTGTCCTGATAGAAGCTATATATTGAATCAGGCATTAGAATAGACAAAAAACACTATCTTTGCCCCTAAACTTTTTAAAGCTATAGTAAAGTGGATATTTTTGATAAAATAAACGAAAGCATGGGTCCCCTTGGCCAGTATGGCAAAGAGGCACACGGTTATTTTGCCTTTCCCAAGCTTGAAGGAGAGATTGGCTCGAAGATGAAATTCCGAGGCAAAGAAGTTCTCACCTGGAGTCTTAACAACTATCTTGGCCTGGCCAATCACCCCGAAGTTCGACGGGTGGATGCTGAAGCTTCCCGCGATTGGGGGTTAGGTTACCCCATGGGTGCCCGCATGATGTCGGGACATACCAGTAAGCACGAGGAACTGGAAGCTTCCCTAGCCGAATTTGTCGGCAAAGAGGATGCCTACCTGTTGAATTTCGGCTATCAGGGAATGGTTTCGATCATCGACACTCTGGCTACCCGGAACGATGTAATTGTGTACGACTCAGAATCGCATGCCTGCATTCTCGATGGCTTAAGACTCCATATGGGTAAACGCTATGTTTATCCTCATAACGATATGGAAAACCTTCGTAAACAACTGGGCCGTGCCGCCAAACTGGCTGAGAAGCAAAAAGGTGGCATCCTGGTTATCACCGAAGGCGTGTTTGGGATGGCCGGTGACCTGGGCAAACTCGACGAGATTGTAGCACTTAAAAAAGAGATCCCCTTCAGACTGTTGGTAGACGATGCCCACGGGTTTGGAACTATGGGCAAGACTGGTGCCGGTACACCCGAACACTTTGGTGTGGCCGACGAGGTTGATGTTCATTTTGGAACTTTCGCCAAGGCCATGGGAGGCATCGGCGCTTTTGTGGCTGCAAAAGAAAATGTTGTGAACTATCTTCGTTACAACATGCGTTCACAAATCTTTGCCAAATCTTTG
Organism: Marinilabiliaceae bacterium; assembly: GCA_041583495.1. Taxonomy (GTDB): domain Bacteria; phylum Bacteroidota; class Bacteroidia; order Bacteroidales; family Marinilabiliaceae; genus JBFHFS01. The sequence continues at coordinate 56,188 of JBFHFS010000017.1, read as the reverse complement.
CCCATGCCTATGGTTATAGGGTCTATCAAACGTTTGGAATTGCTCCGTACCCAGCCTCAGTTGAAAGAAAAACTGTGGACCGTTGTTAATGCGCTTCAAAGCGGACTACGCGCCAAAGGTTTTGACTTAGGCAAAACCGAATCTCCGGTAACTCCTGTCTTTCTGGATGGAACGGTACCCGAAGCCACCGGAATCACCATGGACCTGCGTGAGAATTACAATGTTTTCTGCTCTATTGTAGTATACCCTGTTATACCTAAAGGACAGATCATGTTGCGATTGATTCCTACTTCCGAACATTCTCTCGAAGATGTGGAATACACCATTAATGCCTTTTCCGAAGTGATTGTTAAACTGAAGGCAGGCAAATATAAAAGTGAAAAGATTGCAAGTATCTTTTAATGATGTTGGCTTCCACTGGTTCGACCAGGTCTAACCAACAGAAACGGCCAGTTGCTGGCATGGATTGAAAAAACAATCTTGCTTAGAAAACAAGCCCCAACTAAACTCCCATGAAGGGAAATTTTAGTTGGGGCTATTTTTTTGTGTTCCCCCGAATCGATTTCGGAGCAGGCTCCCGAAAAAAGTCATGATTGAGAAAGGGGATGAGTCGCCTCATCCACAAGATACACAATTGATTTATAGCTGATGCCTCCGTGCCAGGTCAGGCCGATCTCACAGGTTCGGCTGGTGCTATAGCCCTCTGTGGTGTTGGCAGGCAACTGCTTTTTCAGGTACTTAAGGGCAGAGGCGTTGAGTTGTGGATGTGTAAATCCCCGATCCCCGGCCCATCCGCAGCAGCCTGTTTCATCAGGCGTCACCACATGGGTAACGCACATCCTGGCCAGTTCAACAAGCGAATTGTCCAGTTCCATTTTAGTATTACTACAGGTGCTGTGCAGGGCAACCGTTTTGTCGATGGGCTTAAACTCCAGCCGGCCCGGAAAATATTTAAGCATAAACCCTACCGGTTCGTAAAGGTTTAGCTGAGGAGACAGGGTCTCTTTCATGCGCAACAAACAGGGGCTCATATCACAATAAACAGGTAGTTTCCCATTTTGAGAGGCTTCTAACAGGGCTTTATCCAATTGACGGGCTTTCTCTGCCCCCTGGGCCTTAAAGCCCTTACTATCGAATGCCATCCCACAGCACAAATTTTTAAGATTAGAGGGGAACACCACATTAAAACCGGCCTTTCGCAACAAAGCAATGGTTTTTTCAACCACCACCATCTCTTTGTCATAATCGGCCGAAGCCCCCATGGTGCGGTTGATACAGGTAGGGAAATAAACCACGCTCCCATTGCCCTTAAGGGAATTGTCTGTGTCGTTAACCAACTTACGGAGAGCGGGTGTTCCCGATGGCATATTGGGATTCCAGAGGGGAATGGTTCCGAAAGAAACCTTATACAACAAACGGGAAGCGGCCCCCATAAACCCGTTACCCAGGACCTTTTGAAGTCCCCGCACCCCGATCAACAGATGACGCAAAACCGAGGAGACCGTACCCATATTGTTAGCCATCAGCCATGCTACCCTGTTGGAAAAACGGGAGTGGTCTTTAAAACGCAGTTCCTTCACCAGCTTACCGGTATTTATCTCAACAGGACAGGCCAACTCGCACAAACCGTCGGTGGCACATGTGGCCTCCCCATGGTAGTTAAACGCCTTCTTAAGCTGAGTCAATCTTTCGCCAGGATTTTTTAGCCGCGAAAGTTGTTCCATTTCCCGGAAGATCACAATCCGCTGCCGGGGTGTGAGGGTCACATTTTTTGAGGGACAGTTTATCTCACAAAAGCCACATTCGATACAGGTATCGATCATCTGGTGAGCAACCGGGAGGGGCTTCAGGTTCTTAAGGTGAATTTCCGAATCCTCGTTGATGATGACCCCCGGATTGAGAAGCCCCCTGGGATCGAGAATGGTCTTAATTTCACGCATCACCTCATATAGCCCCTCGCCCCACTCCTCTCTAACAAATGGCGCCATATTTCTTCCCGTGCCATGTTCGGCTTTTAGGCTACCATCGAACCGATGGACTACTAATTGAACCAACGCCTCCATAAAACGGCGATACTTATCCAGGCCGGAGGGATGGTTAAAATCGGGCATCATCACAAAGTGAATGTTGCCATCGAGCAGGTGCCCCCAAATCACATACCCCTCATATTCGAATTTCTCGATCAGCTCCTTGAGAGCCACCAGGGCCTCGGCCAGCACCTCGGCCCTAAAGGCCAAATCCTCAATAATACAGGCGGTTCCCGGGGCCCGCGAGGCTGCGGCAGAGGTAAACAACCCCTTACGCACCTTCCAAAGCCGGTTGTACTCCAGGGTATCGGTCGTAAACACCATGGAATAGAGGGTTGCAAAGGCACCCATGGCCGACTCAATCTCTTTTATCTGGTTGTGAAGGGTCTGTTCATCACCGGCCGAGGTATCAATCAACAGGGCCACCGCCTCTTCGGGCAATTGTTTTAAAACCGGTGGCATGCCCGGTTTATCCTGAACCGACCTCAGAGCATTGCGATCCATCAATTCTGCTGCACTCACACTGCAATTCCTCAACGGAGTTATGGCCTCACAGGCCAACCGGATATCGGGAAAAAAGAGAAGTGAGGTGGCTTTAAGGGCATACTCGGGAACGGTTTCGAAAGTCACCTCCGAGATAAAACCCAGGGTACCCTCCGATCCCACCATCAGGTGTTCAAGGATATCGATGGGATCGGAAAAATCGATCAGGGAATTTACCCCGTACCCACAGGTGTTTTTCAGCTCATATTTATGCTCAATTTTTTGCCGGAGCTGGTCATCCTGCTTCACCCGGTTACCGAGAGCCGACAAGTGGCCCAACAGCTCTTCGTGTGTTTTGGCAAAGGCTTCACGCGATTCATTTTGGCGGGTATCCAAAAGAGTACCATCGGCCATCACCAGGCGCAGGCCACGAATGGTGTTGTAACTGTTGTATTTAATACCATAGCTGGAGCCACTGGCGTTGTTGGCCACGATACCACCTATCCTGGCCGAATTGAGCGAAGCCGGACTGGGACCCAACTTACGCCCGTATGGGGCCAGACGACGATTGGCCAATCCGCCGGCCAAACCACATTGAAAAGTCGCAGACCTTCCGTCGGGGGAGATTTTATAATTGGAATAACCGTCTCCTACCTCAACCAATACCGACCCGGTAATCGTCTGCCCGCTTAAGGAAGTTCCCCCAGCCTTAAAGGTTAGGGGTATGTTATGGGTAGAACAGGCCTGGATCACCTTCACCATTTCTTCCTCGTTCTCCACCCTAACCACCATTTGCGGGATCAGGCGGTAAAAACCTGCATCGGTCCCTTTGGCGAGGGTATACAATGGGTCGGTGAAAATCCTGTTTTTGGGTAAAAACCGAAGAAAATCCTGCTTTAGCGAAACCATTTGATGAGTCATTGAATGAACTTACTTAATTTTTAAAATAAACAATCTTCCCCTCAATCAGGGAAGCCCACACATTTCCGGCACCATCGATCACCAGCTTGTTAACCGATGAATTGCCAAACTTATGTCGCCATAAAACCGACTGGCCTTCGGGCGAAAGGGCCGTGATCACCCCATTTTTATTGGCAATAAGCACCCTTTGTGTGGTGGCTGCCACGGGGCAGGGATTATGATCGTAACCGTTCCCGGCATCCAGGGCCCACAGGGTCCGAAACCGGGTGCCGGCAGCATCTATCGAAACAACAGAATCGTTCATGAGCTTGGCATATATTTGATTCCCATCAGGACTACTGCCCATCGACTCACGAACCATATGCTTGTTGGTACGCCAAATAAGCTGCCCGGTTTTAAGATCGAGCGCCGTCATATATCTGTCGGGGGCCACGATAAATACTTTGTTGTTGGAGATCACAGGTACAATGTTTCCGGGCGAATAAAGTTTTTGTGAGGAGCCATTGTTCCACTTCCATACCAAATGCCCATTCTCTTTATTCAAACAATAAAGGTAACGGTCCCAGGCGCCAAACACAATGAAATCATTATGAATCGCAGGCTTACCCTGTACCGTTCCATTAATATCGCTGAAGCGCCATAAGACCTTTCCGGAAGACATATCAATGGCATAGAAACCCTGATCTCCGCCACCAATAAACAACTCATTGTTTTCGATGATCCCCTCAGCCAGGACCGGTGACTCGGTTTTTACCCGCCAAACCTCCTGACCTGTATGCACATCCAGGCCAATAACCTCACCCTCAATGGTTCCCACGGCCACTACTTTGCCGGTGGAGACCGGGGTAGAATAAAGAGACCCTTTCAGGCGATGCCTCCAAAGCTCCTGGTGGGTTTTAATATCAATGGCTTTCACGAATCCCAGTGAGTTTCCATAAACCAGAATGGAATCGCCTGATATACAAGGTCCTGTAAAAATGGAAGCTGTATCCTGAAGCGAAAACAGCACTTTCACCTCAGGGAATTGCGCGTTAACAGCCGTATCGGGTTTAGAAGAGATCTCCAGTTTATTGATGGGGTGCGGTGCTTTAAGATCCAGGGCATATTGTGGCAGGCGGGTTCCTGCGGCCAGTTTCTTCTCAAAGATCAGGGCGCTGTCGTTCTGCAACACGATGATATTGTATCCCGGTTCGGGGCTACCCTTCAGCAGTACCGACCGACCCATAACCCCTGGAATACCGTCGAAATTAAAAAGTTTGAGTTGGTGACCATGACCGCAAAAAGCCAACCGGCAGTTGTATTTTTTAAGAATTTTGGTGACCTCGTACCAGTTATCCAGACCCTCGGCTAACGGATAATGCGCCATGGCAATAAGGGTTTGCCGGTGCGGCTGAAGCCTTTCCAGCTCACGTTTCAGCCATTGCAAATCCTCCTCTTTCACATGTCCATCGCCCATCTTCATATAGGGCCCTGTATTGAAACCCACAAAGAGATAGCCATTTTTTGAAAAGAGGAACCGATCGTTTTGCCAGAGTTGCAAAAATTTCCGTCCCGCCGATTCAGACCAGTTGGTTTCATGATTTCCGGGAATCACATAGCAGGGAATGGTCAGCCCCTTCAAGGCCTGGTAAACCGATTCCAGCTCCGCATTTGAACCGGTGTTGGTAAGATCGCCGGTGACCACCACAAAATCGAGCGCACTGGTGTTAATCTCGGCCACAATATCAACTAGATTCTGCTCTGATGGCTGACCCGGAGTGACGTGTAAATCGGTTAACTGAGCAAACTGAACCTTCATTTCGGGCCGGCCGCAAGAAAAAAGGGACAGAACCAAAACCCACATTAAAAACCCATTTCCGCTCAAAGCAAAAAAACGTGCCATAACCTTTTACATCAATTAAGTCACCGTTAAAGGTTTACAGTGCCACCACGCCAATTCCCGGTCTTTCAGGAATAATCAGGTGACCATCTTCAACTTTTAGCCCTTCGAATTTATCGTTACTGATAAGCAGGTTACCATCCAGGTCGGCCCACCGCGCCAGGGGTGCCAGCTGAGAGGCAGCCGTTACGGCGCAGGAGGTTTCGGTCATACAGCCAATCATCACCTCCATTCCCAGGCCCCGGGCCATATTGGCCATCTGGTAAGCCGCCCGCATTCCACCACACTTCATCAGCTTGATATTAATCCCGTTATAAACCCCGTGCGCTTTCGAAACATCGTCGATAGTCTGCAAGGCCTCATCGGCGATGGTGGGCAATGGGCTTTTTTCGGTCAGCCAGGCCATATCGTCGATGGCATGTTTCGACATAGGCTGCTCAACAAAAACCACTCCCTGTTCCTGAAGCCAATAAATCATCTCAAGAGCCTCCTCTTTGGTTTTCCAACCCTGATTTACATCCACACACAAAGGCTTATCGGTAACTGTTCGGATGGCTTTAATCATTTCGCGATCGTTGGTTCCACCCAGCTTAACTTTGAGGATATTATAAGGGGCGGCCTCCCGCGTTTTGGATTGAACCACCTCGGGGGTATCAATTCCAATGGTAAAAGAGGTGTCGGGGATATGGGCCGGATTGAGCCCCCATATGCGGTGCCATGGTTGCCCCATTAATTTGCCGGTTAAGTCGTGCAAAGCGATGTCCACAGAGGCCTTGGCCGCATAATTGCCAGGTGCAACCGCATCAACATAAGCCAGAATATCCTCAATCAAAAAAGGATCCTTGAAAGAAGAGAGATCGACCTTACTTAAAAATTTTGTGGCCGACTCATGGTTCTCGCCCAGATAGGGGGGCATGGAAGCTTCACCATAACCGGTTACCCCTTCAAAATCAATACGTGTCAGCATAACCGGTGTGGTGGTCCGGCTGCTGGAAGCCAGGGTAAACACATGCTTCAATTGCAGTTCGTATGGCTCAAAAGTCAAATTCATCCCCTTATTATTACTTTTTTCATTATCGCTGGCACAACCCGATCCCAAAAGCCCTGAGGGCAATAACAATGAGCCGGTAAGGCCACCGGCTACTTTTATAAAATTACGACGATTCCTCATAAGCCTTTGTATTAAATTATTTAAAAAAACGCCCTGTCAACATCTTCTAGTACCAGGGATGGTCAACCAAAGGAATAATCCCGTGGGTACCGACCTGTCCCATGATACGCCTGACACCTCTTAACCTATTTAAAAGAAAGGAGTTGAAGTTGGTTCTGGTACTGTCAAAACTGTTAATATGCACCCGACCGGAAGAATGAATATACTCCGAATCGCCAATATACATGCCCACGTGGGTAACTTTTGCAGGACTCATTTGAGCTCCGAAGAACAGCAAATCGCCCGTTTCAAAAGTTTGCCAGCCTTTATCAGCCGGAATCTCCTGACCATATTTTACCTGTAATGAGGCATCCCTGGCCAGCACCACCCCATTCATAAAATAGATGAATTTAGTAAATCCGCTACAGTCGGTCCCTTTCGGGGAGCTTCCTCCCCATAAATAAGGAATCCCGTTCATCAAAATGGAGGTATTCCTTAAGCCCTCATGGGTAGGCGATATTTTTGCACGCCAGGCATCAAATGGTACCACATCTTCGGAGGAGATCAAGCCGGTGCGGCCATCAGGCAAACGAATCTCTTGCCATCCTTTTCCCTCACCTGTTTTTTCAACTATACAACCGGCCACCATATCGGTTACATTTAACCCGGTTTCTTTATCCACCACAAAGGAGAACAGCTCATTGACCAACAGCCGGTTGGATTGGCGCCAGAGGGACATCTCTGCATCTGATTTGAGGGCCAGTGACGATTCGTTACACCAGGCCAGATAGTTGTCGGGGGTTTGAACATAAACCCAGCCATCTTCCTGCTTCAAAAGCTTTACCGGTGTGCCCATCAGGGCCTGACTCAACATCTCGGAAGAGAAGGATGGCTGAGCCCGAAAATTAACCACACTAAGGGTTACCAATGCCCATGGGGCGGAAACCTTATTGGGCAGAACCAGGAGACTATCTCTCACCGTAAACCCGGCAGAGACCAACGAATCCAATAAGGCAGCTTTCAATGCAGGATTATCCACCTCCCCTTTTACCACCAGGGTGTTCCGTTTCGTATGGTAATAACTTACCTGATAAACATTTTCGCGATGATCCCCCACAAAATGTTTTTCAACCGAATCGAAAACAGGCTGCAAATCCGTTTTTTGTTGGCATCCCCACAACCCCACAAAAGTCACCAAAAAAATTAGCCTTAATAACTTCATATTAAAATTTGATTTCGTGGAACGCTCCTCCACTTATTAACACATTTCGAAAAAAACCTTCATCAGGAACCTTTTTGCACTTCGGGGTTTAACACCGCCTCAGTGGCCCCAGTGCATTAAATCACGGATTTTCCAGAGCTTAAAACTAATGTTAAGGGGATTAAATACCAAGAAAAATGAACTCGTTTTATATCATGTCTCATGTAATACATCTGCATTACCCGCCAACCATTTATCATCCTGTCGATTACAAAACCAATTCACACATTATTTAACACATAGTTACCAGGATATATCTTTGCCTTTTCACTGGGTTTTATAGCTTACCTCCATATTCCGGCTCCATTTATTAAAGAAAAGATTGCCTCCCTCCCACTCCAACTCACCCCTCTGAAAATCAACAGGTTCACTTCGGGGCCAATATTTAGGGGGCTGAAAAGAACGTCCATAATCGTTGTTAACGACCAGGCGATAGGCATCAATGCCCGAGATGTAGAATTCACGAACGGCTTTATTCGGGCTCTGTTGCAATTTAAAGGAGACATCTACCGGCACCCAGCCCACGTTTTGGTACCACACCTCGCACCAGTCGTGAAGATTCACATTTCCAGGGTGCAACATCCACCCGGTCTGCCATCTTACAGGAATACCTTTATACCGGCACAAAGCCATAAACAACAGGGTTTGCATTCCGCAATCGCCATGTTGGTGCTCAAGGGTATAGGCGGGAATATTGGTCATCAGGCCATACTCCACCGCGGATGCCCATGGAATATGATCGTTTATCCAATAGTAAAACCTCCGCACCATCTCAAAGGGGCGCATCTCCGCATTGGTTAGAGAGTCGGCCAGGAGGCGTATTTGGGGGGTAAAGGCCAGATGGGGCGGCCTTTCGGCGAGAAAAGGAGCAATAGAATCGGGGATGGGACCAAAATCGATCCAGCTCAAACGTTCCCCTTCAAAGTACTGAGCCTTTGAGACCAGCCGAATGGAGGTAAAGAAACGAGCCGGGCTATCGGGCTGCACCACCCCTTCGAGATAAAGGCTGTGGTGGGGCCCGGCTGATAAAACACAGGGGTTATTACGGGGATAGTAATCCAGCAACTCAACTACCGGTTGACGCTCAAGGCCTCTGGCTCCATAGGGCATCCACGCCCTGACGGTATCTCCTGAGGGAACCCATTCATCTTTTAGTTCCACAGTATAATCGAGCTGCATCTCAACGGGCATCACGGCTGCCCCAAACTCATCTCTTCGGGATTGTTCAAGCACCTCACTGATATGAGCCAAACAAAACCGATTAAGCGAAGCCTTCTTTAGCGCCCTGTCGCTGCCCATTTCCCTAAGCGAATCGTTAAGTAAAAAGAGGTTCCCGGGGGCGCTCACAAAGTAACGTTTCTCCCCGTCAATTTCCATAAACTCGAGCTGCCCGGCCATCTCCCATTTTAACAACTGAGTTTCACTAACCACCAGGTTTTTCTGTTTAAATTCATCAAGCAGCCTGGCTTTAGTAATCGGATATTCCAAATAATAGCGGTCAATGAAACCATCAATGCTGTCAACGTCCCTTCGTAGAGTGGCAGTAACGTCCTTCTCTTGCCGAAATTGAGCGATAAGCTCCCTGGCCTCTATAAAGCGGTGTTGCATGTAGAGGTCAACGAGATTTTCGTACAACTGATCGCTGGAATCGACCCTTTTACCACAAGATGCCAAAACGACTGCCAAAAGCAGAATGAGCCCTGCTTTAATAAGTTTCTCCCTGGTGTAGATCATAAAGATTGATTATGGTCAAACTATTTTTTAGTTTTGTATAGCTGTAATATATATTACAAATCGGCACCAACAAATTTAAGAAGTAAAACACGAAAATCAAACAACCAAAAGATGAAGACTACCCTTTCCATAGCGGCCCTCCTTATCACCTTAACCACTTTTGCGCAGGTAAAAACAGGCGTTGAGATGTTGAGAGAACAACACTTTGAAATACTCCGGGGCAAAAAAGTGGGACTTATAACCAATCCCACCGGCGTTGACAGTCGGTTAAAGTCGACTCTTGACATATTGTTCGAGGCCCCACAGGTTAATCTGGTCGCTCTTTATGGGCCCGAGCATGGCGTCCGGGGCAATTATTCGGCCGGCGAAAAGGTGGAGACACAAACCGATTCGCTGACAGGTATCCCTATGTACAGCCTTTACGGAAAGACCAAAAAACCCACTGCCGACATGCTCAGGAATATTGACGTGCTGGTCTACGACATTCAGGACATAGGCTCCCGGTCTTACACTTATATCAGCACTTTGGGATTAGCGATGGAGGCAGCGGCCGAAAACCAGCTAGAATTTGTGGTCCTGGACCGGCCCAATCCCCTGGGAGGTCTTAAATTTGAAGGACCCTTAACCGAACCCGCTTTTACCTCCTTTGTCAGTCAGTTTCCCATTCCTTACGTGCATGGATTTACAGTAGGCGAACTGGCCACCTATCTAAACAAGCATCACTTACTAAAGGATGGGATTCAATGTAAACTCAGTGTGGTCAAAATGGAGGGCTGGGAACGCCAAATGAATTTCGAGGCGACAGGACTTCCCTGGGTCCCTTCCTCACCCCACATTCCCAGCGCCCAAACGGCCTATTTCTATCCGGCATCGGGGATCCTGGGCGAACTGTATGTATACAATATTGGAGTGGGTTACACGCTTCCCTTTCAGGTATTTGCCAACGACTGGCTGAATGGCCATCAGCTGGCCCAACGGCTTCAGGCCCTTCATCTCGAAGGTGTCCTCTTCCGTCCCATTTATTTTAAACCCTATTACAGCGTTCTATCCGGCCAGGCGATTCAAGGGGTTGAGGTACACCTTACCGACATTAACAAAGCCCCTCTCTCACTGATACAGTTTTATGTTCTCCAGGAAGCCTATCAAATGGATTCAACAAAAAATGTCTTTACGCTCTGCGATGCCTCACGTCTCAGGATGTTCGATCAGGTATGCGGCACCGACAAAGTACGAAAGGCCTTTGAAAAAAACTTCAAAGTCGCTGACATACTCGACCTGTGGACCAAAGAGGTACCAGGATTTGTTAAAACCATCAACGACAGTTTATTGTACTAGAAAAAGGGTAAAAAAAGCGGAAAAACGGAGAAGATAAAAAGGATCAAAGAAGCCGGTAGCGGCTATAATTCTTAACCTCTTATTAATTCCTGCTCATTCGTCCTGCTTTGAGTCATCTGTCACCTTATCTCCTTCTATCGTCCTAAAACAAGTATACAGGTTTATACTTTTTCATTCTTATCCCTTCTCATTCCTGAATGTTGGGTAACTCAATGCCGTATCCTTTTTTCTTATCCTCCTTCTTTAAAAGAAAGGCAAAAAACAGCGACAAAACCCCCAATAAAATAAAGATTAAAATGTCGGCCTGATAGTCATAGCGAACCGTTAAACGACTCTCCTCTATGGCCTTGTAGGTTTCCTCAACAATTCCGGTTTCATAAACCGAAATTTTTGAGTCTCCTTCCGGATCAGGCTTCACACTGCTCCCCCTGGCAATATTCCGATTAACGATGAGCGCTTTTAAGCCTTCTACATCAACCTCTTCCTGAGGAACTTCCACGTAAGAGGAGGATTGAACCAATGAATCAATAATGTGATTGGTGGTCGATTCAATGGCTTGCTTCATTTCAACGGGGTCGATTGAAACACCTCTCTCCCCGAGCAAAGAGGTATAACTTTGGGCAACCGACGACCGGATCAGGGCTTTATTTCCAGCCACGGAAGGATTGGTGGCATCCAGCACAATCCCAAGTAGAAGAGGAACCAACATTAATCCAATATTTTGTATCCAGAAAATTATCGCATAGGCCGTTCCCAATCGTTTTTCAGGAATTATCTTAGGCACAGCAGGCCACATGACAGAAGGAACCAACGAAAAAGCCACTCCCAGAATAATGACCAATACCGAAGCCAGGAGCCAGTTGTTCAAAAACGGAATCGACAACAAACCATGCACTCCAATCAACAAAAAGACTCCAATGATCATAATCGTGACCCCTTTGCCCTTTTTATCATAAATACCACCAAACAAAGGCGTTAAAAAAATGGTTCCAAAGGGAAGTAAACCGGGAATAAGGCCTGCAAAAGATGGGGAGACATGATATTTATTGATCATAAAATCGGTCGCATAAAACAAAAAAGGAAATACCGCACTGTAAAACAAGACACAAAGAATAGCGATATACCAAAAACCCCGATTTTTGATGATGCTCAAAATATCTTTCATCCGGAAGGGTTCTTCGGCCTCCACCTCCATCTCGTTTTCGGAGGCCTCGAGTTTTAAATCGAGCATAATAAACATCACAAAAGAAATAAGCCCCACAAGCATCAAAGCTAAAGCCACCAGAATAGGAGTGCTGTAACTAAAATTAATAGCCAGAGGAAGGGCGATGCCAAGAGCTAAGGCAGTGCCCATTCGGGCGATGGACATTTGCAGACCCATGGCCAGGGCCAGCTCCTTGCCTTTAAACCACCGAACAATGGCTTTGGAAAGCGTAATGCCAGTGGCTTCGATCCCGACCCCAAAGACGGCAAATCCTATGGACGAATAAAAGACCTGCGGATTCATCTCCCCTATTAGTGGAAGAACAACAGGCAGGCTCCCTGAAAAATCGGTTACAATAGCCCAATAATTAAGTCCGGTACCAAAAAACATCATGATAGACGAACCCAAACCCGTGATTCGGATGCCCAGCTTATCCAGGATGATACCACTAAAAATCAACATGAACAGGTACACATTAAAAAGACCGTAGGAGGAGGTATAGGTTCCAAAATCAGAACTGGTCCATCCCAAAGCACTCTCGAGCATCGGTTTTACGGGCGACAAAGCATAATTAAAATAGTAGGCGCCAAAGGCGGACAAAGACACCAACACCATGGCTGTCCATCGGGCCTTTGAAGAATCGCGTAAGGACTTCTTAATTAATTCAGTCATAGGGAATACTTAATTACACTAAGGATTATCAGATAATGGATTATCCGGCTGACCGATAGACCCTCCAACCAGCGAATCACCCTGCTAAGTTAACGAATTATTATGGTACCTGCAGTAGAAAACCATCTTCACCGGAAGCAGAGTAGAAAAAGAAACATAGGTGTCCGGTTAAAACCCAGGATTCCCCTGTAAGATACATCACCATAGGGCCATATGTGTTTTGAAGTATATCTGGGCCAGGAATCCACCTTCATGTAAAAGCGCTAAAAAAATCAGAAAACGAAGCGTGAAAAAGATTAGTTTAACTGCCATAGCCAAAGGCGACGGCAGTTTTTATTGCCATAGCCAAATGTGACAGCAGCTCACTACAGATACAATCGTTCGGCAACCGGAGTTCTGTCGGTATTCCTAAACTGCCCAACCATCTAATCTTCACTCCATTCACCCAAATTTGAAATCTCACGTTGCCCATCACCCATCGCAAATCCTTTTTCAGCCGCAACAGCGGCGACAGTATGGTAAGTAAAAGAACCCTTAAGCATGATTCAGATCCGCGGCATCTGGGAGATAAAAGGGAGAGAAAGGAGCTGGTAGCTGGAAGCGGCCTTCGTCCCAAGCCTGCTTCACGCAATTGAATGAACAAAACCCTATTGTAATGGGTTTTAATGGAGTAAAAAAAAAGCCAGATCATGCAAGAACTACTGCTCACCCTAATGCTGCTAACCCCTGTTCAATGGCTCTTTCCGGACGATGCATCGGCTCAGTTGCAAACCGATGTTTTTGACACGGGAGAAGGGCCTCTTGAGATTAATTTTGTAGGTCATGCCTCCATCTTTTTTTCTTTTAACGGCCAGATCATCCATGTAGATCCCTTTGGAAAGATGGGAGACTATAGCCATCTGCCCAAAGCCGATCTGATCTTAATCACTCATGAGCACGGCGATCATCTGGATGCTGGCACGATAGAACAACTCACAAAAGAAAACACCCAGCTCATAGTAAATGAAGCCACGGCCAACAAGTTGAACCAGGGGAAAGTCTTAAAAAACGGAGAAGCAACCACTGCCCTGGGCCTTCACATTAAGGCTGTTCCGGCTTATAACCTTATGCATAAAAGAGACAATGGAGAGTTCTATCACCCCAAAGGAAATGGCAACGGTTACGTAGTGACTTTTGGCCAGATGCACGTGTACATTGCCGGTGACACCGAGAACATCCCTGAAATGGCAGAATTAAAAGATATTGACATCGCCTTTTTACCCATGAACCTTCCCTACACCATGACCCCGGAAATGGTTCAACAAGCCGCCTTAATGTTCCATCCAAAAATTCTGTACCCATATCACTACAGTAATACCGACACCCGGAAAATCGTTGATTTACTTAAGGAAACCCCTGAAATAGAGGTGCGGATAAAAAAGATGTAAAATCAGGAGATCCGGTGGATCTGCCACGCATCATTTCTGATGATCGCAGACATCAGGGCTTTAGTGTAATTTCTTTTCCTTCGAAGAAGATTCGCCCGGGCAGATATTGCTCATTGAGTACAAGCATATTGGCCATCCTCCCATCCGCAATTTGGCCCACCCTATGGGATTCATGGATCATTTTGGCCGGGGTGTAAGTCGCCATTCGCAACACATCGGCCTCGGAAAGCCCCGCTCGGGTGATGCAGTATTGGACCCCCTGTGCCATAGCGATAGAGGAACCGGCGAGTCGTCCCTCCTGATTATAGCAGGTGCCATTCTCCATTCGGAAAGTGCTGTAACCAAAATGAACCTCACCATCGCTTTGGCCAAGGAATATGGCGTCGGAGACCAGGAAAAGCCTCTCTTTCAAATTGCGCCAGGCAAGCCTTATAGAGGCCGGATGCACATGATGTCCATCGGCAATGATTCCGGCCCCCACGTTGGGATGTTCAAAAACAGAGGCCATTAAACCAGGCTCCCGTCCTTTGAGCGATGGCATGGTATTATAAAGATGGGTCGCCATGGTGCCTCCCCCGTCAAAAAACCGTTGGGCCTCCTCGTAAGAAGCATTTGAATGACCAGCCGACAAAACCCAACCGGCCTCTACCAGGGCCTCCAAATCGGCCGGAGTTAGTAGCTCCGGAGCGACCGTGATTACTTTTACCAGATCTCCCGAGGCACTCTTTATCTCCCGAATAAGTTGAGGCGAGGGCTTTTGTAACCAGGCCTCATTGTGAGCACCTTTCTTTTTCGGATTTAAAAAGGGTCCCTCCAGGTGAATTCCTAAAATGAGAGAGGGATGGTTGTTAACGGTCTGTTTGGCTGCGTTAAAGACCGCCTCCCTAACCCCGGGTGTGGAGGTGGTAAGGGTTAACAACATGGAGGTGGTGCCCTGCGACAAATGAGCCTTCAAAATTTCATCAAAGGTCTCCGGAGAAGGCTGAAGAGAGACATAACTCCCACCCCCGCCGTTCACCTGCAGATCGACATAACCCGGAGTCAATATCTTACCCTGCAAATCGATAACCGGAAGATTGGCCGGTGGTTTTTTAGTAACAGAGGCAACCAACGGAGGCTCTACTAAAACTGAAAATTCACGAGACAAAAATTCACGACCGTCAAAAATCCGACCGTTACTTAATACATAGGCTGATTGCATTGACATAGTATTTTAACCCCTAAGCTTTTTTCTTTATCCCAAAGGCCGGATCAATTTTAAGGTATCTTAATACAAGAAAACCGGGAAGGGTGCAAATCATCACCCATATAAAAAAGTGTTCGTAGCCCAGGATTTCCTGGAGCCAGCCCGAAACCATCCCGGGAATCATCATCCCCAGGGCCATAAAGCCTGTACACAAGGCATAATGAGCCGTTTTATGTTTCCCTTCGGCGAAATAAATCATAAAGAGCATATACGCTGTAAAGCCAAAGCCATAGCCAAACTGCTCGACGGCCACCGAGGCAGAGATTAGCCACATACTTTGGGGCGAGAAATAAGAGAGATAAACATACACCAGATTGGGTGCATTTATGGCCAGAGTCATAGGCCAGAGCCAATATTTCAGTCCCCGTTTGGACGCCAACAAACCGCCCAGAATCCCCCCCAGTGTCAGGGCAATGATGCCAACAGTGCCATAGATTAACCCAACATCTCCGGTGGTAAGGCCCAGCCCCCCCACTTCGCGCGAATCGAGCATAAAAGGAGAAGCCAGTTTCACCAATTGGGACTCTCCCAACCTGAACAACAGGAAAAAAGCAAGAGCAGGCCCCAAAGCATCTTTCTGGAAGAACGATTTGAAGGTGATCAGAAATTCGCTGAACAGGTTCTCACCTTCTCCCTGAACGGCTGGTTTGTCAGAATCGGGACGAGGTAAGAAAAACCGGTGATAGAGAAAGAAGAAGAGGAACATTGCCGCCAGGGCCACAAAGGTAATACTCCAGGCAAGTGGAATGTTACCCGACCTGCCTTCAAAGTAGGCCACCGCAGGCCCATCCAGCTTTGGATCGAGCTGAACCACCATCCAGGCCGTTTGGTTCCAGTTACCGGAAGTAAACACCATCCGATCGCCGGCAACCAGCTTCAGGCTCTCGTTACCCCGCTTAAAACCTGTATTGAGCACGACCTCCTCACCCTCTTCCGGGGCCTGAGAAAGCCTTACTCCCAAAAGCGCTACATTACCCGGATGTGCTACCGCCCCCGAGGCCAACACCTTTCGTCCGAAAAGTTCTTTCAGCTTGTTACCCAGAGGTTGTGAGATATTGTTCGAAAACCATGAAGGCTCCTCCGCTTCCTCCCGGACCTCTGGCACCACAAAACCATTGGTCAGATTTTGTGATTCCACCCATTGCTTAACGCTGTCGATCACTTCAGGGGTGGCCTTTTGCGTGGAAACGGTAAGATTCTCACCGGTTAACACAAAGGCCATTGCCTCATTCCCCTGTTTCGCTTCAAAATGAGGGGCCGGGATGGAATACACTTCATCGGGTGCGGTGGTGACCGAAAACTTTACGGGTTCCAGGCCGGTGCTCGACTCAAAAAAACCGGCCAAAATGATTAAAAGCCCCTGTCCGGTTATCATGGCAAACCGATAAAAGGTACTTCTTATCCCAATGAAATAGGACTGTTCGCCCTCTTCGAGCGCCAGCATATAAAAACCATCGGCCGCAATATCATGAGTTGCAGAGCTAAAGGCCAGCAACCAGAAAAATGCCAGGGTATATTGAAAGAAATCGGGCACCGGGATGGTAAAAGCCACGCCGGCCAAACCGCCCCCCACCAGCAACTGCATGATCACAATCCACCAGCGTTTGGTTTTGAGAATGTCGACCACCGGACTCCACAGCGGCTTGATAACCCAGGGTAGATAGAGCCAACTGGTGTATAAAGCAATATCGGCATTGGAGATACCCATCCGTTTATACATAATCACCGAAACCGTCATCACCACCACATAAGGCAGGCCTTCGGCAAAATAAAGGCTGGGCACCCAGGCCCAGGGAGATTTGAATCTTGGTCGCATACAATTAATTATAGGTGATAAGCCAAAGATATAAATTTATCTGCCAAGCCTTGTCCCCATAAGCAGGACACTTAGCTTTGACTATTTCACAATTACAGATTTTTTCTTTTTTCCTCATCTTACAAGGGTAAATGACCATTGGTCTCTACCTTTTATTTCTTACAACTTCTGTTGCTTTTCCACTTTTTTTGCTTCCAGCCTCCGGTTTTGCGCTAATCTTCTTCGCTGCCGCACGACTGTATCGTGTGGTGATTAACCTCCTCCCTCCTTACATACGCCCAAACGAATAACCTCTTTTGATCATCTCCTCCACAATTTCATCCAAACGGTTGTACAATTTATCCTTCCTATCGGGATGCACACCCGGATGAATCAATAGAATGGCTCCATTCAGGCCGTTGGGATTTTCCGCCTCATATTGCCACAGCCGGCTTAAAATTTGATCTGAATTGCGGTAATTCTTCATTTCAGGAATGGTATAATCCGCATTGGTTCCGGTACCGGGCGTAAGGCTTATAAGTTTAAACCCCAAACTTCTGCTCCATTGCACAACCTGGTTATTGTACCATTCATAGGGAGGCAAAAACCAACTCACCGATGAAGCCTCCACACCAAAAGGCTTGAGCGCGGCCATATTTTTTTTCAGATCCGACTCAAACAGGGACTTGCTCACCAGCAGTGAGTCGCGTACCGTCCAATCGTTGTACAATAAATGCCCATCAGAATGTGGTCCCACATAGTGGCCAGCATCAACGATCTGTTGAATAACCTTTTTAAAGGCCTTGTTCCTCAAACAGTTTCCTGTAAGAAAGAAGGAAGCTTTGATATTGCGCTCTTTCAACACTTTCAAAATGGTTTCCGCTCCTTCGAAATGGGTGTCGGCCGAAAACATCAGATATACCGTTGGTTGCTCACTATTGAAACGGATAATCCCCCCGGCCTCATCGCACTGAATGGAATCCTGACCACAGAAAGAGTTCAGGGCCGAGAGATAATAAACCAGCGAAGCGGTTCCGTCCATCGTGGGTTCATTAGAAGAATAGTCGCCTACATCATCGTGATAAACGGCCAGCCCGTTTTGAAAAGGGGCATATTCATCTGTTTGTTTCAGTTCAATGCCTTTTAAACTCTCGAAGATGGTCCTATACACAGGACCGTCCACCAATCCCCCGGAGGTGTTATCACCCAGCAACACAGCATAAGAGGAGTGCGGCCGTTGAGGAGAGTCTCCGTCCCGGGGAAGGTCACAAATCATACTTGTACCCCAGGGGTTACACCCAAACAGCCAGTCGCGCATGGCTGCCTCCAGCACCAGGAACTGGTCGTCACCACTTTCCTGCGAATACAAACGTGCCTGGGTAAGCGCCCCTGCCATCAGGTTATTGGAGCACCATATAAAGGGCACTCCAATACGGAAAGGGTCGTTGGCCGCCTGACCGCTCAGGTAGTCGAGGCCCCTTTTCATGTAAGCGAGGTATTTCTTCCGCAGGCCCTCATCACCCTGCGAAACCATCAGGTAATGACCCACATTTACAAAGGGGTAATATTGATAATGACGTGCTTCATGCAGCACCATCCATGGTGTAACGGGCTCCAGCTGTCCCCAGTAATCGGCCTTTTTCAAAAAGAGATCCGAAGGATCCGATTCAGCCAGGGCGATGGCAGCTGCGCCCAGCTCCAGATCGTCCACATAGTTATCCTCCTCATAAAAATAGGGTGACACAAAGCAGGCGGTCTGGGTAGCCCCCGGTCGTGCCTCTCCAAAAGCCAAAGCCTCCTTTGCTTTTTGCAGCATCTGAGCCGACCAGTCGGGATGTATCTCCTTAAAAATGACGCTGCCCATGGCGAAGGCAGAGGCAAATTTACCCGCCGTAGAAGCCACGCCGGCAGTGCGATTTAGATGGGGCCCTATGCCCTGCCTTTCACCGGTCACAAAATAGACCGGCCTTCCCTGCTTAAGCCCATAGCTTACCGTATCCTTATTGGGCAAGCGAAAACCACGATGATCACGGTCGTCGGCAATTTGATTATACATTTCGCCGGGAGCGGGATTCATGCGCATCAACCACTCCAGACCCCACAGAGCCTCATCCAGCACATCGGGCAGACCATTTTTCCCTTTTTCCCCGCGTGCATCGTACGCGTCGGCAAAGGTTCCCGGATTCTGGTGATAAGCAAAGAGCATTTGAAAAACCGCATTGGCAGAAGTGTTGGTATACTGCAAATAGTCGGTGGCATCGTGCCATCCCCCGTGCACATCGAGATAGGTGCCCGATTTGGAGGGATGATCAACTATGATCCCATCGTGCACATGACACGAATCCTTCAGGTAGGGATTATAGCCGCACCGTTGTTGGCGCATATAATTAAGCAGAAAATCGGGGGTTTCATCGAACACATCCTCCGAGATGTTAAAGGAAGGGGAACGTACCCCACCTGCCTGAAGGTAGTAAGCACCCCGGGTTTTAAAGGCCGAAAAATCAAGACGAAAAGCCCCTTTCATTCCCCAAACAGAGCCATCTTCCCGAATGGGAACGCCACGGTAAACCTGTTGATCGGTCAAGACCGACATGAGGGAAAAATGGCTGAGCTCAACCGGTTGGTCGCTGATAAAAACACCCACCTTGGGACTCAGAGGAAGATAGCCGAGTTGATTCACGCGTATCCACGACGCTGAATGCATCCACTGCGAACACAGAAAAAACAAAAAAAGCAGAGTTAATAACGGTGTCTTTCTCATTGGTCTCAACATTAACAATTAAGCTCTTTGTATTCAAACCCGCCCCCTAGTATCTCTTTTCGAGCACACTCCCCCTAAAATAATGTTCCAAAATCGCCTTATAAGGATAACCCTTAGCCCCCATCACGGCGGCTCCAATCTGACATAAACCCACTCCATGCCCCCATCCGGCGCCTCTTAAGGTAAACGAATTTGGAATGCCATCTTCCCCGTCGGTTTTTTCCACCACAAAGGCAGAGCTGTAAAGGTGCGATTCGGAGAGCGCTTTTCTGATCTCCAACTCTTTGCCTATGGTTAAAGCGCCTTTGGTTCCCACAATTTTTAATTTCACCAGTCGGCCGGAGACCCCGCGCTCCACAGGAATCAGGTCCAGAATGTCGCCTAAGTCCAGGTTAATCTTTTTCAGCAGCAGGGCTTTGATCTCCTCACGCGACAAGGTAACGGTCCAGCGGTAAAAGTCGGCTGTTTCCTGGTCGTAATCGTTGAGTACCTGCGACAACACCCCGGCATCATTCGTATTGCAAAAGGCGGGTGGGTTGCCGGTAATCCAGGCCCTGGCAGCATCTTCGCCGGTTAAGTCGAGGTCAAATCCTTCGGGTAACTGAGGGGCATCAATTACTTTGGTCAGATAGGGATGATGTACAGGTTCCCAGGCATATTCGAACAACTCGGTAATGCCCCCACAGCATTTAGAGAACCGTGCATCGGCGATCTTTCCCTCCCAGGTAAGCACCTCCCCGCTGGTATCGGCCACGGCCTGTTCGACCTCCCTTGCCGAAGCCCGGGTAATGCCTTGATAGCGTTGACAATGATCGTCGGCACAAACATCAAAGTTAAGATGATCTTCCCGATCGTACCATTTAATCTTTTCGGTGGGTGTTTCCACCATCGTAACGTAATGGCCGCTTTCTTTCAACTGCTGCTCTTTCTCTTTTTGAGCCAGCAGCCAACTGCGGGAAATCACCGCATGGGCTCTCAGCAATTGAGAAGAAGAAGTTGCACTCATCTCTGAAGAGATAACACTGACCAGATAATCCTCCAGTGGCAACCTATTAACAGCCGTCAGATGATCCCCCTCCCGAATAATGCGAAGCACCCCTTTAAATCTTTGGTCTTCTTTGCGTTCCCAATGAAAATTGATGCCAATCACCACGTTTTTAAGGTCGAACGAAGCAGTTTGGTAATTTACAGGCTCCAGCTCCAGGGGCAGAGCCTCTCTTATTTCGCGCTGGTTAACACAAAGGATACATACCTCATCATCAAGCCTCACCGAGCCAGGCCCGGATAATAACTGCCCCGATCCTTTCAGCTTAAAATCGCCATTGAGAACAACGGAAAATTCGGGTGCAAATAAAACGCCTACTTCAATACTGGGTGGCATAATATGTGGGGTTGAAAGTGGAAAAGTTAAAAGGTTGAGATTAGAGGTTAGAGGCTGATGTTAAGGTTCTTATGAGTTGTTCCCATTCGCCATCTCCCAAGGTAACCTGATCGAAGATATCCTCCACAATTTCGTTGTTTAGCTTACTATAATCCTCCTGACGGGGGGTAATCAACACACCGCCGAAATCGACCGATGCGGGGCTCAACAATATCTGCTCTTCACCCGTAGCATAAAACTGACGTGGTCGATGAGCCTTTCTTGGAAACACAAATACCTGCCAGCGATTCTCCACCCATGAACACAAAATATTAAGCATAGGCTCTTCCTCACCCGGTTGAATGCCTTCCAAGAAGTCATAAACCAGGTTGAACCAAACCTCAGTTTCAGTTGCATCCGTCCCCTCCAACACCAGCGTTTTACGGAGGTAGTGATCCATGGTACTCAGGCGCAAAGCGGAAGTATCCACCAAAGTGGTTTGATTCTCACCGGCCATAAATTCCCGCTCGATGGGTAAAAAACCTTTATTGCCGGCCTGAAAATGAAAATGATCGGGGGCACTGGCTCCACACCTGGGCCCATTGTAAAAAATCACAAAATCGGGAAGGGCCCGGGCCAGGTTCATCATATCGCCCAAACGACCCTTAATTCGCTGTAGGGTGTGAGATTGGTGAGGTATGGTAAGATGGCGTGGAAAAATGGGAAACGGATTAACCAGCACCTGATAACTCTCCCCGAAAGAGATGCCTCGCTGAGCGACCGGCAGGTTTTTTTGACACAGGAAACAGGGTCGCGCCCTTATCGAACGGTCATCTACCTTAGCTGCCGAAGAGCGTATACGCTCCGGGTTAACCTGAACTTTCACTTCAGTACCCCCGCTAAAAAACAACGACCGGGTTTTGACCAGCTTTAAACCCTCATAGTTTATGGTGGCCAAATCCCATTCCTTAAGTTGGTCGTTAATCAACGTCTCAACCTCTTTCGAAAACCTAACATCCATCTTTTTATTGTAACTCATTTTGCTTAATCTGTAACCATCCAATATTGGTAGTTGAAACCGGTTAGGGGTCCCCTGTCAAAATCAGGAACACCCACCTGTTAGGGCCGGTCTTTCTTATTCAGGGCAATACGGGCCCACAGCTCCAGTGTGCGTATGCGGTCTTTATAAAGGTTATGACCGTTCATCTTCACAATATCCAATGAGGCGTCTGAATTGTCATCCCAACGACGGCAAAGGTAAAGAGGCTTATAGATGCGCCCAATCTGGTAATGCCTTGAGATGCTTAATCCCAGGGCATAATCCTCACCATAACTCACGTTAGGCACCAATATCTTCCTCAAAACGGGTGTATAAAAAGCCCGCGGAGCTCCCAGTCCATTGATGCGCAAAGCATTATTCCGGCCGTTTTCGGGGGTCCATTCGCGGTGATCGATCAAACCCGGAGGAATCTCCTCGAGCTTAAAGTTAACCATTTGATAAGCCCCCACAACCATGGCGCAATTCTGCTCATAAAAGGCATCCACCACCGTTTGAATCACGTTATCGTCTACATACAAATCGTCGCTATCGAGCTGGATGGCAAACTTTCCACACGATGCATGCATCACCGCCACATTCCAGCATCCACCAATGCCCAGGTCATCGCGTTGGGGAACGACATGTATCAACCGGTTATCCTCTTTGGCCAGAGCAGCCAGGATCTCCGTAGTCCCATCGGTAGAGTGGTTATCCACCACAATAAGGTTAAAGGCAAAAGAAGCTTTTTGACTAAGCACCGAGCGCACAGCATCTTCGATGGTTTTAATGCGATTGCGAACAGGTATTACCACCGATGCCTCCACGGGAAATTGCCCTTCCTGGAAGGCGACCTTTGCGAACTCCGGTTTGAGCCAGGCCTTCACATCTTTAAGATGTTGGGTGCAAGCCTGCTCCATCTCCACCTGAACCTGCCGGTTTTTGGGGTCAACATAATCGAAAATCTTTTCTCCCGACCGGCGGGTATCGGTCTCCATTTCGGTATAGAGAAACTCGGGCAAGCGCACCAGACGGTAGTTTTGCGAGATCTTCAGCCGCAAATCGTAGAGCCCTGCAAACCGATACTCCGTGGTCATGGCTTCAGCTGCTTGCTGTATGGCTGACGAACGCAACAGCATCAGTGAGCCAAAGTTAAAGTCATCCCTTAAGCTACCCTCCTGATAATCAATCACCGGGGAAGGCATAAGCTGACCCTCTTTAAGGGCATAATAATCGGAATAGACCATACCCGCCTCCGCGCTATCGGCAGCCTGCATCATTCGATGAAGCGCATTAGCACCCAGCTTCAGGGGCAGTGTTTTGGAATAAAGAAGCACATAATCAGCTTCCCTGCTCCTTAGGGCCATCTCCTTTACCATTTGGGTAGAGTTAAACCCGGGAACTCCCACCGAGGTTATCCCCTCAGGAACCATGCTGGCATCGCCCGTGGTGACAACACAAATGTCGGTAATCAGATTTTCTTTTTGCAGTTCGCCCAAGGTCAGGCCAAGGTCAGCCTTTTCGGCGGATGGTAAAAAACAGATAATTGACTTTTCCATATGATTAATTGCTTGTTTTATAATTATCGAACCCAGGGCCATTTACAATCTTTTTTTCCTATCAGGGCACCTAACCTTAATTCCTGCTACATGCCTTAAAAGGAGAAGATTGCAATTCCCCGGGATTATTCTTTATCTATTCTGTTAAACGATTTCATATTATTCTCAAAAAACGCGATAATCTGTATCATCAATGCATTTCTTTGTGTCACATCCACAATGCTCTCAAAAGGAAACCCCAAAACCACACTCCGGTGCTTTCCTTCGTAGGCCACTGCGGCGCTCACATTATTACTGGCATACCGGTAAAGACGGTGGGCACTTTCGCCTTTAGGCTCCAGTCCATCGGGTGCTTCCACCTTATAGACTCCGGGAAGAAAGGAAGTATTATAGTTAACCGAAGCGGGGAATCGGGCAGCCAGTTCATCGGTCACCACCACTTTTCCAAGGTTATCGGCATGATTGGTACGCCATTCAAAATGAAGATAGTTCTTCGCAAACCCAATGGCTGCCGAGTCGCTGTTTTCGATCATCTCCGAACCTATATAGGCCCCGGAAAGAAGAAGGTTGCCCCCGTTCTCAAGATAGCGGCCCAGCGAAGAGATCATGGAAGGGGTCCATATTCGAAACTCTTGGGTCTTATTGGGTGAGAGACTCCGGGTGGCTTTCTCCTCGCCAAAAATGACATCCACGGCCATGTAGGCAGAGATATCAAAGCCCGCTTCTTCGAAAACTTCGTCACTTACCGAGACAAAGGATAAGCCGGCTTCCCTCAAGGCCTCTCCATGCACCCGAACGAAGTCGAAATTATTCCCGGGGATCACCTGTCCTTCGGAATCAGAATAACTGGCCCCATGGCCGGGACTGTCGTCATCGAGCCAGGGGGAAGAGCGGTTGTAGTCGTACTGTTTGCCGGTAAAGCTAACATCCTGAATATAAGGTACCCCTTCGTCGTCCCAGGGGGCCAGGCCCGCTACGGATCCCTCCACAAATGCCGGCGGTGCCACCCGGTCGAAGCCGTTCACGATAAGAGCCAGGTTAGGGCTATCGGGCTGAAGCGATACCGACAAGGTTTCACTGGTCAAGCTCTCTCCCCCCTCGTTCACGGCAGCCACTTTAAAGCTGTAAATGGTTTCATATTCGGGCAGGTCGACTATTAAGAAAGGCTTAGAGGTGACCACTCCATTGTCAAAACCATTGGCCTCCAACCGCCTGTACACTTTGTATTGTGAAGGGACAGCCGAGGCTTCCAGTGAATCCGGAACAGGCTGCCAGCTGATCTTCACCCGCCGGCCATTCATATGTTCTATAGCCATATGGTCGGGAGCCAAAGGCGCAATAACGGCCTCGCGCCCCTCGCGCGCAGCCTGAAAACGCACCATTCCTTTATAGATGGCACGAGCCACCCTGAATTTAAATCGTGGATCGAGCCCATATTCCATATCGGCCAGATTCTGATGCGAGAGCAACTCGAGCAACATGGTGGGGACGCCTGGCTTCCAGGCTTCCGAATAAGCTTTATCCCACATGGCCCGCCTGGTCCAATGATCATTGACCGTGGCGCGAATATCCGAGACAATCTGAGTCTGTACCAGGTCGGTCAAATCACGACTGGCCAATTTCGAGGTTCCATTGGGAAAAAGGCCCTCGTTGCGGAGACTACTGTAAATGCCTAAAGTGCCTATGATCGAGTCGTTGGGGGTAATCCCCGCATCGGTATGCAAGGCGAAAGCCAGATCGATGGGAATATTTAAACCAGGCCTATCGGGCGCCCTGGTGGGCCCGTTAGGGGCACCCATCAAGTAATTGACCCACTCCCCCCGCGATTGATAATCGTCGTTGTAATCGTTCTTATTTTGGTTGAGACTATAAACCAGTGTGTCGGGCATACCGGCATATTGAAGCCAGTATCTTGCAGCCTCCATCCAGCGGGGTTTACCACTCAGTTTATAGTGGGAAGCACCCGTATTTCCCATTCTGGTTGCAGGAAGCTTTACTGTCCCCTCGTTCAAGGACCACTGATTGGGAACATATTCATTAGACGGGCGGCGTGCTACATTCCCCATCCCACCGCCAAAACGGACTGCATCGGCCGTAACGGAAACGTTTGCATCATTGGGCACCAATAAAGTCACCGAACCCTTTTCAGCATTGGTGCCGCTGACAAAACAAAAGGTCCCCAAATACACCCACGTACCATAGCCCATGGTTTGATTGACATAAAAAAGAGTACTCCCACCCGTATGGTTTACCAGGTAGGCAACGCTATCGGAGGCGTGTGACCCACGAGCCCAGGAGACATAAACGGCATATTCTCCCGATTGGGTGAAACAGGGAAGATAGGTCAGCTTACCGGCCTTATCCTCCAGAGCGGTTAACCTTAAATAAGAACCCGATTGAAAGGGATTATCCCCCTCAAAAAGAGTATCAGGAAGTGCAAATCCATGATCCACTGTATCTATCTGCAGCTCCTCTCCTTCCACAATAATACGCGAGCCGGCAGTCGACCCATCGTTGTCCACCACCACCTCCAGAGATTGAATATCGCGCTCGCGGGGAGTCAGCACCCGGGCTCCTGCATTTTCGAGCATCGGGGCCAGGAAACCCTGGATAAACGAAAAAGGAAAAAGATCCTCTACCGTTCCGAAGAGGCGGGCCCGTTGCCACTCCCAGCGATCGAGCGAAGCCTCATAATAATATCCATGGCTTGGCCACAGGGCAATATGATGCCCACCCAGACCCTTGCTAAATTGGGGTTCTCCTGCCACCCTAACCAAAGGACGAACCTCCTCTTTAACGATCATCCGCAACGAATCATCGGGCAGATAACCCTTCCGAAAATATTGAGGTACAAAGTCTTCCAGGGGTCTGCCACGAGTGGTTAATTCAACGGACCAATCCCGGTATTTGGCACTCAGATTTTCTTGTATCGTTTGGCGAACACCAACAATCCAGGGAGCTCTCACGGGTATGTGGGTCACATCGGGCGCCCAAAAAAAGTGGAGGGAACGCCTTTCCAGGTTGAGTCTCAGGCTATCAACACCCAGCTTCCCCAGGTGATGCCAGCCCTCGAACAAATCGGGCAAATCACTAAGCTGACGAACCACCCGTTTTTCCAATCGGACCTCTCTGGGGTTTCTTTCCTGCGAAGATGCACTTAAACTACCAATGAGCAGAGCAGACACACACATACATATACACAGAAATAACCGATGGAAATGCCTCATACTGCAGGATATTATTGTAATTTTAGCCCCAAAACCCAAGCGCCACTCCTTAAATACCATCAATTAAACAACGCTATAGGAAAGTTCTTCTTAGGTTCAAAAATAGGAACAATTTTTGAACAAACAAACACTTGTAATACATCTTATATAATACGCAAAATTAAGCAATTTTTACTATCTTTGCAGAGCGAAAAACAACGTTCATTTTGGTTAACATACCCACAAATGCAAACGTATTATTGACCCACTATTTTAATTATATTTTAAACTACGGAGGGAATTGTTATGATATTAATTGCAGACAGCGGATCCACAAAAACCAACTGGTGTTTATTAAACACCATCACGGGAGACCATACTCTGGTTCAAACTGCAGGTATCAATCCTTATTATCAGGACGAAGCCGCCATTCTGAGCACTCTTGAAAAGGAGTATGACACGCCCCTGAGAAACTTCAAGTCCCTTCATTTTTACGGGGCAGGCTGTGCCAATCCCGAGGCCAGCAGTATCGTAGAGAAGGCACTGACCCAATTTTTCAACTCCCCCAAAATAGAGGTCGCCAGCGATTTAATGGGGGCTGCACATGCTTTGTGTGGCCACGGGGAGGGCATCGCATGTATTTTGGGTACGGGGTCCAACTCCTGCCACTACAATGGTCATACTATTGTTCACAATGTGTCCCCGTTGGGATTTATTTTGGGAGACGAAGGCAGCGGAGCGGCCCTTGGGAAGAAACTGCTTTCCGATGTTTTAAAAAATCAATTGCCCGAAGCGTTAACCAAAACCTTCTTCGATAAATATGCCATAACCCCGGCCGAAGTTCTGGACAGCATTTACAGAAAACCCTTTCCAAACCGGTTTGCCGCCCAATTCACACAATTTGTCTCCGAGCACATAAAAGAACCTGCTATCGCTAAGATTGTCACCGAGGCCTTCAGTGAATTTTTCTCACGAAATGTGATGCAATACCGATCGGCCACCTCTCTGCCCGTTCATTTTACAGGGAGCATTGCCTGGCACTTTAAAGAGCAGCTGACAGAGGCAGCCAAAAGGTTCAACCTTAAGGTGGGCCACATTTCCAAGGATCCCATGCCGGGCCTGATACAATACTATTCAAAATAACAAAACAAGATTATTAAATCAGAAGCTATGTCTGCTATTGATTCCAACAAGTTCACACTAAGCATCACCGAAACGCCATCAACCTTTCAGAACCTGGAAAAGATGGAAGTTTCCGACCTGATAAAGAGCATCAACAACGAAGACGCCAAAGTCCATTTAGCGGTAAAAGAGGCACTTCCTCAAATCGAACAGCTGGTCATTCGCATCATCGACCGAATGAAAAAGGGAGGCCGCATATTTTATCTGGGCGCCGGCACCAGCGGTCGGTTAGGCGTATTGGATGCCTCCGAGCTCCCGCCCACCTTTGGCGTCCCCGAGACGATGGTCATTGGGTTGATTGCCGGAGGGGATGTGGCACTGCGCAAAGCGGTTGAAGATGCTGAGGATGACACCAACCGGGCCTGGGAGGAATTAAAAGCACATAAGATCAATCACCTGGACACCGTCATAGGAATTGCCGCCTCAGGCACCACCCCCTATGTGATTGGGGGCGTTTCCAAAGCCCGTTCTAACGGGATTCTCACCGGCTGTATCACTTGTAATCCCGGCTCCAAAATAGCAGAGGCTGCCGAATTTCCCATCGAGGCCATTGTAGGCCCTGAATTCATTACCGGCAGCACGCGATTAAAAGCCGGCACTGCCCAAAAAATGATCCTGAACATGATTACCACCACCATCATGATTAAGCTGGGAAGGGTAAAAGGAAACAAGATGGTGAACATGCAACTCACCAACAAGAAACTGATCATTAGAGGAGCGCGCATGCTGATGGATGAACTATCGCTGGAATTTGAGGAGGCACAGGATTTATTGCTCAAATACGGATCGGTAAAAAAAGCCATCGACAATTATAAAAAGAACCGGTAAGAAAGGGAGGGAAAAGGTTAAAGGAGATTGGTAGATTTTTTTTCGGGCTGAAGGCCCATCATATTTCAGCCCGAGGACAACGCCTCGGGCTTTCTTTTATATCCTTAGGATGATGGACGCACAAATTGTAGGTCACTACTTCAATACTTCTTTGAGATATTTTTCGTAAATCTCCTGATTTCGATTTACAATCTTCACCGTTTCGTCGTAGGCCTTTTGCTCGTCACCATCGGCCAGCGCCTGTAAGATGTTTTTTTGTGCCTCGAGGGTAAACTCTTTCTCCCCTTCCAGATTGGCATATATGAAATTCCGCATCCGGGGTAACAATGAGTAAATGGGCTCCAGACTAATGATGATGATAGGATTTCCGGTGGCCTTAGCCAGGTCCATATGAAACCGGTTAATAGTATCGACCTCCAACTGAGTATTATCAGGGTCACATTTCACCAGGTCCTTCATATCCTTTCTGAGCACCACAAGGTCCTCTTCCGAGCGGTTGCGGGCAGCCAGGCGGGCAATTTCGGGTTCAAAGATACGCCTCACCTCAATGATCTGAGAAATCAAATTCGAGTCGAAGCTCAGGTCGTAATAGAGATTCAGGGATTTAACAGCATCCTCGATCTTGAGTTCCGAGACATACATCCCACTTCCTTTACGAATCTCCACCAGTCCCCGG
The DNA here is from genome assembly GCA_041583495.1 of Marinilabiliaceae bacterium. Taxonomy (GTDB): domain Bacteria; phylum Bacteroidota; class Bacteroidia; order Bacteroidales; family Marinilabiliaceae; genus JBFHFS01. The sequence goes on along the minus strand of JBFHFS010000017.1, from coordinate 26,446 downwards.
GCACTCAGTCGCCGGAGGGCTTCTCGTAAGGCGGTACGACTAACAGCAAAGAGGCCGCATAATTCTTTCTCGGAAGGCAACTTATTTCCGGGCAACAACTTCTTTTGCCTAATGGCCTCTTCAATTTTTCGCTCAATTTTTTGACTAAGCGTTTGAGAGGTCCCTATTTTACTAAAAATTTCATCCATTAATCGAATTTCAAATTGCTTGGGCAGGACACAAAAATAACCTTTTTTTACAATTTAGGAGGGTGCTTTTTCAAAATCTTATTGGATCAGAAATTATTCTGATCGTCACAAAACCGACAACACATTATATATGAATCACTTGCACAAAACAACCAATGATCATATATCATACCAATTGCAGAATGGTAATTTTTTCCCGGCGCTATACTCAAATAAGGCTACCGCGGAATACCCTGGCCTGGTACTTCTAATTACCGACCACCACCCGGAAAAACTCAAAATAAGCTGGGGCAGGAAAAGCTGGTGGTTACCTTCTTTGAAACACCCTGCGTGGCTGATCTATCTCTTCCCGATAAAAAACAGGGATCCGGCCAGCGCCCCCCTCACTTTGTTACCTTTTTACCTTTTCGATCCACTGCATTGGTATAGGAAAGAGGAAAGAAAACGGCGAAGTAAAATCTTCGCCGCGGGTATAAAAAAGCTTCCTTAAAGGGATCTCTTATCAGGCATTTTCGGCCAGCCACCTCTCGGAATCGATAGCGGCCATACAGCCGGTTCCGGCGGCGGTCACTGCCTGCCGGTAAATTGAATCCTGTACATCCCCACAGGCAAACACACCTGGGATATTGGTTTTAGAAGTACCCGGAATGGTATTTATATAGCCAACCGGATTGGTCTCCAAATACTCCTTAAAGATGTCGGAGTTGGGTTTATGGCCAATGGCTAAAAAGAAACCATCGATTTTAACCGAAACTTCTTCTTCTTCGGGGGTTCCTTTTTTCTTAACCAACCGCACGCCTTCCACGACACCATCGCCAAAGAGGCCCTTGGTTTGGTGCTCCCATAACACCTCGATATTGGGGGTTTTGAACACTCTTTCCTGCATCACTTTAGAGGCCCTGAGTTCGTTCCTTCGGACAATCATATAGACTTTATTACACATGCCTGAGAGATAGAGCGCCTCTTCGGCAGCGGTATCACCTCCGCCCACAACAGCCACATCCTTACCACGATAGAAGAACCCGTCGCAGGTAGCACAAGCGGAAACACCGGAGCCGGCATATTTGGCTTCATCTTCAATGCCCAGGTATTTTGCGGTAGCTCCTGTGGCAATGATCAGCGCCTCGGCCTCAACAATTTTTTTCTCATCGATGGTAATTTTAAAGGGTCGTTTTGACAAATCAGCTTTGGTTGCCAATCCAAACCGGACATCTCCACCAAACCGAACAGCCTGTTTCTTTAAATCTTCCATCATTTCAGGGCCAGTGATGCCGTCGGGATATCCGGGAAAATTCTCCACCTCAGTGGTGGTGGTGAGCTGACCGCCGGGCTGAAGGCCCTCGTACATTACAGGTTTGAGATTTGCCCGTGCGGCATAAATAGCGGCGGTATAACCGGCAGGTCCTGAACCAATAATCAAAACCTTTACTTTTTCCACATCTGTTATATTTTTGTCGGAGACGTTGCTTTTTTCGTCCTTTAGACTATCCATTTTTCCAAAAAGAGCCATAATATTTATGATTTAAAAAATTAAAGTTATCATTTTTTGCTTTAAACTTAAAAGACTCCCCCCTACACTCAAAAAGGGAACCAAAAAATCCGAAAACACTTTATTTGTCTGCTTTTCAATAAATTAACACAAAACACGAAATCCACAAATCAACTGCCACAATCGACAAACCGTCTGCCATCTTTTCAGGAGTGAAGTTCCCTACTCCGACACATGGGAGAAAACCAGTGAGTCGACGGCCACCGAAAGGCCTCCCACAAGACCAAGCCCCCCTTCGATATTAGAAAATATTTTTATAGGGTCGATAATGGGCAAATCATAACTGTACTCGGCAACAACCCTGCTTCTGAAATAATTATAATAGTCACTGGTTTGAGAGATCAACAAAAAGTAGAGGGTTCTTTGGGTTCCGGCAGGTGGGTTAGATTTATACTGAAGGGGTATCTGAACGTTTAAACTGTATCTTTTTCCCTGAAATAAAAAGTCGGAGAAGCACCCTCCAAAGTCAATACCACCCAACAAGCTTCCCTCCTGGTCACGGAAGTAAAAGACAGCGTCCTCCTTGGCATAATCCACCATTTGCTTCACACAGGTGGTATTCCCATTGATAAGAGAACAGGATTTCTCAAGCATGAACAATTGATAATAGTTGGCCTCATCTTCCGGATCGGGAATTTCCAGGGTACATTTAAACGTCTGCTGGTAGGTTCCATCTGCCAAAAAGGAGGAAGTAGTGGCGGTATCCAAACGGGCAATGGGGATGGCCAGCGGCACAGTGGTTTGACCGGTAGCTGTTAACCCATCACCATCGTTCACCACAATTTTAAACACATCTCCCTCGCGTGGCTTCACCTCCGGCCGGGAAGCCCAGAGCTGATCGAAGGGAAAAAGAAATGAATCGACCAACGTCTCATTTTGATAGATATTCACGGTGCTGTTGTAAACCCTGTCGAAATCGTTTAACGACAAATTACTAACACTCTTACTCACATGCACTTTGAACACCGAATCGGGAGTGATGAAGGAAAAAAGCACCAACTGGCCCCCCTGCTCCCTAATCTCCAGATCAAGGTCTTTCTCGCAGGCCCCGAAAAGAAGCAGGGTAACGGCGACAATAAATATGGATTTAAAAAGGTGGTGTCTCATTATTTTAATCAATTAGGTAACCCATGGGCTTAAAACTTAAAGGCGTACTTAATATATGGGATCGGAAAAGGGAAAAGGCTTAATTGCTTCAAACTCCTCACCGTGCTTTCGGAATCCACATCGCTATCTTTAAAATAGAGCAAAAATGCGTTTTGGCGACCATACAAATTGATGACGCCCAAACTCCAGGTACGCTCTCCCCTCTTTCGCATCCTGGAAAAGTTAAACCCCACATCCAGCCGATGAAACAGGGGCATTCGGTAATTATTCAAAGCACTGGCATTTTGAGAATACCCATAGGCAGTTTGGTCACTAAAGGGGAGATCGGGGGCATAATATTTCTCCTCGGGAAGGGTCACCGGATTGCCCGATCCCAGCAACCAGGTAAGGCTGCCCGACACCCGCGGGTTAAACTTATAATTAAAAAAGATGCTGGCATCATGTCGTCTGTCAAAACGGGCGGCAAAGGTCTCCCCCTGGTTCAATTCATCAAATTGGTTGGTGGTTTTAGCGTAGGTGTACCCCACCCATCCGGTGAGGGGGCCCCCCACCTTTTGCAACAACAACTCAGCCCCTTTGGATTCGCCATTCCCGGCTGTAAGTTTGTCTTCCCATGAGGTACTGTAATCAAAAAAACTGGTACTCTCCTTATAGGCCAGCAAGTTGCTGAACTTTTTATAGTAGACTTCCAGCGACAGAATATATCTCTTTTTTTGGTCCAGTATTATATCGGTTCCCAACGAATACTGGTGGCTCCGCATGGGTTTTATCATGTCGCTCACCGGCAGCCAAAGATCGGTGGGCAGTGAATATCCCGAAGTCCCCACCAGGTGAATGAATTGCGACATAATTGCCCAGGTTCCCTTAAAGGCCAGCCTTGGGGTGAGCCTATACCGCAGCGCCACCCTGGGTTCCACCGACCAGTAAGGGGTTCCCTCACCTCTAAAAAGAGCAAAATGAACCCCTCCATTTGCCTCCCATTTCTCTCCAAGGGTAAATTCATCTTCCACATAGGCATGGTACTCTTCGCCATACATATTTACATCACCAATGGTGGTATCCTGTTGAGCAGAGGTATCTCCCACACCCGACTGAATGACATCCACCCCCGGATTAAAACGGTGCAAAACACCACTCCCTCCGAACCGGATGGTATGCGATGGAGAGGCAAAATATTCCAGATCGGCCTTCATGTTCAAATCCTGTATCCCGCTAAAATAGCGCTGATTGTAGGTACTCCATTGGTTTTCGGTTTTATCGTTCCGCTTTAAGCCGATAAAGAATCGATAATTGGAGAAGGTGAGGGTAAAGTTGGAAAAGAGCCTGGCATTGAACACATAATTCCACCGAAGGGCCGACACAAAATTACCCCATCCTGCATTGCTCTCATCGTTAAGGGTGACCCCTTGAACGATGGTGGTTCCGGAACCCGACTCCACCTCCTGTTCCTGGAAGTTGTAAAGGGTGTAATATTTATCCTGTCCCCAGTAGGCACTCAGATATATCTTGCTTTTATCCGAAAAACGATAATTAATTTTCCCATTCAAATCGAAGAAATAATAGTTGGTGCGTTCATCATTGCCCATCTGATAGATAGCCGCCAGACCATCCAGATAGGTACGCCTGAACGACAACGCAAAGGAGGAGCGCTCTTTTTTCACCGGTCCGTTAAGAGAAAGCCCCGAAGAGAGCAGACCCAGGCTAAGATCACCGGCAACTTTTTGCTCATTGCCATCCTTCATTCGCACATCCAGCACCGAAGAGAGCCGGCCGCCATAACGTGCAGGAAAGCCCCCTTTAATAACCGAGACCTGCTTCACGGCTTCGGCATTAAAGATGGAATAAAAACCCAACAGATGCCCCACATTGTAAACAGGCACATCGTCGAGCAGCACCAGATTTTGATCGGGTCCTCCACCCCGGACATACAAACCCGAGAAACCCTCGGAGCCACTTTGAATACCCGGCAGAAGCTGAATGCCCCGCATCAGATCCACTTCGCCCAAAAGGGCCGGTGCGTTCCGTATCTGTTCCATAGAAACCTTTAAGGTCCCAATATTCCCGGGACTTTGCATATCGGGAATACGTGAACCAATCACCGACACTTCGTCCAGCTCGATGGAGGGCAACAATCTAAAATGTATCACGGTATCCGACCGAAGAAGCACCGGTTTCCGGATGGATTTATATCCTACAAAAGAAGCATTTATTTCCACCTCCCCTCCGGGAATGGTCAGACTAAAAAAGCCATAGTTATTGGTGGTGGTTCCCATCAACCGCCCCCCATCATAGACATTGGCGCCCAACAGTCGTTCCCCACTTACCGAATCGCTCACATATCCGCTAATGGTGAAGGACATATCGGACCAGGACCGGGGTAAAAGGATGATCTTAGAGGCGCTTAAAATATAACGGAAAGGACAATCGTGAAATACTTCCCTCAAAAACCCCATCAGGGTATTGCGTGAGGAAGAGAGCCTTATATTCCCGCTCATACATAAACGGGAACTGTAGCTGATGATGAAACCGCTCTTCTGTTCCAACAATTCAATAAGATCGACCGTGCTTCCCTGACGCACCCCAATCTCAATGAGTGTTGAGGAAATTTTGTCCTGCGCGGGGGAAACAAAAGAGGTCATTCCAAGAATAAGAATGACCACTAGATTTTTTGTTTTAATAAGGCCGAATTTTAACAATACCTAATAATCCTGGATTCAATTGAATTCCCGAAATTAATCAGAGATTATCAAAACTCCTTCATCAAACTGAAATTTTTTATCAAAATGTATCTCCAGCTCTTCCAGAACCTCACTAAGAGGTTGGTTCTTAAACCGGGTAGTGACCAACACATCACTGGAGGTATTTAACTGAACCTCCTTGATTTCCCTGTAATGGTGTTTCAAAATGGCAAGGATTTGTGGAAGGGATTTGCTAACCAATTCAATTTCTCCGGTTTTCCAGGAGATAAAATTAGTACTCTCGATAGGCATAACCTGAATCCCCGCCTGAGAAACAATTGCCGAGTTACCCGCTGTAACACTTTGCGACAGCTTTTTGTGCGAAAACAAAACCGTTCCTTCGGTTACATTAAGTTCGAAATCACGCACATTACTGGGTGTTTTAATATGAAAACAGGTTCCCACCACCTCAACATCCAGGTCATCGCCGGCCATCACGCGAAAAGGATGGGCAGCATCGCGGGTGACTTCAAAATAACCTTCACCCTGTAGGGAGACATTTCGCTCATCATCCCCAAAATTGTTGCGATAGGTAAGAGATGAATATTGGTTTAGAAACACCATACTGTTATCGGGCAACTGCAGGGAATCCACATAACCGGCTGTCTTAAAGGCAGTCCAACGGCCATACCCGGGCACATTCCAATAGGTCCACAGGGCGCCACTCACGGCCAGCATCAACACCACCACGGCGGCAATGCGCACAAAGGCCAGCCACACAGAATCGGGGGCCAATACGACGGGTTTTTCTTTACCAAAACCCATACAACGGCGAATCACGCACCAATCCCGATCCATCTCCTCTTTGCTAAGAAGGGTTTGGTAGTGCTCCTTATCCCAGAGGCGCTTGTATTGGTCGAAAAGGTCTTCGTGTTCAGGGGATGCCTTCCGCCATTTTTCCACGGCAGAAATCTCCCCGGGGGAAGCCTCCTGACTCAAATAACGAACTAACAGCTTACCGTCCATATATTTTAACTCCTTCATGAGTATGTAATTCAATTCTATTTACAAGATCTCAATGAAATTGCATCACACCAAAGAAGCCGGCCAGATCGTCTTCAACGGGTACTTCCTTGCTCGCCTGAACGGGTTCTTCGGCAGTTACCGCCTCCTTCTGCACTGGCATAATGTTGGAATTTATCTCTTCGGGAGAGACGGAAGGAAACAATTCGGCTAAAAGTTGAAGTAAGAATTCCATGATATTTTCATTTTTAAGAATGAAACTTATAAAAAAGTTTAAATATTACCTCATTTCTATAAGTAAAGACAATCCATAAAGGGTATACACGTACCACTGTAATCCGCAGTCGGGTTATTTAGATTAATTCTACAATAACAGAAAAACCCGAAAGCCCCAAAAGCACGATCCACTGCATCAAACCCTGTCTTTTCAGATCCTCACGAATGCGCTTCAAGGCTTTACTAATCTGCGTTTCAACGGTTCTTTTCGAAATAGATAATTTATCGGCAATCTCCTGATTAGGGGTTCCATCCTGCCGACTCATGCGAAATATTTTTTGACACTGCCCGGGCAGCTCATTAACTATCTGGGCGATAGACATCTTCAGCTCAACCATTTCCAACGAATCGTCGGGCATCACCCCTTCGTCCATATCCAGCGCCATGCGGGCGTGGTGCTCACGCTTCATCTTTTCGTGTTTCACCAGATTCAACGAACGGTTTCGGACCGACTGAAAAAGGTGCGATTTCAGGGAGGTATGTATGCGAATGGTATCTCGTTTATCGTACAACATCACAAAAACATCCTGAACCACACTTCTGGCACTATCCAGATCCCCCGTAAACCGGAATGCAAAAGTCACCAGCCGCTGATAATACAGATCGAAGAGCGAGCGAAAAGCAGCCTCCTCTCCCCTCTCCATACCACGCAGCAACTGTGCCTGGGCCATACCCTCCTTTTCAGGGTTACCCGGTACCTGGTTTTTATTTAAATCACTCAAAATAAGTTCTCTTCAAACTAAAACAAAATTTCTGTATCCCGTGTTCGGCCACCACTTCATCCCGCAGGGTCTGCAAACCGACCAAAACAGCGAGTGCCTCAACCTTTTTTAAGGAGGGCCAACAACAAAAGTAATTATTATAAACAGACGAAATAAAAATTTGGCGATTTTGATTGCAAAACAGATCCTCAAACAAGGATACCCCCTTATAACAACCAGGCATCTCAGGTTTTCACAGACACCACCCGCTTCAACTTCCGGCAGAAATGATTCGCCTAAAAACCCCAAAAAGGACAATTGAACTCCATTTTTAAAGATAATAGTAAAAAACAAATAACGATTCATTACCTACTAACCAATTTGAAATCAATACCGTTGGAAAACGGCAAACAGAGGAACAGAAAAAACCATTCACTTTTTTTTCAAAGATAATTGCACAAAGACCCATTTTAGTTATCTTTGCACCGTCTTAAAAAATAAGACGCATAACTAAAATATCGGGGTGTAGCTCAGCACGGTTTAGAGTACTCGTCTGGGGGGCGAGGGGTCGGAAGTTCGAATCTTCTCACCCCGACAATATTTAAGGAATGCAATAAAAAAGAGGCTGTCTCAAAAGGAAACTTGAGATAGCCTTTTTTTTTGCTTCTCAAATGTGTTGCAATACTTCGTCAAGCATTCATAAGTTGCTTTATGGCAGTGTGTTGGAAACATAGGTCAGCTTTTGTTATTGTGCGGCTATTAAACACCTTGCCAACAAGCCTGATGCCTGTTATCCAGTTCCACCACTGTGCCACCCTTCGGTCGCCGAAAGCTTGACACAAGTGCCACCGGCAGAAAGCTTTTTGCACTCACCGAAAGCTTTGGCAACACACGGTAACTCATTGGCGACACACATAAAATCCGACAATCTTTTGATCTATCGCTGTTTTAGCTTAACCTTAACATCTGCCTTTCTTCATCTTTAGGAGTGACCCGTAATTTATCCTTCCTAAAAATTCCCTTGCCCTTCCCCATTCATTTGGCGTTGCTTCGCTTTACAACAGTTCCTCTGAACTTCCTCAACAAAACGAGTATTATTTCACTATATTTGTTTACCTCATTATCAAAACACACCATTATTAAACAGAAATTTAAGAATCCCAATGACCAAAAGAGTTCAAATTTCTTTTTTCATTGTCTTCCTGCTTACAGGTTTGGCTCATGCCTATAACTACATACCTGTTGTAAAAAGCTTTGATAAAAATGCCTACAATGCCGGCCGGCAAAACTGGGATGTTGGTACCGATTCGGAGGGTATTGTATATTTTGGAAATAACGATGGATTGCTTCGGTATATTTTTGGGGAATGGGAAATGGCCAAAACATTGAAAGCCGATGCAGTCAGGAGCCTATGCGTTTATAACGACACTATCTGGTGTGCAGGGACCTGGGAATATGGCTATTTCGTGAAAGATTCTCCTGAAAACTTAAAATATCATTGGATCGGAGATGTTACTACCGGCATCGTTTGGAATGTTGAGTGCAACCAAACCACTGTTTATTACCAAACCCAGGATAGAATAATTGCCTACGACAGGCAATCGAAAGAGTCAAATTACATTGAAGGAAATAAAGGTTTCTGGGGATTGGCCAATTGGAACAAAGATATATGGGCTCTGGATAAGGAGGGTAATTTTGGGATACTAAAAGGAGCTGAATTTAATCCGGTTACAAAAGCTGAGAATATCCTGCAGGGGGAGATACGAAAACTGTTTGTACACAATGGCCTTCTACATGTTCTTGTTTTTGATGGCCGACTGTTTAAATATAACGGCCAGGAATTAATGAAAGTTAAGTTGCCCCAGGGCGTTGAAGGCAGTGCTTTTTTTACCGGGGCTACTTACAAAGAGGATGAATTGTTACTCGGAACCATCTCCAAAGGGTTGTTTAAAGTCGATTTGGAAAAGAAACGAACCAATATCCACATAGAAAGAGCGAATGGCCTTTTAGATAATACCGTTTTAGCCATCGGACAGGATATTAACGGAAATGTGTGGTTGGGACTGGATTATGGGATAGCCTATATAGAGTTAAAAAACCCAATAAAGACCATCTTCGATGGTGGGGCTACCTATTCTATACTGGATAATAATGAAACAACTTTATTGGCAACAAACAAAGGGTTATTTCATTCAAAGGGAAAGGAGCCATTCCGGATGGTGGAAGGTAGTGACGGACAAAACTGGCGTTTACGGAAAATCAATGATCAGATATTTAACTGCCATAACAAAGGGGTATTCGCATTAAAAGACACCCAATTGCACCCTCTTTACACAGAGACAGGCGTGATGGACATTGCCAGGTTTGGAAATTCACCCTATTTCTTATTGTCAGCATACTCCGGGTTGTTATTGGTTAAATACCAGAACAATCAATTTGTTTTTATGGAGAACCTGGATATCTGGGAAAATCCCAGGATTGAATACGACCCGGAGAATTTATGCATTTGGTGTGATGCCAAATATTTTGACCTGGTTCAGCTTAAACTTAACCAGGAGAAGAAAGTAGAGAAGAAAACCTTCTCATCGATAAAAACCTTCTTTAAAGGAGAAGATCGTTTCGTTTTTTATGATGACCAGTCGTTGCTGGAATTTAAAAATGGAGGTTTTGAACCTATTAAGGAAAAACCCTTTAGCCTCATCAGCGGCAATAATATCAACGCGCTGGATTTTGATAAGAACAGCAACTTCGTTGCATACGTACAAAATGACTATCCAAACCTACTCACAAATCTCAAGGACGGTAATTTTTATTCGTACCAGAAACTGCTCAGTTCATTAAAAAATAGCCTGGTTAAAAACGATGAATTTATTCAACTGCACGACAGCGAGTTACGCATTGCCACCGACCGGGGCGTTACAACGTTTAATATAAACGATGGTTCTTTGGCACCTGTGACCAAAACGGTTATTTCGAAAATTACAGTATCCGACAACGACACCACCAGGACTTATACCTACCCTTTCGTTAAAGAACAAATAAACCTGGAGCGTGGCCGAAAGAATTTAATCTTTTACCTGGGTACGAATAAGTCGTCGAGCGATTTGGCTGAGATTAGATTTAGATTATGGCCATATGAAACCGAATGGTCCGAGTGGTCTGCCAACAAGTTAATGAAAGAGTATTCGAGAATCACAGGGGGTAAGTATGAATTTCAGTTCCAAAGCAGGTTTAATGGTGGAGAAATAAAAGAAAACTCAATGGTCGTTAACATTGAAACATACTGGTATCAAACAAACTGGAAATGGGTTCCCATATTTTTTCTTATCGCTTCTGTTTTTCTGATGATTATAAGAATAATGCAAAAGATAAATGACGTAAGCATAAAGAGAGAGCAGAAGTTACATAAGGAAAAGATGGCCTTAAAAACCTTAAGTCTGAGGAATGAACAATTACTACAGTACACTGAGGTAATAAGCAGTAAAAATGAGTTTTTAAATCACCTTAAAGACGGACTCTCGCAAATGCGAAATGCGGAAGCCAAACAATGGGTAAACAAAATTGCAGAAGAGGTCAACAAGGAGAAGCAGGATTTTCTCTTCCATAAGTTATTCTCCGAGATACATCAGGACTTCATAAACCGAATGACAGAAAAACATAAAAATCTAACTGCCAACGATATTCGTATTTTGTCGTTTATCAGGATTAATCTGGGAACCAGGGAAATCGCCAACCTGATGAATATATCACCCAAAAGTGTGGATATTACCAGATACCGGTTACGGAAAAAATTAGATTTATCTCACGAAGATGACTTAAACAAATATGTCAGAGAGATGTAATGCCTTTAAATTAATGTTGCCACGGAGTGGCACAATATGAATAACCGTGGGTGCAAACCCACGGTAGACTACAACCTGAATGGTACAGCCCTGAAGGGGCTGAATATTAAACTTGTATGTCGGGTTAATTATTCAACCCCTCTGGGGTTGCCAGAGAGTTTTCATGTCTTTACCCTGGGTTGCACCCAGGGTTATTCAAAGTAAAACCCCTTCTCCCTCATTCATTCGGCAGCAAAATATCATTAAACAGCACTTCTATTCCCATCCATTTTACCTTACACGAGCAACAACCCAATTCCCAAAACAAAACTTTTACCGTTTCTAAGCCTTGAATTCCATTTAAACAAATATTAACGGTAAAAATTCTACTTTATTTCCCTAAAATATGCGGGATTACATTTAATAACCTCTCAAAAAGGGGAAAAACCAAAAATAACTTTGTTTTTCTATTTTCCTGACTTTCTGTTTTTTACACCCGGCTGTATAGCGATTGCATACCCCTTTATTCCATCCCGTAGAGAATTCATATACCAAAATTTTTAGGCAAAATGTGTTTTAGCATTTAAAATTGTAATGTGAATTTTTGTTAATGGATTTACAGATTCATAAAAAAATCACCACAAATGAAACGAGCACCCTTGAAAACATAATACGGTGCAGGCTCCCGAAAAGAAAAACCGGGAATACCTATAAATAACCAATAATAATAATAATGAGATGAAAAAAACATTAGATCTATTAATGATGGTTTTGGGTACTCATAGAATGAATACTCAATTCAGTGTAATCTTAAAAGGTATCGGCAATCCAGGATGGGGCCTGACACGCCGTAAATACAATGAAACAAAGCCATTGTATTTGGTCACAACGGCTAATTCCCTGCAAACGGTTGTGGCAGGGGAACACCACTAAACGGAATTTAAAAAGGTTCTTATTTATTAATCCATAATAACTTACAAACTATGTATAAATCATTATTGAGAATGTACCATAAGCTATTCTTATGTACGTTTATAGTGCTATTTGTATCCCTGAGCGCCGTCGCGCAGCAACAACAGGCCATTCAGGGTAAAGTAATTGATTCGGCGGGAGAACCAATCCCGGGAGTATCGGTAATAGTAAAAGGAACAACTTTAGGGGCCATAACGGATATGGAAGGCAAATATTCCCTACAGGCAGAAGTTCCGGAAGATGGCATTTTAATATTTAGTTTTATTGGAATGGAAGCCCAGGAACAAGTTATCGCAGGTCGTTCACTCATAAATGTGACCTTGCGGGAAAAGGTACTTGGCCTGGATGAAGTAATTGTTGTTGGTTATGGAGTTCAGAAGAAAAGTGTTGTAACGGCCTCTATTTCAAAAGTCTCGGCAAACGACCTGGAAAAAGTAGCACCGGTTCGTATCGATAATGCCTTAAAGGGCCTTGCATCGGGGGTTACCGTAACCACTGCTTCCGGTCAACCGGGAGCTTCAGCTCAGGTGCGAATCCGTGGAATTGGGACGATTAACAACAGTGATCCATTGTACATTGTAGATGGAATGCCCATTGATGGGGGAATAGATTATTTGAATCCCAGTGATATCGAATCCATTGAAGTACTTAAGGATGCAGCCTCAGGCGCCGTATATGGAGCTCGTGCGGCCAATGGAGTCATATTGGTTACCACTAAAAACGGAGACAAAGGCAAGATATCGGTCAACTATGATTTCTCTCAAGGCTGGCAAAGCAAATGGAACAAACGGGATGTATTAAATGCCCAGCAATATGCCTTGCTGATAAATGAGGGCCTGGTTAATACAGGGGAAGAGCGAAGGTATAGTGACCCGTATACATTTGGAGAAGGCACTGACTGGCAGGATTTGTTATTTTACGACAATGCGCCCGTTCAAAACCATCAGTTGAGCGTTAGCGGGGGTGGAGAGAAAGTATTGTATTATTTTTCTGCAGGTTATTACAAGCAGGATGGAATCGTTGGGGGAAATTTTGACCGCTCCAATTATGAGCGGTTTTCTCTCAGGTCCAATACGACTTATTTCCTTTTGGATGACAAAGACCGCAACTACCTAAACAAATTTACAGCAGGTATTAATGTTGCCTATTCAAGAATAAACTCCAAAGGTATTGGAACCAACTCTGAGTATGGCTCAGCCCTGGGAGGAGCCATTTCATTCTCTCCCTTATTGGGATTATATGAAGAGGATCAGGAGGCAGCAGCTGCTGCGCATCCAACAGCAGAGCGTGATCCGGAAAATAATTTAATTTATACCATTGCAGGAGATGATTACAACGAAATCACCAATCCTGTTGCTCAACTTGCTTTACCCGGTGAGGATAACAACTCCCATAAATTTGTATCCACATTCTGGGGCGAATTAACGATCTGGGACAATTTAAAGTTTAAATCCTCCTTTGGTACTGACCTTGCCTTTTACGGCACGGATGGATGGACCCCGGAATATTATCTGGGAAAATCAACTTATTCCGACTACTCAAAGGTTTGGTCGAGCATGAATTCGGGGATTACATGGCAGGTAGAGAATATTTTATCGTATGAAAAGAGTATTGCCGACAAGCACAATTTCAATATAATACTGGGGCAATCCGCCAAAGAAACGACAGGGAGGAGCTTAGGGGGAAGCAATAAATATATGGTAGAGGAAGACGGAGATAAAGCCAACATTGATTTTACTACCGGAACCGCTTCGAATGGTGACCAAACTGCCAGTGGAGGTGCCTGGAGTCCGCATACCCTGGCTTCCATATTTGGTCGTTTGAGCTATAACTTTTCAGAAAAGTACATGTTACAAGCCACCCTGCGTAAAGATGGTTCTTCCAACTTCGGCCCGGGAAAGAAATACGGTGTATTCCCCTCTGTTTCACTGGGTTGGAATATTACCAACGAGGCCTTCATGGAATCCCGTCCTGAATGGTTAACATCCACAAAGCTGAGGGCATCCTGGGGTAAAAACGGGAACGAGAACATTGGTGCTTTTGGATATACCTCCCTTACCTCTACAGGAAACAATTATGTCTTTGGCACTGGTGACGGAACATTGGTGAATGGAACCAAAGCATCGGGACTGGCCAACACTTCTCTGGCATGGGAAGAATCAGAACAAACCGACCTGGGGCTTGACTTTGGTCTCCTCAAAAATGCCTTAACATTCACCGTGGATTATTATGAGAAAAAAACCAACGGAATGTTGATGACCATGGCCATCCCCTCATACGTAGGAGAATCAAAGCCCACCGGTAATGTGGGAGACATGAAAAACTGGGGCGTTGAATTTGACCTGGGATATAAATTTATGATTGGGGATTTGGACGTCAGGATTAGAGGGAATGCTTCTTATTTAGAAAATGAACTAATTAACCTGGGTAATGCCGACGGTTTTTCCAACTATGATAACTATGCCAACGTAGGGACCATTTCAAGGGCAGAGAATGGGCTGCCATTCCCCTTCTTTTATGGATATAAAACAGATGGTATTTTCCAGAATTATACAGAAATCGACACCTACTTAAATGATGAAGGCGATCTGATTCAGCCCAAGGCGGTACCCGGAGATGTGCGATTTGTTGATATCAATGGAGATGGAGCCATAAGTGATGATGATCGCACAATGATAGGTAAAGGGATGCCCGACTGGACCTACGGGTTGAACCTGGGAATTGAATATAAAGGATTCGATTTTAGTCTGATGCTTCAAGGTGCCATCGGTAACGATATTTACGATGCGACCCGTCGTACCGACCTGAGGTATGTCAACTTACCTGCCTATATGTTAGACCGTTGGACAGGAGAAGGAACTTCTAATACCATTCCTCGTTTCTCATTCTCAAACAATAACGGCAACTGGCTGTCATCCGACCTGTATGTAAAAGATGGTGATTACATGCGTGTTAAAAATGTAACACTGGGTTATACTTTACCGAAAAATCTGGTTAATAAAGCATTCATCACAAATTTACGTGTATACGCTTCGGCAGAGAACCTTTTAACCTTTACCAAATATGAAGGCTTTGATCCTGAGATTTCTGCAGGAGGGACCTCTATTGGTATTGATCGGGGTATTTACCCACAGGCCAGAACCTTTACGCTTGGAGTTAACCTGTCATTTTAACACATAAAAACCTAAAGCAATGAAAAGTAAATATATATTATTTTGCAGCATATTTTTATCTGCTCTTATGGGCTCTTGTAATGAGGATTTCCTTGAGGTAGATTCGGCAAGTAGTTTGTTGATTGATAACTATTATACTACCGAAGACCGCATATTTGAAGCCCTGGTGGCTGCCTATGACCCCCTGGCATGGACCGATTATGCCTGGGGACAGATGACTCAACTTAACCTGGTGTCGGATGTAATGTCGGATGATGTATATGTGGGTGGTAACGATCAGGGCGACCAACCTCATCTGCATAAGATGTTTAATTTCGAAGCCACACCGGAAATTGTTTGCGGCGATTTGTGGACGACCTTATACTCGGGAGTGAAACGTGCCAATGCCGTTATGGAATACATGGATGATGTTCAGGATATTTCCGATTCGAACAAGGCACTTTATCTGGCAGAAGCAAAAGTATTGCGGGCCTATTACTACATGTGGCTATGGAAACTTTGGGGAAATATTCCTTATTATGAGGTAAATCTGGATTTTCCATACACCACAGCTCAACTCACGGCCGATGAAGTTTACGAGGGTATGGTATCTACCCTGGAAGATGCCATTGGTAATGGTGGGTTATCCTTGAAAAACACCTCCGAAAACGCGGGGCGGGTGTCCAAAGCTTTTGCTTATATGATATATGCTGAAGTGGTTATGTATCAAAATGATGACAGTCGTTTCTCCAAGGCCTTATCTTATATGAATGAGATCATTTTGAGTGGACAATATGGTTTGAACCCTGATTTTGCCGGAATATGGGAAGCCAGCGGAGAGTGGAGTAATGAATCTATATTCGAAGTTAATTATTTCAGCACCAATGGCTCTAAAGATTGGGGTTCGGCGATAGCAGATGGTGGTACGGTTTATCCTAAATTGATAGGAATAAATAATTTGGCAGGAAGTGACGTTTTTGATGGAGGATGGGGATTTGAACCCGTTCGCCAGGCAGCGTACGACCTGTACAGTGATGGTGATCAGCGTAAGGATGGTGGCATTTTAAACTTTGCATCTTCTCCTGACACTGATGGAGCCTCCTACTCCCCTCGTTATCAGGATACAGGATTCTTTTTGAGGAAATACATGCCTCGAACCAACGGCAATGCTAATTATGCCGCTTCACCCGATATGAACTATAACAATAACCTCAGGGTGTACCGTTATGCCGAAACCCTGTTAAATGCTGCGGAGTTATTAGCTCGTGGAACAACCGGAGAAGGAAGTGCTCAAGCTTATTTGGATGAAGTTAGAGTGCGGGCAACAGGTGCTAATGGTATTGCTGCATCGGTAGATAATATCATCAACGAACGTCGCTTAGAGTTTGTGGGTGAAGGAAAACGCTACTGGGACTTAATTCGTACGGGCAAGGCTGCCTCTGCACTTGTTCCCAATGCTTACCGCACCAATACCTGGAGTGAGAGCAAGAAATATTTGCCCATCCCTCAATCGGAGATAGATTCGGATAGTGGTTTAACTCAAAATGACTATTAAAAAATAAAACGATAATCAGATGAAACGAATAGTAAATATAATTTCAGGTATTTCCGCGGTCTTCGCTATTTCTTTAGCAGTGGGTTCCTGTACACAGGAAACCTATGAGGACCAGATTAAAATAACCTCCGACATGTTGGATGCTTCTTTTACAGTGGAAACAGTATCCGACAATAACTATACATTAACTTCCAACAGCAATGAATATGTCATCAGTCACCAGTGGGATTTTGATGATGGCATCGGGTATGTATCAGATGCCAATTTAGTGGATCTGTTTCTGCCTGATGCAGGAGAATACACTATCAAACACCGGGTGTCAGGAGCAGGTGGAATATTCAGCCAGGAAAAGTCTGTTGCGGTTAATGTGGAGACTTCCGATCCGGTGGCAGGGAACCTTGTTAGGGGTGGGAAATTTGCCTCTGAGGATGATATTGCCCAATGGTCAATCGGAGGCGTTCCCGGGGGAAGTGGCCTCTGGACATTTGCTGGCAATAAAGCAACCTTGACAGCATCCGGATGGAGTGGTCAAGGAATCTATCAGCCAATCGAGGTTGTAGAGGGGCGCAGCTATCAAATTGATATGTTCGTAAGCTCTACATCCGGCTGTATTGACACATGGTTTGAAGTGTACTGTGGATATGCAGACCCGGCCACTGTAAGTGGTGATTATAGTGATGGTGGCTCTCTTCTAGCGATCAATACATGGGCCGGGACAGGAACCAGTGCCTTCGGACAAAAGTTTACTACTATTTCATCAAACCCTGAAGCAAATGGTTTGTTTACTGCAACAGCCAGCGGTACAGCCTACCTGGTAATAAGAGGTGGAGGGAGTAATATGCAGGATGGTATCTCTGTAACGAATGTTGAGCTCAGAGGTGTTTCGGAATAAGATGATTGAAGTTGATGGGACTTATTCTCACAGAAAACCATCAACACTCATTTTAATTGAACTAATGACTATTCCGGTGTTTAAGGTACCAGTCCGTTTTTCTAACGGACTGGTACACCACACCGTAATTGGGGTTGGCGCATTATCTATTGAAGATTGATCAGGCGAAAAAGAGATTACGGGATTATGAAAAAATTATTAAAGGGTACAAGTTTGAGCATAAAAAAGTCACCTCATACGGTAAAGACCTTACTCACGTTGGGCATTTTACTTTTGGGATTCGGATGCAGCAAGAGTGAATCTATCACCGATAGCGAGATTGTCATTGAAGTTTCACCCCAAGAAATAACCTTTTCGCATGAGGCATCGACTCAAACCATCTCAGTGAAAGCAAATACCAGTTATGCAATATCCCCTTCGGATGATTGGTGTATCGTTTCGCCCGATAAGGGATATAACGGAGAAACAACGGTAACAGTTACCACAACAGAGAATAACAGTTTGGCTGACCGGACGGCCACCGTTAAGTTGAGCGCAGTAACGGTTACAAAAGAAATTTCCGTCACACAATCATTTTTGATTCAGGAAGTTGAATTCGAAGATGACGTGTTAGACACCTATGCCAAAGAAAATCTGGATTCCAACGGAGATGGATTGTTTAGTTTAGATGAAGCTGCAAAGGTAACAAACTTAAATGTCAGCAACCTGGGCCTTACATCCTTAAAAGGGATTGAAAGTTTCACGGCCCTTGAGATATTGAACTGCAGCGATAACAATTTAACAGAGATTGATTTATCAACCCTTAAGTTACTCAGGAATTTGGATTGTTCATTTAACAGTTTGTCTGAGTTGAACATCCGGCCAAACATCAATATCGTATCTCTTAACTGTACTGAAAATCCATCCTTATCGTCCATTTATGTGTGGACGGGTTTTAATGCCACAGTCGGTTTTTCCAAACCGGAGTCGGCCCAATACATTCAACCGGAAATTGCGACCCCTGTCGGGTATGAGCTTATCTGGCAAGATGAATTTAACGATGCATTATCTGTAGATGGAAAAGCGACACTGCCCCATTCTGAGACATGGTGGTATGAGACTGGGGACAATGGATGGGGAAACAATGAAATACAAAATTACATTGCAGGAGTTAAAGGTCAGGATACCTGTGCAATGATTTCAGAGGGTACGCTAAAAATTATTGCCAAAAAATCGGGAGATGAAGTTTTGTCTATCCGCATGAATACCAAAGAGAGCTGGACCTACGGGTATTTTGAAGCCCGGCTGAAGCTCCCTTCAGGTAAGGGTACCTGGCCGGCCTTTTGGATGTTGCCTAAAAACTTTACCTCATGGCCCGGCGATGGAGAAATTGATATTATGGAGGAAGTGGGCGCCCGACCCAATTGGGTATCCTCATCAATCCATTGCAGTGCTTACAACCACTCTTTAGGCACCCAAAAAACAGCTGAAAAATACATTTCTACCGCAGAGTCTGAATTTCATATTTATGCAGTAGAATGGACCGAAGACTATATTAAGGGTCTTATCGATGGTGAAGTTTATTTCACGTTTAATAACGACCATCAAAATAATAAAGATACCTGGCCTTTCTTCGAACCCTTTTACCTTAAATTGAACCTGGCCTGGGGTGGTGACTGGGGCGGTTATTTAGGGGTGGACGAAAATGCCTTGCCTACCACCTATGAGATTGATTATGTGCGTGTTTTTCAGAAATATTAGATCGGAACCTAAAGGATGGCTAAGTTTAAAATGAAGACTATTTTCAACCATTTGTTTGTCGTAATTGCGGTAAGCCTGTTTACGGTTACCTCCTGTGGTAACGGCGCAGATGATGATACCCTAACGCCAGACAAGGAAACGGATCCGCAGGTTGAAATTACATCTGGTGAGGTTGAATTCTGGATGACAAGGGGAAATAAATCCGTTTTATTTGAGAAACAGGATAGCCTGGCCCGGCAAGCTACATCTGATGGCTTGGTTACCATTGATGTTGACTCGACTCAGACTTATCAGGAGATAGATGGTTTTGGTTTTGCCTTAACCGGAGGAAGTGCAACGGTAATAAATCAAATGACAGAACAAAAGAGAGTTGAGTTGCTCAATGAACTCTTTCTGACAACGGGTAATTCAATAGGCGTAAGTTATATCCGAATTAGTCTGGGTGCCTCCGATTTGAGTGCTGAACCCTTTACCTATGATGAAACCCCTGATGGGGAGCCCGATTTGAACCTTGATTACTTCAGTTTGGAAGAAGAGCGGGAAGACCTGTTACCGGTTTTAAAGCAAATAATTCAATTGAATCCGGATATTAAGATACTGGCCTCTCCCTGGACGCCCCCAACGTGGATGAAAACCAACAAAAGTTTTATGGGGGGTGCGTTAAAAAAAGAGTACTACGATGTTTATGCCCGTTTCTTTGTCAAATACATTCAGTGGATGGCCGGGGAAGGTATCACCATCGATGCCATCACGGTCCAAAATGAGCCCCTGCACGATGGAAATAACCCAAGTATGTACATGAGTGCCGAAGATCAGGCCGACTTTATAAAAACGGCCCTGGGCCCAAGGTTCGAGGAGAGCAATATCAAAACTAAAATTATTATTTACGATCACAACCTGGATCGCATTGACTATCCATTAACCGTTTTAAATGATTCGCAAGCCAATAAATACATTGATGGATCTGCCTTTCACTTGTATGCAGGCGAGATTGGAAGTATGAGCACAGTAAAGGCTCAGTTTCCTGACAAGAATTTATATTTCACGGAACAATGGACAGGCTCAAATGGAGATTTTGCGGGTGACTTAAAATGGCATGTCGGCACCCTAATAATTGGAGCCACCAGAAATTGGAGTAGAAACGTATTGGAGTGGAACTTAGCCTCCGATCAATATTTTAATCCTCACACCGATGGAGGCTGCAGCATGTGTCAGGGTGCATTAACCATAACCGGCAATTCATTTACCCGAAATGTAAGCTATTACATCATCGCACATGCTTCCAAATTTGTTCGACCGGGATCCATTCGCATCAAATCTGATACCAGCGATGAGCTGCAAACGGTCGCTTTTTTAACCACTGAAGGAAAAAAGGTGTTGATTGTATTGAATAACGGAACTTCCATTTCCACAAAATTCAACATCCGGTATAACGGTAAGATCTTCACTTCAGCTTTGTGGAGCGGAGCCGTGGGAACTTACATCTGGGATTAAGCTTAACAAACACAATGATTATTGTTCAGAAAATATTAAAATACAACTAAAATGATGAGAAGGAGAAATATACTTGTGGTTTTAGCAGCGCTGGGAATGAGCAGTTGCACATCCAACAATTCTAATGCGGGACAAGCAGAAAACGCTGACAAATATAGTTTCAGTGGAAAGGATCGAAAAATTGAGGTGTATACAAGTGCACAGGATTCGGAACTAAAACTGACCAAAACAGCTGATATTTCGTTTGTTAAAGCTCAACAAGCCCTGGAAACAGAAAACGCTGTGTTTGTTAATCCCCAAAAAACCTTTCAAACATTATTGGGTATAGGAGGGGCCATCACGGATGCCTCAGCAGAAGTTTTCGCTAAATTATCGGCCGAAAAACAACAGGAATTGCTAAATGCCTATTACGGCAAAAACGGCATTTCCTATTCGTTGCTACGTACCCATATCCATAGTTGTGATTTTAGCAGCGGCAGCTACACCTACATTAAGGAGGGAGATAAAGAGCTGGAGACTTTTTCTATTGAGCACGACAAAAAGTACCGGATACCTTTCATAAAAAGGGCTATTGAAAGCAGAAATGGAACGATTACCTTTTATGTCAGTCCCTGGAGCCCTCCGGCGTTCATGAAAGATAACAACACGATGCTTCAGGGTGGAAAACTGCTGCCCGAATACTACCAGGCCTGGGCAAATTATTACGCTAAATTTATTAAGGAGTACGAGAAAGAGGGCATGCCCATTTGGGGATTGACCATCCAAAATGAACCCATGGCCGTTCAACGTTGGGAGTCGTGCATTTACACAGCCGCCGAAGAGCGCGATTTTTTAAAGAATTATCTGGGACCCACCCTGAAGAAGGAAGGGTTGGGAGATAAAAAAATTATTGTCTGGGATCATAATCGGGACCTGATTGTGGATAGAGCCAATACGGTACTGGGCGACCCTGAGGCAGCCAAATATGCCTGGGGAACAGGATTTCACTGGTATGAAACCTGGCGTGGGGGAGACGCCATGTGGAAGAACCTGCGTACCGTGCAGGAAGCATTCCCGGATAAAAAGTTAATGTTTACCGAAGGATGTAACGAAAGTTTCACTCAGGAAGGATACCAACGATGGTCAAATGGAGAACGTTATGGGGAATCGATGATTAACGATTTTAACAATGGAACTGTGGGGTGGACCGACTGGAATATTCTTTTGGATGAAAAAGGTGGCCCCAACCATGTGGGTAATTTTTGCTTTTCTCCCATTCATGCGGATACGCAAACCGATGAGCTGATTTATACGCCCTCCTATTATTTTATCGGCCACTTTTCAAAGTTCATAGCTCCCGGGGATAAGCGAATCAGCACGGCATCCAGTTTTTCCAAATTGTTAAGCACCTCATTTATCAAGCCGGATGGAAAAATCACAACCGTTGTCATGAATAAATCAGACCAGGCAGTTAAATATTCTCTGTATATTGATGATTATATGGCTGTTGTGAACATGCCTGCCCGTTCGATTCAGACCTTAATTTATTGAGTCCACCCCGAAGTGCCCGATTTCATTGTTTTCAACTTTTTTACCCCTAACCCCTTAAGGGGAACCAGTTGAAATTCAATAAAATCTAAAATTCCCCACAAGGGGATTCAGTGGTATTTTACTATTAGGAGCAGACTAAAAAACAGGTAATTATCAAGAGATTGTTTAAATTTAGTTTTTTAACCCCGAAATGCTCGATTTCATTGTTTTCAACTCTGTAACCCCTCAAGGGGAACCAGCTGAAAACCGGGGTTATTGCGAGGGAAAAGAGCTAAGGACTAAAAAATGAAAAACCGCCAGTGAAACAGGAGGTGAAATAAAACGAGTGGTAAGGAAACACAAAGTAGTTTCCAAATTACATAAACAGGCACTAAGGGTATTAATTTAAACGGATGAAAATATGACCAGAATTATCATTATCGGGATTTTTACAATCATCACACTGGCTGCATGTCAGCAAAAAAAAGAATCAGGTGATGATATAGATCAGAAGGTAAATCACTTACTCGCTGAAATGACCCTGAAGGAAAAAGTGGGACAGATGGTTCAGTACAACGGATTTTTCGATGCTACAGGACCCGCTCCAACCGACGGCAGTGCCCAGCAGAAGTACGAACACGTAAAGCAGGGTCTGGTAGGATCGTTCTTAAATGTTACCGGTGCGGAGCAAGTCCGGGCTTTACAGAAAATAGCTGTGGAAGAAACCCGCCTGGGTATTCCGTTAATCTTTGGGCTGGACGTGATCCACGGACATAAAACCCTGGCTCCTATCCCATTGGGTGAAGCTGCCAGCTGGGATCTGAAGGCCATGGAAAAGTCAGCCCGTGTGGCAGCTGTCGAGGCTTCGGCCATCGGCATTAACTGGACTTTTGCCCCTATGGTCGATATCTACCGCGATGCCCGCTGGGGACGTGTGATGGAAGGCGCCGGAGAAGATCCTTACCTGGGTGCTAAAATAGGTGTGGCCCGAATCAAAGGTTTTCAGGGGGACGACTTGTCGGCAAACAATACCATTGCAGCCTGTGCCAAACACTTTGCCGGGTATGGTTTTGTTGAAGCAGGTAAAGAGTACAATACGGTAGACTTTGGAACCTCTACCCTGTATAATATCGTGCTGCCTCCGTTTAAAGCAGCTGTTGACGCGGATGTTAAAACGGTGATGAACGCTTTTAATATTGTTAACGGCGTTCCTGCCACCGGTAACGCCTTTTTACAGCGCGAGATCTTAAAAGGAGAATGGGGTTTTAAAGGTTTTGTTGTTTCCGATTGGGGCAGTGTGGCAGAAATGGTTAACCATGGCTTTGCTGCCGGTTTAAAAGAAGCCTCCATCCACGCTGCCCGGGCAGGCTGCGATATGGATATGGAATCGTATGCTTATGTCCATCATTTGGAGGATCTTGTAAAGGAAGGCCAGGTAGAGGAATCGATTATTGATGAGGCGGCCGGAAGAATCCTTCGGTTGAAATATGAACTCGGGCTTTTCGACGACCCCTATAAATATTGCGACGAAGCACGTGAAAAAGAGTTGTTATATCACCCTGATCATCAGGAAGCCGCGTTAGATATAGCCCGTAAATCCATCGTTCTGTTAAAAAATGAAGGTAACCTACTGCCATTGGCTAAAGATCAAAAACGAATCGGCGTTATTGGTGCCCTGGCCGATGATAAAACAAGTCCGCTAGGAAGCTGGCGGATAGGCTCCGACGATGAAACTGCCGTTTCTGTTTTAGAAGGATTAAAAAAACATACATCCAATTTTAGCTATGCCAAAGGGGCAGATGTGGTTACGGGTGAGGCAAATTTTGTTTCTGAACTAGACATAAATACCACCGACAAAAGCGGATTCAAAGAGGCCATCCGATTGGCAACCAATTCCGATGTGGTAGTGATGGTGCTGGGAGAGCATGGTTTTATGACAGGAGAAGGCCGAAGCCGCACCAATATTGATATACCGGGTGTTCAGCAAGAACTATTGGAAGCGGTTTATCGGGTCAACAAGAAGGTGGTTTTAGTATTGACCAATGGGCGCCCTCTGGCGATACCCTGGGCTGCAGAAAACATTCCCGCCATTGTTGAGGCCTGGCAGCTGGGAACCCAATCGGGTAATGCCATCGCCGATGTTTTGTTTGGTGAGGTTAATCCTTCGGGCAAGTTACCCATGAGCTTCCCCCGCAGCGTGGGACAATGCCCTATCTATTACAACAAGTTTAATACCGGTCGTCCGGAAGGTTCCGGAGGAAGTGTATTCTGGTCGCACTACACCGATGAGGAGAATTCGCCCCTTTATCCGTTTGGCTTCGGTTTGAGTTACTCCAAATTCGAATATTCAGATTTGCAGGTTAAGGTAGTTGGATCCCGTGAGGTTGAAGTGAGTGCCTCTGTATCCAATGTCAGCAACCTGGATGGTGACGAAGTGGTTCAGCTGTATATATGGGACCGTGTTGCCAGTGTGGTGAGGCCGGTTAAGGAATTGAAAGGGTTTGAAAAGATTTTGGTAAAAGCAGGGGAAACAGCAAAGGTCAGCTTCATGCTTACCGCCAATGAATTAGGCTTTTACGACGAAAAAGGAGCGTTCCTGGTCGAACCGGGTGATTTTGACGTTTGGGTTGGACCCAGCTCGGTGGATGGTTTGCAGGCATCATTTACATTGGAGTAAGTGAAAAAGGTAAAGAGAAATAAGAGGTTAGAAGATAGAAGTTGGGAGTTGGAAGTTAGAAGTTAGAAGTTAGAGAAATAAATAGAGATGGAGAGATAGATAGAAGGAGGAGGTTAGAGGTTAGAAGAAAGGGAAAGGCTAAAGGATACAAGCCAGCTCTGCTGGTCCCGCTTTACGGGAATGGGAAGGTGGGTTACCAACTTCCTTATGAGCGTTTTGCGGGAGTTAAAGGGAAAAAAACGAAGATAAAAGAGGGAGAAGATAAAAGACTAAAGGAAAAGAAGGGAAAAAAAGCCCCGGCAGGGGCGAGATATGGGTAGAAATCACGCCCATTCACCATAGACAGAAGCCCCGTCAGGGGCGAGATAGAAGAGATTATAAAGGCGGAAAAGGGAAAGGTTAAAGGTTAAAGGGAGCTGATAGCAAATAAAAAAGGTGCATCCGGTGTCCCTGAAGGGGACCAAGGTGAATAGCCCCCGGCGCGAAGTGCCTAGCACGAAAGCAGCCGGGGGTACTAAAGGCTTGTTTCCCGGGTCCCTGACGGGGACCAATATAGAAAAGGTAAAGAATTGCAATATGCAATTTGCGATTTGGCATAGCATTTTTTCAAGTCTTTGAGGAACCCGCCTCCGGGAAAGGGGGTTTAGAATTTTGAGGCCTGAGGTGTAAAAAAACAAAGCTGTCTGAGGACGGCAGGACGAGTTCTTTGTTTTTAGCCAAAGGCCACAAAATTTAGTCCTTTCACGGCAGCGGTGATTTTTTGCTTCCTTTCTTATGGCAGTACCCGTCCGGCATGAGGACAAGTAAAAATGGGAGTGAGAGCAGCAGCTTTCCTATGAGCGTTTTGCGGGAGAGAAAAGTGAAAAGGAGATTGGTAGATTTTCCCGGGCTGAAGGCCCAACTTATTTCAGCCCGATGGCAACGCCTCGGGTAATATGAATGCTTTGATCACGCGCCCTGAAGGGGCAGGTTAACAAGGATTTGCGATATTAGATTGGCAATGGGCAATTTGCGATTTGGGATAATATTACCTTGGGAGGTCTTTTAATGCCCGAAGGCAATCTCAAAAACCGTGGATCAATAATGAAAAAAAAGGAGCTGCCGCTTTTGAA
>JBFHFS010000016.1:0-97557 GCA_041583495.1 Marinilabiliaceae bacterium | reverse complement strand
CTTGTCGAAGGCACAAATATGGAACATGAGCATCGGCTTCTTTGGCATCCAGTTTGGATTTGCCCTTCAGAATGCCAATGCCAGCCGTATATTACAAACCTTTGGGGCCAACATCGAGCATTTGGGATGGTTTTGGCTGGCAGCCCCCATCACCGGGATGCTGGTGCAACCCATTGTGGGCCACTACAGTGACCGGACATGGACGCGTCTGGGACGCCGACGCCCTTACTTTCTGTTTGGAGCCATATTTACCGCCCTGGCCCTTGTCTTGATGCCCAATTCGGAATTTTTAACCACGCTAATTCCCCCCATGTTTGTTGGGGCTGGCATGCTCATGATCATGGATGCTTCCATTAATGTATCCATGGAACCCTTTAGAGCCCTGGTGGCCGACAAACTGCCCATTGACCAGCGCACCATGGGTTTTTCGGCACAATCGACCCTCATCGGACTTGGAGCGGTTATTGGCTCCTGGATCACTTACGCTTTAGCTGAATGGTTTGGGGTTTCGAAAGTTGCTGCCGAAGGAAGTGTGCCGGCCAACGTAACGGTTTCGTTTTACATTGGGGCCGCCGTTCTTCTCATTACCATTATCTGGACGGTGATAACCACAAAGGAATATTCCCCTGCCGAAATGAAGCGCTTAAGCAATTCATCATCGCCATCCCCCGCCATTGGCTCCACAAAGAAGAAACAGAGCGGACTCTCTGAAATTTTTAAAGACTTTTCGGCCATGCCTCGCACCATGAAACAACTGGGGGTGGTTCAGTTCTTCTCCTGGCTGGGACTCTTTGGCATGTGGGTATACACCACCCCCGCCATAGCCCAACATATCTATGGCCTTCCGGTAGGCGATACCAGTTCTGTAACTTATAACGATGCGGGCAACTGGGTTGGTATTTTATTTGGCATCTACAATGGTGTAGCGGCCATCTATGCCTTTGCTCTCCCATGGATCGCCCGCAAAACCAGTCGTAAGACCACTCATTCCCTTTCATTGCTTGCAGGTGCCGCGGGGTTATTATCGGTTTACTTTATTAAAGATGCCACCCTGTTGATTCTGCCAATGATTGCCATTGGCATTGCCTGGGCCAGCATTTTATCCATGCCATACGCCATTTTATCAGGCTCGCTTCCCCCGGCAAAAATGGGCATCTATATGGGCCTGTTTAACTTTTTCATCACCATCCCACAAATTGTTAATGGAGTTTTTAGTGGGCCGATCCTCAAAACCTTTTTCGGCTCCCAATCCATTTTTGCGCTGGTCATTTCAGGCATCAGTCTCCTTTTGGCAGCCGCCGCCGTTTATTTTGTTGAAGATAAAAATTAGAAAATCATGATAAAGGCTTGTTTATTCGACCTCGACGGAGTATTGGTAGATACCGCGCGCTTCCACTTTTTAGCCTGGAAAACCCTGGCCGATGAACTTGGATTTGAATTTACCGAAAAGGACAATGAACGACTCAAGGGAATCAGCCGCATGGAATCCCTGAACATATTGTTGCAAATTGGAGGAATTGATTTACCAACCCGAACAAGGGAAACACTGGCTGCCAGAAAAAACGAAAAATATCTCGCTTTAATTGAAGAGCTGACCCCAGAGATGATCCTGCCCGGAGCCCGGGAATTCCTGGACGACCTGAAGGCACATCAAATCCTTATTGGACTGGGTTCCTCCAGCAAAAATGCCAACACCATTTTGCAGAAACTCAACATAAAATCCCTTTTCGACGTCATCATCGACGGAACACAGATTACCAACGCCAAGCCCAATGCGGAAGTGTTCACCAAAGGGGCCATGGCCCTTAAGGTTCAACCATCGGAATGCATCGTTTTTGAGGATGCAGAAGCAGGCGTTCAAGCCGCTCTGAACGGAGGCATGAGATGCGTAGGAATCGGATCCCCGGAGATTTTAAGAAAGGCTCATCGGGTGGTTCCCAACCTTGGAGAGATGAGTTATCAAAAAATAATGAAGCTATAAAAACCCCTATATGATGAGATATTTGGAGAAGGACGAGTGGCAAATCATAGAAAAAGGATTTGATCCCGAAAAACAGGAAGCCTCAGAAAGCCTGTTCAGTCTTGGCAACGGCCTCATGGGACAAAGAGCCAACTTCGAAGAACACTATTCCGGCCCTTCACTTCAGGGCAGCTACATCGCCGGAGTCTATTATCCCGACAAAACCCGTGTGGGTTGGTGGAAAAACGGATACCCTGAGTATTTTGCCAAAGTGCTGAACGCACCCAATTGGATAGGACTGGAGGTACTGATAAAAGGAGAAAGGCTTGATCTGTTCACCGCCCACACCGAATCCTTTGAGCGTGTGTTGGACATGAAAACCGGACTGCTTAGCCGCACCTTCACAGCCACTTTACCCAACGGGTGCACCGTTAAAGTTACCTCCAGGCGTTTCTTGAGCATGCACCGTCCCGAAACCGGTGTAATGGAATACACCCTTACCCCCGTCAATTTTAGCGGGCCGGTAACCATCACGCCTTATCTCGATGGGGATGTTAGAAACAAAGATGCCAACTACGACGAACAGTTCTGGAATATTTTAGATACCCGTTCGGACCAAACCGAAGGAACCTTACTGGCCCAAACCAAAAAGCTGGATTTCAAAGTAGCCTTCGCCATGAAAGTATCTGTGGAGGGCGATTTTTCAGCCTCGAATCACCATCATACCGATCTCTCGTGCAGCAACACCTTCTCTTTTAAGGCCACCGAGGGCCAACCCCTATCGGTCACCAAATTTGTGGGGGTATGCAGTTCCATGAACCATCCGCCTAATCAACTCTTAAAAAACGCGCAACTCGAGGCCTCCCGCTCGGCTGAAGCCGGGTTTACACAGTTACTGCTGGAACAAAAACAACACTGGGCTGAGATTTGGCAGCAAAGCGACATCCAGATCAAGGGCGACACGGCTGCGCAACAAGGTATCCGCTTTAACATCTTTCAGCTTAACCAAACCTATACAGGAAATGATGAACGCCTGAACATCGGGCCCAAAGGCTTTACCGGCGAGAAATATGGCGGCAGCACCTACTGGGACACCGAAGCCTTTTGCATCCCCTTCTTCCTCTCCACGGCTGCCCCGGAGGTTACCAGAAACCTGTTGCTTTACCGCTACAAACATCTACCCCGGGCCATCGAGAATGCCGGGAAATTAGGGTTCAACAACGGGGCCGCACTCTATCCCATGGTCACCATGAACGGGGAAGAGTGCCACAATGAATGGGAGATCACCTTTGAGGAGATTCATCGAAACGGAGCCATTGCCTTTGCCATCCACAACTATCTGCGTCACACAGGGGATCTGGAATACCTGGCCGGGTACGGGCTGGAGGTGCTCATCGGCATCGCCCGTTTTTGGAGCCAGCGCGCCACTTTTTCCCAAAAAACAAAGCAATTTGTCATATTGGGGGTAACGGGTCCCAACGAGTACGAAAATAATGTCAACAACAACTGGTACACCAACAAAATAGCTGTCTGGTGCCTTAAATACACCATCGAATGCTATAAGAAGATCGAACGATTAAACAGCCATCAACTTGAACCCCTCATTGCGAAATGCAAGCTGCAGCCAAAGGTTGAACTCCCCCTGTGGGAATCAATAGCCAACAACATGCGCCTTCCTTATGACGATAATGAAGGTGTGTTTCTTCAACAGGATCAATATATGGATAAGGAACAAATCCTGGTCAGAGAACTCGGCCGGGGCACCCGGCCCATCAACCAGCATTGGTCCTGGGACCGGATATTGCGTTCCTGCTTTATCAAACAAGCAGACGTACTGCAAGGCATCTACCTCTTTGAGGAGGAATTCGACACAGAAACCATTCGCCATAATTTTAACTTTTATGAACCACGCACGGTTCACGAATCCTCCCTTTCCCCTTGCGTACACAGCATTCTGGCTGCACGCATCGGGGAGGTCGAAAAAGCCTACCAACTCTATCTCCAAACCAGTCTACTGGATCTTGACGACTACAACCTTGAAGTCTCTGAAGGCCTTCATATTACCAGCATGGCCGGCACCTGGATGTCAATTGTAGAAGGCTTTGGGGGGAAAAGAGTTTTCAGGGACGGCCAACTAAGGCTCGCACCCATCATTCCTGATCAGTGGGATAGTTACTCCTTTCGCATCCTCTATAAAGGTGTTTCCCTGAAAATAAATGTCACCAGAGAAGAGGTAACCATCACCCCCCACAACAATCAGGAAATAGCTATAATTGTATACGATAAAGAATATACCCTAAAGGGCAGTGGTTCACTAATAGTGTCGTTAAAAACCATCAAGCATGAAGAATAGTTCAATCATCAGTTTCCTCCTGGCTCTGGCTTTTCAAATATTCAGCTTCGCGGCAGCCGGGCAAAATTTGTCTATTCAACCGCGACTCGAACCCGCTTCCTGGTGGATAGGGTTTGAAAATCCTGAAGTTCAGTTGTTGGCCTATGGGAAAAATATTGCCGCTCTGAAACCAGTGATAGAATGGCCCGGGGTATCCATCGAGCGGTATACCACCCTTACAAACCCCAATTACCTTTTCATTGATATAAGAATTGATCCCTCCGCGCAACCGGGTAGCTTCGACATCCAATTCTATGATAAAAAAAAGAAGGAGACAACACGTCGGTTCACGCTTCTCCAGCGCCAGGAGAAGTCGGCCCTAAGGGAAGGGTTTAACAGTAATGATGCCATCTATCTTCTTATGCCGGACCGCTTTGCCAACAGCGATTCCACGAATGACAGCATGCCCGGGATGATTGAAAAAGCAAACAGAAAAGCACCTTACGGTCGGCACGGAGGCGATTTAAAAGGCATACAAGAACATCTCGATTACATCGCCTCCATGGGATTCACGGCCTTATGGCTCAACCCGGTCCTGGAAAACAATCAGCCCGAATCGTCCTACCACGGATATGCCATCACCGATTATTACAACGTGGATCCACGGCTGGGAACCAATGAACAATACCAGGATCTGGTAAACGAGTGTGGCCAAAGAGACATCAAGGTTATCATGGACATGGTTTTTAATCACTGTGGCAGCAATCACTGGTGGATGAACGACCTTCCTTCTGCAGACTGGATAAACTACGATCACTTCGTTCGTTCCAATTACCGCATTGCCACAATATCTGACCCTTACGCATCGAACACTGACAAAGAGCTGGCCACCCGGGGATGGTTCGATACCTCCATGCCCGATCTGAATCTTGAGAATAGCTTTTTGCTGAACTATCTTATTCAAAACAGTATCTGGTGGATCGAATACGCCAATCTCAGGGGCATTCGCATGGACACTTATCCCTATCCAAATCAAAAAGGCATGACGCTGTGGATGCAGCGTATTTACAGGGAATACCCAAACCTCAATATTGTGGGGGAAGTGTGGGTGTCTGAACCTTCTAAACTATGCTACTGGCAAAAGAATTTTTCCAACCACGATGGCTATAACTCTTACCTGCCCAGCCTCATGGACTTTCCAATGCAAGTGGCCATCAAGCAAGCCTTTAACGAACAAGAGGGTTGGGACTCCGGCATGAACCGGCTTTACGAAGCACTGGCCAATGACCACCTCTATACCAACCCCATGAACCTGGTCGTTTTCCCTGAAAATCATGATGAAGGACGCATCTTCCTTTTCCTGAAGCGAGACATTCGAAAGATGAAAATGATGA
The DNA here is from genome assembly GCA_041583495.1 of Marinilabiliaceae bacterium. GTDB lineage: Bacteria > Bacteroidota > Bacteroidia > Bacteroidales > Marinilabiliaceae > JBFHFS01. Next base: position 91,871 of record JBFHFS010000016.1, on the reverse strand, counting down.
TAGCTTACCTGGCGACAATAAGAGGAATCCCGCAATGGTACAGCGGCAGTGAAATTTTAATGGATGGCAACGGTTTTGATGGCCATGCCAATATCCGAAAAGATTTCCCAGGCGGCTGGACCAACGATTCCATAAACAACTTCATATCGAAAGGACGAACCGCCGAACAAAACGAGATCCTCGACTATTTAACCGCCCTGCTCAATTATCGAAAATCCTGTGAACCCCTTCAAAAAGGTCGAACACTTCATTTTCTTCCCGAAAATGATCTCTATGTTTATTTTCGATATACTCCCGACAAGGCAGTTATGGTAATCCTGAACAACGCCGAAGAAGAAAACCAAACAGTTGAGGGGGTGAGATTTAATGAGTTATTGAAGAACTACTCCAAAGGGAGAGAGGTGGTAACCGGAAAAACATACAACAACCTCAATCGGTTCACAATCAATGCCAAATCGGCCCTTGTTATTGAACTGATGAAATAGACTGGTCACCATCCACAGGTTAATTATCAGGATTAGACCGCAACTCTATTTTCCAGGCATTTTTCAGAGAAACAGTATTGATAACCCAAACCTATTCACGATGCCTCTAACAAAGCATTTCTACTATATTTTTTTTCTGTTGGCACTCACCTGTAGTTGCCAAACAAGCTCCAAACAGAAGCCCCAGACAACTGCTGAAACTTTTCAAAGCCAAACCCCCTTTCCACCATGGAGCAACAATGCGGTTCTCTACGAAGTCAACATCCGTCAATACACTCCCGAAGGAACCCTCAATGCCTTTGAAAAACACCTTCCTCGTCTAAAGAAGCTTGGGATTAACACGTTGTGGCTGATGCCCATTTATCCCATAGGCACCAAAAACCGAAAAGGAACCCTGGGATCCTATTACGCCATAAACGACTACACAAAGGTAAACCCCGAATTTGGATCGATAGAAGACTTAAAATCACTGGTTCGTAAAGCCCATGAACTGGGCATGAAGGTGCTCCTGGATTGGGTGGCCAACCACACCGCCTGGGATCATCCCTGGATAACCAAACACCCCGATTGGTACAAAAAAAATGAAGCCGGGGAGATCATCCCCCCGGTGAAAGACTGGACCGATGTGGCCGCACTGAATTACGAAAACCCGTTGCTTCGGGAGGCCATGACCGATGCCCTGGCCTTTTGGGTTTCTGAAACCGACATCGATGGGTTTCGTTGTGACGTAGCCGGAATGGTTCCGGTGGATTTCTGGGCGTCGGCACGCACCCGTCTCGACTCTATAAAGCCCCTATTTATGCTGGCCGAGGATGAAGAGAACCTCAATTTGCTTAAAAGAGCCTTTAATGCGAACTATGGCTGGTCGTTTTTCCATTTGATGAACGATGTTGCCAAAGGCGAGAAAGATGCCACTGCCCTTGCTGCCTATTTCCAAAAAATCGACTCTCTTTATCCCACAGGCACCTATCCCATGCAGTTTATCACCAATCACGATGAAAACAGCTGGAACGGAACGGCTCCCGAGCGATTGGGAGATGCCCTTCTGACGATGACCGCTCTCTCCTTTACGGTTGAAGGATTTCCCCTAATCTATTCGGGGCAGGAAGCCGGCTTAGATAAAAGCTTATCGTTTTTCGAAAAGGACCAGATCGACTGGGCGCATAAGGATCTGAGTGAATTCTATAAAAAACTCATCACCCTCAAGGTTGAAAACCCGGCTCTTTGGAATGGAGTTGCCGGAGGTAAGATGAAGATGATTCCAACCGACGCCAATAAGGACCTTTTTTGCTTTTCGCGGTCAAGGAACAACCATACGGTAGTGGCTTTGTTTAACCTCACCGATAAATGGGCCACCGTTTGTACCGAAACAGGACCTGCAGGCCTTTTTAATAACCTGTTTACCGGTAAAAAGGAATCTTTGCCTTTTAAGGGTCGGCTTATTCAGCCCTGGAGCTTTGAGATATTGACAAATCAATAACTGAGAAACCAACGGAAAGGATCATTTCTTGTCTCTTTTATCGAACAAGTTCAATTTCTGCGGCAACTGAAGATCAAATAATATTCGGGTAAACAATAAGAAACTGTTTAAATTTTATCCTTTTTTCTGTTATCCTCATATTTTTTGACAAGTAATCTTCCTTCCTCATAATCCACACTCGACACCACCACCTTCACTGCTCCTGCCCCACCGGGGGCGGTATACCAGGGGGCCAAAACACCAATAAATTCATCGTTCAGATAGGCCTTAATTCCTGCACGCGCCAGAAAATTCTTTACCATTTCCGCTTCCAGAAGGGTTCCGCAGAAGACTTCCACGGGTCGTATTTGTTCGTTTGAATCCATCTTTTCGCTATTTAAAAAGTCTTTTCACCGGATAGAAACACCAGACTGTTTTCTCACAAATCAAAAGAAAGGGTCGCAAAGGGCCAATTTAATTTCTGCGTCAACCGTTCATTCAGCTCATTGTTTTCTATAAAGTTACTATCTTTAAGGTTCAGATTAGCGGTCTGGCCCAGTTTTTTTTAACCTTTTTCCTGGCCTTTATATATGACATCTACCAAACCACATATCCTCATTTTCATATTCCTGTTGATGGCATTTGCACGCCCGCTAACGGGACAATCGTTCTTTTCGAAGAACGCTCCTGAAATTCGTAACCTGGGGCCTTCGTCGTGGTGGTGCAACATGGCATACAACACCCCTCTAATCATCCTTTACGGCCAAAACCTGGCCTCCATCCGCCCCATGGTAAATTATCGGGGGGTGAACATCAATAGAGTGTATTCCTCCTCGAATAACCATTACCTCATCTTCGACATCACCATCTCTGAACAAGCCGCTCCGGGGAGTTTCCAGATAAGGCTTCCAGGATATGGAAAAGGCAACGAATCGGTTCTGTTCGAACTGCTGCCGCAGGAAGGCCCCACCGATCAAAAAACGCTGAACGCCACCGATGCCATTTACCAGATCGTTCCCGACCGATTTAGCAATGGAAACACCAATAACGACAACCCTGATGGTCTGCTGGAGAGAGCCGATCTAACCAACCCTTCGGGCATTCACGGTGGGGACCTGGCCGGAATAAGTAATCATCTGGATTACATCTCCGGTCTGGGCATCACAACCATCGAGCTGACGCCCCTGTATTTTTCCGACCAGTTCATCCTTTCGTATGAACGGTTGGCTCCTTCTCATTTCTTTAGGATAGATCCCCGCCTGGGCAGCATGGAGGAATACCGCTCGCTCATCAGCAATGCACACAAAAAGGGTCTTAAAACAATCCAAACGCTGCTTCTTAACCAAATTGGATCGCAACACCCGCTGGTTAAAGACCCGCCCGATAACACTTGGAGTATTCCTCTGGCAAAAGAATTCACGGTAGATCAAAACCCTTATCTCTTTGCCGACCCATATGCCGCGTCAACCGACCGGCAAAAATACCGGAACTCATTCGAAACCATGGACGCCCCTTTGGTCAATCAATCCAATGAGCTGATGCGCAAGCACTTGATCCAACATCTCATTTGGTGGGTCAAACAATCAGGGGTAGATGGCATCTCCATCGAAAAAACCCACCTCAATCAGCCCGACTTTCTGAAGGAAGCCTTATCTGCCTTAAAAAAGGAGTTCCCCGGGCTTATCATCATTGCCTCAGCCTCAACCGTCAGTCCCTCCCACAATCATTATTGGCAGACCATTGCGCCCCAAACACCCTTCACCCACATTACCGATGCCCCCTTACAATTCGCTCTGGAGACTGCCTTTACAGCTTATCAACAATTCGATAAAGCACTTTATCCGCTTTACACCACCCCCTCGGCTGATTTTCTATATCCCAATGCCACAAACCAACTGATTGTGTATGCCGATCAGTATCAACTGTCGCGCGCCTTTACCCTTGCCGAAAAGGACCCGGCCATCTTTCGCATGATGATGGGCTATATCTTCACCTTTAGAGGTATCCCCTCCTTGCTTTATGGATCCGAAATCATGTTATCCGGACAGATTGGCGAAGGCTCCGGTTTTGTAAGAGCCCCTCTTCCGGGGGGTTGGCCTAACGATAAAGCTTCGGTTTTCCAGCCCACTACCCTATGGGCCGAGCAACAATCTGCGTTAAAATTCATGACCCGATTATTGAACTGGCGAAAAAATAATCCCGACCTGATATCCGGTAAACTCACACATTTTGAACCACAAAACGGCCTTTACATATACCTAAGAGAAACCTCCGAAAAAGCCCTTCTGGTAATCATTAACAACAACCGAACCGACCAAAAACGTGTGGCCTTTCAGGCCCTGGCCCCGGAGCAGGGAAAATACCGCAAGGGCTACGACATCCTATCCGGCGCGCTCTCTAACGATCTGGAAAGCCTTATAATAGGGCCCAAGTCTATCCTTATGATGGAATTGCAGCAATAATTAAGGAGACCTAAAACAAGCCGCTCAGATGGTAGGTTTCCAGCACCGTGTAGACCGGTCCAAGGGTGGTAAGATCACTTCTAAAGAGCACCACCTCATTGACCTGTAATTGCCCCCACTCAAATGAGGCTTGTCTTTCCATTTCAGCAACCATCTCAGGAGAAAAAGGCGCATATTTTTTCCGACCAATGGTAAGGTGTGGTGTAAACGCCTGCGGTGGTTGTGCCCTCCCCGACTGGTTTATGCCGTTTTCAACCGATGCCTGTAAAGCCGTTAACCAATCCCCGCCATTAACGCCGGCCCAAAGTACACGGGGATGATTCTGACGACCAAAATAGCCAGCCCCCGACAGGGAAACAGATCCTGGCCGATGTTCCTGGATATTCCCTGACAATCCCTGTGACAGAGTTGGTAAAAAGGAGGTCTCCACCCCTCCAATAAAACGCAACGTAACATGCCAGTATTCCGGGTTTGTCCATTTAACACCCGCCCCATAAGGCTTCTTCTTCATGCCCTCTATCCACCTCTCCAATAAAGGCAACACAGGAACCCGAATGGCCACAAATAATCGAATCCTCGCCATCTCATATTTATTTTGAGAGACTCATTAAAATCCTTAATTTCGTCTTAAGAGTAATACAAATTAGTCAGAAAAAACCGAAAAAAGATGACCACAAGGAAAAAGATTGCCGTAATCCTATCGGGATGCGGCGTTTACGACGGCGCAGAAATTCACGAATCGGTATTTACCATGTGGGCCATTGCCAAAGCCGGAGCCGACTACCAACTGTTTGCCCCCGACAAGCCGCAGCACCATGTGATAGACCACCTTACCGGCCAACCCAGCGGCGAACAGCGTAATGTACTTACCGAATCGGCACGGATAGCCAGGGGCCAGATTAAGCCCTTGAGCGAATTCAACGCGGCTGCCTTTGATGCGCTGATGATGCCAGGGGGCTTTGGCGTAGCCAAGAACCTGAGTGACTTCGCCTTTAAAGGAGCAAAAAGCTCGGTAATCCCCGAAGTTGAACAGGCTGTTCGGGAAATCCATAAGGCCGGAAAACCCATTGGCGCTTTATGCATCTCACCCGTGGTAATTGCAAAGGTCCTGGGCAGCGTACAATTAACCATCGGTTCAGATACAGAAACCGCCCAAGCCATCCATCAGATGGGAGCCACACACATTCCAGCCACACACGGCCAGGTAATCACCGACCAAAAAATGAAAGTGGCTACCACCCCCTGTTATATGCTGGATGCTTCCATAACCCAGATTGCCGAAGGAGCCGAAAACGTAGTTAATGCGGTTATAAAAATGATTTAGCAACCCCCTCTTTTACAGACATTTTACCATTAAAGAGGAAGCCCTTTTTTAAGATCCCCAAATCAGAGCATTCCATTGTCAATTAAGATAATGATATGCTCAATCATCCTGTCCTCACGATCGGAATGGTACTCTTCTTTCAGATTTGAACCGAAGATCCGGGCCACCGACTGCCAGAAAAAAGCCGATAACCCGCCCTTAAACTCTTTTATTAATTCATAACTGGTACTTCCGGTTTCCCTATCGATAAGCTTTATCAACATACGGCCCTGCGAGAAGGTAAGCTTTCGAAGAGGCAGCTCAAATTCCTTAAACAATTGTTTTTCCGCATCTTTTAGATATTGCTTTCGTTCCTTCTCCCCTTTTATTCTGGAAAGCCCGTCATCAATCTCCTGTAATTTAAGGGAGGCCAGACGTGCATAGGGCAACGCCACTTTTATGTTATGCACCATTCGGTTGTAGGTGCGATGCTCTCTTTTATTCTTAAATTTCCAGTGGGGAACCACTTTTACTTCGGCCAGAAGCACGTGGGGAATGGTATCACCACTCAAAACCCTGGATTCCAATCTGGTGAGATTTTCATCTGCCTTTTTCTCCGGGTTAACCTCCTGAGCCCTGGCCGGAGAAAAAAAAGCTGATAACACCAGCCCAATTAACACGTTACGCAAGATGGTTAACATACTACTGTTGTTTTAACCAGGCAATTTCTTCTGCCCACCTGCTATCATCGGGTGTCTCCAGTATAATAGGCATATCCTCAAAGCGAACATCCTTCATCATCCTGGAAAAGGTATCCATGCCAAGGAAACCCTCACCCAGACTTGCATGCCGATCCACTTTACTACCCTTTTCCTTTTTCGCATCATTAAGGTGTATTCCCTTCAAAAAGCTTAGACCAACCACGCTGTCGAAATCGTTCCAGGTTTGTTCATAGCCCTCTGCAGAAACAAAATCGTAGCCGGCCACCCACCCATGACAAGTGTCGATACAAACCCCCACGCGACTTTTGTCTTCCACCAGCTCGATGATTTGGGCCAAATGCTCGAAGCGATAACCCACATTACTACCCTGGCCGGCCGTATTTTCAATCACGGCAGTTACACCATGGGTTTGGGCCAGGGCCATATTAACCGATTCGGCCACCCGCTTAAGGCAATCCTCCTCCGAAAATTGTCTCAAATGGCTTCCGGGATGGAAATTGAGCAACCTAAGGCCCAATTGCTCACAACGCTGCATCTCATCCAAAAAGGCATCGCGCGACTTCTTAAGTCCCTCTGCCCCGGGATGGCCCAGATTTATCAAATAACTGTCGTGGGGCAGGATATGTTTAGCATCAAAACCGTATTCTTTTATCCGGTCCTTAAATGTCTGGATACTCTCGTGTGTAAGCGGTTTTGCATTCCACTGCCGCTGGTTCTTAGTGAATAGGGCAAAAGCATCAGCCCCAATGGCAGCTGCATTTAGCGGTGCATTCTCCACTCCCCCGGAGGCACTCACATGTGCACCTATAAACTTTGAATTGGCCATAACGCTCTGTTTCATTAAAAAGTAAACCTCTATTCTATTTATTTACTCCGATAAAGATAGGCAAAGACTGTAAAATAATAAAAACAAGAACCAACGATCCCACCATCGGCATTCAAAAGGAAAGAAAAATATTAATTACCTTTGGTTTGAGTTCAACCTTTTGGAGAAAAATCTTTAAACCTTCAGCGAGTTTACTATTTTAGCCATTAGAAAGATGAACCGTAGCTCGAATTAAAATACACACCACAAACAACACTCAAATGAATAAGCAAATAGCATCCTTAATAGGCCTGATCTTTATGATGACAACGGTGGTTGGTCAGGCCATTTACGAAGACGAAAGATATGTGCCTGAAACAGATTCATTGGTCCTCAAGAAGTTGGAACAGTGGCAGGATTTCAAATTTGGATTAATGATGCATTGGGGAACCTACAGTCAATGGGGGATTGTGGAATCCTGGTCGATATGCCCGGAAGACTATGGATGGTGTGCCCGGACCAAAGGAAGTAATCCCGACAATTACACGCTTTACACCAAGGAGTATGAGGATCTTCAAAAAACCTTTAACCCCGATCAATTTAGCCCGGACAAATGGGCCAGGGCAGCTAAAGCGGCCGGAATGAAATATGTGGTATTCACCACCAAACACCACGATGGTTTTTGCATGTTCGATTCCAAATACACCGATTACAAGGTTACCGACCCCAGCTGCCCCTTCAGCACCAATCCCAAGGCAAACATTGCCCGGGAGGTTTTTAGTGCTTTTAGGAACGAAGGCTTATGGACCGGAGCATATTTCTCAAAACCCGACTGGCACTCTCCATTTTACTGGGATCCTTACTTTCCTCCATTGGATAGAAATGTAAACTACGATCCCGAAACCCGGCCTGAGAAATGGAATCAATTTGTCGAATTCACCCATAATCAGATTATGGAGTTAATGACCGATTATGGCCACATAGACATCCTGTGGTTGGATGGTGGCTGGGTGGCCAAAAAGTCCAAGGAGGTCATCGACCAATCGTATAGTCAAAAACTGACACAAACCAACAGCGGATTTATCAAAGAACGAACGGTAAACCAGGATATTAAGATGGACCAATTGGTTGAGAAGGCCCGCAAAAAGCAACCCGGGTTGATCGTAGTAGATCGTGCTGTCCATGGAAAGAATCAAAACTACCTGACACCCGAGAACCGGGTACCCGAGAAAACCCTTCCCTACCCATGGGAATCGTGTATCATCTCCGGCGGAGGTTGGTCATTCACCCCCGATGCCAAATACATCAACGGACGTGAGGGAATTCATATGCTTATCGACATCGTGGCCAAAGGGGGAAACCTGCTGTTAAATGTAGCTCCGGGCCCGGATGGTCAATGGCAACCGGGCGCTTACAACCTGCTACAGGAATATGCCGACTGGATGGACGTAAACAAAGAAGGCATATACAACAGCAAACCCATCGAGCCCTTTAAGGAGGAAAATATATGTATGACCCGGCAGGATAATGGGCAGGTGTATTTCTTCTATATGGCCAGGGAAGGCCAAGAAAACCTGCCTGGCGAGATAACCATCCAGTCTCACCAGCCGGCCCCCGGTGCCAAAGTCTCTCTTTTAGGGGCCAAAGGAACCTTAAAGTGGGAGAAGGCAGGAACCGGATTCAAGGTCATTATCCCCGAAAAGCTCAGAGCCAGCGCTCCCTGCAAATACGCCTGGACTATAAAGGTGTCCCGGGTAAAACAGTAAGCGGTAATTGCGTAGAGAACCATGCATTGAAGCGGCAGGAGCTGTAAAGCGTCACCAAGAGTTAAGTAATCCTATTTGAAAAACTGACCATGAAAAGCCCAATAGTTCCAAATGTGGCATCCGAAATCGGTCAACTGGAGGCTGTAATCCTTCATACTCCGGGAGCTGAAGTGGAAAATATGACCCCGGGGAATGCCGAAAGGGCCCTTTACAGCGACATCCTTAATCTGCCGGTGGCTGTGGAAGAGTACATTCAACTGAGCGGGGTGATGGAGAAAGTTACACGTACCTTTCAGGTCAAGGACCTTCTTTCGGATGTACTTAGTGATGATCAGGTAAAAAGTACCACGATTGAGCTCATCTGCACGCAGGAAAAGGGCTTAAATATTAAGGACTACCTTATGTCGCTCCCGCACGTGGAGTTGGCCACCCAACTCATCGAAGGAGTCACCCTGAAACGGGACTCCCTCACCACTTTTTTATCCGACAACAGGTATGCCTTGCCCCCTTTGCACAACTTTTTCTTTACCCGTGATGCCTCCGTAACCCTCTACAATGAGGTGCTCATATCTAAAATGGCCAATAAGGTAAGAGAGCGGGAAGCCATTATCATGAATACCATTTTCAAGCATTCAAAACACTTCAAGACTTCATTAATTAATCCGATGAGTTCCTCCCGCGTGGGGCAGGAGACTTACATCGAAGGAGGGGATGTAATCGTAGCCCGTGAGGACATCCTGATTATTGGCAATGGTTGCCGAACATCCACCTATGGCATCGACTTTATTGCCGATCAACTAAAAAGAAAAAAAGGCCGCCACCATGTGGTGGTACAGCAACTCCCCTCTTCCCCCGAATCGTTCATCCATCTCGACATGGTATTTACACTGCTCGACAGGGATACCTGCATGATTTACGAACCGATGATTCTGAAAGATAACCGATATGCCACCATTCTGATGACCATTGAAGAGGGAAAGGTAACGCGGATAACCAGGCAGGGCAATCTACTCGATGCCCTTAAGAATTTGGGGTTGGATCTTCGCCCCATACCGTGCGGTGGGGCCAAAGACCCCTGGCAACAAGAGCGGGAGCAGTGGCACAGCGGAGCCAACTTCTTTGCGTTGGCTCCTGGAAAGGTAATGGGGTACGCCCGTAACATCCACACCCTTGAAGAAATGAATAAGCAGGGTTATGCCATCGTGAAGGCCTCAGACATCCTATCCGGCAAGTCGGTTCTGGACGATTACCAAAAATGTGTCGTAACCATTGGGGGATCGGAACTCTCACGCGGAGGGGGTGGCGCAAGATGCATGACCATGCCCGTCCGTCGTAAGAAAGTAGATTGGTAGTGTTTTAAACCACCTTGCCAACCAAATCGGCAGCCTCCTGAAGAGAGATGGCCGAAGATACCTTAAGACCCGAATCGTCGATCACCTGTTTCCCCTCTTCGGCATTGGTTCCCTGCAGCCGCACGATGATTGGCACTTTAATGTCGCCCATATTCTTATACGCTTCAACAATCCCCGAGGCCACGCGGTCGCAACGCACAATCCCTCCAAACACATTGATTAGCACCCCCTTCACCGAGGGGTCATTCAGAATAATCTTCAATCCGGCTTCCACGGTTTTGGCGCTGGCGCTGCCACCTACATCCAGAAAGTTGGCCGGCTCACCTCCCGAGAGTTTAATGATATCCATGGTTGCCATGGCCAATCCGGCGCCATTTACCATGCAGCCGATGTTGCCATCGAGCTTTACAAAATTCAAATCATTTTTTCCTGCTTCCACTTCAGAAGGATCTTCTTCATCCAAATCGCGTAACCCGGCGAACTTGGGATGACGAAACAAGGCATTATCATCCAGATTTACTTTGGCATCCACCGCAATAATTTTGTCGTCAGTGGTTTTCAACACCGGATTTATTTCGAACAAGGTGGCATCAATTGCAACATAGGCGTTGTAGAGGGCATTTATAAAACGAACCATCTGTTTAAAGGCCGCACCTTTAAGCCCCAGGTTAAAGGCAATCTTTCGCGCCTGAAAAGGCAGCAACCCAACACCGGGGTCAATCTCCTCACGAAAGATCTTCTCCGGTTCCTTTTCTGCTACCTCCTCAATATCCATTCCCCCTTCAGTGGAGTACATCACCGTATTTCGGCCGGTAACCCTATTGAGCAAAACCCCCACATAGAATTCCTCTTTTTGAGAAGGCCCGGGATAATATACATCTTGTGCCACCAATATTTTCCTGACCAGCTTCCCTTCCGGTCCGGTTTGATGGGTAACCAACTGCATCCCAATCATGCCGGCAGCTATTTCTTCAACCTCTTCAAGGCTTTTGGCCAGTTTCACACCCCCTCCTTTTCCTCTTCCTCCGGCATGGATTTGTGCTTTTAAAACCCACCATCCGGTTCCGGTTTGCTCCTGTAGTTCTTGGGCAACACGAACGGCTTCATTGGGGGAGGTAACCATTACACCCTCCTGTATCGCTACGCCATGTTGTTTTAATATTGCCTTTGCCTGGTACTCATGAATATTCATAGAAGTGTTTTTAAATTTTCATTTAATTTAATATTTTATCTGCCATTTCCCAAGCAGAAAAAGCATCATATTGTGCCCTGCTCATATTTATTGGGTGTAACCCTTTAAGATTACTATTTTTGTAGCCTCAAAACAACCAAAAATGCGTAAACTCAAACTCAACGAACTGGGCCGAATGTCGGTCGATGCTTTTAAGGAGACCAAAAAATTACCCATAATCGTTGTGTTAGACAACGTCAGGAGCCTACACAACGTGGGCAGCATATTCCGCACCAGCGATGCCTTTTGCCTTCAGGAGATCTACCTCTGTGGAATCACTTCCACCCCGCCCCACAACGAAATACACAAAACAGCACTGGGTGCAGAAGAATCGGTGAAATGGACCTACTGTGAGGAAACAACCGACATCTTAAAAAAGTTGAAAGAGATGCAATATAATCTCATCGGCATCGAGCAGGTGGAAGGCAGCACCATGCTAGGCGATTTCCAGCCAATCCCGGATGAGAAATACGCACTGGTTTTTGGCAATGAAGTTCGGGGCGTTTCCCAAAAGGCCATTGACCTTTGCGACAAATGCCTGGAGATTCCCCAGTTTGGAACCAAGCACTCTTTTAATGTATCGGTATCGGCAGGCATCGTTTTATGGGAAGTAACTCAGAAACTCGCCCGAATCCAATAAGCATAAATGCATAAAGAGCCCGTTTTTTTTGTTGCGGGAATTATCCGAAACCTGCCATTGGTTCGCCTGGCTTCCACCCACAAATCCCGGTAAAATTTTTTCTTCGGCCCATTTATGGCACAAAAAAAAGGCAACACATAAGTGCTGCCTTTTTTATATGTATTCCGGTTAATTTACTTACTCAACAATTCCTTTGAAAGTTGCATCTTCAAAGTAACGGCCAAAGACCATGTCGGTAGAAGCCATTGCTTTGTATTTACCGTCAAGGGCAACTGCTTTACGCAAACCGTCAAACATCAGGTCGGTGTCGTTTGTACGGGCACCCACCACAGCTTTCAGATAGTGCTTGAGGCCTACTTCCATTGTGTTGGCATTGAGAGTAGCTAAAGCGGCGTCATAGTTACCGTTAAGGATTTTTGCCAGAGCAGCATTACAAGAAGTGCTGTTTCCAAAGTAACGAACAGCTTCATCGTACATGCCTTTATAGATGGCCACAACACCAAGGTTGTTATTAAGTTCTTCACCTGCACCTGCAGCTGAACCAAAATATTCTTCAGCTTTGGCAACATCACCTGCACGAAGAGCAATAACCCCCAGGTTATTCATTACTTCAGGCACGTTAGATTTGAGGCTGTTGGCTTTTTCGAAGGCTATTTTAGCTCCATCAAGGTCATCCTGAAGATAAAGAACCACACCAATGTTATTCTGAGCCCTGAAACATCTTGGGAATTGTTTTGCTGCAGTCCTGTAGAGAGAAAGCTGCTCGCCAAGATCTTCGGTAAGAGTAGCAGAGTAAAGCATCTCTTCAACATTCAACTCTGAAGGATTGCTTTTGGCAAGGTCGGCGATTTCTTCGTCAGATTTTCCAATCACTTCGATGTTCACATTCATTTTTGAACGACGCAGTTTGGGTAAGATATCTTCAGCAATCACTTCGAAAGTTTCAGACATATTCTTGATTTCGCGCTCACGAACCTCAGGATCAGAATGCATAGAAAGAACTCTTAAGATCAATTCTTTATCCTGAATAGAGCTGTTTTGCATCAATTCTTTGAAGCCTTCCCAATCTTCGGGTGTGCTGCGCAGTTCATAGAAATCTTCATCCCCAGCCTGACCCACTTTGGCTTTTTTCAGTTCTTTCTCAAGATAACTCTTAGCTACTTTTTCACGTTGAGTAGCCAGGCTTGTGTTCAAGTCCAATGGACCATCAGGAGAAGCATAGGCTGAAACATCAACACCTTTGAATTCTTTATTTTCAGTTTCCTGAGCATTTTTGATGAACTCTTTAAGAGCCTTAATATCTTCCTTAGTCAACTCGGTATTACGCAGATTGGCACGTTGAATCAAGAACATAATGGCTGCTTCTTTGGTTTCGGGAACAATACGTTGGAAGTTATCTTCTCCCAGCGCTGCAAAAATCCCTTTTTGAGCCACCATCGTTGAAGTAGCAATCACCCCTTCAGCAATCTTAAAGGACTCAAAACCGACCTCTTTAGTTCCTTTTGAGGCTTTAATGCGTACCACCAAATCAGAAACACGCATATTTTCGTTGAAATCAACAGTTCCATTATAAGTAAACTGTCCACCATTGGCATAGGAGATAACTTTGTCGTTACCATCTACTTTTTCGCCCTGCAAACGGTAAGGCGCATAAGCTGTTTCGCCTCCTTCGTAAACCAAAACAGGAGTTGCTTCAATAACGGCTTTCTTGTCGAAATAGCCGCCAGGCACCTGCACTTTAATACTAACCGGTACTTTTCCTCCATGTGTTTCCAGAACCTCGGGAGTGACCGTATAATTTACATCAGCTGCATTTTTGTCCATCTTTTTCAGGCCTGAACAGCTGGCCACCAAAGCTGCGAGCGCCAAGGTTGCAAAAAGATTAATACTTGTTCTTTTCATAATGTCCACTAGGTTATTTGTTCTTGAATAAAATCCAATCCTCTTCACAAATTTAAGAATGTTTTTATTAATTAAAAGGTTTTGGTTCCCAAATATTGCAAATAATAGGGAACCATCAAAATATTACAACAAAAAAATGAATGTTGTTACCTGAACCATACCCAAAACGACTTAGGCAAATCCCCCGGCAAAAAAATCAGGATTCATCAGGAGCCCCAGGACCCTCTCCCGGCTGCTGCCAATGAAATTCACCTCCAGGGTAGCCTAAACCATTTAACATCTGATTTTTATTCTCAATAGGGAACGATCCCCATATTGTAAAACGTAAAGGCCCATTCATCGCTTACCTCCTCAATTTGTTTCGACACGGGCTTTCCGGCACCATGACCGGCTTTGGTCTCGATACGTATTAACATGGGATGCTCTCCCTTGTATTTTTCCTGAAGGGTGGCAATGTACTTGAACGAATGCGCGGGCACCACCCGATCGTCGTGATCGGCGGTAAAGACCATGGTGGCCGGATATTCCACGTCGGAACGAATGTTGTGCAAGGGGGAGTAACCATAGAGATAACGGAACATTTCCTCACTGTCATCGCTTCGGCCATAATCACCCGCCCAGGCCCATCCGATGGTAAAGAGATGATAGCGAAGCATATCCATCACACCCACCGCTGGCAAGGCCACCTGAAACAGATCGGGTCTTTGATTCACCACGGCACCAACAAGCAAGCCGCCATTGGAGCCACCTTTAACGGCCAAACGTCTGGGATTGGTATAGCCCATTTCAATAAGCTTTTCGGCCACAAAAATGAAATCATCAAACACCTGTTGCTTGTTCAACTTAGTGCCAGCCTGGTGCCAGTCGTCTCCATACTCGCCCCCACCACGGATGTGTGCATTAACATAAACACCTCCGTTTTCGAGCCAGGGCACCAAACGAACGTCGAAGCGCGGCTGATAAACCACGTTAAATCCTCCGTATCCATAGAGCAACAAGGGATTGTTGCCATCGAGCACCACGCCTTTTTTATGAACAATATGCAAGGGTATTTGCGCTCCATCCCCGGCTTCCACAAATACCAGGTTGGTTTCGTATTGAGAACCCTCAAAATCGACATCCGACTCAAAAGCTACCTTCATCTCCCTGGTTGTCAAATCGTAGCGATAAACTCTGTCGGGAACCGCATAGGATGTAAAACCGAACCATACCACATCACTTTTCCTGATGGCCTGAAAAGAAGGCACCGACCCCGGACCCGGCAAGCTCAGGTCGTACTCTTTTTTACCATTCAAATTAAAAACTTCGAGATGGGCTTCGGCATCTACCATATATTGGGCTATGGCAAACGATTGGGAAAGAAAAACACTCTGAAGCACATGATCCTGTTCCGGGATAACCTCTTTCCAATTTTCAAGAGCCGGATTTCGGGGGTCGATGGCCATCACTCTGTATCGGGGGGCCTCATAATTGGTCAGCACCCAGTATCTGTTCTTCACGGTTCCGAGGTAAGCCGACTCATTTTCGAAGGTGGAATCGGCTATTTGCCAAACATCAGAGCTGCCAATAACTTTTATCATCAGTGAGTTGTTACTGGTGGATTCGCTGCCATACACCAACAGATGTTTTCCGGCATCATCCACCTCGGCTGTATAATTTCTCCGGGCGTGATCTTTATCTTTAAAGATGAGCCGGTCGGATTCCTGTCCCTCTCCCAGTTGGTGAAAATAGACCTGCTGATACTCATTCACATTGGTGAGTTCATCGCCTTTCGAAGGCGAATCATAGCGGCTGTAATAGAAGCCCTTTTCGTTAAGCCACGAGATACCTGAAAACTTCACCCATTCCAGGTGATCCTTCAACTCTTCACCCGAAGAAACCTCTTTAACAAAAATTTCCTGCCAGTCGGACCCTCCCCTTGAGATGGCATAAGCCATATAGCTTCCGTCCTCCGAAAAGGAGTAGTTGGCAAGGGCCACCGTTCCATCATCCGAGAGGGTATTAGGATCTAAAAGCATCCGCTCTTCCCCATTCTCCCCTTTCTTCACATACAGAACCGACTGATTTTGAAGGCCGTCGTTTCTGGACACGAAATAATATTCGCCTTTACGCACCGGGGTTCCCTCTTTTTTATAGTTCCAGACCCGGGTCAGCCGTGCTTTAATCGTATCTCTGAAGGGAATCCGGCTCAAAAAAGATTGAGTCACCAGGTTTTGGGCCTCCACCCAGGCTTCGGTTTGGGGCGACCGGTCGTCCTCGAGCCAGCGGTAGGGATCGGCTACGGTCTGTCCAAAATAAGTATCCACGGTAGCGTCCTGCCTGGTGCTGGGATATTGGGGTCGCTTGGATTTAGGGCCACAAGAAAGATTGAGCATAATCATTAGAAGTAACAGCAAAGAGATGTAGGTATGTTTCATAATTCTCAAATATTTAGAACGGCTTAAAACAATCTATCCTGTTTTTTTATTCTACGCTCCTTATTTTTCCCTGCCAGCCATCCACCCACCATTCCGATAAATCCGCCGGTGAGCAGGATTCCACCAATAACCAATCCGGCAACAAAAAAAACAGCCACCAGTGCCCCAAAAACACCTACCAGGAGGCCAAAGAACACGAACCGCGAGAGCCATAAGCCCCGAGGGACCACCTGATGCCGGGCACGAAGATGTTTAACACTCTCCTCCAGCTCAGCCTGAAAAATCTTTACTTCCGGGGCATCTGTTTTCATCCATGCCCCAAGATGATGGCTCATTTTATCGAGCGTTTGAAAGTGGCGGGAACACTCCGGACAGTCTGTCCTGTGCGTTTCCAGATAGTGCATCAACCTGGGAAATGCCTCCAGACTGTAAAACCGGATACTTTCCCGGGGAATCCCCTTAAGCCGGGCACTCAAAATATCGTACCACTGCTGAATACTTTTATAACCAGACATAATTCAAAAAATAATATAAAAGAATCCACTTTGGAATGAGCTCAATTTGCAGGGGGCACCATAATGGAATCCCAACCCATTCCTGCTTAAAAACAACCTATTGTGGATAATAAGGTTAAGGTATCAATTTTCTTTCAAAGAAACAAAATCCCCGGAAGTGAGTGAATCACCGCCGGGGATTAGAGTATTTGAAAGCGCCTGCTTACAGACTAATTTTTTTCAGGCCGTGGCAACAACACTTTTCTGGAAAGCTTAAGTTTTCCGGAGCGCTGATCCACATCGATCAACTTCACCTCAATAACTTCACCTTCTTTAAGCACCTCTTCGACTTTTTCAAGACGACGCCATTCAATCTCGGAGATGTGCAGCAAGCCATCTTTTCCGGGAAGGATTTCAACAAAAGCACCAAAGGGAACAATTGACTTGACCTTACCAGTGTAGATTTTCCCTACTTCAGGAATGGCCACAATGGCATTAATGCGGGCCAGGGCTTTATCGATATTCTCCTTATTGGAAGAAGCCACATCAACAATACCAAAAGCACCCTCTTCTTTGATCACGATTACCGCGTCGGTTTCGGCTTGGATTTCCTGAATGATTTTTCCACCTGGTCCGATTACCGCACCAATCATCTCTTTAGGAATCTTGAGGGTAACAATACGGGGAGCATGAGGTTTGTAGTCCGCGCGGGGCTCACTCATGGTCTCGGCAATCTTATCCAGAATATGTAAGCGGCCTTCGCGAGCTTGCGCCAATGCTTTCTTAAGCACTTCGTAAGACAAGCCATCGACCTTAATATCCATTTGTGTGGCGGTAATACCATCTCTGGTACCGGTTACTTTAAAGTCCATATCGCCCAGGTGATCCTCGTCTCCCAGGATGTCGGAAAGCACCACAAACTTATCACTCTTGGTATCGGTGATGAGCCCCATGGCAATACCGGAAACAGGCTTCTTGATCTGCACCCCTGCATCCATCAGCGCCAGAGTACCGGCACAAACAGTGGCCATTGAAGACGAACCGTTAGACTCCAATATATCGGAGACGATACGTACCACATATGGCAATTCATCAGGAAGCATTCCTTTAAGAGCCCTTTGAGCCAGATTACCATGCCCCACCTCGCGACGGCCAACACCTCTATAGGCCCTGGCGTCTCCGGTAGAAAATGGAGGGAAGTTATAATGCAGTAAGAAACGATCTACACCGCGAAGCAAAACATTATCAATAATTTTTTCATCCAACTTGGATCCCAGTGTCACAGTGGTGAGCGACTGAGTTTCTCCGCGGGTGAAGATGGCGGAACCATGAGGCCCCGGCAGATAGTCTACCTCCGACCAAATGGGCCTGATCTCATTCATGGCACGACCGTCGAGGCGCACATTTTCGTCGAGCATCACCCTGCGAACAGCTTCCTTCTCCACATCGTGGAAGTATCTTCTGATTAGTCCTTCGGGAATCACAGCACCCTCTTCACTATAGTTGGTTTGAATATAATCCAACACGATGGCCTCGAATGCATCAAAGCGCTCATGTTTGTTGGGATTAGCCGACCTGGCTGCTTCATAAGCTTTTTGATAGGTTGCCTCCCAGATGTGCTGGCGCAACTCTTCATCGTTGTTTTCGTGGTTATACTCTCTTTTCTTAGTATTACCAACCAATTCGGCCAGTTCAATCTGTGCCTGACATTGAACTTTGATCGCCTTATGGGCCACTTTCATGGCTTCAAGTAACTCGTCTTCCGACACTTCATTCATCTCACCTTCAACCATCAGGATATTGTCGATGGAGGCAGCGACGATGATTTCCATATCGGCACCTGCGAGTTCTGACACAGAAGGATTGACCTTTAACTGACCATTGATGCGTGCTACACGCACTTCAGAAATGGGTCCGCCAAATGGAATATCCGACACAGCCAAAGCAGCCGAAGCAGCCAGTCCGGCCAATGCATCGGGGGTACTTTCAGCATCAGCAGAGATCAGCGTCACATTTACAAAAGTATCTGCATGATAATCAGACGGAAAGAGGGGACGTAAAGCACGGTCCACCAAACGGGACACCAATATCTCGTAGTCAGAGGGACGTCCTTCCCGCTTCAAAAAACCACCCGGGAAACGACCCGCTGCGGAAAACTTCTCTTTATAATCAACAGACAGGGGCATAAAATCGACGTCGGGTTTGGCATCTTTAGCAGACACTACCGTGGCCAACAAATAGGTGTTACCCATTCGCACCACAACGGCTCCATCGGCCTGTTTGGCCAACTTTCCGGTTTCAATTACAATAGACCTTCCATCGCCAAGGTCAATACTTTTTTCAATCGGCTTAATCATCTTCAATTTCTATTTTTCTTACAATTTCTTTAACTTCCCAAATATAGGTAATATATGGGATACTCTCGTTAACTTTTTTAATAACCCAACGCGAGGGACCAAAAACAAAATTCTACCGGTAATTAAATCAGAAAAGGCAATTCCACAAGAGAATTGCCTTTCACTAATAGTTTATCCCGGATTACTTACGGATACCCAATTCCTTAATAAGCGAACGATATTTTTCAATATCCTTTGCTTTTAAATAGTCCAGCAAACGACGACGTTTACCAACCATTCTTTTAAGGGCATGTTCCGTGCCAAAATCCTTCCGATTTGACTTCATATGTTCCGTCAAATGGTTGATACGGTTGGAAAATAATGCTATCTGGCTTTCTGATGAACCAGTATCAGTATTCGACTTCCCGTACTTCTCAAAAATTCCTTGAATTTCTTCTTTTGTCAAATGCATAATCTACAATTATATATTCATTTTTAATCGAGTTCGCAAAGATAGATATTTATCTGAAAGAAAACAAAAAGCAAAACACAAAATCTATTTCTATAAGCTTATCTTTCAATACATAAAAGGCACCCCTTCATTTCCTTAAGGATTTGGGCTTAAACCCTTCTTCCCATTTTGTCAGAATCCTCTTCGTAAATTGGGCTTCCTCCTATCCCGATCCGGTTATTCAAAAAAGGAAGGAAAGCCCTTAAGGGCAGGAACTCATCAGAGGCCCTTTATCATCGTTTTGGGCTTCACGGCATGCCTCAGACCGCATAAATAAAACCAAACAGGTCTAGAACACAATTGTTTATAATCGATCTAAAAAACAAATTAATATCCTACCATTAATAATCCAACCAATAATTTTTTATTATTTTGATTTATTAACAACAACCAAACAATGAAAAAATTACTCTTCTTTTCCATATCAGCATTTATTATAGGTATATTGGTTGTTCTTATGGGCGGAAAAATGATGCACAAAACCTCCACCAGCGAATATTGCGCTTCGTGTCACGACATTCATCCGCAGGCCACTACCTCCTGGAAACAGTCGATTCATTACGACACCAAATCGGGTGTCAGGACCGGTTGCGTGGATTGCCACCTTCCCCCCAAAGGAGAAGGTTATATGGTCGCCAAAGTAAAAACGGGCGCACGCGACATCTGGTCGAAATGGACCAGGGATCCCAAATCGTTCGATTGGGAGGCACGTTCTCTTCTCGAAAACGCCAAAGCGCATGTCTATAACCGCTCGTGCGAGCACTGCCACGAAACCATCTTTCCGGCCTCCCTCTCCAAGGAGGGGGAAGATGCCCACCTATATTACTCACAAAACGCAGCTGACAAGGATTTACAATGCATCAACTGCCATTTGAATGCAGGCCATTACATGGAAGGATATTCCTCCAAAGGCAATGATTTCCTGAGTCTCAACACAAATATTCAAAAGGAGATATTCCTGGCCCCTACACCCGTGCATCAGTTTGTCTCTTTCGAAGAGAAGATTCCCGGCTCAGGGGTCTCCTTTAATATGAAAGCCATTCCCGGGGGAGAATTTAAGATGGGCAGTCCGCCCTCAGAGCCTTTCCGGGAAAAAGATGAAGGCCCCCAACAACAGGTAAGGATAAGTCCCTTTTTTATGGCAGAGGTGGAAGTGACCTGGGATGAATACCTTGAGTTTTATCGTCAAACCTCCGCAGAAGGGCGCTCCACGGACACGGAAGGGCTCCGCTCGGCAACGGCCGGGGAGGTGGATGCTATTGTGGGGGCAACCCCCCCTTACGGGCAGCCGGACCAAAATTGGGGCATGGGCAGAAGACCGGCCATAACCATGCGTTTTCATGCCGCGGAGACCTATTGCAAGTGGCTATCAAAAGTGACCGGCAAACACTACCGGCTACCCACCGAAGCCGAATGGGAATATGCATGCCGTGCCCAAACGCAAACCCCCTATTTTTTTGTGGGAGAGCCTAAAAAATTCAAGAGATCCGGGTTTTGGTCGATATTTGCCGGCAACGACACCACCACCATTAACTCTTATGTTATTTACAATGAAAACAGTCCCGGGAAGACGCAGGAACCAGATCTGGTAATGGCCAATCCCTTCGGACTAAAAAACATGTTGGGAAATGTA
The DNA here is from genome assembly GCA_041583495.1 of Marinilabiliaceae bacterium. GTDB lineage: Bacteria > Bacteroidota > Bacteroidia > Bacteroidales > Marinilabiliaceae > JBFHFS01. The sequence goes on along the minus strand of JBFHFS010000016.1, from coordinate 70,353 downwards.
GCCGAATTTTGCAGCGACTGGTATCAACCCGACACTTATCAACAATACAGCGGGAGCGCAACGGCTGACCCCAAAGGTCCTGAACAGGGCACCGAACGGGTAATCAGAGGCGGATCCTTTCGCGATGATGCCGGGAAGGTGAGATGTGCCAGCCGGGCCCACACCCAACAAACCGCCTGGATGAAAACGGACCCCCAGATGCCCAAATCCATCTGGTGGTATTCCGATTGTCGCAACGTAGGCTTTCGGGTAGTTTGTGAGTTTGATGAAAACACAGGCAATAAACCATAATCTAATATTAATCCCACATTCATGAATCAAAGTAATATGAACCGTAGGAACTTCCTGGGCAAGGCCCTGGTAGGAAGTGCTGCTGCAATGGCCGTTCCGGCCTTTATTACAAGCTGCTCAAGTAAGAGAGTAGAAATCCCTGAGTTTCTGGATACAGCTCCGGACGGGCCGCTAATAAAAGCCGGCTTAATTGGCTGTGGCGGACGTGGGAAAGGCGCTGCCCAGCAATTTCTGGATGCAGGCCCCAACCTTAAGGTAGTGGCTTTGGGCGATGTGCTTGAAGACCGTCTCCTGGAGGCCAAAGAGCTGCTTAACAAGCAAAAGAATCAGGAGATTCCTGATGAGATGTGCTTCGTGGGATTCGACGCCTTCCAAAAGGTCATTGACTCAGGCGTCGACGTAGTTATTCTGGCTACTCCCCCCTACTTCAGACCCGAACATTTTGCCGCAGCCATTCAGGGGCGCAAACATGTGTTCATGGAAAAACCCGTAGCGGTCGATCCCGTAGGCATCCGATCCATCATGGCCACGGGTAAAAAAGCCGAAGGTTTGGGCCTTAGTGTGGTTACAGGGACACAACGCCGCCACCAGCGCGATTACGTCCACACCTGGCAGCAGGTGGCCCAGGGAAGTATTGGAGAGATCACCTCGGCCAACGTCTATTGGAATGGCGGAAAGTTATGGCATCGTGACCCCAATGCCGAATGGAGTGAGATGGAGTATATGATTCGCGACTGGGTAAACTGGTGCTGGCTGTCGGGCGACCACATCGTTGAACAGCACGTTCACAATCTGGATGTTGTGCATTGGTTTAAAGGCGCCCATCCGATAAGTGCCACCGGGTTTGGTTCCCGATTAAGGCGCGTAACAGGCGACCAATACGATAATTTCTCCATAGATTTTACTTTTGAAGACCAGACACATATGCACAGCATGTGTCGGCAAATCAATGGATGCACCAACAATGTCTCTGAGTGGATCCAGGGAACCAAAGGAACCACCAACTGCATCAACCAGATTCATAACCTCAAAGAGGAGCTTATCTGGGAATATCCCTATCCCCTGGACGAGGAGGAGGTCCCGCAAAAGGGCCTGATGATGAATCCTTACCAACAGGAGCATATCGATCTGGTAACCGCCATACGCACCAACAAGCCCATCAATGAAGCGGAAAAGGTGGCCACCTCCACCATGGTCGCCATCATGGGACGCGTTTCGGCTTACACCGGTAAAACGGTAACCTGGGAAGAGATGATGAACTCCGATCTCAAACTGGGGCCCAAAGTGTTCTCTTTTGGCCCTGTGGATATTCCCAAAGAGGTTCCTTTACCAGGCCAGGCCTACACGCCCCAGGAGGGATAAGCAGGAAAAGGGGATGGGAAGAGAGTCGTAAAAATTGACGCCACGCCATTTTTTCGTTACCTTCCCAACATTCCATTTTCTATTGTGACCAAAAGAAAAACGCAAAACCATGAAAAAAACAATAGATCTTTCAAGAAGAGGATTCGTAAAGAAGATGGCCGGGGCCAGTGCCCTTATGATGGCGGCACCCGGGGCTGCAGCAGCCACCCTCGGCAGCGATCGACGGAAGACGGCGAAGCTGAAAGATGCGCAAAAACCCTTTAACCTAAAATATGCCCCTCATTTCGGAATGTTTAAGGAGCTTGGGGGCAAGGATCCTGTAGACTACATCAAATTTTGTTTCGACATGGGCTTCCGGGCACTCTTTGATAATGGCATCATGAATCGTCCACCGGCAGAACAGGAACTAATAGCGAGTGAACTTGAGCGGCTGGGGATGGATTTCGGACCCTTTGTATTGTATGCCGATTTTGGCGTCACTTCGTTTGTCCTAAAGGATCCGGCCGTCCGCGAAATGTTGTTAAACAAGATGAAAACAGGAGTGGAAGTAGCCCGTCGGGTAAACGCCAAATGGGCTTTAGTGGTTCCCGGCCGATACGATGAAAAGCTTCACCCCGACTATCAGACCGCCAACGTTATCGACAACCTGAGGGCCTGTGCCGATGTACTGGAGCCCGCTGGTTTAACGATGGTACTGGAACCTTTAAATTCGCTACACGATCATCCCGGTCTTTTTCTGAAAGGCATTCCTCAGGCCTACGCCATTTGCAGGGGGGTGAACAGCCCCTCGTGTAAAATAGTGGACGACCTCTATCACCAGCAAATAACAGAAGGTAACCTGATTCCCAACATTGATACTTATTGGAGCGAGATAGCCGCTTTTCACCTGGGCGATAATCCCGGAAGAAAAGAGCCTACCTCAGGAGAGATCAATTACAAGAACGTGTTCAGACACATCTACCAAAAAGGCTATCAAGGGGTTCTCTGCATGGAACATGGACAGAGCATCCCCGGAATCGAGGGAGAAAAAAGAGTCCTTCAGGCCTACCGTGAGTGTGATGATTTTTTAGCAGAGTAAAAAAAAGGCCCTGTCTACTTCTCTAACAAGAAGGACAGGGCCTTTTCTGTAATTATCAGATATTCTTAATAGCCTTGCTCTGCGGCCATTTTTTCCATTTCCTGATCAAAGATCTCTTCAAATTTCTTTTTATCGTAGTCGATCTGCAGTTTTTTATCATTACTCACTTTATTGGCAATCTTGTTGAGCACATCATCGCGGTTGACTTCAACGGCAATAAAGCCCCGATATTTTCCATTATCGAGCACACTGGCTTTCTCACAAATAACCACCACATTTGAAATGGTTTGGTCGGCCACTTCACGGGTAATATTCTCAAATTTCTGTTCAAATTCAGCCGCATCTCCAAATTCACGCTCATTCACATAACGGTCGGTAACCGACTTGGTATTTGAATTAATCAGCGTCACTAACCGCTGTTTGGCCAGCAGCAGGGATTTCTCCTTTGCAAGGCTCAGGTCAGAACTTGTCGCCATAGCACTGGCCCGGAAAAAGTTTTTATCGGATTTCCCGGAATCCTCGCAGGGTAGTTCTTCCAATATTTTTCCCACTTCACCCTTTGATGAGATTTTCTCTTTCGATTTACAACTGTTAAGGCCGAAGGCAAGGCTCAAAACAATAGCTGCGCTAAGTAAAACTTTTAGATTCATAATTTTCATATTGGATTAAACAAAAAAATCAAATTTAGTCTTTTACCGGAGCTCTCAAACAATCCACTTAACATCAAAAAGCGAACCAATTTTCCAGGTTCGTCCGCGAAAAACAGTGAATGAAAGGAATTCGGGTCTCTCTGCTCCCTTAAAGAGGCCATAAAAATAAGCTAGTCTACGTAGCATTCTTCAGAAAGTTCGAAAATAAAAGTTGACCTTACCCCTTATTTCCGGCCACCAGCTTATGCCCCAATCGGCAGGCCAAACATTTCCGATGATCGCAGTACTGTTTTTTCAGATAAACCAGTGCCTGGGATTCGGCTGCAGAATGAGCCACTATTCCGATTCCTTTTTTGGCCCACCCGGTCACCACACTGTTTTTCTCGGGTGGCAATTCGGCCAGCCACCCCAACGCCTTTTGCTGAAAAAGAGGCTGGTTTCGAAGTTTTGCATAGGCAAAGAAGAGGGGAACAATGGTGTTTATCACAATAAGCTGACGGGCAGGGGCACCTATTTTTTTGCTGCCTGCCGGACTAAGGGCATCAGGCCTGTAATGGTTGTTCCAGTAGTCGGAGGGCGATGCCCGCAAAAGGCTATCGACATCCTTCAAGGAATTGCATTGCAACAAGGAAGAGAATAACTTTTGATTTCGGGCAATCAGGGCAGCCAGCTGGACCATACGAATAGTGGGAAAGTTGACGGGACGCAACCGAAGAAATTTCCATTGATAAACAGGAAGGCCATTCAGATTATACTTCTTTTTCAGGAGATGATATTCACGCGCCAAAACAGAAATGTAAGGATCCTCATGAACCAATCCGTCCAGAAAACCTGCCTGCCCAAGAAACAAGGCCTCGAGCCGCTCGGGTTGATCGGCACTTCGGAGAACCATTTTCCAGGGTGTTTGCCGGGCCAACTGCTCAAAGGGCTGTCCATTCAACCCAAAGCCAAAGTTGCGGGCCAGTACCACATAAAAAACCTCTTCCCAGTCGTTGTTGGAAGCCTCGAGCAGATCCAGTATCGCCGAGACCTTGTGTTCCAGCTTTTCGATTAGCATACGATCCATCCAACTTTGGATATCGAAGAAGGGCAACTGATTAATGCGACCTTCACAAGGAATCCAGCCCTTATTCCGGAGCAGGGAAGCATAACCCTCTTCCAGGGAGCTGTCGAACTGAATTTCCCAGGCCGGAATGGCTTGCCCCAGGGTTCCTTCCACTTCCCGATCGGCCTCCAAAACGACATGGAGAATCACATTGTTGTAGGCCGGATCTTTATGGTGATTGTGGCGATACCAATCGGAGGCCCGCAAATGAATCTCCACATTTCCTGCCCATAAGGTATCGTCTATCTTAACTTTTGCATTGAAGAAATCGGGGCCGGCATCGTGATTAGGGTGACCGGGATGCACCACTTCGAGGGGCAGGCCCTCCACGGTAGAAAAAAGTCCCGGCTTGTACAGCTTATATTGCCACAAGTAATGCAGAAACTCTTCGCTCATAACAGATATTTTCTATCTGTAAGTTAAAAAGAATTCTGCAAATATACCGTTTCGGGAAAGTGAAATGTTAACTTAAAGAAAGCCGGGTTCGAATGTTTCCTTATCTATGGGGCCCTTTTTTTAGAAGGCGCACCGATTCGGATTTTAGTCCAATAAACCGGCTTCGGAAAGCAACAGTGCCATTTCCCCTTGCACCTCTTTGGCCGCTTCACCTGCCTTTAATGCAAAATCCTGACCGTCGGAAGCATAGATAATGGCGCGGGAGGAGTTCACCAGCAAGCCACATTTATCGTTCATCCCATTTCGGGCCACCTGGGCCAGACTTCCACCCTGGGCACCAACACCCGGAACCAGCAGAAAATGATCGGGCACCACTTCACGAATCTCCTTCAGCATTTCGGCGCGTGTAGCCCCAACCACATACATCATATTTTCATTGGAGCCCCATGCCTTAGATTGATTAAGCACCTTCTTAAATAAGGGCTCTCCATCCTGAGTCACATATTGAAAATCGGAGGCCCCCTTGTTAGAGGTGAGGGCCAACACAATTACCCAATGGCCCACATAAGTCAGGAAAGGCTTAACCGAATCCTCGCCCATGTAGGGGGCAACGGTAACGGCATCGAAATCCATCGCATCGAAAAAGGCACGCGCATACAAATTGGAGGTATTCCCTATATCGCCCCGTTTAGCATCGGCAATAATGAACAAATCGGGGTACTTGTAACGAATGTAGTTCACCGTTTTCTCCAGAGAGTTCCATCCGCTCACCCCCAGGCTTTCGTAAAAGGCCAGATTAGGTTTATAAGCCACGGTCACATCGTGTGTGGCATCGATAATCTCCTTGTTAAAGGCAAATATCGGGTCGGTGGTATCCATCAGAAAACGGGGAATCTTATTAATATCCGCATCCAGGCCCACACATAAAAAACTCTTTTTTTTCTTTATCTGCTCAAAAATTTCCTGGGTAGTCATGGTCAAATAGATGTTAGAGGTTACAGGTAGAGATTAGGGGTTAGAGGTTAGATGATAGAGGTTGGAGAAAACTATCCAAAGCATACACTTCCTGGCCGCGAGGGGTAATTTACATTTCACTGGCTTTCATACGTTCGGCATTCTCTTCGATCTGCAGCTTATCAATAATCCCCATGATATCACCATCCATTACAGCAGGCAGGTTATAGATGGTATAGTTGATACGGTGATCGGTAACCCTTCCCTGGGGATAGTTATAGGTGCGAATCTTAGCCGAACGGTCTCCGGTAGAGACCATGGTTTTACGTTTGGACCCGATCTCGTCGAGGTATTTTTGGTACTCCAGGTTATAAATCCGGGTTCTAAGCTCTATCATGGCTTTATCCAGATTTTTGAGCTGGGATTTTTGATCCTGACAGGTAACCACAATTCCGGAAGGGATATGTGTCAGACGAATGGCCGAATAGGTGGTATTAACCGACTGACCTCCGGGCCCTGAGGAGCAATAGGTATCCTTCCGGATATCCTCGGTTTTAAGCTGAACATCAAACTCTTCGGCTTCGGGCAACACGGCAACCGAAGCGGCTGAAGTGTGCACCCTGCCCTGAGTTTCGGTTTGGGGAACGCGCTGCACCCGGTGCACCCCCGACTCATATTTTAACACGCCATACACTCCATTTCCGGTTACACTCATAACCACCTCCTTAAAACCACCGGCAGTACCTTCCGAGGAGTGTGTCACCTCATATTTCCAGCCCTTCTGCTCACAGAATTTGCAATACATACGGAACAGGTCTCCAGCAAAAATGCTGGCTTCATCTCCCCCTGCACCCCCACGAATTTCCATGACAGCATTCTTATCATCTTCGGGGTCACTGGGCAGTAGCAGCACCTTGATCTCCTCCTCGAGCTGGGGTTTCCTTTCTTCCAGCTCATCCAGCTCTTCGCGGGCCATCGCCCTAAGCTCATCGTCGTCCTCGTCCTTTAGGATGGCTTTGTTGGCCTCAATATTCTCGACAAGAAGACGATAGTCCTTGCCGGCAATAACCACATCCTCAAGATCACGGTACTCCTTATTCAGTTTCACATACCGTTTGGTATCTGCAATGACTGCCGGATCGGAGAGCTGTTGCCCAATCTCCTCAAAATGAAGACGAAGAGATTCTAACTTCTCTAATAATGAACTATATTTTGCCATAACTATTTTTTAATAAACAAAAGTTCCCATCTCACCCTTAATGGTGAGTTTGTTCCCTGTGGAAGAAGGTTCACAACGACCCACCACTTTGGCTTCTATATTGAAAGCCGAGGCTATCTGGATCACCTCATCAGCAATTTCGGGTTTCACGTACACCTCAAACCGGTGTCCCATATTGAAGACCTTAAACATCTCGCTCCAGGGGGTTCCCGAGGCTTCTCTTATCAACTGAAAAAGAGGAGGAACCGAAAAAAGGTTATCCTTTACAACGTGCATATTCTCCACAAAGTTCAGCACTTTAGTCTGAGCGCCACCCGAACAGTGCACCATCCCATGAATTTGCGATCGGTGGGAATCCAGCAATTTTTTCACCAGGGGGGCATAGGTACGGGTAGGTGACAACACCAGCTTACCTGCATCCAGCTGAAGTCCTTCAATGGCTTCGGTAAGTTTATGAGGCCCGGAAAATACCAGGTCGGAAGGGATATGCGGATCGAAACTCTCGGGGTACTTATCGGCCAGATAATGGGCAAAGACATCGTGCCGGGCAGAGGTGAGTCCGTTACTTCCCATGCCTCCGTTATACCCCTTTTCGTAAGAAGCTTGCCCGGAAGAGGAAAAGCCTACAATTACGTCGCCGGGCTGGATATGATCGTTTGAGATGACCTCGGAGCGCTTCATGCGGCAAGTCACGGTAGAATCGACGATGATGGTCCGCACCAGGTCTCCCACGTCGGCTGTTTCACCACCGGTAGACCAGATAGAGATCCCCAGATCCCTTAATTCGGACAGCAACTCTTCCGTACCATTGATGATGGCAGAGATGATCTCGCCCGGAATCAGGTTTTTATTGCGCCCAATGGTTGATGAGAGCAGGATATTATCGGTAGCCCCCACACACAACAAGTCATCGAGGTTCATCACGATGGCATCCTGAGCGATCCCTTTCCAAACCGACAGGTCACCGGTCTCTTTCCAGTAAAGATAAGCCAGGGAAGACTTTGTGCCTGCGCCATCGGCATGCATAATGTTGCACCATTCCGGGTCACCGCCCAAAATATCCGGCACAATCTTGCAAAATGCTGCAGGGAAAAGCCCCTTATCTACATTTTTAATGGCCTCATGAACATCCTCTTTTGATGCTGAAACTCCGCGCTGGTTGTACCTTGTATCCGGGTTCACGTCTTTATATTTTTTAAATTAAATTCTGCTGCGCAAAAGTAGTATAATCTTTCTGTAACATCAACCCCTGATAACACCCACGAAATAAACGGGAATGAATGTCCACTGAAAAAAGTCATTGCTTAGGACCGTGGGTTACTCCAGGAAACTGAAATGAATACGATTAACCTCTTGTTGAAGACTGTTTCTCTGGGAGACAGTCAACGAGGAAATAAATTCAGAAGAAAGCTCCTGTCCGGCGGTCAGGAAAGTGTATTTCCCGGCCAGAGCCTCATCTGCTTTAAGGGGCCTGGATCGCCCCAAAGCCTGCATCTCCAGCTGGTTTCCCAGAACGCCCTTTTCCAAAAGATAAGACTCAACTGCAAGAGCCCTTTTCTGAGCCACCACTAAATCCTCGGTCTCGGCCCCCCCCCCAAATGCATGCACCTCTATCCTTACCCTATAGAGAGGGTTGGAGGTGAGAATTCGGGCCACCCGGTCGAGATTCTCCTGTGCCTGGGGACTCACTGCAATTTCGCCGGGACTATACCTAATATCGTAAAACAGGATGGCCGACCGGGCAGACTCCAGCACCAGGTTTCGTTCAAAGGTTCTGCTTTCGACCAATCCACTGGTGGATACTTTTTCCTTCCTGTTGAGATAATCGGGAGCCGAAGCCATCATAACATAACTGGCATCGGGCTCAAGTTTATACTCATACTGGCCATCGGACTGGACGGAAACAAGGACATTGGTTCCATTGTTACCGACAATTCGCAGCAGAGTCCCTTCCACAGGGGTCCCTTTCTTATTGAGGATTCTTCCTTTAAGGGTGGGAACGATCAATGGTCGCTCAAAGGCAAAAATATCATCCACCCCTTTGGAACTATTTCGGTTAGAGGAGAAGAATCCACTCTCCTGTTGCCCTCTGAAAACAATGCCAAAATCGTCACCCAGGGAGTTCATCGGGACTCCCATATTATTTACCCTCCAACCTTCATCCTCAATTTCAGAAGCTTCAAAAAGATCGAGGCCACCATAACCTATCAGTCCATTTGAAGAAAAATAGAGACGGCCGTCGTTTCGGACATAGGGAAACATCTCATCCCCGGAGGTATTAACATCGGGGCCCAGGTTAAAAGGAACGCCCCATGAGCCATCCGATTTTTTTCTAATTTGCCATATATCCTGCCCCCCTTTTCCCCCCGGCATGTCGGAAACAAAATACAGCGTGTTCCCGTCGGGGGAGATGGCCGGATGGGCAAAAACCAGGCTGTCGGGCCCCAACTCTATCTTCTCGGGTTGCCCCCATCGACCCCCCATTTTCTTCATCCTCCAAATGGCAGCCCCCGAAGGACCGTCTTCGAGATAGGAACAACGCGTATAATAAAGCTCTTTGCCATCGGCCGAAAAACAAGGTGTACCATCTTCGTCGTTGACCGTTACATCGCCCGAGAAAGGCTCAGGTTCTTCCCACTGGCCGCCACCAAGCTCTCTGGTGGAATAGACCATTGAACTACCCTGCCCGGTAATGCGGCTGGTATTCTTCTTTTTTTTCCCGGCTTTACGCATCGATGAAAAATAGATCGTTGAGAAATCGGTGCCTTCGAAAGTCGGAGAGAAATCGCTGTAACGGGAATTAAGGTCACTCACCTCCTCAACCTGGTAACGGGTTTTTCCGGGATCCTTCAAGACCAGGCGACAGGAGCTAATTCCATTGTTAGCCACTACATTTCCCACATCGAACTCCAGATACTTTTGATAAACATCAATGGCTTCTTCGTACTTCCCGGTCATTCGGAGGGCTTGTCCCCAATGCAAATAAACTTCCGGCTCGGAATAGCCATTTCTTACCGCCCTATCCAAGGCTGTAACGGCACGTTGACCCTGATTCAATTTTAAATAACACATCCCCAAATAGAAGGAAGCACGGGCCTTATAAAACCGGTTCTTTTCATGCGAGTAGGCCTTTTTAAAATGGGAGGAAGCTTTATAATATTCGCCAAGTTGATATAATTTTTCGCCGGAAGTCAGCTTTCCTCCCGAGGCACAGCCTGAGAGCATGAGCGTAACAACCATTGAAAAAGAAAAAAGAATACGAATCATCATAGTTTGCCTTTGATACAAAGATAATAAAATCGATAGGGCAATCGCCCAGGATAAAAACGAACAAGACAAAATAATATTACCTGACCCAAAAAATCACCTCCCCGGGAATCCTGACACACCAAAAAATTTATTCCATCAAATAATTTACCCTGCACGGCCATAAACAAAAAAGAGTGTGCCCGGGAAAACCGATGCACACTCTTCATATAAATCATGCCTGCTATATCTAACGGGCAAACAAGAGTTCTCTGTATTTGGGGAGGGGCCAAAGGGCATTATCCACAATCAATTCAAGCTTATCAATATGATAGCGGATATCTTCCAGGTAAGGTCTTACATCCTTATCATATTTTTCTGCTTTTTCGGTCATATCCTCCACTTTGTTGGCAACCTTTCGGGCTTCAACCATTTCGTGGGTTTTATTCTTTATGTTTTGAATATGATTCGAAATTTGTTTGATAAGATCGAGACGGTCGGCAGCCAATTCATGATAGTCGGCTTCGCCATCAAAGATTTCCTTAAGACCCTGAACATTTTCGATGAGAATATTCATATACTTAATCCCGGTAGGAACAATGTGGTTTACAGCCAAATCACCTAACACACGAGCCTCAATCTGGATTTTCTTAACAAATTTCTCCAGTTCAACCTCATTTCTGGCTTCCAATTCCACTTCGGAAAATACACCATTATCGCCGAAGAGTTTTTTGGCTTTCTTGGTCAGATAAGCAGCCAGGGCCTCGGGCACATTGGAAGGATTAAATAACCCTCTACGACTGGCTTCAGCAACCCACTCTTCACTGTATCCATTACCATCGAAACGGATGTCTTTACTCTCGGTAATATAGCGTTTAACAATCTGGAAGATGGCTTCATCTTTCTTAACCCCTTTTTCTATCAGGGCATCCACTTCCACCTTAAATTTACGCAGCTGATCGGCCATGGCGGTATTCAGGGCAATCATAGCCGAAGCACAGTTGGCGGTAGACCCCACTGCTCTAAACTCGAAACGGTTTCCGGTAAAGGCAAATGGAGAGGTACGATTCCGATCGGTATTATCCAATAATATCTCAGGGAGTTTTCCAATATCCAGTTTCAACGCTGTTTTCTCATCGGGGGTCATCTTCTCATCCGAAACGCGTGTCTCTAATTCATCCAGGATCGCAGTCAACTGTGAGCCCAGGAAGACAGAGATGATGGACGGAGGTGCTTCATTAGCTCCTAAACGATGAGAGTTGCTGGCAGACATAATACTGCCCATCAAAATATCCTGATGATCGAACACCGCTTTCAGCAAATTGACCAGGAAGGTTAAAAACTGAAGGTTCGATTTGGGATTTTTTCCCGGAGAAAGCAGGTTAACCCCTGTGTCGGTACTCAATGACCAGTTATTGTGTTTTCCCGATCCGTTGATCCCTTTAAATGGTTTCTCGTGGAAGAGAACCCGGAATTTATGTTTGCGGGCCACACGCTTCATCACATCCATGATTAACTGGTTGTGATCGTTGGCCAGGTTGGTCTCCTCAAAAATAGGGGCTACCTCAAACTGATTAGGGGCCACCTCGTTGTGACGGGTTTTCACCGGAATACCCAGCTTATAAGCCTCAATTTCAAAAGCCTCCATGAAGGCAATCACTCTCCCTGGAATGGAACCGAAATAGTGGTCATCGAGCTGTTGATCCTTAGCGGAAGAGTGCCCCATGAGGGTACGCTCGGTAAGCACCAGGTCGGGACGGGCCTGATACAGGCCTTCGTCGATAAGGAAATATTCCTGTTCCCAACCAAGGTTACTGATCACTTTGGTCACATTCTTGTCGAAATACTGACAAACCGCCACCGCTGCTTTATCCACAGCATGAGTCGCCTTAAGCAAAGGAGATTTATAGTCAAGTGCATGACCGGTATAAGAAACAAAAACGGTAGGAATACAAAGGGTGGTTCCTACAATAAAAGCAGGCGAAGAAACATCCCATGCGGTGTATCCTCTGGCTTCGAAAGTATTCCGAATACCTCCTGAAGGAAAACTCGAGGCATCAGGCTCTTGCTGAACCAACAAAGAACCGGAGAAACTCTCTACCATTCCGCCAAACTCTCCATAAGTAAGGAAGGCATCATGCTTTTCAGCGGTGCCATCGGTAAGCGGATGAAACCAGTGGGTATAGTGGGTAGCTCCTTTTTCCATGGCCCAGGCCTTCATCCCAACAGCAATTTGGTCGGCCATACGACGGTCAATGCGGGTTCCCTTTTCCATTGCCTCAATCACATGATCAAAAGAGTCACGTGAAAGGTATTTTTTCATTTTGCCACGGTCGAAAACCAAAGTTCCAAAATAATCGGAAGTTGGAACACCTGTTCCCTCAACGACTACCGGCTCCCGGGAAAGGAGCTCTTTCAATGCATGGATTCTCAATATTGCCATGATGTAATGAGTTTTAGATTTATAATGGCGCAAATTTATGTAATATTTCCGAAATATGCCACACATTTGAGGGGTATTTTGAATATTTAACCTGTATTAACTCAGGCACCCCCTGCCTTAAGGGTACCAACAATTGAAAACACTGCATTTTTACTATTTTTACATAAACGTCGAAAATGGCTCTATGGAGCAAACCCGAAACAAGACCAACGGGGCACGATTCTCATGCCTCCACTATCGCCCTGCACGCAACAAAACATTGACACCAGCCATTTACTGAACCGGGATCATTCATCTTCCTTAAGGACCCTTTTGAGTTGAAAAGATTATTTCTGAAACAAAAACGGCGAAGCTAAAAGCCTCGCCGTGTAGAGTTAATCCATTCAATAAATGAAGGTTATCGTATAAGACAATCTTCCTTACCCCTGTTGCTCTCCAAAATACTTATAGAACCAGGGGATGGTTTCAATGCCTTTAAAGAATTGTTCAAGCGGGAAATTTTCGTTAGGACTGTGGATGGCATCCGACTCCAGCCCAAATCCCATCAAAACCGATTTAATCCCTAAAATCTGCTCAAAGGTAGAAATAATGGGAATGGACCCTCCGCTGCGCACGGGCACAGGCTTAAGCCCGAATGTTTTTTCATAGGCTTTGGCAGCGGCACGGTATGCAGGCAGGTCGATAGGGCACACATAAGCCTGCCCACCATGAAGAGGCGTAACCTCAACCTTTACAGAGGCGGGTGCCATAGATTCAAAAAAGCTTTTAAACTGAAGGGCTATTTTTTCGTGATTCTGATTGGGCACCAGACGTGTGGATATTTTAGCATGTGCCTGAGAAGGCAAAACGGTTTTGGCTCCTTCGCCGGTGTATCCGCCCCAAATACCACACACATCAAACGAAGGCCGAATCCCCGTCCGTTCGGGGGTGGAAAACCCGGCCTCCCCATTAACGGCATCAATATCGATGGCTTTTTTATAGGCGGTTTCATCAAAGGGGGCCTGAGCCATCATCTCCCGCTCTTTTGGACTAACCTCCAATACATCGTCGTAAAATCCGGGGATCGTGATTCGCCCTTTTTCGTCGGTCATGCCACCTATCATTTTAGCCAGCACATTGATAGGATTGGCTACTGCTCCGCCATAAATACCGGAATGCAAATCCCGATTAGGCCCGATAACATCGACCTGCCAATAGGCCAGCCCCCTTAGTCCGGTAGTAACCGAAGGCACCCCGGGAGAGAGCATAGAAGTATCGGACACCAGGATTACATCGGCTTTCAACAGCTCTTTATTATTTTCACAAAACGCGGGCAGGCTGCTCGATCCCACCTCTTCTTCGCCTTCGATGAGAAACTTAACATTACAGTTTAACTGACCGGTTTTCACAAGGTACTCAAATGCCTTGGCATGCATAAAAGACTGCCCCTTGTCGTCATCGGCGCCACGGGCCCAAATTTTACCATCCTTAATGACGGGCTCAAAAGGATCGGTATGCCACAACTCCAGCGGATCGACGGGCATCACATCCATATGCCCGTAAACCAGAACCGTTGGGGCCGTAGGGCTTATAATCTTTTCACCCACCACCACCGGATGGCCGCTGGTTTCCATAACCCGGGCGCTATCGGCGCCGGATTCCAGCAAAATCTTTTTCCATTGCTCTGCGGCACGGCGCATATCGGCATTATGTTCCGACTGTGAACTAATGGATGGAATACGAATAAGCTCAAACAACTCATTCAGGAAACGTTCTTTATTGGCCTCGATGTAAGGCTTAAGGTCTTTCATATTATAGAGTTTTTATTGAAAGCCCCTCCAGACAAATGAGTGAGGGACAAATGATCACATCAGAACTACTTATTTTACAGGGACAATTTCGGCAAAATTTGCGAGCACAATCATGAAAAATATCAATGTTGCCATAAAAAATGAACATTTAAAAACATCTAAATGTTTCAACTGATGTAAATTAAAAGTGGATATCAACCACCAACAAAAAACCACCTTTTTAATTTCAAAACTAAAACAGGCGGATTACCGCCCATCGTAAATAAATTACACAATCATTCGAAACACTAATCCTTACATCATGAAAAACAGGTATTTTACTCTCTTTCTATTGATTTTCGGTGCCTTAACCATTGTTTCGGCACAAGAAGACCCGGACATTTTTGAAAAGAAAAGCCAATACAACTATGAAGAATCCATTGAACTCATAAAGGAGGCAGTGGTTGGTGCCGGGTGGACCATCCCTAATGAGCACGACATGCAGGCAAGCATGAAGAAAAACAACAAAGATGTTTTGCCTGCCAAAATCCTGGTGCTGTGTAATTCGGACTTTGCCTTCGAAATACTCCAAAACGATAACACCCGCCAATTGATGTCTATGATGCCCTGCAGGGTGGCCATTTATGAGAAGTCGGATGGCAACACCTATGTGGCCTGGACCAATCTTCTTAAGAAGAGTAAGGAATTAGGGGAACCCTATGAGAGTCTCTTCCGCAAGGTGGCCATCGACATACAACAGATTACCGGCACCATTGTAGAATAAGGAATCCAGGAAAGCAACAAGCTAAAAGGCATACCACAAAAAGTTCAAGGCAAAAAAAAATCCGGCATCAGCCGGATTTTTTTTATTTCCCAAGACTCTTAATCCAACAGCTCGGCTATTTTAGCCCGCAACTCATCACCTCGCAAATTTTTGGCGATGATGACTCCATCCTTGTCAAGGAGAAAATTGGAGGGAACCGACTTAACCACATATTGCTGGGCCACCTCATTCTTCCAGGATTTTAGGTCGGAAACCTGAGTCCAGGAGAGTTGATCTTCTTCTACGGCTTTCAACCAATCGTCTTTACTCTTATCCAGTGAGACGCCAAGCACGTCGAAACCTTTGTCTTTATAGTCGTTGTAAACGGCCACTACGTTAGGATTTTCTTTTCGGCAGGGGCCACACCAGGAGGCCCAGAAATCCACCAGGAGGAATTTGCCCCTAAGATCGGATAATTTTACGGCGTGGCCTTCCGGGTCAGCCTGCGTGAAATCGGGAGCGATTTTTCCCACCGCCACGTTCTCCTGCTGTTGAATATAGTCTTGCATCTTCTGAACCATGGATGTCTTCTGTAGGTTCTCATCCATCAACCCCAGAGCCTCCTTCAATTCATCCTGACTCAACTGGTACATCAATTGCATTAGGATTACCGGAGCCACATAGGAAGCCGGATTATTCTTGCTATAATCTCTTCTGAAGGACTGCATTTCCTCATATATTTCCATCCTCTTTTTGTCCAATTCTGCCCAAAGGGTTTCGTCTCCTTCGCTTTTGGCCTTCAGGGAAAGGTTATACACCCGGCGAAGCTCACTGCTCTGTTCACGCATCTTCTCATGATAGGCATCATACTCAACCTGGGTTTTGGATCCCTGTACCTGAGCTACTGCGAGACTGTCGACATTTCCCTTAATCTCTATTTGGGCGTTTTCCACAAAGAATGACAATCCTGTCCGCTGCCCTTTAACCTTGAGATAAAACAATTCGGGATAATCGACCTGCCCCTGAAAAGAAAACGCACCCGTTAACGTTGTCACCGAATCCACATCGCGCCATTCACCCTCCTGATACTTACCCAGGATAAAAGTTTTTTCACCCTCCACACCGTCGAGAGCCACAGAAACTTCGTAATGAGGCGTCCCTGCACATCCGGCCAAAAGGAAAATAGCAATAAAATAGAATAAATTCTTCATAGAGTTAGTTAGTTTTTTTTGTTTGGGATTATAATTTTCATCCACCGCATAAAGCTACAACAATACTTTCAAAAACTACGAATAAAGATTCTCATTCAGCACCCCACCAGGTCCATGAAATAACTCAAGAACTGGCCCCCAACACCTTATCTTAGGCCATCGTATGAAAGACTCCGGTGACATCCTCGTCTTCCTCGAAACGGGCGAGCAACTTCTCTATATCGGCCATCTGCTCTTCTGAAAGCGTTTTGGTATCATGAGGAATCCGATCAAACTCGGCATTAACAATCTCGAAGTCGTTCTCCTCCAAATATTTTTGAATAGGACCAAAAGCCTCAAAATCGGCATAGATCATCACGTCCTCTTCCTCAACAAAGACTTCCTGTACCCCCAGGTCGATGAGTTCCAATTCCAGCTCATCCACATCCAGCCCTTCTTTACTCTTTATTTTAAAGCTGCTTTTATGCTCAAACATGTAGTCTACGCTACCGGAGGTTCCCAACGAACCATTAGCCTTATTAAAATAGCTGCGCACATTGGCTACGGTACGAGTAGGATTATCGGTAGCTGTTTCCACCAAAATGGCAATTCCATGGGGTCCATATCCTTCATACACCATCTCTTTGTAATCGGCCTGGTCACGGCCAGTTGCTTTTTTAATGGCCCGTTCCACATTTTCTTTGGGCATATTGGCCGCTTTGGCATTCTGCATCAACACCCGTAGTCGTGAATTCCCCGATGGATCGGGTCCCCCGCTTTTTACAGCGATCGCTATTTCACGACCAATCTTGGTAAATGTCTTGGCCATATTTCCCCATCTCTTGAGTTTCCTGGCTTTCCTAAATTCAAACGCGCGTCCCATTCAATAAATAGTTTCAATTTATTATTCAAATTTACAGCTGCAAATTTAATTGGGTTTTTTAAATGAGCATGGTTTTCTTAAAAAAAGAAAATGAGCCTTTCAATATTTTTTCATCCACTGTGCCCCTTTTTTTCCAACCAATTGAGGGCCGGCGTTGTTTTGCTTTTAAAGTCACCATTATGAAAACGTTAATTCTCACCAGCATCCTGTTAAGTATTCTTTGTGGCAGGTGGTCGTTGAGGGCCCAAAAGATCTACCGCTCAGAGCCCATTCGATTTTTGGCATTGGGCGATTCCTATACTATTGGCCAAAGTGTGGATGTTGACGAGAGATGGCCCATACAATTGGGGCTGGCACTCGAAAGGGAAGGGTTACAAATTGAGGAGATCAGGATTATTGCCCAAACGGGGTGGCGCACCGACAACCTGCAGAACAGCATCAATGACGAAAATCCGGAGGCTGACTACAACTTGGTCTCGTTGCTGATTGGGGTAAACAACCAATTCCAGGGGGGCTCTATTGATACCTATCGAACAGAATTTGAGGAGCTCTTAAAAACGGCCATCCGTCTGGCGGGAGATGATCCCTCAAAAGTAATGGTTGTCTCCCTTCCCGATTATGCTTATACCCCCTTTGGCAATGGATCGACAACCATTAGTGAAGGCATAGACCAATTCAACAGCGTTAACCGGCAAATCACCAACCAATATCAGATTGCCTATCACGACATCACCCCCATTTCGCGACAGGGCTTGATCGATCCATCGCTGGTAGCCTCCGACGACCTGCACCCCAGTGGGAAGATGTATACCCTTTGGGTCAGCGAAATAATGTCCTCAATAAGGATTCTCGATGCAACCACGATTAAGGGAGATGATGCAACGCCGGAACTCCGGTTTTTCCCGGGGCACATTTTGGTAAACCCCTCTCAACAAAATGTATCGTTAAACATATACGACACTCGGGGAATCAAAGTCTTTCAACGCAGCAATCTTCAACCCGGGCAACCTCATCGCATATCTCTCACCCCTTTGCGAAAGGGTTTATATCTGGTCTCTCTCGAAAAAGAAGGAAACATTTTACAAACCGGCAAGGTGCCGGTCTTTTAATGCATCACGGCATTTGCCATCTATAAATTATCCTTTTCTATTTGAGCCGCTGCCTCTTCCATCTCATGATAAAAAGCTTTTCCGTATTTACGAATAATAGGCTCTTTCAGAAATTTATAAAGGGGGACCCCTAAATGAGCCCCCAGCTCCCTGGCAGGATTACAAATAGGCCATTCGTGTGAATTGAGTGCTTCAAACTCTGTATATCGGGTGGTGCGAATGGGGTATAGATGACAGGAAACAGGCTTCTTAAAATCGATTAATCCCTCGGAATGAGCTTTTTCGATAACACACTTACACACCCCATCGCCATCGAAATAAGTATAAACACACTCCTTTCCATTAATGATTGGGGTCACCTCATCACCATCAAAGTCGATCTCCCAGGTCCCTTTTTCCTCAATCACCTCGATGGCCTCGGGGGCAAGCAGGTGTTTGATTTTGGGATAGATCTTCTCCAAAACAAGGGTCTCCGACTTTTCCAGAGGAGCGCCCGACTCTCCTTCCACACAACAACTGCCCAGGCATTTTGGCAAATCGCACACAAAATGGCTTTTAAAGATGTCGAGGCTAATAATTTTATCGTCAATCTGTATCATAGTTCCAAAAAAAACAGCAGTTTCACAAAGAAGTGAAACTGCTGCACAAAGTAATAATTATTCTGGTATTATTCCAAGGTTATTAAGCTTTTACCTGTCATTTCGACCGGTTGCTCAACGCCCATCAAGGTCAACAGGGAGGGTGCTACGTCGGCCAGGATGCCATCCTTAATAGTGCCTTTCCGGTCCGTCACCCAGATAAAAGGCACGGGATTGAGCGAATGGGCCGTATTAGGCGATCCATCCTCATTAACGGCATTGTCGGCGTTGCCATGGTCGGCGATCACAATAGCCTCATAGCCATTGGCTTTGGCGGCCTCCACCACATCCTTCAAATTACTATCCACAGCCTTCACAGCCTTGAGGATGGCATCGTAGATACCGGTATGCCCCACCATATCCCCATTGGCAAAGTTAAGACAGATAAAGTCGTACTTCCCCTTATTGAGTTCGGCCACCACTGCATCTTTCACCTCATTGGCGCTCATTTCGGGCTGAAGATCATAGGTCGCCACTTTAGGCGAATTAACCAATATACGATCTTCGTTGGCAAAAACGGCTTCGCGTCCTCCCGAGAAAAAGAAAGTAACGTGGGCATATTTCTCCGTTTCGGCAATTCTCAATTGATTTAAACCATTTTGAGCAACCACCTCACCCATGGTTTTTTGCACATTGTCTTTATCGAAAAGCACATGTACATCTTTAAAGGTGGCATCGTAGGGGGTTAGGGTGCAATAATAGAGGGGAAGGGTTTTCATTCCCTGCTCAGGCATATCTTTTTGTGAAAGCACCTGTGTAATCTCGCGGGCACGGTCGTTGCGGAAGTTGAAGAAGACAACCACATCTCCCTCGCTAATGACACCCACCGGCTTTCCATTTTCATCCACATTAACAATGGGCTTAATAAATTCATCGGTCACCTCATTGTTGTAGGAGTCTTTAATTGATTTAAGAATATCCCGGGTAGCGGATCCTTTGCCGTGCACCATCAAATCGTAAGCCTCCTTAACACGTTCCCACCGTTTATCGCGATCCATGGCATAGTATCGACCAATTACCGAAGCCACCTTACCGGTGGAGGTCTTCAGGTGGTCCAACAGCTCAGACATATAGCCCAGTCCGCTCTGTGGGTCGGTATCCCGACCATCCATAAAGGCATGCACAAATACTTTTTCCAGGCCGAACTCTTTGGCTACATCGGTGAGTTTATACAAATGTGCCTGACTGCTGTGAACGCCCCCTTTAGAGACCAGCCCAAGAAAATGCACCTGCTTGTTGTTGTCTCTGGCATAGGAAAGGGCTTTCACCAATTCCGGATTTTTAGAAATGGAATTGTCCCGAACGGCGAGATTAATTTTCACCAGGTCCTGATAAACCACCCGGCCTGCACCTATGTTAAGGTGTCCTACCTCAGAGTTGCCCATCTGCCCGTCGGGAAGACCCACATTCTCTCCCGATGCCTGAAGCTTTGCGTTGGGATAGTTTTTTACCAGGCTGTCAAAATAAGGCGTTTCGCCAGAATAAATGACATCGGATTTGGTTTTATTTCCATATCCCCAGCCATCCAAAATAATGAGTATGGTCTTTTTGTTCATAATTTATTGTGTTTTTATTTTTTTAAAATTTACGCTAAAGCCCTAATTGAAGGAGAACAACTGATCTCTCATAGGGTTTAAATCAGGCTGCAAAAGTACCTTTTTTTGGAGCAAAAAAAAATTTAGCATCCATCAGGAGGTTGTCAGAGGAAGTCCCCACACGGAATCAAAACAACTGTAACCTAAGGCCCAATTGCAAAAAATGAAAATGAGTGGTTCCAAAATAATTCCGGGAAACGAATCCCGCCGTTGGGGCAAATCTAAGATGGCCGGTTTGGGCCATTTCATAACAGGCATCAAGGCGCCACTCCTGCCGGTATCGGCTACCCAGAGTGGTATTCTGACTCCACTGGTATTGCCCCCGGACAGTTGCTTTCCGGTGGAAAAAGCACCAATCAAACCCTGTCGATTGGTCGAAATAGGTTTTGGAGGGGCTAAAGACATGGCTGAATCCCAGCCCGTATTCAAACTTAATATTCTTAAGTGGAAAACGTAGTTTCAACACCTGCCAGTCGAGTGCATGCAACCCGCCGGTCACATCGTTGACATAATTAAGGCGAAGATCGGATGCAAAAATCCCCCAATTACCTCTTACTGAAGATGAAAACTGTTCAGCATTATTCGGAAAATCAAAACCAGCCATCAATTCTCCCTCCAGCGAAAAGGTTTCGGGATGCGCCTCTCTCCGGTACTGCATTAAAGATTGGCCATATTCCAGGCCTCTGTATATTCCATATGCAGTATAATAGAAGAGGCTTCCCACTATAAATTCGGCCAATCCGTCCCCCGGTTCCGGTGGAGAATAGGAGGACGAGGAGGATTCACCGCGATGAGATGTTTTTGATGACTTCTCCGATTTATCTTTCTCTATATTCGACCGGACATCGCGCACCTGAGCTGTGGAATAGATGGAGACGACCAAACAAAAAGCAGAAAAAACAAATCGCATCACGAACAGAGTTAGGGAAATATTCAGTGCCGGCTTTAGGGTCATCAATTATTGTACCATCTCCGCCCCCACAAAAAGATGGAATCACGAACGAACCCGAACAACAGGTCACGTAGTAACGTCACGGGAAAAAAATATAGCGGATAGATAATTTGGCGAGTGGAAGATTCGGTTCCCGTGTAAAACAAAAAAGCCGACACAAATGCCGGCTTTTTTGGTGGTACCACCTGGAATCGAACCAGGGACACACGGATTTTCAGTCCGTTGCTCTACCAACTGAGCTATGGTACCGACTTCATCTTCATTAAGACGGTGCAAAAGTAACCAAAAAACCGATCAATTCATACCCCTTTTAACTTTTGGAAAGATTCCAAACAAGGAAGTAAAAAGTTCCCCATAGGTGAACGGGAAAAGTCGAACAGGAAAAATGGTCAATGAACCTGTGGTACCACCTGGAATCGAACCAGGGACACACGGATTTTCAGTCCGTTGCTCTACCAACTGAGCTATGGTACCTTTCAAAAAGCGGTTGCAAATATAAAGAAAGATTCATTTCCTCAAAATTGAAATCGTCAATTTATTTTCGCCTTTTTAAAATATCGGACATAATTACCGTCAGGATTCCTACTTTTGTATTCAATTTTTAACGCCCATGGATCTTCATACTTACACGCTTGAAAACGGTATTCGCATTGTACACCACCAGGTTAACTCACCTGTAGGGCACTGCGGCCTCATCATAAACACCGGCTCACGCGATGAAACCGAAAAAGAGCAAGGCATGGCTCATTTTATCGAGCATGTTATTTTTAAAGGCACTCAAAAACGTAAAACCTGGCATATTCTTAGCCGGCTCGACGATGTGGGTGGTGAACTAAATGCCTATACCACCAAAGAGGAGACCTGCATTTACTCTTCATTTCTGATTCAGGATTTTGAGAGAGCACTGGAATTGCTCTACGACATCACCTTTCACTCAATTTTCCCTGCAAAAGAGATAAAAAAAGAAAAAGAAGTCATCATTGATGAGATCAACTCTTACAAGGACAATCCGGCCGACCTGATCATCGACGACTTTGAAGAACTGGTTTTCAATGATGGCCCCATGGGGCACAACATCCTGGGGACTCCCAACACCATCAAAAAGTTCGATAAAGAGGCTATTCTCAGGTTTATGGCCAACAATTACCATACCGACCAAATGGTTTTATGCACGGTGGGCAACGTCAAGCCGGCTCGTTTCAAAGCTCTGGCCGAAAAATATTTTGGCAAAGAACCGGCCAATTACCGCAAGGTAAAACGACCGGTTTTGCCTCCCTATAAACCCTCTAAGGTGACCAAAACCCTGGATACATTCCAGAGCCACATCATTGTGGGCAATATGGCCTATGATCTGGAATCGCCCCGCAGACTGGGCCTCTCTCTGTTAAACAACCTCTTGGGAGGCCCGGGAATGAATAGCCGACTCAATATGGCACTGCGTGAAAAAAATGGCATCGCCTACAACATCGAATCCATTTACACACCCTATTGGCGAACCGGCGTATTCAGCATCTACTTTGGTACCGATAAGGAGAATATCAATAAGAGCCTTAGGATTGTCAGACGCGAACTGGCACTCTTGCGCAACAAGAAGCTGGGCATCATGCAGTTGCACAAAGCCAGCCGTCAGCTAAAAGGCCAGGTTACCATCTCGGCCGAAAACCGCGAAAACCTAATGCTCAACATAGGAAAGAGCTTTTTGCTCTACAACAAGGTGGATTCGTTGGCCGACATCTACGACAAGATAGACCGGATTACCGATAGCGACTTGCTGGAAATTGCCAACGAAGTATTTGATGAAGCCCAACTGTCGTATTTGATTTATGAGCAATCTTAATCTTTTGTGAGAAAACGCCAATTACTGCGTTACTCTCGTTTTTGAAGCAGTCATTTACAATCAGTAAACTCCTTGTCTTCAAAAACTTCGACTGCCTTGTCTTTGACGTTTTCTCACAAAAGATAAATAATAAGAGTATTTTCTTGCTATCTTTTAATAGGAGTAATTAATACAAGAAGTCAAACGCCACATTTCTTTAGTTTTTGAAGCAGTAAGTTTCACAAAGTGACTTTGAACAACTAATAGTTCTTTTCCCAGGGCAGCAAACAAGAGGCCGAAAAATATTCAACTCGCACAATCATGGAAGTTAACAACATCTCGCTCGAAAACTATATTGAATCGCACACCACCCCTGAAAACCCCTTATTGGAAGAGCTGCGTCGCAAGACACACATAAAAGTATTGCAACCCCGGATGTTATCCGGCCCTGTACAGGGTCAATTTTTAAAAATGATTTGTCAGATGATCCGCCCCCAACGAATCCTGGAGATCGGCACCTTTACGGGGTACTCGGCCATCTGCATGGCCAGCGGAATGCCACAGGACGGGCAACTCATCACCATTGAAAAGGAAGATGAACTGGAGCCCTTCATCAGAGATTTTTTCCAAAAAGCAGGTCTGGAGAATCAGATCACACTTTTAACCGGAGATGCTCTGGAGCAAATAAAACAGTTAACCACCCCCTTCGACTTAATTTTCCTCGACGGCGACAAAAGAGAATACCCCCAATATTACAAGGCCGTTCTTCCTCTTTTACGACCCGGAGGCTACCTGCTGGCCGATAACATACTGTGGAATGGAAAAGTTATTGAGCCCCTACAGCACGGCGACGATTACACAAGGGCCATCCTCGAATTCAACGACATGGCCCACAACGACCCTTCTACAGAGCAAGTTATACTCCCACTGCGTGATGGACTGATGCTTATCCGGAAGAAAGATTAATTCGCCTTCGATCTTTTCTTTTTGAACCCTCTGGCGGATCAATTGTTGGTATCCCTAAAGAAGAAGCATGAATCCAAACCTTATTGCCATCGTTTACGGCTCTTCGGTGGGAAACACCCGTTTTGTAGCCGAAAAAATACAGACCCATTTCCCCGGGGCCGCACTTATTCCGGCCGAAACAGCCACCATCGGGCAACTGGAAAAATACGACCTTTTAATCCTGGGCACCTCTACCTGGGGAGTAGGGCAACTCCAGGACGATTTCGAAACCTTCGTAGAAAGGCTCCTAACCATGGATCTTTCCAACAAATCCATTGCCCTTTTTGGACTGGGCGACCAGCAGACCTATCCCGACACGTTTTGTGACGGCATGGGAAAATTATATGAACTGCTCTCCGGGAAGAAGACCCACTTCGTTGGATCATG
This sequence comes from Marinilabiliaceae bacterium, assembly GCA_041583495.1. Lineage (GTDB taxonomy): Bacteria > Bacteroidota > Bacteroidia > Bacteroidales > Marinilabiliaceae > JBFHFS01. The sequence continues at coordinate 45,502 of JBFHFS010000016.1, read as the reverse complement.
GCCTGGTGATGATTACGATTTCAGCGAATCAAAAGCCTACAGGAACGGACGTTTCGTTGGGTTACCCCTCGATGAAGACAATGAACCTGATCTGACCGATGGGCGAATTTTAGCCTGGAGCAAACAAATTAGAAAGGCAACAGAAGAACGCAATTGAGATAGTCACAGATTTCGAAAGAGGCCTTAAAGGTCATTTTCCTTTTTATCCACCTTCAATCGATCCAGGTCCTTTTTCTCGAACAGGGTGGGATAGTCATCCATGAATTGATCCATTACCGTTCGCATCACCGACTCGCGCATGAACTTGGCTTTATTGGTAACCTGGTATCTTTTGCAATAGACCTCGAAAGCCTCCATCTCTTTGTCGTTGAGCAAAAAGGTGGCTTTGTGCTTGCGAACATAGGCCGTATCGCGCGTATTTCCGTAACTGTTGTGGGGCTTGGCTTTTTTGGCCATAACTACATATTCTCTTCTTGGATGGGTCAAAAATAGATAAAAATAAGATAATTACATACCCCCAAAAAAGCAAAAAACCGATTAAGGACTTCCGAAAGGTGGCCCAACCACTTATCTCCATTCCCCTAAAAAAAACTATTCAAGCAATTTCTTCAAATTACCCAGCCCGATATCCAGATCCCTGGCGACCCTCTTTTCAACATTTATAAACAGAAACATTAGGTTCATGGGATAATTCATCTTTCCGCTCAATCCCCACGAGACTCTGGTTCGCCGCTGGGACAGCGCCTGAGTGGTCATATGGGCTGGCGAGGTAGATCTGAAAGGTTTTAAAAACCGCAACTCAAAATCAATCCGGGCGCCCTCTGTGATGCCCACGATCTCCTGTTCTCCCTTCCCCACATCTTTATGACTGCTTTCCCAGATCGACACAAAGCCGACTTTACCATCCGTTCCCAGATACTCTTTTTTCATACCCGAATCCATCGTGGCCCACTTTCCGTATCGGTTCTGATTCTTCAACAACTTAATAAAGTCAAAGACTTCCTTCTTGGGCCGCTCTATGTCGATGAACCGCTCTACGGTAAAACCCTTCCTGACAAACAACGCCAAAACAAGAGCCAAAACCAGGCCCCCCGCAACAATCGCTAAAAACAGAATTAAGTAGCTCATAGGAAAAGGCGTTGGATTCTTCTGAGAATAAAAAAAGCTGACTTTTTGAAAAGGTAAAGAATAAATTAAACATGAAACAGGAAGAGCCTGAGCCCTGAAAATTCATCTGTATAGGCTGGAATATAAGGTAATTCAAAAAAGATGTCAATAGCTCAACCTTCTGTATCACACAAAAAATCAGAGCACCTACTCCTTATTGTCAGTATCGTTCGACACCAGGCCCAGACTTCCAAGAAAGTCAACACAGGCAGCTTTAACATTGTATGTTCGTCCGGGCATTTCATGAACTGCCTTTATGGTTTCCACAAAGGGTGCTTTGTTATCACAATAGAGGAGATAGTTAATCGCCATCAGAGCAATATCCAGGTTATCGCTGGCGCATTGCTTTTTGATCATTTCCACGGCTATCTCATCGCCAGATTGCCGAAAGACCATAGCCGATGCTGTAACAGCCACCGGGGGATAAGTATCATTCATGGCCCTGGCAAGGCGTTTTGAGTACGGCTTTAACACCTCCTGACTTTGGGATCTCAAACCAACAATGGCCCAATAACGGACAATTTTATTGGGGCTTTCCAGCAGTTGTGCCTGGCTGGCTGCAATGTCACTGCCCCGAAACCCTGACAAAGAAGCTGCCTTGTAAATTTCAGCAACAGGATAGTTCTTATCACTCAAACGAAATTCGTAGGGAGTGCTGAACGTCGAAATCATCCCTATTTCATATTCGGGAAGCAGCAAAACATCGCGCGATTGAAGTATCTCCGCTTTCAAACGGTTGCGCATTTTTTCAAGAAGAGTCTTGTAAGCCGGATCATCTGCCAGGTTTTTAGTTTCCCACACGTCGTTTTCAATGTCGTATAAAAACTCGGCGGGCCGATCTTCGAACAAACTTTTCTGTAACGGATCAAGCTTATTCTCAGCCAGGTCATTGCGCATCTGCTGTTTAATTTCGCCTATTTCCATATAACGAATATACCGTGCCTGAGGCATGAAAGGCATGAAGTTGCGCGAATAGATGTATTTACCATCGGTCACACTGCGCACCAGATCGATCCCATTATCCGAACGGTCGGCCGAAAGAATCAGGTGATCAGCAGGCTTCGACCGGTCTTTTCCCATCAATATCCGTCCTTTTAAATAATCCGGTCTTTGGCCACCTGCAAGGCTAATCACCGTAGGGGCCAGATCCTCAAAGTCGATCAACTCATCGGTCACCACACCACTGGATCCCCAGGGCGACAAGTGCTTATACAGCTCGGGAAACCAGATGACAAATGGCACACGATAGCCCAGGTTGATTCCGTTTGTTTTACCACGGGGTACTCCTTCACCATGGTCGGCATAGAAGAAAATGATGGTACTGTCTTTCAGATGATCCTGCTCCAACCGGGCCATCAGTTCTCCGATTTCGTTATCCGTTAGTTTGATCGAATTGTAAACCCGGGCAAATTGTTTCCGCATTTCCGGACTGTCGAGGTAAAAGGGAGGCATCACAAATTCATTATCCCCAATTCGCTGGTTTTCCGGAAGCTTTTCCCACACATTTTTTCGATACCAGTCATAACTCTCAGTCATTGTGCGCGACTGGTGCGAGTTCATGAAATTAAATACCGCGAAGAAGGGCTGTCCGGCCTTTCGGTTCCACCAACCGGCCTTTTTGGAGCTTTCGTCCCAGGCTTCCCGGGTGAACTGATCGGAGTTTCCAACATTATAATCGGTTTTAGAATTGTTGGTAGTATAATACCCTGCTTGTTGCAGATAATAGGGAAATCCTTTAATAAATTCCGGAATGGGATAGGCACTCCGATGGTTGCCGGTTCCCAGATTATAGGTTTTTACCCCTGTAATAATACACGAACGGCTGGGCGAACATACGGTGCCCGTCGAAAAGGCATTGGTAAACCGTACCCCTTCTCCGGCCAACCGATCAATTACCGGTGTTTGTGCATCCTCATTTCCATAACAACCAATAAATTGCGGCGAAGTATCCTCAATGGTTATCCAAAGAATATTGGGCTTAGGGGAGCAAAGCTTATCTGTTTTTTGTTGAGCCAATGCGTGATTGCCCAAAACCAATGCCAAAAGAATCCATTTAATATAACCATGCATAGTTCCAGAATTTAAAGGCTCAGGTTTAAAATAGTATTGTAATTCATATTATTATGTTCTTTGGCGACAGGCATCCCCCTTGTGGCTAAAAGCTGGAGGAAGGAAGTTTGAAGAAGTCTAGTTTCATCATAAATCAACTTACTTCAGACTTAAGGCTTCCAGCTTCTATACGGACAAACAGAATTTATCTATTTCAATTCAAGTTTTTCGGTTTCCCCAAATCCCTCACCCCTTAAGGCAACAAAAGCGTCGAGCATTTCTTTGAGTTTTTCCGGGTTCGACTTGGCCAAATTGTTTTGCTGACCAATATCTTCCTTCAAATTATACAATTGATATTCGTCGGAATTTCCTAATTCAATGTTTGTCTGCTTGCTCATTGCCGGTCCATTGTAGCTTGGAATCATGATCCAATCGCCCTTACGCAATGCGGTTCTACTGCTGGCTTCAATAACCAGACTCTCTCTTCCCATGTCACTGGTTCCCAACAAAACATCCAGATACTCTTCACTATCGGTGCTACTCTCTTCGGTGCCAACCAATTTTGCCAGAGAAGCCAATAAATCCATTTGACAAATTAAAGCATCAGACACTTTGGGTTGAATTTTACCTTTCCAGTAGGTGATGAAGGGGACGTGTGTTCCGGCTTCAAACAAACTGTATTTCCCCCCTCTATAGGGCCCGGAAGGTTTATGATCGCCCAGTTTTTCAACCGCATCATCGTAATAGCCATCATTCAGAACCGGACCATTATCACTGGAGAACACAATCAGTGTATTTTCGAGTAACCCTTCGGCGTCCAGGGTCTTAATAAATTCACCGATACACCAGTCGGCTTCCAGGATCACATCCCCACGGGGTCCCATTCCGGATTGACCTACGAAACGGGGATTTGGCGTACGAGGAACATGAGGTTCGTTCAGGGCATAATACAAGAAGAAGGGTTGATCCTTGTGTTGCTTCACATAATGCTGAGCCTTGGCCAGAAAATGATCGGCTAAATCAATATCGCTCCATTTGGCTTTTTCGCCACCTTTCATAAATCCTATGCGTGGGATGCCGTTAACGATGCTGTTGTGATGGCCATGATGCCATTTCATGGTCAGTAATTCAGGATTATCCAACCCGGTTGGTTCACCTTCAAAGTTATTTTTATAATCCACCTGGATTGGATCATTCGGGTCTAACCCATCCACCATTCCATTGTCGATATAAACGGTAGGGACGCGGTCCTGGGTAGCGGCCATGATGTAGGCATAATCGAAACCCACTTCATTTGGTCCGGGAGAGATGCGTTGATTCCAATCCACATCGCCAAGCCCCAACCCCAAATGCCACTTGCCCACAACGGCCGTTTGGTAGCCTTGCCTTTTAAACATTTTGGGCAGGGTTACCTGAGCGGTATCAATAATCAGGGGAGCCGTTCCGGCAAGGATTCTGGCCTCCTTGTTGCGCCAGGGATAAACCCCGGTAAGCAACCCATAACGACTGGGGGTGCAGGTTGCCGAAGTGGCATATCCATTGGTAAAACGCACGCCACCATTGGCCAGAGCATCAATATTCGGGGTCTCTAAACCAACCCCGCCATAACAACTCAGATCTCCATAGCCCAAATCGTCGAGATAAATAACCACAACATTGGGTTTGGTTGCCGTATTTTCAACTTTCTTCGGGGTGGATTGACACCCGGCAACAGAAATAACTACTGCCAGCAGAAAGAGACTAATGGTTTTACTTTTCAAAATCATAAATTAAATAGTTAATAGCATTCGGTTTTCCCAAAAGTAACCATTAAAAATGAATCTCTGCAAAACTCAACAAACATAGTGGATCGAAAAATCTCATTTCTCCTGATTTGCATCAGACAACCCACATGCCACTAAGCCCGTGAAACGAGGAGGGCCTCTATTCAGAAAGGTAATTCTCAGTTAATTAAAAAAACGAACCTCCAGTGTTCAAGTCCGATGGGCTATGGAAAATCAAATTGTATTCTGGCAGAACTCAAAGATGTTGAACAACAAAGAAACCCGTACAGCAATGGACATCCAAAAAAATAATGAACCGTGAAAGCATCTTCCCAAAAGAGCCGGTCGGCAACACATTGGGATAACGATACCTATAAATAATGTATGAAGAGGAAAAAAATATTTGATAACCGGATCGGGTAAAGAACTCAGGGCCATGCACCCCTGTGATTTGGAGAATAAAAATTATTAGGAGAATAAACCCGGGGTTATTACGCCCAGCCATAAATTTTTCGGAATAGATCTTATTGTTTCGAGTCGTTTCAGGAGAGCTCTGTTTAACAACGAAGTTGAAGAAACGACTTTAAACCCGCCCGGACTCATCTTAATTTAAATGCTTACCTCGAAATTTCAGCCGGTATTGTTTTCTGCAAAGGGGGGCAATGTTTTTTTGGGGGGATCGCAAAACAGGGTACATTTAAAAATAACAAAACCGCAACAAGCTACAAAAACTTATTGCGGTTATCCGGTGTGATCCCGGGAGGACTCGAACCCCCACCATAGGAACCGGAATCCTACGTTCTATCCAGTTAAACTACGGGACCATTTTACGCCGCAAAGGTAGGAATTTTTCCCGCTCTCCAAAATCATTCTTGCATTTTCAATCTTCTCATTCATTAAAATGTCTCCTTACTATTCTCTGAAACTTTTCGTATTTTCGCACATTTCAAACAATCGGGTATACCTGGCATTTATTGAAACACCTTATTTCTATTGACGTGGCAATTATATAAGCGTCAAAAAGCGTCAAAAAAAAAGGCTTGCGAGGGCTAAAAACAGGACATCCTGATGTTCCGGAAAAATCTTGACCCCAGGCTGGATACAACCAGGTTAATTTGGCGTCTCCTTACGACCATTCTTAGAAAAATATACTTTTTTATTTTGTGAGGCATTATGGAATACAATTTTAAGCAAATCGAACAAAAATGGCAATCCTATTGGCGGGATGAAAACACTTACCGCGTAAAGGTTGATGCCAACCGACCCAAATATTATGTACTGGACATGTTCCCCTACCCTTCGGGTGCCGGGCTGCATGTGGGTCATCCACTTGGCTACATCGCCTCCGATATTTACAGTCGCTTTAAGCGGCTCAACGGCTTCAATGTATTGCATCCCATGGGGTATGACGCTTACGGTTTGCCTGCCGAACAATATGCGATACAAACCGGGCAGCACCCCGCCATCACTACCGAAAACAACGTTCGCCGTTACCGCGAACAGCTCGATAAAATTGGCTTCTCATACGACTGGGAGCGGGAGGTAAAAACCTGCGATCCGGATTATTACCATTGGACCCAATGGGCCTTTATCCGGATGTTTCATCATTATTACGACACCAAAGCAGATAAAGCCCTTCCCGTGAGCGACCTGGTTCACCACTTCGAAACAAACGGGACCAAAGGGTTAGAGGCTGCCTGTTCAGAAAAACTCGATTTTACCGCCGGGGAATGGCAACAGATGAGTGAAAAAGAGCAACAGACCCTCTTGCTGAACTACCGCATTGCCTATCTTGCCGACACCCTGGTCAACTGGTGTCCCGCCCTGGGAACGGTTTTGGCTAATGATGAAGTCAAGGAGGGCGTTTCGGTAAGAGGGGGCCATCCCGTTGAACAAAAGGTGATGCGGCAATGGTCGCTGCGCGTGTCTGCCTATGCCGAACGATTGCTTAACGGCCTCGACACACTCGACTGGTCCGATTCCCTTAAAGAGATCCAGCGCAACTGGATAGGTCGCTCCAAAGGCGCCGAGATGGTTTTTAAGGTAAAGAACTCAGAGGTAGGGATGAAGATATTCACCACTCGTGCCGACACCGTATTTGGCGTAACCTTCATGGTGCTGGCCCCCGAGAGTGAGCTGGTTCAACAGGTGGTTACCGCCGAATATCAAGAGGCTGTTGAGCAATACCTGGCAGAGACAAAAAAACGCACCGAGCGTGAACGGTTGGCCGAAGTGAAAAAGATGACCGGTGTATTTACGGGCGCCTATGCGGTGAACCCCCTCACCCATGAGGAGATTCCCATTTGGGTGAGCGACTACGTGCTGGCCGGTTATGGTACCGGCGCCATCATGGCCGTCCCGGGCCACGACACCCGTGACTTTGCCTTTGCACGCACCTTCGACCTGCCCGTCATACAGGTGGTGGTACCCAATGGCGAAACCCCCGGGGATACTTCAACCTGGAAAGATTCCATCGACTCCAAGGAGGGCTACCTCATTAACTCAGGATTCATTAACGGAATGCAGGTGCCTGAAGCCATCGAGACCACCATGGAGTATGTTCGCGAACACAATATTGGCGAAGTAAAAGTCAATTACCGTCTGCGCGATGCCATTTTCAGCCGTCAACGTTACTGGGGAGAACCTTTCCCCGTCTATTATAAGGAGGGAATGCCCTACACCCTCGAAGATTCGGAGTTGCCACTGAAACTTCCCGAGGTGGATAAATACCTCCCCACCGAACAGGGAGAACCCCCTCTGGGGCGCGCCAAAAACTGGAAAACCAATGATGGTTATCCGCTGGAATTGAACACCATGCCTGGGTTTGCCGGTTCTTCGGCGTATTACCTGCGCTACATGGATCCCCGAAACGACCAGATGCTGGTAAGTCCCCAAGCCAATGATTACTGGCAGGATGTTGACCTTTACATTGGCGGCACGGAGCATGCCACCGGACACCTGGTATACTCCCGTTTTTGGAACAAATTCCTTTACGACCTGGGAGTGGTATGCAAAGAGGAACCCTTCCGAAAACTGGTGAATCAGGGAATGATTCAGGGACGCTCCAACTTTGTATACCGCGTCAAGGGCTCCAACACCTTTGTATCGCTCAACCTTAAAGACCAATACGACACCACCCCTATCCACGTGGATGTGAACATCGTTCGCAACGACATCCTGGACCTGGAAGCCTTTAAAAGCTGGAACCCCGAATATAAAGACGCTCAGTTTGTTCTGGAAGACGACAAATACATTTGCGGCTGGGCGGTGGAAAAAATGTCTAAGTCGATGTACAATGTGGTGAACCCCGACACGATCATCGATCAGTATGGAGCCGACACCCTGCGGTTGTATGAGATGTTTCTGGGCCCACTGGAGCAATCCAAGCCCTGGGACACCAACGGCATAGATGGGGTACATAAGTTCCTCCGAAAAACCTGGCATCTTTTCTTCAACCGGGACAATGAGCTGGTGGTTTCAACCGAAGCCCCTGAAAAAGAGGAACTAAAAGTCCTTCACCGCACTATCCAAAAGATTGGTGACGACATTGAGCGTTTCTCCTTCAATACCTGTGTGAGTGCCTTTATGATCTGCGTGAATGAGCTCAATGATTTGGATTGTCACAAACAGGCCATTCTGGAACCCTTGCTGGTGCTGATGGCGCCCTTTGCTCCCCATGTAGCGGAGGAGTTGTGGCACAGCCTTGGCCATCAATCGTCAATTGTCGATGCCCAATGGCCCAAAGTAGACCCACAACACCTTATCGAAGAGGTGGTAACCTATCCGGTATCTTTCAATGGAAAAACCAGGTTCAAGCTGGAATTGCCAACCGACACCTCAAAAGAGGAGGTGGCCTCAGCAGCCCTGGCCCATGAAGCTACCGCCAAATGGGTTGAGGGAAAAACGGTTGTGAAAACCATTGTGGTTCCGGGGAAAATCATCAATATTGTTGTTAAATAAAAATATTGAAGCGCCTCAAAACAGCTCATTTGCCGGAAAAAACCAAATGGAACAGGACGAACCTCTCCCGAAAACCCGGGGGAGGTTTGTCCCACTTAATCTTTAAAAACAAAATACCTGCTGATGAAAAACAAGATTTGGAAAGAATTTAAATCTTATCTTTTCATCACCCTTGGGATGGGCCTTGCCACTTTTGGGTGGTCAGCGTTTATCATCCCCTCGAAAATAGTAGGAGGAGGACTCACGGGGATCGCCACCCTCCTTTACTATTTATTGGGATGGGACCTGGGAATCACCAGCCTCACCATCAACATAGCCTTAATATTATTGGCTATAAAGATACTGGGCAGCTCTTTTGGATTAAAAACCATCTATTCTGTCGTCATCTTTTCGGGTTTTCTCTCCCTGTTCAGCAATATATTTCAGGAGCCTCTGGTTTCAGAAAAGATGATGGCAGCCCTTACCGGAGCTATTATTGCAGGGACAGGAAGCGGATTGATCTTTACCCATGGCGGGAGTACGGGTGGCACCGACATTGTTGCCCTCATCATCAACAAATACCGAAATTATAGCCTGGGCAGACTCCTGTTGACCCTCGATGCCATCATCATCTCCCTCTCCTTCCCCATTTTTCGGTCGATAGAAACCATGGTATACGGGTTTATGACCATGGCAGTGATTACCTATACGCTGGATATGGTTATTTCGGGAACCAAACAGACGGTTCAGTTCTTTATCTTTTCAAAAAAACACGAGGAACTCTCTCACCATATTTTACACGCGGCCAACCGGGGATTAACCATCCTCCCGGCTATTGGAGGATATACAGGAGAAGAGGTAAAAGTCCTCCTGGTTATTGCCCGCAAAAATGAATCGGCCGTACTTCTTCGCATCATCAAAAACATCGACCACGATGCTTTTATCACCATGGGAAATGTAATGGGGGTTTATGGAGAAGGGTTTGATAAACTGAATAAAAGAATTTAGTTTTAACCCGGATTTGTCCCACAAATGAGAACAAAAAACATGAAAAAAACTAAATATCTGATCGCTCTGATTATCTCGGTAATCGTGATTTTTCTTCTGTCGGTATTCTACAATCACTACAGTGGGTTGACCATTCCCGATGATCTCCCTGCAGATACTTTGTCATCGGAACTCTTTACGCCACCTCCTCCGGCCACCATGTACGGGTTGGTGAAAGACTCCTTTATAATAGAAGAGGGGCGCATTCGGAATGCCCAAAACCTGGCATCGGTTCTCTTAAAGTACGATGTAGAGTATTCCACCATTCACAACCTTGCACAAGCCTCCAAAGAAGTGTTTGATGTCCGCAAACTCAAGGCAGGAAACCCTTACACCATCTTCTTAAACAAAGATTCGGTGGCGGCGCCCGCCTGGTTTGTTTACGAAATAGACCACACCGACTATGTGGTGATGTCGCTGAAGGGAGACACCGTTCTCTACCGGGGAATAAAACCCACTGAAACCATCCGGAAGCAGGCCAGAGGCGTCATTAACAGCTCTCTGTGGAACACCATCAACGACCAGCATCTCAACCCCAACCTGGCCATGGAGCTCTCCGACATCTATGCCTGGACCGTTGATTTCTTTGGGATTGAAAAAGGGGATCATTTTTCGGTGATTTACGACGAACAATATGTCGACAGCCTCTCTGTTGGCATCAGCACCATATATGCCGCCTGTTTTAATCACCGGGGAAAACCCTACTATGCCTTCCGGTATGAGCAGGACAGCGTGATGAGCTTCTACGATGAAGAAGGAAAGAGTTTAAGGAAGGCCTTTTTAAAGGCACCCTTAAAATTCTCACGCATCAGCAGCCGATTCAGCAACAGCCGCTTACATCCCATTCTCAAAATACGGCGCCCCCACCACGGCATCGATTACGCTGCTGCCTCGGGCACGCCGGTTTACGCGCTGGGCGACGGACGCGTCACCCACAGGGGCTGGGACCCTAAAGGTGGTGGCAACTACATTAAGATTAAGCACAACAGCGTTTACACCACCGTATACATGCATCTTTCCGGCTTTGCAAAAGGACTCGCCAGCGGAAACCGTGTGAGCCAGGGAGAGCTCATTGGATTTGTTGGGAAAACAGGATTGGCCACTGGCCCCCATCTCGATTTCAGGGTTTATAAAAACAACACCCCCGTAGACCCCCTCAAAATTGAGGCACCCGCCGTAGAACCGGTCAAAGAGGCGCTCATGACCAGCTACCTAACCCACATCAGGGACTGGAAAAATCAACTTGTAACCCTCGAGCAAGAGGATTTCCAATTAGCCGAGCGGAATCTGCCTAACGATTTTAGCTCAATTTCAGCAGCACCTCTTGAATAACAGAGGGAAAGTGGTTGTATTCGAGCTGGTGAATCCTGGCCGCCAGTGATTCAGGGGTATCGTCCTTTTCGACCTTACACCGGGCCTGAAAGATGATATCCCCATCGTCGTAAGCCGCGTTCACGTAATGAATGGTGATGCCCGATTCAGAATCCCCACCATCGATTACTGCCTGATGAACCTTTTGGCCATACATGCCTTTTCCGCCATATTTAGGCAACAAAGCCGGATGGATGTTTAGTATTCGGTTGGGAAAACTTTGGACCATATCCTGAGGTACCAGCCATAAAAAACCGGCCAAAACGATTAAATCAGGTTGCAGTTCCAAGAGGTAATTCAACACCTCTCGGGTTTCATAAAACATAGCCCGGTCGAACACCATTGTTTTAACCTTCAAAGAGCTGGCTCTTTGCAATACGCCGGCATCGGGTCGATTACATAAGATGCAGGAGACCTCCACCCCATTTTTTTGACTAAAAAAATTAACAATATTTTCCGCGTTGGAACCAGAGCCCGAAGCAAACACCACTATCCTCTTCATATAAAACACATTATAACCTTGTAAAATCACTTAAAAAGAAAGGTAAAAGTATAAAAAAGCACCCTCAAAACTAATTTCTTTCCTATTATATTTGATTTATTTTAAGCAAATCCATTTCTTTGCAAAGTTATTTCAAAACCAAAAATTCAATTATTAACTTAAAAATTAAAGCTATGTCAGACATTGCATCAAGAGTTAAAGCAATTATTGTAGACAAGTTGGGCGTTGACGAAACCGAAGTTGCTCCAGAAGCAAGCTTCACCAATGATCTGGGTGCTGACTCTCTTGACACTGTTGAACTGATTATGGAATTTGAAAAAGAATTCAACATTGCCATTCCAGACGATCAGGCTGAGAACATTGGAACTGTGGGTGACGCCATTAGTTACATCGAAGAGAACGCAAAGTAAAGAGTACAGTAGATTGATACTTTAAAAGCAGTTATGGAGTTAAAAAGAGTTGTTGTAACAGGGATGGGCGCCATTACCCCAATCGGTAAAAATATCGATGAGTATTGGAACAGCCTGGTAAACGGAGTTAGCGGTGCTGCCCCCATTACCAGATTCGACACCACCCATTTCAAAACAAAGTTTGCTTGCGAAGTAAAAGACTTCAATTCTACCGATTACTTCGACAGAAAAGAAGCCAGAAAAATTGATTTGTTTGCTCAGTTTGCTTTAATTGCAGCTGAGCAAGCTCTTCAGGATGCTAAGGTAGACCTCAAAGCCATTGATTTAGATATGGCAGGTGTCGTTTGGGGAGCCGGCATTGGTGGCATCATCACTTTCCTTGATGAAACGCGGTCGTTTGTTAAGAACAACGAAGTACCACGCTTCAATCCTTTCTTCATCCCAAAAATGATCTCTGACATTGCGGCAGGGCACATTTCGATAAAGCATGGATTCAAAGGCCCTAATTATGGAACGGTGTCGGCTTGTGCCTCATCGAGTCATGCAATAGGGGATGCCTACAACCTAATTCGACTTGGTAAAGCAAAGGTATTCATTACCGGTGGCTCTGAAGCTGCAATTAATGAAGCAGGCGTTGGTGGATTCAACGCCATGATGGCCATTTCTACCCGAAATGACGATCCGACCACCGCTTCCCGTCCATTCGACAAAGGCCGTGATGGCTTTGTGATGGCCGAAGGAGGAGGTGCTCTGATTCTTGAGGAGTATGAACACGCCGTAAAACGTGGCGCGCACATCTATTGTGAAGTGGTTGGCGCCGGAATGACGGCCGATGCTCATCACATGACCGCACCCGAACCCGAAGGCGACGGCGCAAAAAGAGTGATGATCAGCACCATCAAAGATGCAGGACTTAAGCCCGAGGATGTTGATTATATCAATGTTCATGGAACTTCAACCCCTCTTGGAGATATCGCTGAACCGCGTGCCATCCAAAAAGTTTTTGGAGACCACGCTAACAAGCTCAACATCAGTGCCACAAAATCGATGACCGGGCACCTTCTGGGAGCGGCTGGAGCTGTTGAGGCTATCGCTTCAATTCTGGCCATTAAACACGGAATAGTACCCCCTACCATCAACCATTTTGAAGATGATCCTGAAATTGACAATAAGCTCAATTTCACTTTTAATAAGGCACAAAAACGTCAGGTCAAAGTGGCCCTCTCCAACACATTTGGATTTGGAGGTCACAATGCATCGGTACTGTTTAAAGCTTTAGATTAAAATTGTGTTTATACAAAGTATTAAATCTATAAAACTTTTCCCTCAAAACAGGAGAAAGTTTTATAGATTTTTGTTTTCCAAAACAGGCATTCGACCTGGCAATATCTCCCTTTATGAGCAGGCCTTCGTGCATCGATCAACGCTAAGAAGACATCATAAAGGACATGAAATTAACAACGAACGCCTGGAATATCTGGGCGATGCCATCATTGGTGCCGTTGTGGCCCAGGAACTCTACCTGCTTTTCCCCGATAAAGACGAAGGCTTCCTGACCAAGACAAGGGCAAAAATCGTCAATCGGACCAATATGAATAAAATTGCCCGGAAGATGGAGCTCCAACAATACATCCAGTTCAACCCTCCATCCGACATTTCCCAGACGCACGTATTGGGAGATGCACTAGAGGCGATTATCGGAGCGATATTTATCGATAAAGGCTATTCCAAAGCCCGTAAGTTTATCAGAAAAAAAATCATGGCCGAATATCTCGACCTCCCCCATATTGTTAAGAACGATACCAATTTCAAGTCGATGTTGATCGAATGGGGGCAAAAGAACCGGCATTCCGTGCATTTCATCACCGAGGAGTATCCAATTTCCAACCCAAACGGGCCCATATTTGTAGCGCAAGCACTCATTGATTCCGAAACCGCAGGACAAGGGGAAGGCAACACTAAAAAAGAGGCTCAGCAAAAAGCGGCCGGAGAAGCCATGGAAAAAGTAGATGCCATCGCCCCTACAACACTTTCCTGAAGTTATTTTTCATCTAACCAGCTGACTTTCCCGAAGTTAATTAATGTTAATCAAGGGGAAATGTGAAGGCAACCCATTATTTTTGTAGGCATGAGCAGAAAGTACATCTGGATTCTAACCGTTATCATTGCCCTTACTTTAGCAGGATTAAGCTACATCCAAACGCTCTGGATAAAGAACGCCACCAAGATTAAAGAAGAGCATTTCGATCAGCTTGCCCGCCAGTCGATGGATCAGGTCATTTCCAGGTTGGAGATGAACGAAACATCAATGCTGGGTGCTCAGTTAAAGTTGAACCCCATCAACAAGCTTCCAAAGAATTTGCAAAACGAGAACAAGTATTTCTCAGGAAAGAATAAAGAAGCCACCCAATCAGAACTGCCCCAACTCGACATCTCCTTTGACTTTTATATTCAGGGATCGCAGATGGACACTAAATTCTCCACCTACCAGAGCGATTCACTGGTGTTTTCGTATCGGGAAACCACCCCTATGATATTCAACCATTCCGACCGTATGGACCCTTTAGCCACGGCGTTCAACAACATTCAATATCAACTGCGCAATAAAATTGAAGAACAACGTGAGCGGCTTTTAAAAGACATCTTCGACGATCGCCCCATTCAGCGTCGTGTGGACCGGGAGATTCTGGATGTATACCTGCTTAAGGAGTTTGAAGAGCGGGGCATCAGGCTTCCCTACGAATTTGCCGTGAATGACTCGCGGGGAGAACAAGTATTAGCCACCACCAGCTTCAATCCCAACAAAAACACGGTTATATATCAAAAATATCTGTTTCCCAACGATCTTCATCCCAAGGCCAACCATATTATTCTCTACTTTCCCCAAAGGCCCAATTACATCATGGAATCGATGGGAATGGTGCTGCCCAGTGCGGTTTTTACGCTCATCATGGTTCTTTCGTCCATACTCACGCTGGTCACCATTGTTCGGCAAAAACGCCTGGATGAAATAAAAAATGACTTCATCAATAACATGACCCACGAGTTCAAGACGCCTATCTCCACCATATCGTTAGCCTCGCAAATGTTAAAAGACAATTCGGTGGCCAAAAGCCCTACCACCCTTCAACATATCTCCGGGGTCATTCAGGACGAAAGCAAAAGACTGAGCATTCAGGTGGAAAAAGTCTTACAAATGGCTATCTTTGATCAGGGAAGTGTGAACCTTAAGATCAAAAAGCTGGATATTAATGAGCTTATCCACAATGTTGCCAATAATTTTAAAATAAAAGTTGAATCTAAAGAGGGCAGCATAACCGAAAGGCTGGAAGCCAAGAATCCGATTGTTTATGTTGATGAAGTACACTTTACCAATGTAATTTTTAATTTACTGGATAATGCCGTGAAATATCGCCGCGGAAAGCCTCATTTACAGGTGAAAACCTGGAACAGGCCAAATGGCGGAGTCGTTATTTCCATAAAAGACAACGGCATGGGTATTTCAAAAGAAAATATAAAGCGTATCTTTGAAAAGTTTTACCGGGTACCCACCGGAAATGTTCATAACGTGAAAGGGTTTGGACTAGGTCTGGCCTACGTTAAGAAAATTGTGGAGGATCACGGCGGAAATATCAGCATTGAGAGTGAAATAAATAAAGGAACAAAGTTCGATATATTTTTACCCCTTAAAAACACTAAGGAATGGAAAAAAAATATAAAATCCTCTTAACTGAGGACGATGAAAATCTGGGTATGTTGCTCCGCGAATACCTGCAAGCCAAGAGCTACGATACAGACCTCTTTGCCGATGGTGAATTGGGTTACGAGGCTTTCATGAACAAAAAATACGATGTATGTATTTTTGACGTGATGATGCCCAAAAAAGATGGCTTCACGCTGGCCAAAGAGATTCGGATGGTGAATACGGAAGTCCCCATCATTTTCCTCACGGCCAAAGCCATGAAGGAAGACATCTTCCAAGGCTTTAAAATCGGGGCCGATGACTACCTTACCAAGCCATTCAGCATGGAAGAGTTATTGTTCCGCATCGAAGCCATATTGCGCCGCACCAAAGGTGGACTCTCCAATCAGGAAGTATACCAGCTGGGTAAGTTCAAATTCGACACCCAGAAACAACAGCTCATCGACGGTGAAACAATAACCAAGTTAACCACCAAGGAGTCGGAATTGCTGAAGTTACTTTGCAGCAATACCAATAAGGTTCTTGAGCGCAACTTTGCATTGAAAACCATCTGGGTAGATGATAATTACTTCAATGCAAGAAGCATGGATGTATACATCACCAAGCTTCGCAAGCACTTGAAAGATGAGCCTTCGGTTGAGATCATCAACGTTCATGGCAAGGGCTACAAGCTTGTAGTATAATTTGCAGCACCTCTCCCCCTCCAATGGAGGGGGCCGAAAGAGGCGTTGTTAATCCAACTTAAGCACGGCAAGGAATGCCTTTTGAGGCACTTCCACATTGCCGACTTGCTTCATACGCTTCTTTCCTTTTTTCTGTTTCTCCAACAGCTTTCGTTTTCGGGAGATATCGCCCCCATAACATTTAGCCGTCACATCCTTGCGTAAGGCCTTAACGGTTTCACGGGCAATGACTTTTGCCCCAATAGCGGCTTGTATCGCCACATCGAACTGCTGCCTTGGAATCAGCTCTTTCAACTTTTCACACATCCTGCGCCCCAGGGGATAAGCATTGTCCACATGGGTTAATGCAGAAAGCGCATCCACCGATTCGCCGTTGAGCAATATGTCCAATCTGGAAAGCTTTGACACGCGAAAACCGGTGGTATGATAATCGAAAGAGGCATATCCCTTGGAGATACTCTTGAGCTTATCATAGAAGTCGAACACAATTTCGGCCAGGGGCATATCGAAGCTGATCTCTACACGGTCGGAGGTAAGATAGTGCTGATTTACCAACTCACCCCGTTTTCCCAGGCAGAGGGTCATAATGGGCCCGATAAAACCTGAATGGGTAATGATCTGGGCACGGATATAGGGCTCCTCCACAAAATCAATCTCGGTGGGTTCGGGCAACCCTGCAGGATTGTGAACCTCTACAATCTCCTTTTTATTGGTATGTACAATATAGGGCACGTTAGGAACCGTGGTAATCACATCCATATTAAATTCACGATCCAGCCGTTCCTGCACGATCTCCATATGCAGAAGCCCCAGAAAGCCACAACGGAAACCAAACCCCAGGGCAGCCGATGATTCGGGCTGAAAGGTGAGGGAAGCATCGTTGAGCTGCAACTTTTCTATGGCGGTACGCAAATCCTCATAATCTTCGGTATCGATGGGATAGAGACCCGCGAAGACCATCGACTTGACCTCCTCGAAACCTGAAATGGCCTTGGCGCAAGGGCGTGCCACATGCGTGATGGTATCGCCCACCTTTACCTCTTTACTGGTCTTGATGCCTGAGATGATATAACCCACATCACCCGTGTGAAGCCGTTCACGAGGGCTCATATCAATTTTTAGCACCCCCACCTCATCGGCGTCATACGCTTTTCCCGTGTTTACAAACTTCACCTTGTCCCCTTTTCCTATAGAGCCATTCATCACCTTAAAATAGGCGATAATGCCCCGGTAGGAATTGAATACCGAGTCGAAGATAAGGGCCTGCAAAGGGGCCTCTTCATCTCCCTTGGGAGGGGGCACATTTTCGATGATGGAGGTAAGTATCTCTTCCACGCCCATTCCGGTTTTTCCACTGGCCCGGATGATCTCACTCCTGTCGCATCCGATCAGGTCAATAATCTGGTCCTCCACCTCTTCGGGCATGGCGCTGTCCATGTCCATTTTATTAAGCACGGGAATAATTACCAGGTCATGGTCGACGGCCTGGTACAAATTACTAATCGTCTGAGCCTGAATACCCTGAGTGGCATCCACAATCAGGAGAGCCCCTTCACAGGCCGCAATGGACCGGGACACCTCATAAGAGAAATCCACATGCCCGGGAGTGTCGATCAGATTAAGGATATAATCTTTGCCCCCCGTATTATACGACATCTGAATGGCATGACTCTTTATGGTAATGCCGCGTTCCCGTTCCAGATCCATGGTGTCGAGCTTCTGTTGCTGCATATCCTTGCCGAAAACAGTTTGGGTTACCTCTAACAAACGATCGGCAATGGTACTCTTTCCATGATCGATATGGGCTATAATACAAAAGTTGCGTATATGCTTCATAAATTCTCTCTTCTCTTTGTCTTTGAGCGCAAAGATACTCAATTCCTGAAAACTTAACAGTGATTCGGTAATGGATACCAATAGTCATCACGCTTGTTTCTGGTAAAAACCGCAAAGCTATAACGCTTACGGGAGCAGACGTTGACACATAAAAACAGTAGGCTCCCTGAATTTTATCTCTTTTTTTTTAATTGTGCCCAACAAAGATCGTAACTTGGGGGTTTATTATTTTTTAGTAACCAGAATCATCCCTAATTCTTCTTTTTTGAGCCTTCACAACCTGATTGGCCCAATTGACTTGTTGAATTTGTAGGCTTTGAGTAAATCAACATTTTATGCTTAATATAATTGTAACCGGCAGCGCGGGATTTATAGGCTCTCATCTTACCGAAGCCCTTCTTGCGGAAGGCCACACGGTAACCGGCATTGACAACTTTGATCCCTTCTACCCCCGAAAGATCAAGGAGGCCAATATGGCAACCTTTATTCACCACCCCCGCTTCACTTTTCATGAAGCCGATCTCACCCGTGAAGCGATTGTAACACCTCTCTTTACGGGGGATACAGATATTGTAATACATCTGGCGGGCAAAGCAGGGGTTAGACCCAGCATCGACGACCCGCAAGGCTACATCGACCATAACATCACGGCCACACGGGTAGTTCTTGGGGCTATCCAAAAGCAGGGCATCAAAAAGCTGGCCTTCGCCAGTTCATCTTCGGTGTATGGCAACAACCCCGACACCCCCTGGCATGAGCATCTGGATGTAAACAATCCCATTTCACCTTATGCCTTCTCCAAGAAATCGTGCGAACTATTGAACCACACCTGGCACCATTTGTATGGGATAGACATTGTGAACATGCGATTCTTCACTGTATTTGGTCCGCGTCAACGCCCCGACCTGGCTATCCATAAATTCACACATATGATTTATCAGGGGAAGCCCCTTCCCCTCTTTGGGGATGGATCCACCTCGCGCGACTACACTTACGTAGACGACACCGTAAGGGGCATCAAGGGGGTGATGAACTATCTGTTGAATCAAACACAGGTGTTTGAGACCGTTAATCTGGGAAACAACCAGCCCGTATCGTTGAAGCATCTGGTTGAAGCCATTGCCAGTGCCACGGGAAAGACACCCACCATCAAGGCTTTGCCCATGCAACCGGGAGATGTGAATACCACCTATGCAAATATTGAAAAAGCCCGTCGTTTATTTGGTTATCAACCCCAAACGACACTCGAAGAGGGCTTAAAAAAGTTCGTAGCCTGGTATAAACAACAGACCCCATAAAAAAGGGGTGTCTCTAACCGAGACACCCCTTTTTTTATTATAGAAGATCTAATCTTTCCATTACATCATTCCCGGCATGCCGCCACCCATTCCGGGATGACCAGCTGGTGCGGGATTTTCTTCTTTCTCCTCAACCAAAACACACTCAGTGGTCAGGAACATACCTGCAACAGAGGCAGCGTTTTCGAGAGCCACACGAGCCACTTTGGCAGGATCAATTACACCGGTTTTATTGAAGTTCTGATACTCTCCAATACGGGCGTTGTAACCGAAGTCATCCTTGCCTTCTTTCACCTTTTGCACCACTACGGCACCTTCTTCGCCTGCATTGGCCACAATCTGGCGCAAAGGCTCTTCAATAGCACGTTTGATGATTTCGATTCCGGTATTTTGGTCTTCGTTTTCACCTCTTAAGGCTTCCAGAGCGGCGATGGCGCGAATATAAGCGACGCCTCCACCCGGAACGATACCTTCCTCTACAGCTGCACGGGTAGCACTCAGAGCATCATCCACACGGTCTTTCTTCTCCTTCATCTCCATTTCGGAGGCAGCCCCTACATACAATACAGCGACACCGCCAGCCAATTTAGCCAAACGCTCCTGCAATTTCTCCTTGTCGTAATCGGAAGTTGTATTGGCAATTTGAGCCTTTAACTGCTGGGTACGTGAAGTAATGGCATCTTTGTCGCCGCCACCATTAACGATGGTTGTATTTTCCTTGTCGATGGTAATTTTTTCGGCCTGTCCCAACATTTCGAGGGTGGCACTCTCCAGTTTCAATCCGGTTTCATCAGTAATGACGGTACCACCGGTGAGCACAGCTAAATCCTGCAACATCTCTTTTCTACGGTCACCAAAACCGGGAGCTTTAACTGCAGCCACTTTTAATGAACCTCTCAGGCGGTTAACCACCAGGGTAGCCAGTGCTTCGCCATCCACATCTTCGGCAATAATCAATAAAGGTCTACCTGATTGAGCCGATTGCTCCAACACAGGTAATAAATCCTTCATGGTACTAATTTTTTTGTCGTGAATCAGGATGTAAGGATTCTCCAACTCGGCAGCCATCTTCTCTGTATCGGTCACAAAATAGGGAGAGATGTATCCACGGTCGAATTGCATCCCTTCAACCACCTCCACATACGTTTCGGTACCCTTGGCTTCCTCCACAGTGATGACGCCCTCGCGGCCCGCTTTTTCCATGGCTTCGGCAATTAAACGACCAATTTCCTCGTCGTTGTTGGCCGAAATTTTAGCCACCTGCTCAATTTTGCTGTTGTCTTCGCCAATCACATGGGCTTGCTCACGCAAATTCTCCACCACTTTGGCAACAGCCAGATCGATTCCGCGCTTCAGATCCATAGGGTTAGCACCGGCCGTTACGTTTTTAACGCCTACACTAATAATAGACTGAGCCAAAACGGTAGCGGTAGTGGTTCCATCACCCGCATCGTCGCCGGTTTTTGAAGCGACTTCCTTCACCATTTGAGCGCCTAGGTTGGCATAGGCATCCGACAGTTCAATCTCCTTTGCCACGGTTACACCGTCTTTAGTAATGACGGGTGAGCCAAACTTTTTATCAATAACAACGTTGCGACCTTTAGGGCCCAGCGTCACTTTAACTGCATTTGCAAGCGCATCAACACCAACTTTTAGGAGTTCACGTGCCTCCATTTCAAACTTAATTTCTTTAGCCATTTTTCTTGTTTGTATTTAAAACAGTTAATGATTCTAATTAGGCGATATACAAAATGTCACTCTGAGAAACGAGCAAATAATCCTCACCGTCAACGTTCAGTTCGGTTCCGGCATATTTACCGTAAAGAACAAAATCGCCAACTTTCACCTCCATGGGTTCATCCTTTTTATCAGAACCTACAAGTACTACCTGGCCTTTGAGGGGTTTCTCCTTAGCCGAATCAGGGATAATGATACCACTCGACGTTTTTTCTTCAGCTGCCTGAGGTTTAACCAAAACCTTACCGGCAAGAATTTTTCCTTTTAATGTTGACATCTCTATTTAATTTAGACGTTAATGATTTAAAATTTTCTGATGCCTTCTATTCCACAAACTATGCCAAATGCACCCACCCAACCCTGAAGGATGGAATCAAGACAATTCTTCAGCTTAAGCAGAACAAAAAAAAAGAGTGTCAGCAAAAACTGACACTCTGGCACTATTTTTTGTCAGGAAAAACCTATTCCTGATTGTTCTCTTCGGCAGGTTGGGCTTCTGCCTCTTCTTCCCCGGCAATCTGGAAGTCGGGCAGGGTACTGTTGGGCATGGTCATATTTTCGATTTGCTCGTCAATAGCCGAACCACCCTCCATCCGTGAGTGAGGCAACACCATAACTGAGACAAACGAAAGCACCAACAAGGCTACAGCCAGGGTCCAGGTTGCTTTTTCCAGAAAATCGGCGGTTTTGCGAACCCCCATTACCTGGTTAGAAGCCGAGAAGTTTGAGGCCAATCCTCCACCTTTGGAGTTTTGCACCAACACGATCAATACCAACAAGATACTGACCAAAATAACTAAAACAGACACAAACTGATACATATCTTTCTTTATTACTGATTGTTAATAAGCTCTTCCAATTCTTTTAAACGCCGCACAAAATAAACACTTTTTTCGGGATATTTCAAACGCAATCGCTCGAATATATTAGCAGCCTTCCGATAATGCTTCTGCCGGATGAAAATATTGGCCAGTGTTTCGGTCATCAGATCCTCATTTTCCTGCACACTTTTCATGGAAACCTCTTTGCCGGAAGTCCCTTTGTCGTCATTGGGGACGATCCGCTCCCGGTGGCCCCCGTTGGTTAAAAAGTTATCGATCAAATCCATTCTCCGGTCTCTGCTGGGAAGCGGTTCTGCTTTTCGGGCCTCCTCTTTTTGTTTTTTGGCCGGGCCATGCCTTAACACCGAAAGCCATTCCGAAAAAGAGTGACTCTCGTCGGCATCGACCTCCAACTCGGGGGCCCTGGCTTCGAGGGAATAGGCGGCCGCGGAATAGGTCTCTCTTTCATAGTCGAGCAAGTCGGCCGAAGGAAACACAAAATCATTAGCCACTGCATTTTCCAAAAGCCCCTTTATCCGGTTCCCTGAGGGTGTCGATTCGGTTGTGCCACCGGCAGAAAGGGCGGGTTCCGGACTTCCCGGCTCTTCTCTTTCAACGGCGATTTCACCCTGCACTTCAGCAGTCCCCGACAGAGGAGCCACCAGATCGTTGATCAGAAAAAAAAGTTTGGAACGATCGGCAACGTAGGCGGCAGCGGTTTTAAGCTCGCTATTGAAACGGATATGATCGAGCTGGTGAAGATTTTTGATCCACAACATGCGGCCGGCCTGAAAAAAAGGATACGCGTCGAGCACCTCTTTCAGGGGGGACAACGTTTCTTCGTCCAGCAAGCGGGGATTGGCCAATAATTCGATGAGTTGACTTCGCGTCATAAAAATACCAGGATTACCAGTCAGCAAATGCTTTATTAAAGATATTTTCAGACAACTCCTCAATCATCTCCGACACCAATTCTGTTTCTACGTCCGTAATATTTTTCTCACTGGCAAAATCACGATAGGCCGAAAAGGTCGATTCCCAACTGCTTTTGGGGTCTTTAAAGTTCTGGCATCTGACAGAGACTCTAATCGACAAGCGTGTAAGTGCCGAAACGGCATCAGACTGAATCGCCATAGGCTGAATATCGTAACCGGTAATCTCACCAGAGAAGTCCACATCACCGGTTCCATCGTTCATCGTTAAACGCGACCCGTTAATTATCTGGTCCTTTAGTCCTTCGGTAAATGTCTGGCTTAAAATGGGGTTGATAAGCGGGGCCCGGTTTTCGAAATACTGAACCGAGGCGGTTTTAACATTCTCCGGGATGGAGGCGCCATTAAATGTAAAGCGCACCGAACAGCTTTGAAACAAGGGCAACAACAGAAACATCAACAGATACAACACTACAATTCTCTTCATAAGGCTAAAAAGTTCTTTTGGCAAAAGTAATAAAATGCAGCTATATAAAAGGCCTCTTGTTCTCCACTCACCCCTAGAGCCCTTAGGCTACCAGTCCGGACACCCTCATCGGGGCAGCTCCCCCTTAGCCCGAATAAAAAGGGGGCCAAGCGGCCACACCGGCATAAAAGGCACTCAGCAAAAAACGACGGCTACTGAAAAACAGGACCAGCAGGGCCCCTTAACCCTCTATATCATGTTCTTTAATCTTCCGATAAAGGGTTCTCTCGGAGATCCCTAATTCCTGTGCGGCATTCTTTCGTTTCCCACCATGCCGTTTAAGGGCCTTTTTAATCAACTCAACCTCTTTCTCCTCCAGAGAGAGTGATTCAACAACAAACTCCTCAGTATCCTCGATGGTACTCTCATGGTGCCGGTTATTAAACGCAACGATCGGGTTTTTAGGAATGGGCGATCGGGTCAACTGATCATCCTGATTGTACAAATTTTGGATGATCTGGGCATTTTCCTCTTTAAGACTTACCTCATCTCCATGTTGAATCATCTCCAGCACCAGTTTCTTGAGGTCGTTCATATCATGTTTCATATCGAAGAGGACCTTATAAAGGATTTCTCTTTCGGATGAAAAACCCGCCCCCACAGGCTCCTTCTCCCCGATGAGTGCCGGCAGGTTATTGCCCGCGTGGTAGGGCAAATATTTCTCCAGGTCGACAGAAGAAAGCAACCGTTCCTTTTCGATAATGGATATTTGTTCGGTAATATTTTTCAGCTGCCTGATATTTCCCGGCCATCTGTACCGTTCAAGCAACTGGCGTGCATCTTCATCGAGTTTAATCGCCGGCATGCGGTAGCGATCGGCAAAATCGGCGGCGAACTTACGAAATAAAAGGTATATATCTTCTGGCCTTTCCCGCAGGGGGGGCATATTGATGGGCACATTGTTGAGTCGATAGAACAGATCCTCGCGAAACTGACTCTCTTTAATAGCCTTCTCTATCTGGACATTGGTTGCAGCCACTACCCGCACATTGGTCTTCAGGATTTTAGAAGAACCTACCCTCATAAACTCGCCACTTTCCAATACTCTTAAAAGGCGCACCTGGGTGGACAACGGCAGCTCCCCAATCTCATCCAGAAAGATGGTGCCATTATTGGCCTCCTCAAAATAGCCCTTACGGTCGGAAAAAGCACCGGTAAACGACCCCTTTTCGTGACCAAACAATTCTGAATCGATGGTTCCTTCAGGTATGGCCCCACAGTTAACAGCCACATAAGGCCCATGCTTGCGGGTGCTGAATTGGTGAATAATTTGAGGGAAGACCTCTTTTCCTGTCCCACTCTCGCCGGTTATCAATACCGAAAGGTCGGTAGGAGCCACCTGAACAGCCACATCAATGGCCCTATTAAGGGCCTGAGAATTGCCAATAATCCCGTACCGCAGCTTAATTTGTTGTATATTGATCATTTAACTGCTATTTTTTCAGTATTTCATGACAAAGTTACAATTCTTTAAGGGCAATTCCATGGGAAAAACTCAAAAGATAACAGCGGTAATCGAGGAAAAACCCACAACAGTGACCTATCCTCCAACACCTTACCCCACTTAAAAAGCACAAAAGAGCAGCCAGCCGAACCACAGCAGGCTGGAACCTTTAACCCAAACAGCTGCTAACACCCATATATTCCTAAAAAGAACCCTATAGTTTTCGCCCTTTTTATTAATTTATGAAGCACTTTGCGTAACTTCGTAGGGATATAGAAATCATCCGACTACTTTTCAGGTTGGATGAAACACTTTCGAAAAAGGGGGATTCGTTTCATTTTAGGCCCAGGTATTAAACAGGTGGAAAAAAATTGTTCGCCCTGGTAATTGAACCCCGCAGAAAAAAAAAAGTACCAACCACACCAACAAAGATCTATGAACAAAAATGATATCCTTGGCATCATCCCGGCCCGCTACGGCTCCACACGATTCCCGGGCAAACCACTGGCAGACATTGGTGGCAAAAGCATGATCCAAAGAGTATATGAACAGGCCTCCGGCGTGATACCACAGGTAGTGGTGGCCACCGATGACACCCGCATATTCAATGCCGTCAGGCAATTTGGAGGGCAGGTGGTAATGACCTCCCCCGATCATAAGAGCGGAACCGACAGATGCAAGGAGGCACTCGACCGACAGGAAGAAACCACAGGCTTAACCTTTACCGCCGTGGTAAACATCCAGGGAGATGAACCCTTTATTGAGCCTGAACAGATTGAAAACCTTATCGGCTGCTTCGAAAAGGAAGAGACTCAAATAGCCACCCTGGTAAAACCACTGGGAGCTCCTCAGGAATTATTCGATGCCAACAAACCAAAGGTAGTTATTGGGGCCCACTCACAAGCGCTTTATTTCAGCCGGTCGCCCATCCCTTTCTTACGGGGTTTCCCAAAAGAAGAGTGGCATTTGCATCACCCCTATTATCTTCACATTGGCTTGTATGGCTACCGGTCAGATGCCCTGCGGGCCATCACCCAATTGAAACCCTCACCCCTCGAAGTAGCCGAGTCACTGGAACAACTTAGGTGGCTGGAGAATGGATTTTGCATCACCACCAGCGTCACTCACCATGAAAGCTATTCGATAGATACGCCAGAAGATCTTGAGAATCTGAAACGCAAAGGTATTTTTTAACTCTTTTGGCACCTTAAACACGCAACCTATGAGCCAACTTGCAATACTGGAAAAAGACGGCTGGCTGGAGCCCTTCCGCCAGCAAATTGAAAATCAGCACTTCCGATTCACCAACAAGCTGGAACAAATGGAAGATACCCGGGGCAGCATAAAGAAATTCGCGGATAATCATCTTTTCTTCGGGCTCCATCCCGAAGGTGCAGGTTGGGTTTTCAGAGAGTGGGCCCCACATGCCACAAATGTGTTTATCGTGGGTGATTTTTCGGGATGGAAGGCTCATCGCGAATTTCAGTTGCAACGAAAGGAGCATGGAATATGGGAGATTCATTTAGATGGAGGAACCCTTAAACATGGTCAGTTTTACAAACTATTTATTGAGTGGAACGGCGGAAGTGGCCATCGCATCCCGGCCTATGCCAAACGGGTAGTACAGGATCCCAAAACCCTTCTGTTCAGCGCTCAGGTTTGGCAACCCGAACAACCCTTTAAGTGGAGCGATAAAAAGTATCATACGGCCATTGCCCACCCCCTCATTTACGAGGCCCATGTGGGCATGGCCCAGGAGGAAGAGAAGGTGGGCACCTACCTTGAATTTGCCGAAAAAATATTACCCCGAATAAAAGAAGCCGGCTACAACATCATTCAGCTCATGGCGATCCAGGAGCACCCCTATTATGGCAGTTTTGGGTACCACGTATCGAGTTTCTTCGCCCCCAGCAGTCGTTTTGGGACGCCCGAGGACCTAAAGATGCTCGTCAACAAAGCCCATGAGATGGGCCTGGCAGTGATCATGGATATTGTCCACTCCCATTCGGTAAAAAACGTAGAAGAGGGGCTCAGCTGTTTCGATGGTTCTACCGATCAATATTTCTATCCCGGTGATCTGGGATTTCATCCCGCATGGGATTCACGCTGTTTCGACTATGGAAAAGAAGAAGTATTGAAATTCCTCCTTTCGAACTGCCGCTATTGGATGGACGAGTTTCATTTCGATGGTTACCGATTTGATGGGGTCACCAGCATGCTCTACTATCACCATGGCCTTGAGAAAGCCTTTACCACCTATCAGGATTATTTTGATGGACAACAGGACCAGAATGCCATTCTCTACCTGAAACTGGCCAATGAGCTCATCCACCAGATTAACCCGGGAGCCATCTCCCTGGCCGAGGAGATGAGTGGGTATCCGGGCACTGGCCTGCCCTCATCACTGGGCGGATTGGGTTTCGATTTCCGGCTCTCGATGGGAATCCCCGACTTCTGGATAAAACTCATTAAAGATCTTCCGGATGAAGAGTGGAGCGTAGGCACCATTTTTCATGAGTTGATACAACACCGACCCGAAGAGAAAACCATCTCCTATGCCGAATCGCACGACCAGGCACTAGTGGGGGATAAAACCATTATCTTCCGACTGGCCGACAAGGAGATGTACGATTCGATGAGCAAGTCCACGCCCAGTTTAATCATCGACCGTGCCATTGCCCTTCATAAGATCATTCGGATGGTTACCATTACCACGGCCAATGGAGGCTACCTCAACTTTATGGGCAATGAATTCGGACACCCCGAATGGATCGATTTTCCCCGCCTGGGAAATAACTGGTCGTACAAACATGCCCGTCGTCAATGGCGCCTGGCCGACTCACCCGACCTTAAGTACGAATGGCTGGGTGCGCTCGACAAAGCCATGACTCATACCATTATTGACCAAAAAATATTGAGGGCCTATCCGGTCTATCTTAACCTGGCCAACGAGGGGGATAAGATTCTGGCCTTCAATCGTGGCGATTTTCTCATGGTTTTTAACTTCAACACCAACCAATCCTTTCCCGACTATGGCATTCCCGCGGCCAAAGGCAAATACCGGATCATCTTAAACTCCGACCTTCCCGAATTTGGAGGGGCCAACCGGGTGGATTCCAATCTCACCTACTATACTCAACAGGTGGGCCGTTCACTGGATGATCATCAGCTCAAGTTGTACCTTCCCAGCCGAACAGGCTTCATCTTAAAAAAAGTCCCCACCCCCAGGATTTACTAACCGGCACACAACAAAAAACCCCGAGAACAAACAATGTTTTCGGGGTTTTTACATTTAGACTTCATCAACCTCTTAGAACCACCTTACCAGGCAGAAATCCTGTGGGTGGGGCAAATCCTTATTATGGGGGAACATTCGAATCCCAAAATTATAAGTGCCGGGGAGATTGAGTTTGTACTGCAATTCGTAATAAACAATGGAGCCCTCTTTTTTCACCACTTCAAAGGGTTCGATATGCAAAATGGGTGGATACTCATCATCGCTGACCCCTGATATAAGCATCTCCATCCCCACATCGCATCCCTCCAGTTGTTTGAGGTCGACTTTCACCTCTACCGAATAAAAGTCACCAATACCCAGTTCCTGTTTGGCGATATCGGGCATATTCACCTCCAGCAATTCAATATTACTCCAACCGGCAGCCACCTGCCGTTTCCAGGCAGAGAGCTCATGAACCAGAGCATAGTCGTTGGCCTTAAGGCGTGTTACCCGCTCGAGCATAGGATTGTAGAACTTACGCAGGTAGTCATTGATCATACGACGGGTGGTAAACTCCGGGGCAATATGTGCAATGGAGTTTTTTATCGATCTCACCCACTTTTCGGGGATGCCCTGGTCGTTGACCTCATAGAACTGAGGAATAATCTCATTCTCGAACGTACTGTAAACCACAGCGGCATCCAAATCATCCTGGTAATCCTGGTTTTCGAATGTGCGTTTGTCGGTCAGGCTCCATCCGGCATCTTTTTTGTAGCCTTCGTACCACCAACCATCGAGCACACTAAAATTAAGGACCCCATTGAGTTCGGCTTTCTGACCGCTGGTTCCGGAGGCTTCGAGGGGTCGCGTGGGGGTATTGAGCCACACATCGACTCCGCTCACCAATCGTTTAGCCAGCTCCATGTCGTAGTTCTCCAGGAAGATAATCTTACCCACAAACTCAGGCATTTTGGATATCTCCACCACTCGTTTGATGAGGGCTTGTCCGCCTGCATCTGCGGGGTGAGCCTTTCCGGCAAAGATAAATTGAACCGGGCGTTTAGAGTCGTTCACGAGTTCCGACAGGCGTTCCAGGTCGGTAAAGAGAAGATTGGCCCGCTTGTAGGTTGCAAAGCGCCTGGCAAAACCGATGGTCAATGCCTTATCGTTGATAACATCCAACACCTCAACGATATGGCCGGGTGCATCATGGCGTCTTACCATGCTTCCCTCCATCCGATTTCGTATAAAGTCGAAGAGTTTTTTTCGCAGTCCGGCACGGATCTCCCAGATCTCCCTGTCGGGGACCTCAAAGATTTTTTCCCAGTTCTTTTTAACAGAAACATCGGCAAGGAACTCCTCTCCAAAGGTTTGCTTATAGAACTTTTGCCACTCCGACACGGTCCAGGTACCAAAATGAACGCCATTGGTTACATAGCTCACATGCAGCTCTTCAGGAAAGTATCCCTCCCATAAATGGCTGAACATTTTCCGGGAAACCTCCCCGTGCAACCAACTCACGCCATTCATCTCCTGAGAGGTTTTGGCGGCCAGCACGCTCATCGAGAACTTCTCGGCCGAGCCGTCGTGTTCACGACCCAGATTCATGAGTTCCTCCCAGGAAATTTTTAGTTTCTCGGGCAAATGACGAAGGTAGATTCTGAACAGATCCTCATTGAACTTATCATGCCCTGCAGGCACAGGTGTGTGCGTGGTAAATAGGGAGGAGGCCCTGACAATCTCCATGGCAGCAGAAAAGCTGTATTTTTTCTCCACCAGATCGATCAACCGCTCAACATTAATAAGGGCCGCATGGCCTTCATTGATATGGAATAAATCCGCTTCTACATTCACGTCCTGAAGCAGACGAATCCCGCCTATCCCCAGAAGAATCTCCTGCTTCAAACGGTTTTCCCAATCCCCCCCGTAGAGGTTATGCGTTACGGTGCGATCTTCAGGATTGTTAACGGGCACATCGGTATCCATAAGATACAATGAAACCCGTCCCACCTTGGCCAGCCATACCTTGGCATGCATTTCGCGGCCAGGCAAATCGATGTGAACAAAGAGGGGGGCGCCATCCTTGCCGCGCACCTCTTCTAACGGCAGCTGAGAGAACTCCTGAGTTTCGTAGTTGGCCGTTTGCTCACCATTGAGCGAAAGGGTTTGTGAAAAATAACCATACCGGTAAAGAAGCCCCACCGCAGTCATCTGCACCCCACTGTCACTGGCTTCCTTGAGGTAATCTCCGGCCAAAACACCCAGACCCCCAGAATAGATCTTCAGGACATCGTTTAGCCCAAATTCCATACTGAAGTAGGCAATGCGGGGCTTTTGGGCATAATCCTTGTCCATATAATTTCTGAATTCGCTGTAGATGGCATCCAGCCGCTCAACGAATTTTTCATCCGAAGCCAGCTCATTGAGGCGGGAATAAGAAACTCTCTCCAGGAGTTGAATAGGATTCTTACGCACGGTCTCCCACAATTCGGCATCGATGTATTCAAAAAGATTCACCAGCTCGTAAGTCCATGTCCACCAGAGATTTCGGGTGAGTTCGTGTAACACCTGAATCCGGGAGGGTAATTTAGACTTTACAATCAACTTTTTCCATTCGGGAACGGAACTGGTTTTGGGCACCATTTTAATACGAGCCTCGGGCCGTATCACACTGAATTTACTCTGCCTGGTACCCACCTCTTTAAGAGCCAGATCATAGGCTTTATAATAGTTTCGAATAAGATTTTCCCATTCAAGTTGTGTGGCCAATTTAAAAGCCTTTTGACGGATGAGTTCAATCTCCTTCTCTGTTTTAGTGGCATACCCCTCAATGACAGCAGCAATGCTATGAGCTACTTCCTCCTGGTTGGTGTCACTGCGAACAATAACCTCCACGCCCTCATCAATGCTTTTGGAATGCTCCCTTGCCCAGGCCCCAAAGCCCGATGTAGAAGTGGTGATGGAAGGGATTCCAAAAGCCACACTCTCCAGAGGGGTATAACCCCAGGGCTCGTAATAGAAAGGAAAGACACTGATATCCATCCCAATCAGCAAGTCAAAATAAGACTTGTTAAAGATGCCGTCATCCCCGTTAAGGTAGCTTGGCACAAAGATCAGCTTCACCCTTTCGGAAGGATCATTGCTCAGATGAATCTCCTGCATCTTATTGATGATGGGATCGTAGCCCACATCATTCAGTCCATGTGTCAGGAAGGGATTGGGCAGAGGCTCACTATAACTGCCTCCATTGAGCCGCTCAATAAGATCCTTTCGAGGGCCAAAGGTATTGGCAGGCACCATTACAAAGACCAACAAATCGCGCTGGTTCCTTGTGCTTTCTTTAAGTTCTTTAAGTGCATCCAACAATACATCGATGCCCCGGTTTCTGTATTCGTATCGTCCACTATTAACCACCAGCAGGGGATTTCCGGAAATCTTGGTTCCCAGGAGCGCTTCGGCCACCTCGATAAGTTTGGTTCGTGCTTCCTGCCTTTTTCGGGCATACTCTTCTCCAACCGGAACAAACCTGTTTTCAATCCCGTTATGGGCCACCACGTCCACCTCCCGCGAAAGCAATTGAGTACACTCAAGCGCAGCAATTTCAGAGACGGTCGTAAAAGCATCCACGTTACCGGCGGTTAATTTTTCCAACGAATGTTTGGAAACCACCCTCAGCTCCCGGGCTTTAAGATCCCCATCGATTTCACCCAAACTATCAAAGACCATGGCGCCGCTTCTTGCCAGAGAATGCCCCACCACGGTACCATGAGAGGTAAAGACGGTAGCTACCTGAGGCAGATGGTTTTTAAGATAGAGGGCACCGCTGCCGGTCATCCATTCATTAAAGTGGGCCACCACCTTATCGCTCATGGATAAATAGGACTGATAAAAACTTTCGATCACGATTCCTGCGGCATAACCAAACAGAAGGGGTTCGACATAATCCCACTGACCGGCCAGGCTATCGAGGCGAAAAGATTCCCAGAACTTAGCCAGGATATCATCCTTCTGCGCGACCAGTGAGCTGAAATCGACCAATATCACCAGCGGTTTTCCCGGCACGTTCCAACGACCAGTTCTAATACGTATCCCTTTCTCTCTCAACATTTCCTGCCACTCGGGAAAGAAACTTTCGTCGGCTAAAAACTCAGGATTTTTTTGAGGGCCACGCCATACATCGGGTCCAATAAAAATAATATTGTCCTTAAACTGCTCTACCAGAGTATGAGCTTTTGAAGAAAGAACCCTATGTATATGAAGGCCTCCAATTTTATTACACACTTCCCAACTCGATTCGAAAATGTAATCAGGCTTTAAGAAACTATCAACCATATCAAAAGAATTTAAAAAACATCAAAAATAATTATTCGGGTAAAAAGGCGAATAATTTAGAACTTCAAAAATAGAACAACTTTATAGGAAATTGGTTATGAAAAAAATAAAAATTTCTTTTTTTGTCTGGGGACAAGGGGATTCGACCAGAATTCTCAAAGGGGGAAGAATTCAGGTTTTATAAGCCTTGCCGGAGGAAAGCTGAGGGCATAAAACACCCTCTTCGATGCTTTGATCATTCCACCAAAAAAAACTCTTTAACCCCTAATTACCTCCGGCACCCGGGGGATTAAAAAGTTCCCGGCAACTAAAAGAGAGGACTCCCCGCGGGGAGCTGGTTCTATTTGACCCTGGTTTTGACCCTGGCCTTGGATTCGGATTTACTCTTGGATTCGGATTTAGTCTTGGATTTGGATTCGGATTTGACCTTGGGTTGGGATTTAGCCTTCACACTTTTTTTAGGAGTCGTTTTGCGGTTGCGCAACTTTTTCAATTCCACCTCCATTTTTAGAATCTTATTTTCCCGCTCCTCGATAATTGAGGACAACATGGCCAGTTCTTTTTCCCGTGAATCGTCCGGAACAGCGGCATTAATCCGAAGGGAAAAATCACTCAACACATTCATATAGTTTATGAAAGCCTCATAAGGCGTTTCATAGGGATTAAAGTAAGCATGCACCTCCCCGTCGGAGAAGAACTTGGTACTCATATAATAAAAGTGATCACTGCATTGGAGATAATCCCAATCTTTCAGGAGGCGTTTATCGGTACAGCGTTTTACTTTAGGCAAAAGAGCATACAATTTATCGTTGGCCTCCTGCTGCATTTCATTTCCCAGCCAGGCCGTTAGGTCGCGCTCTTCGTCGGCCCAGGAGATGGGATTGGGAACATGAACGGGGGCCACAGGTTGAAGAGCAGCCGCCACTTCGGAAGGGGTGGAAAAGGACAACTCTTTATGTTTCAACACCTCGGTGGGAAAAGCCTCCAGAAACTCAAAAATGCCTGTTTCCTTTCTCTGATGTTCCCCAAAAGTCTCATAATCCATAAACAGGTTAACCACTTCTTCCCGCTTATCGAGCGCCTTCAACCAGCCCGCAAATTTGGTGGCGGTAAGGGGCCACTCGCTCCAGTTGCGATTACCAAACCGGAAGGCCAGGTCGTCGCTGAGTTTAAAGTTTTTAAGCAACACCTTTAATCGGGGATTAATGGCATTACAATAAAGGAAGTTAGGGCTCTTCCAGCCCAGGATATGTTTGGCCCCTTCGGTTAGCATGGCTTGGAATCCCATTCTGGCCACCTGCTCACCCATTTGATCGGAATAGATCAGGGCGGAATTACGGAACACTTTAGGTTTTTGCCCAAAGGTCTCTTCCATAAGGTCGGAATGCAGTTCCACCTGACGGGCAAAAGCCCTTTCATCTTTCAGGGACACCAGCGAGTGGGCATAGGTTTCACCCAGGAATTCAACCTGTCCGGTATCCGCCAGGGCTTTAAAACTATCCAACACCTCGGGGGCATACAATTTCATCTGATCGATAGCCACACCGGTGATCGAGAAAGCCACTTTAAACGCGCCCTTATGCTTTTTTATAAGCTTCAGTAACAGTTCGTTGGCCGGCAAATAACAATCCATCGAGATCTTTCTCATTACCGACTCATTGGTATAGTCGTCGTAATAGTAGTGGTCGTTGCCTATATCAAAAAAACGATATCTCCGAAACCTGAGAGGTTGATGAACCTGAAAATAGAAACAAATGGTCTTCATATTGAAATAAATTAAACCTGTTTAACAATTAAGCCCGCTTAACACGTTCAAGCGCCTTGTCATAAACCTCTTTCACATTAAGGGCTGACTTCTCCCATTTAAGAGAGTCGACTTCTTCTTTACCATACCTGACAAACATCTTTGACAATGCAGGATAATTCAACACCCCATAAATGGCATCGGCCATGGCATCCACATCCCAGAAATTAGTTTTAATCGCATAGGTAAGTATTTCGGCCACTCCCGACTGGTTGGAGATCAATACCGGCACATTACTCTGCATGGCTTCGAGGGGGGATATTCCAAAGGGTTCCGACACCGAAGGCATCACATACAGATCACTCATCGACAACATATCAAACACCTCGGCTCCTCTCAAAAATCCCGTGAAGTGAAATTTATCCATGATTCCCAATTTTGCAGCTCTGGCCACCATTTTATTCATCATGTCGCCACTTCCGGCCATCACAAAGCGCACATTATTGGTTTTCTTTAGCACCCGATAGGCGGCTTCCACAAAATATTCGGGTCCTTTTTGCATGGTAATTCGACCCAGGAAGGTAACCACCTTTTCGTCAATTCCCTTTTTAAATTTAGGGTTTTCCTCTTTTTCGACGGGTTCCACGGCATTGTATACGGTCACCACTTTTTCGGGCGGGATTCCATATTTTTCGATGACGGTTTTGCGGGTAAGGTTACTCACGGTGATCACCATATCGGCGGCATCGAGCCCTCTTTTTTCGATTTCGAAAACGGCCGGATTCACATTACCCCCGCTGCGGTCGAAGTCGGTGGCATGCACATGCACCACCAGTGGTTTTCCGGTAGCTTCCTTGGCGGCAATTCCTGCGGGATAGGTGAGCCAGTCGTGGGCATGGATAAGATCGAAGGAATTATCCTGGGCAATGATATTGGATACCAGTGCATAGTCGTGGATCTCCTTAAAGAGGTCGACTCCATAAGACCCGGTAAAGGGGATATGTCCCATTTCATCGGTTTGCACATACTCAAGGGAAGCATTCACTTCCTTTTCCTTCAATTGCCAGAACTCCTCCGGGTCGGCATAGGGAACCATTTTGGAACCCACCTCAATATAATCCAGTTTTTGCCGGAAATGCTTTATATCGAGTTGCCGATACCTAACAGGGATCTTATTGGCTCCGATAAGGCTAATTCCCTCCTGCTCTTCATCGCCATAAGCTTTGGGCACCACGAACAATACCTGCAGGTCGGGGATGCACGACAGACCTCTGGTCAGTCCAAAGCTGGCTGTCCCTAATCCGCCCGAAATATGGGGTGGGAATTCCCACCCAAACATTAACACCCTCATACGCTGATGTATTTTTCGATTAATTTTAAAAGTCGAAGCACCCCTGCCACATTCCAGCACATGCTAACAGCACCCTTCCCGGTATGAGGGGGATTACCGTTATAATACTCGGAGATGGTTCCGATGCAATGATCCCCCATTTCCTCCTCGAATCCTTCCACCATCTTTTTCACAAAGGGGAGCCCACCCTGTTTATGTATTTTAAGATAAGCCTCAGCAAAAAAGGGCGAGAGCCAGGGGAACGCGGCGCCCTGGTGGAGGGCCAGATCCCGTTCTCTTTGAGAGCCCTCCACGACGCCTTCATATCTCACATCCTGAGGCGATAAAGTACGGAGGCCCCGGGGGCAAAGCAATTCTTTTTTTACGATATCAACAACGGCCTTACGTTGCTCCGGAGATAGGGGCGAAAAGGGTAAGGCCGCGGCAAAAATCTGATTCGGCCTGATGCTGTGGCTTTTATAGTCGTGATCCACATAATCGAACAAGCACTGTTCGGATTCGTTCCAGAAAGTAAAAACAAAGGCCTCCTTCACCTTTTCGGCCAGGTCAGAATATATGGTTGACTGAGCTTCTTCCCCATTTTCGAGAGCCAGTTGACTGTAGAACATCAGGGCATTGTACCACAAAGCATTCATCTCAACTGTAAAGCCCGGCCGCCAGGTTACCGGCTGGCCATCCACCATGGCATCCATCCAGGTAAGGGGTTGGCCCTCAACTTTGGCATAAAGGAGTCCGGAAGCATCCATTCCTCCAAACCCATTTTTCCCCCGTTGATAGAATTGAAGTATCTCGAGCATGAAGGAGCCATAATCTTCCCATAAATTAAAATCATCACACTGGGCTGCACACTCTCCGATGGCCCAAAAAAACCAAAGCGGAACATCGACATTGCGCAAGGGTTCCGGGGTATGGGAGCCCTTGGTGGCCAGGAACTCTTTACGAATCTGTTTCACCACGCCGTCCATTATTTTTTTATGAACGGTTCGGTCATCCTGATAGGCGGCCAGACCGGGCAAGGCCAGCAGGCTGTCACGCAATCGCTCACCATACCAGTGATACCCTGCCAGCAGGTGGGGCTGGGTTCCTTCGATCATCAGAAACTGATTGGCTGAATTAAGCAGATTATCGAGTAAGCTGGCCCGGGAGCGGCGTTTTTTTTGTTCACGGCTAAACTTACCTTTAAAGCCACCCGGCTTACCCACAAAAGTGGCTGCCGACATGACAATACTCTCTCCCTTTTTGATATCCATCTCAAAGTACCCCGGCACAAAAAGATCCTCCTTAAAGGGGAAGCCCCGATTCTGATCTTTAAGGTACTCAATGCCCCTGTACCAATCGGGCACGGGGATAAACTCAGAGGCTTTACTACACTGAAGGTTCAATGTGGGAAATCCCTCATACATCTTAAGGCCAACCCCCTGGTCGATCCACTTCACCCGTGTATCGGCCACCATATTCTGGCAGGTTAACTCATGAATACTTCGGAAAGCCAGAAAGGGTTTAAACCGGAGCTTAGTATCTGAGTGGGCTTCCTTTAAGGTGACTTTGCAGAAAAACTGCTCTTCTTGCTCGGCCAAAACATACTCTACGGTAAGCACAACACCTCCTATACGATAAGTCAGTGTCGGAACCGATTCGAGGTCGAAGCTAACCAGGTATTTATGGCCTTTGGGGTCAAACTGGTTGCCCAGGTATTTATGTATTCCCAGGTTAAAAACCTGATCGTGTTGGATCACAGAAATATCCAGTGATGAAAGCAGAACAAAATGTCCGCCATTCAAATTCTTTACCGGACTGACCAACAGCCCGTGGTATTTCCGTGTATTGCAACCAATAAGGGTGGTACTGCAGTAGGAACCCGCCCGGTTAGTAGCCAGGATTTCCCTGTAAAGAGAGTACTCAAGGTTAACAAGTTGAGCTTTGTCTGAATGAAGATAGGCCATATTTTGCTGATTAGAATATTCCAAAAAACCCTCTGTGAGGGTCTTATAAGATGGTATTAATATAGGTAGATTTCCTTAAATTATCAATCTGCACAAGGAATTTACCGTTAAATAAAACTAATCAAAATAAAGTTTCTCAAGCAACGCTTTAAAATAAAGCCTGTCGTTTTGGAGATGCGCAACCGAATATTTGGTCCCGACCTCGTCGATAAGGGCCAACATTTTATTCAGAAACTGGCGGTATGCCTGGGTTGGTTGCCCCAACAGCCGGTGTTCACGGGCACTGGCAATCTTGGTCGTTTGGCGAATATATTCCCTTGCCTCAGGTGACAGAAGAGCTTTCCCGAAGCGACTCCAGACATATCTCACGGCCTGGGGCGAAGGGTGCAGCATGCTCTCATCGTAGAATCGATAATCGCGCAATTCATCCAAAATTATTTCATAGGAGGGGAAGTAACTCACCCTATCGAACCGTTTACCAAGCTCCTCAATGGCCAAAAACAACACCGACTTACTCACCTGATTGCCATGTGCGCCGTCTTTCCAATGTCGCACCGGACTAACGGTGAACACAATATTCAGGTTAGGGTTAAAGTCCCTCACCTGATCGATAAGCACCTGCCATTGATCCACAATCTGCCTGTAGTCGAGCAAATGCCGCGCAAAGAATGCATCAGGAAATTTGTGACAATTGGCCACGACCTTTCCATTATCCCTGCGCTCGTAGACATAGGCAGTACCCAGGGTAAGTATCAGATAGGAAGCCTCCTTTAGAAATGCCCGTCCCTGCCTAAGCGAAAGGTTCATTTTTCGCAGGGCTTCGTCGGGATCCACATCGCTGAAACGCCCGTGAAAATCGAATGAATGCCACCGCTCCTCATGTGAAGCCAGGTCTTCAAGAAGAATCTCCTCATTGTTGATTAACAGCTCCAGCGAGCGGGCAATGGAAAAAGGATTATAGACAATACCTGTTGGGTTAACCAATGCCGGCAATCTGTTTCGGTGAAACGCCTCGCCAATATTTTCGGCAAAACAGGAACCCATGAGCATGACCCTCGAGTTCACTCCGATGAGCGGCGAGTAGCCATCCAATTTAACAACTGTTCGGAATTCATCGTTCATGCCAGGCTGTTATAATGGTTAAAACCTTCTCAACCCTCTTACATAAAGCTTGCCAGAGGCGTTAGACAAGGCTGTTTTTTTTAAGCTTCGGCTCCATCCATCTCATAATACCTTCAAAAAATTCGTCGGCATTGGCCTCCCGATGCACTTCATGGCTGGCCCCTTCGGAAGAAAAAAATGTTGCCATGAACCCCACACGGCTGGCAAAATGCCGGGTGGCCTCGAAGCTTGTGAGCGTATCTGCCGAGCCATGTGAAAAAAACAGAGGCAAAGAAAAACCATCGGCCTGTTTCAAAACCTGACGAGTCGCCCCATTCAATTGGTTAAACAACCGGACAGAAATGTGGTGATGCATCAACTTATCGTTGTCGGTTTCGGCCTGACTCTCTGCCTGGTGAGTTAATTGGGTGGACTTTATCCCTGTATGAAAAGAGACTCGGGGCAGGACCTTATCCAGGAAAGTCGCCATTTTTTGAATAAAAGCCCCCGGAGGCTTAACCAGCTGGAGCCAGGGCGAGCTAATGATGGCACCCGAGAAATCCTGTCGCCGCTTGAGCAAAAAACTCAGCACCAGGGCACCACCCATACTATGGCCATAAATAAACTGTGGCAAATTGCCCCAATTGCGTTTACTCCGGTGCACCAGAGCATTTATATCCTCGAAAAAATCAGACAGATGATCAATGTGTCCCCGCTGCCCTTCGGAATGCCCATGTCCACGGAGATCGATGGCGTAAACCATGATTCCCCTGTCACAAAATTTGCGGGCCCAGCTGTCGTAGCGGCCCGAATGTTCGCCAATTCCATGCACGATGCAGAGAGATGCTCTGGGATAACCCGAGGGTTTCCAAAACCTGCCTGCCAAATAGGTCCCATCTTTCGAGACGAGATTAAACTCCTTATGCTCCATACTTTTAATCCTGCTTACAAGCTACAAATCTATCAAAATTTATGCAGAATTAAACCTCCCAAAGGGTAAGTAAACCCATCTGTTTTTACGGGGATCGTTTCACAGAAAAAAGGGCATGAGGCCCCAATGAAGACAGGCTAAAAGGGGATAGACGAAAGCTTTTCAGAAGATTAAGAACCACCGGAGTACATGATCGCCATCAGGCGGGGTTTTGCTTCTCACCTTCCACAAACGCCAGATTACGCATGAGGCCCTCAAATTTTGCGCGTCGCAGGGGGCTTCCCTGGGAGAGTTCGTCGAAGGTGTCGGGATCCATTCCCATCCATTCGTCGCGGGATTTATCTCTGAAGGCATCGCGCAACTGAAAATCAGGCTCGTTATGAGGACGGATTTTGGCATTCCAGGGACACACCTCCTGGCAGATGTCGCACCCGAAGATCCAATCCCCCAAAAGCCCCTTGAATTCGGGAGAGATCGCTTCCTTATTTTCGATGGTAAGGTAAGAGATGCATTTATGGGCATTGAGCAGGTAGGGTTTTTCCAGAGCCCCCGTAGGACAGGCATCGATACAGCGGGTGCAGTTCCCACAGGCCTCCTTAACGGGATTTTGGAGCGGCAGCTCGACATTTGAGATGATGGTGGCGATGAAGACATACGACCCCAGCCGATGATTCAGAAGGTTGGTGTTTTTGCCCCGCCACCCCAGTCCGGCCCTTACCGCCAGCGATCGTTCGGAGACGGGGGCCGAATCGACAAAATAGCGGCCCTGAGCCTCCGGGCTTACCTCGGTTTGAAGGTAGGTCATCAACGTTTTAAGGCGACCCTTTAACACCTTATGGTAGTCGCGACCCCAGGCATAGCGGGCCATCTTAAGCCCCGACTGAAGGGATTGATGCGGAGGTTGGGCATAATTTTTAAGCAGCACAATTACCGAACGAGCCTCCGGGACCAACAATGAAGGGTTATTTCGCTTCTCCACGTTGCGGGCCATATAATCCATGCCGGCGTGATAACCGGCGTCCAGCCACCGGTCCAGGAAACCGGCCTCTCGGGTCAGTTCGCCGGCGGAGGTAAAGCCCACCTGGTCGAACCCCAGACGCAAAGCCTCCTCACGAATCATTTGGCCTCGTTGTTCAACGATCCCGTTCATTCTTCTAATCCTTTAAAGCAACCCTAACTCCAGCAAGGCCTCCTCCGAGAGCATATCCTTGGTCCAGGGCGGGTCGAAGGTAAGGTTCAGCTCCACTTCGGTAATCCCCTCGATGGCCAGCACCTTATCGTAAACCTCCTGCGGAAGCGATTCGGCTACCGGGCAGTTGGGCGATGTTAAAGTCATTAATATACGTGCTTTACCATCCTCCAGGGCTTCAACTTCATAAATCAACCCCAAATCGTAGATATTGATGGGTATCTCCGGGTCGAAGATGGTTTTCACCACCTTTACGATCTCCGCTTCCATATTTAAAAACTCGCTGCTCATAATCCTAGATTTCATTAATCCACATCACCATTGGGTGTTTCAGAACCACCCCGAAAAAAGGGTTAAGCCTTTTGTTGTGCTTTAAAAGCCAACGCATAAAGCCGCATCTGTTTTACCATGGCGACCAATCCATTGGAGCGGGTAGGCGAAAGATGCTCTTTCAGGCCAATCTTATCGATGAAATGCAGGTCGGCCTGTAAGATCTCCTCCGGGGTATGACCCGACAAAACCTTAACCAACAGAGCCGCGATTCCTTTGGTAATAATGGCGTCACTGTCGGCAGTATAAGAGACACGCCCCTGGTTTATGGAAGCATGCAGCCAAACCCTGGATTGACAACCTTCGATAAGGTTTTGACTAACCCGATTCTCTTCCTCCAGTGAGTCAAGGTCGTTTCCCAGCTCAATAAGCAGGGAATATTTATCCATCCAGTCGCTAAAGGCCGAAAACTCTTCAATAACTTCCTGTTGTTTCTCTTCAATGGTCATCATGGGTAAGCTAAAAGTTAAATTCTGAAACACAAAAACCCATAGGGTCAAAAGCCAAAAACCTCTAACAGAAGGCGATGCGTTGAAAGGTAGAACCCGCGGCCTTACGGATTGTTTATATTTCGATGTTAATTATCTATAGTTAAGCATTTTACAACAACATTCCCGAAACTCTTTTCAGGGCATTTACCAGCGCATCTATTTCCTGAAAGGTATTATAGAATGCAAAGGAGGCCCTTACGGTTCCCGGGATTCGATACCACTCCATGAGTGGCTGGGCGCAATGGTGTCCGGTTCGCACGGCGATGCCCAGCTTATCCAGCAAGGTCCCCACATCAAAGGGGTGTGCGTTGCCGAGTAAAAACGATTGAACGCCGGATTGATCGGCCGCCTCTCCAATTAATCTTATATGAGGCAGGGATTTGAGTTGCTTCCTGGCATACAGAAACAATTCGTGCTCGTATTGCCACACCTCCTCCAGCCCCAGTTGAGAGAGATAGTCGATGGCGGCACCCAGGCCGATGGCCCCTGCATAATTGGGGGTTCCGGCCTCAAACTTATAGGGCAACTCATTAAAGGTAGTACCTGAAAAGGAGACAGACCCAATCATCTCGCCCCCACCCTGATAAGGTTCCATTTTATCGAGCCACACTTTTTTACCATAGAGCACGCCGATTCCGGTAGGCCCATACATTTTGTGACCCGAGAAG
The DNA here is from genome assembly GCA_041583495.1 of Marinilabiliaceae bacterium. Taxonomy (GTDB): domain Bacteria; phylum Bacteroidota; class Bacteroidia; order Bacteroidales; family Marinilabiliaceae; genus JBFHFS01. The sequence continues at coordinate 2,977 of JBFHFS010000016.1, read as the reverse complement.
ACATAGAAATCACAGTCCAGCTCCCGCACATCCACCCTGAGGTGATGAATGGCCTGAGCCCCATCGATGAGGATGGGCACCTTATGAGCATGGGCTATCTGAATCATCTCCTTCACCGGGTTGATGGTTCCCAATACATTGCTAACATGGGCCACGGCAACCAGTTTGGTGCGCTCATTAAAGAGACCCTCGAAGGCTTCCATGTCCAGCACTCCCTGATCGCTCACGGGCACCACTCTCAGCAGTATTCCCACTCTTTTTTCGAGCAATTGCCAGGGCACAATATTGGCATGGTGCTCCACTTGGGTGAGGATAACCTCATCTCCTTTGTTTAAGAGCGAAGTCCCCAGACTGGCAGCCACCAAATTAATTGCTTCGGTGGTTCCTTTGGTAAATATCACCTCTTCGGTGGCGGGAGCATTAATGAATTCAGCCACCTTTTTCCGGGCCTTTTCGAATGCTTCGGTAGAAACATTACTTAAGTGGTGGGTTCCCCGGTGGATGTTGCTGTTGTATTCGCGGTAAACCGCCCCCACAGCATCGATCACCTGATTCGGTTTTTGGGTGGTCGCGGCATTGTCGAGATAAACAAGAGGCTTTCCATACACCTGTTGGGTCAGGATTGGAAAATCGTTTCGTATGGAGGCAACATCAAGACTCATAGCAATAATAATTCAGCAACCGGGTAAAGAAGGATAAGACATCTACCGCCGGTAGATCATTAAAAAAAGAAGGCGTTCTAAGAACAGGAGACATCGGTTCCTTTCTGTTCACAGACCACACAGGAGGTACACTTATCCAACTCTCCACGAAAACGTTTCTCCACCAAATTCCGAATCTGGTCCTGTAAGGGTTTCACTTTAATTTTTTTAATCACCTCAAAGGCAAAAGCATACCTCAGCAATATGTTGGCTTCGGAGAGATTGATCCCTCTGGTACGCAGGTAAAACAGGGCTTCTTCATCGAGTTGCCCCACGGTAGCGCCATGGCTACACTTCACATCGTCGGCATAGATCTCGAGCTGAGGCTTGGTGTTTATCTTGGCATCGCGGGTAAGCAACAAATTGTTATTGGTCTGAAAGGCATTGGTTCGCTGGGCATCGGGACGCACCATTATTTTGCCGGCAAAGGCTCCGGTGGAGTGGTCATCGAGCACCCCTTTAAACAGCTCATCGCTATAGCAATCGGGCACCGCATGGTCGATGTAGGTAAAATTATCGACATGCTGATTCTTATCCAGCAGGTAGAGACCATAGACATGGCCTTCGGCCTTTTCTCCGGCCAGTTTCAATTCAATATTGTTTCGGCCCACACCGGTATGGAGGGTCAGATTACAGGTTTGAACACTGGATTTTTCGCCCTGGGTAAGATAGTAACCGGCCACCTGAGTGGTGGCATTATGTTGATTTTGAAGGTTGTATAGATCGAACCGGGCCTCCTTGCCCACAAATATTTCAGTCACGCTGTTCACCGCATACCGATGCGGCGAAAGGGTATGATCGCAAATCATGAGCCGGGCTTCGCTGTTCTCTTCGAGGACGATGAGATTGCGCTGGGTGGTCATCAAGGACTCCTCCGACCATAACAGGTTTACAATTTGGATGGGTTTCTCCACCACCACCCCTTTGGACACATGCACCACAAAGCCATCCTGAGCCAGCATGGTATTCAGTGCCACCATGCCATCCGACAGGTAGGGGGCCAGTTTCCCATAGTGCTGAGCAACAAAATCCGGATCTTCTTCAGCTATTTGGGCCAGGCTACCGATGCGCACGCCCTTGGGCAAGTCGACGGGAGTATGTTCGGGATAAAACCAACCATTAACAAGGACAATGGTATGAGACTCCAGGGTATCCACGTCGCAGGAAAAATCAGGTTTTCCTTTACCTGTGAAGGCCTCCGGATGAACATTATAATTTAAATCCCCGGCAAACAGAGGCTGAAGGTTGGTATACTTATAATCCTCATTTTTGTTGGTGGGGATGCCCAAAACACTGAATGCCTCCAGGGCCTCCTCACGCAGAGCGTTAAGTACCCCGGAGCTTCTCTGTTCAATACGGGAACGGTTTTCCTCAAACAGGGCCGCGAACGAGGCTTCCTTATATAAAATATTTTGAACCATGTTAGTCATGTTAATGCACCCCTTTTTAATCGTCGAACTCTTTCTTTATCCAGTCGTACCCCTGCTCTTCCAGCTTAAGTGCCAGCTCTTTTCCGCCGGTCTTAACGATACGGCCATGGTACAACACATGCACGTAATCGGGAACAATGTATTCGAGCAACCGCTGATAATGGGTGATCAGAATCGTGGCATTATCGGGTCTGCGTAATTTATTTACGCCATTGGCCACCACTCTGAGGGCATCGATATCGAGTCCCGAATCGGTTTCATCGAGGATAGCCAATTTAGGCTCGAGCATAGCCATCTGAAAAATCTCATTCTTTTTCTTCTCTCCGCCCGAGAACCCTTCATTCACCGATCGGTTGGTCAGGTTGGAATCGATCTCCACCAGGTTTTTCTTTTCCCGCATCAACTTGAGGAAGTCGCTGGCCGACAGGGGTCCTTCACCTTTATACTTACGCACCTCATTCAGGGCGGTACGCATAAAATTGACCATACTCACTCCGGGAATTTCGATAGGATACTGAAAGCTGAGAAATAATCCTTCCCGTGCCCGGTCTTCGGGCGACATCTCCAGCAAGTCCTTTTGGTTAAAGGAGACCTCCCCCTTACTTACCTCGAACACTTCATTCCCTGCCAACACGGAGGCCAGAGTACTCTTACCGGAACCATTGGGTCCCATGATGGCATGAATCTCTCCGGGTCGAACCTCCAGGTCAATGCCTCTGAGGATCTCCTTGTTGTCAATTTTTGCGTGTAACTTCTTTATCGAAAGCATAAACGTATCTCTGAAAATTATTAGATATATAAGATTTAACCCACACTGCCTTCCAGGCTTATCTGCAATAATTTCTG
>JBFHFS010000015.1:0-98041 GCA_041583495.1 Marinilabiliaceae bacterium | reverse complement strand
TCTTAGGCAAATTTGCACCCTATAGGCTAATAATTCTTCAACGCTCTTCTTAATGCATTCAGAAGAGGTTCTGAGCTAAGGGGCTTCCCTGTTGCCTGAGTCATCCACAAATCCGGGGTGAGCCGTCCAATGGTACACATGCGCACCATCTCAGTGGCAAAATCACGTCCTTGAAAATATTCCTCAAGCTGCATCAGCACAATATTCCCGATAGGATAGCTGTGCAAATAGAGTGCTCCGCTAATAAAATGGTTATAAATAGCAAAAAGCGGAACATCTTTTTGGCCAAAGGTATCTGCAAAATATTCGTTCCATATTTCTTTGGCCAGGGCAATGGTCGCGTTTTTGAGCTCTTCAACGGTTGCATCAGGATGCTCATATAACCAATGCCACACCCTGATCTCATGAAGAGCCTCCGACCCCATCTCACATACAAACCAGTAGGTTGACAGAGCATTTGATTCCTGGTCTTCGCTGCTGTATGAAGGAGTTAATCCCAGACCCACCATATTACGGTAGGCAATAAGATCGGCCATGGCCTCGGTGAATGGACTACTGGGAATCCCTTTTAAAAAATAGTAGTCACCCAAATACATGGACGCATTCTGTTGAATGGTATGTCCTATTTCATGCATCCCTATCCGGTATCCCTTATAGTTCATGCCGGAGGGCTCAAACCTTGTGCGCAAATAGGCTTTTGCCCCTTTCATTTGAGGTGCGTTGGCATGCCCCCCCGAGGGAATTGAGTTTACAACTACATGGTTGCCAAAGAAATCTGCCTGGTCGGTTGTAAAGCCTAACCTTTTCAATATTTGTGGCAGATCTTCCTGAAAAGAGAGGGGCGTGGGATATTTTTGACGGATTATCTCATCCAGTTTATCCATATCGTAATTTGACTTTTGCTGGAAGTCTGAATACCAGATATCAAATGGTTCCAGTTTTCTTCCGAGTCGTTCTTCAATAATTCTGGCAACGTCTTTCTTCTCAGGGGTTTTAACTACCGACTCAAGCAATTCTACAATTCTTTCCTCACTGAGTTGTCTGTTTTCAAAAGTTCTGGTCAGATAGGTGGAGCCCTCAGGGTATTTATTATCCTGTCTCATTTTGGCGGTCATATTATAGTGCAACACCTGGTATCTTCGGTCAGCTTCGGTTGTGAAATCTGTTTTTACGAAGCGGCCTCCCTTTTTAATAAACACCTGGTTAGAGAAAGGCTCCCAATAATATTGAGTTTCTCCTATCATACATTCCGGGATTGTCTGATAGATGATGTGATTCATGATCTTATTAATCATTCGTTGTCTTTCCAGAGAATTATCCCGGCTGTAAAGACCTTTTATTTCATCACGCAGGCCATTGTGGCAGTTTAGTCGTGTGCCTTCCGGGAATAGAATCTTCATATTGGCAGATAACATGTGATCCATCGAAAGAATATAAAGCGAGGTATAATCGCGAAGGTCATCTGGCAAAGGTTCCCGAATGGGTTCGTTGTCCGGATCAGTTCTGAGGTTAAACATATCTCCTACCCTAACCATAGCCCATTGCTTACGGCTCCAATCATTTCCATACTGCTCCTTCTCTGCAGGAGTGTAATACGGAAAGTTGAGGGCGATGGCAAAGGCCAGTTTGCTTTTAAAATAATCGGGACTCGGTTTGGATTGGCTAAACAACCTATCCATCTCAGTCACCGGCCGTGTCATCGTTATTATCGGGAGATCCAGGGCAATGGAGAGCTCCCGGCTGTAACCCTTGATAAACTCAAATTGCCGTTCAATAATGAGGAAAGCACTATCCAACTCCGGACCTGAAGGGATAAAATTCTTCCGGCAAAAACGCTGAAAATCATCGGGAGTTCCATTGTCGGTAACCCATAATTTGGCGACATGCGTTACGCCCCTGCTTATACGTACAGAATCGTCAGGGTCATTTTCAACAAGTAGCTTTCCGATCACCTGTTGAACAGCATCATCAAGCTTTATGGTGTCAGGCTCTTGTCCGTAACTGTTTACAAAAAACAAAACAGCAAGAGTCATGGTCATTAGTTTATAATATTGCTTTCTCATAATTCGATTTGTTTAATTCTTAGTGTCCTGTAAAAATAAAAAAAAGGGGCTTCCTCCGGGTTTTTCTGCATGGTTGGTTCACCGGAGTCCTATTAAAAAAACCATCATTCATAAATAAGACGTTGACTTTCCACATTTAATCGCATTAAAGATCCATAAATATGGAAACAGGCCTGAAATTTACCTGGAAAAATACCCGATCTTTCACAATAAAAAAAATTCAACCCGGCAAAGAGCCTATGGAAGAATGGAAATAACCACCGGTTCATCTTTCACAAGAAACAAGAAAACCAGTAAATCATCCCCTTCAAGCTCATGTTTTATTCCAACTCGTGCGTCTTTTACTTCTTCCCCATTTACCAGAACACGAGCATTTTTCGCTGTCCAATTTTTTATGACAAAGGCTGGATTGCAGATAGGATTTTCTTTGCTCCCGCGAACGTCAAACTCAACCTTTGGTGCTTTAGGATTCTTATTTTCTAACTGATAACATCTTTCACTTCTATCGAAGCCGTATGAAACAGTTTGACCCTCTTTTACTATAATTTCCGGAGCATAAGCCCAGGATCGGCCAAGCTTAACGACTTCTTTGATGTCCATGGCATTAATTCCATAAAGGCCATTCCAGAATTCACGGTCGCCCTTTTCATGAATTACCGGTTCAGAAATCGGGAAGCTGCCACAATGAGATGGACGATCGGAGGTGGTGCTGGTGCGTCCATCGCATCTGGCCTGACCCACCGGAAAATGATTGCACCCACCATGCCCATTATATCTTTCGATATTGTTTTCCCTCAAAAGCATTTTATTTCCGGGTTCGAAACAGATAAATGGTTTATTTTCTGATTTGAAATTATATTGTTGAACGGTATAATCCTCAAGATTATCCCAGTCCAGGCTTTTGGGATTCTCAACGTAGGACACAGATTTGGAATTTCCTTTATAATCGGCCACATGAACGAAATCCGTGTACAGCAAATCGCTTTCCAACTGGCCTGGATGTAAGAGTGGCAATGACTCCTGAAACTGACGCGGGAAGCCCAATGTTCCTTTTTTCCAGGAAACTTTTCGAATTCCGGTTCCATCGGGATAAATAAAGTGGTATTCATCAATCCAGCATTCCCAACCTGTTTTAGGATCTGTGCCCCAGGTATTATTATAGGCACTTACGGGTGCATATCTCCAATGAACAACCACTCTTGCATCGGTATTCTCGATTATCCTGACATGAGAAAACCGACAATGGCGGTCCTGCATGTGCTCGAAACAGCCCTCTGAATCGTTCCATGCCTCCACACTTTGATCCGACATCCAGTTATTATTCTCCGAGACCCAGGATGTGCCGTATCGTATTCCACGCCAGAACACTACTTTTACCGGAGATTTGTCAAAACACACAACAATATCAGGATCCTGATCAACAGGCCACAGGTTATCCCATTCGTCGTAATATTTGAGCTTTGTATAGAAAGCCCCAAAACGGCCGGGATGCTTTTCGATAGAGGGCAGCTTATGTGGTTTAATATCCGGGATTTTCTTATCGTGGCTCCTATATTCCGCCACGATTTGACTTTCTGTTTTTGCCTTATCAAAAACTTTTATTTCATCCAATATTCCATACAATCCAAGATATTGGGGCAACGAACCACTGGTTCGGTGAATATCGGATGGTTTTTCAGGAAACGCCACCATGCCAATAATGCATCTCTTTTCCCCGGGATAGGTTATTTGACCCTGAATTGGGATCTGGGCTTGCTTTTCACCATTCACATAAAGGGTAAGATCTTTATTGGCCCGGTAAATACCGACCACATACATCCATTTACGAAGAGGCATACTTAACCTCCCGGTAGTGCATGAAATCCATTGTTCAGCAATAGCTGCCTGAAAAGAAACCTCCCCATGAGGACCGATCATTAAACGGTATCCCTTGGTTTCATTATTTTCGGTTGTTAGAACCGGGCACCAGTTCCACGGATATTCGCCCAGTGAAACCCAGCCTTCAACAGTAATTTCATTTCCAGGCACAGGCATGTTGATGTCGGCATGTTTTAAACAGGCCGTATATCCATCCAGTCGCAATCCGTTGGTTTTAATGCCTTGCGCTGTATTAAAACAGCCCTCCAGAGTATCAGCTACACCACTCTGTTGCTCGGTAACACTCCGGTTTTTTATATGGCCAAAATCCCAGTAAAGGATTGGTTCCGGATCCTGAGCCTGGATTGAAGGAAAAAGCATCATAGCAAGAATACATGCGATTACCCCCCTATTATAATTAGTTTTTAAGTTCATCTTATTCCTTATTGATTAACACATATACCAATGCACAAACAGTTTACATGATGAGTTTACCCCAATAACCATTAATAAATGAACAATTAAAATTTACATGTTCGTTTCATGAGATTAAAGAATCCGGGAGTGACCCTCAGATGGCCCGCTCATGTTTGGCCCTTTCTTCACCGCCCCCGGTAACCGGAGGTTTTACTCCATGGATGGCAAAAACGCCCTCTCTTTTTATAAAGGGAATCTTACCTTATTGCCTCCAAGGGGATTTGCACATTAAAGGTACAGCCATCTCTTTTTTTATTGAGGGGCGAGAGCGCACAAGCGGCAAACAACACCAGCGGAACGCCCTGATCGTTGAGAAGCAGTTGCGGACGTTCCAGATGAGTTACAGCGACCCTTGTTCCGTCTGAAAGGTTAAGTTCCAAAGGCATAAACAAGGCGTTGGCCTTCTTTTCCCAATGTTCTCCATCATTGGAGTACATGATAGCCAGGCCGGGATTCTGACCGGTAATTCTTCCGGTAAAATCTTTAAACACGGCAAAAAACTTCTTCTCTCTATTACAATACCATACATAAGGATCCTCAGCGGAGGCGATCTTCCCTTCCCCGTCGATCACCTCAAAAACAAATTGATCGCGCGCCTCAAAGGGGCCATCGGGAGATTCGGACACGGCCACCCCATGCGCTCCTTTCCAGTAAGGATCATATATATTTCCTTTAAAATAGAGCAGATATTTATGGTCGGATGGCCGGTAAACCACCGAAGGGTTAACCACAATAATATTGTCGGGCAAAGGCTCGGTTCCCTCAGGAGATGGGTTCAGAATCTGATCTTTCTTTACCCGGGTTCGCGGACTCAACAAGGGGGCATCGGACCGGACAAAATTTCCACTAAGTAAATCTTCGATTCGGCTAAACTCAATCACACCCAGTTGCTGACTTTGCTGAATCCGGTCACGCCGACTCAATTGGGCCCCGGGCGAACCAACCGGTTGCACTCCCGGATCCTTACATCCTGTGTGGTAGAGGTAGTACCTCCCATTAAACTGCTTAATATGCGGATTGTGAACACTTTGGGCATCCCACGCATTGGGTTGTCCTTCGTGTTGCCGGCCCCGCAAAATCACTTTTACAAATTTAAAATCCCGGTCGGGTGAGTCAGATACTGCGTAGGCTATTTCTGACCCGGTTAACCAACCATCTCCAAAGGCATCCTCCTCCAGCCCGGCCGGCCATCGGGAGTAGAACAGATGGTATCGTCCATCCTCGCCCTGAATGACACTTCCGCCCCAGATAAAAAAGCCTTCGTTATTTAATACGGAAGGGCCAACCAGGACGGTGCTTTCACCCAACGGCACCACTTTGGCATCCACCCGGCCCGGCTTCACTTGCAGCTGAGACTGACAACCAAAAATCATGGAGACTAACAGCACACCCATTATTGACAAGAAAACCCCATTTCGTTTTACACCCATAACTCCTTCATTTTATTCCCAATACGACTATTTCCTATTTTCAACAAAGACCTTCACTCAGGCCCTGATTTATTTCTTATATCCCATTCCGCTATAAGTCAAAGAAATTACTTTGCCCACTCCCAATCACCACAGGACGCCTCAGTTTAATCTGTTCCTGACCAACACCCACTCGCTTAAGGATAAGCTGTCCCTGGTTGACTGAAATTGCGATGCCTGAAGAATCTATTTTAGCCATCCCCCAGGCATAGCCATTGCTCCAAAAATAACTCCCCGGCTTAGCCGTAAAGGCAATGGATTGATCAATGGCTGAGAAGTGAAATCCCGACAAAGCCAGGTTAGCGGCCCAGGAGGCCATTGCCCGGGCATAGTGATGACCACATTCTGCTTCATCGAAGGGGCTGCGCCTGGCCCCGTCGTATCGCTCGCGAATATTCTTTATCACCTGAATGCCTTCGGGATTCATCCCCTCGTACAACATCCCTACAGCAGCCGCATATTCAAAGCCGGTCATCACTTCCGAGAAGTAAGGAAATGGAACGGCGGGCCGGCCGTTTGGCCAGCTGGCCATCAACAGAGCCGACTCTTTCCCCAGGGCATAGGAACGCATATTGTTAAAATGATTCTCCATGCTTTCCATGGCATTGTATTTCAGGATACTTTGCAGAGTGGTTTTGATGTTGCCCTCCCGTGCGAGGTATCCCAAACCACAAACATGAGCCATGTACTGCCCCACCAGCTGATCGACCAGGCATCCTTTGGCCAGCTGGTACTTAGGCATATCAGGCGCCGAATAATCGGTAATAACCTCTTTGGTTTCCGGATCGAGCACCTGATGTTCATAATATTCGCCATTAAAGAGATGGACATCGGTCCATTCGCTGCCCGACGTAAAGATGGCTGCACATTGTTTGGCAAATACCTTTTCATCCATGGCCAAAGCCATTTTCTCAGCCGCTTTTAAGGCCCCCAGATACCAGAATTGCATTTGTGGGTTGGGGCCTGAGTAGTTAACATCCATGGTATTGTGCTGGCTCCCCTCCATCACCCCATCGGCATTGGCATCCCAGCTGCCGGGTTCCCAGGCAAAAGCCAAGGCCCGCTTAACATTGAGCCAGCATTTTCGCAGGAAGGCATCATCGCCCGACAGTTGCCAATCGCGGTACATCTTCATGACAGTTCCCATCTGGCCATCAGCGGCGGTACCGGTCCATTGAGCCTGGGCAAGGGGCAATCCCGCACGAAAGGACATACTCCCATTGGGTCGGGTGGCATAATTAAATTCCACATCGCGCATGCTCTTTGCCAAATCGCCAAAAAGAAAAGCCGTAGCCTGTTCATAGTTCCACACATGCGTGCATGACCCGGCACAAGAACCATAGGCATCCATACACCCTTCCCACCCCATCAGTTGACCGCTTTTTATTCGGAACACCGTTTGCGACCGAAGGGTGCTTAAATTAAACAAACAGGCTTCCTTAACCACCCCGGGCAAATCGGAGGAGATAAAAGCATTCACGAATTGAAGAGTTTTTTCCTCCAATTCATTCATCCTGGGAAGAAAACTTTGGATCACCTCCCAGGCATCCGCATATTGAGTGGTATAATAATTGCCTACCACCTCCTTTGCCCAGGCCATCCTGTTGGGGAAATGCCAGGTTAAGAAGAACTGAAACACCTTTTTCCCATGAGCCGGGATCTCCTGAGAGACCGCCAGTGAGGCCATGGGATCGTCATCAAACGAGCTTGATTTTTCAACCAACCGCCCATCTGCACTAAAATCGTCCCAAAAATCCAGAATACTGTTACTCCAGGCATTAGGTGTTGAGGAGGTGCGATAGGTCACCCCCGCGGGAGCATCGGTAGTTAAGGCCATGGTACCCCAGGCCGGATCTTCCTTATCGACCTCTCCGGGCAGAAAACAGATACCTTTAATCTCCGCCTCCCGGCGAAATACGTTTGTATTCTTTTTTGCTCCGTAATAACTCCTGTCTCCCTTCCAGTCGACATGGTACCGGCTACCATCTTTCCCAATAAAATTTCGGACAGATCCGCAAACCGAGACCTCCAGGGGATGATCGGTGGTATTGACTACCTCATATCTTAAAACCGCTACGGGGATTCCACTGGACGCTGCATCTCCGGGAATCAGGGGGTTAAACACCTTCATTTTAACCTTAACGGGCAGCTGGCTATCCGAAAGATTCACCATTCCAAAAGGATAGGCTGCATCAAAGGTGGCCTTCTCGAAGCGCGGGATGCCATGGTGATCGACCGGACGCCCCTCCATATGTTGATATTCATAATCGAGAAGGGGGCCCATCAGCCCTTTGGTATAACGCTGCGCTCCGTCCTGAATAAAAATGGCGAAGAAAGGCGCATCATTTCCATGAGTGAGCGTGCTAAAACCCTTTCCAGGCCGGTTCATGATCTCCCAGTCAACCAGGCTTCCACGGCCACTAACCGAAACGGTGCCGGTTCCAATTCCGCCCACGGGCATGGCTACTTTCGAGACATGATTCTCATCGTAATGCTTCAAAATGGGCCATGGCTCCTGTGCCCTGATCAATAAGCAGGAGCCCAAAGTCATAACCAGTAATAATAAGATTCTTTTCATTTTCAAATCAATTTGCCCCACAGAGGGGAATTAAAAGCAAATATAAACCTCGGGGTTTACCGCCTCAAACACAATCATCCAGCAATACATAAAAGAATTAACCCTCCATAAAGATGGTATTTTATCAACGAAAAAAATGATTATCTTGCTTGTTAAACCCTTCACGCAAGATTTGATTTAACAGACTGAAAGACCTAAGATAAAAAGATTTTCAGGAAGATGATAGTATTCCTTAAGTCCCTCTCACTTCAACCCGCCAAATCATGAATATAACCGACCACTTTTTTGCCATCGCCATAAGCCTGGGATTGGCATTGGCCATGCCTTCCTGCTCTGAATCAGACAAAGACATTTGGATTGCCGAGACGCCTGCGCAGGGTCAATACACGAGCATAAACCAACAGGGGACCACCATTCTTCCCAACGGTCGCCAGATTACGCCGGCAGGAAAAACCATCACCACGGCACCACACCCCTATGGACTGGCCATCAGTGCGGATGGAAACCTTGCGGTGACGGCCAATTCGGGCACCACCCCCCTCTCGATAACCATCATACGCAATCTTCTATCGGACAATCCGGAGGTACAACAAATCCCACCCGGGAGCAACACCGACCGGGGCATTTTGGATGCCGTATTCATGGGGCTGGCGGTGCACCCCAATGGTCGTGACATCTATGTATCGGGAGGTCAGGCCAACCGCATCTATATATTCAATGCCCTCACGGGAGAGAAAAAAGGAACCATCCCGTGCCAGGAGGTCACCCCCGGCCAAGATTATTCGCATGGATACATCGGGGATATGGCGATGGATCCTGAAGGGAAATACCTCTATGCGGTCGATCAGATTGGCTTTCGAATGGTAATTATAGATGTTGAGAATCAAAAATTGCTTAGAAGTGTTCCCGTTGGAAGGTATCCATTCGGCATCTGCCTGTCGCGCGACAGAAAGAAAGCCTACGTGGCCAATGCAGGCATGTATCAATACAGCCTGCTGGAGGGGCTCACCCCTGAAAATATTAAGGAGAAGGCATTGCCTTTCCCGGCCTTTGGATACAACACTCCCGAGTCGAAAGAAGGCGTCACCATCGATGGCACACAAGTGCCGGGGCTGGGACAAACCAACACCCCGGAAATGTTCTCCGTATTTTCGGTAAATATAGAGGACCCTTCGAAGGCAGAAGTGGTAAAAAAGATCAAAACAGGCACCCTGGTGGGTCAGCTAGTGGAAGGCGTTCCGGCCGTGGGTGGCTCTTCACCCAACTCATTGGTGGCCACCGACCGCTATATTTTTGTCAGCAATGGGAACAACGACAACCTGTCGGTGATTGACATGGAGCAGGACACAGTGGTCCAGACCATCTATCTGAAGCCCGATGCGCGCATGAAACACTTCCGGGGCGTCATCCCCTTTGGGCTGGCGCTTTCGCCCGACCAGAGCACCTTGTATGTGGCTGAGTCGGGCATCAATGCCATAGCCGTGATCGATGTATCATCGCTTAAAGTACTGGGACACATCCCTACGGGCTGGTTCCCGGCCAAGCTAAAGGTGAGTCCCGATGGCAAGAACCTGATTGTGAACAACGCCAAGGGTTACGGCAGCGGCCCCAACGGGGGCAAGGCCTTTGAGCCGGGACCCGAGGGCAGCTACATCGGTAATCTGATGAAGGGCAGCGTTTCGATCATCCCCATCCCCGATGCCACCCAACTATCCGGGTATACTGCCTCCGTCATCACCAACAACTGGGACTTCAAAAAGGCGGATGACCCGGCATTTGCATGGCGCCGCCACAATCCCATTCCTTTGTATCCCGGGAAGGAGACCTCTCCCATCAGGCATATCGTTTTTGTATCGAAAGAAAACCGCACCTACGACGAAGTTTTCGGACAAATAGAGGGTGGGAAAGGCGACCCTTCCATCGCACGATTCGGATTGAATCAGAAGGTCACGAATCGAAAAGGCGAGGTCCTCGAGGGGGTGGATGTAATGCCCAACCACCACAAGCTGGCCAATGAATTTGCCATCGGAGACAACTTTTATGTAGACTCCGATGTCTCGGCCGACGGCCATCGTTGGTTGGTCAACACCTACCCAAACGAATGGGTGGAGACAAGCGTTGCGGCAAGTTACGGCGGAAACCGGGCTTACAACCACACCTCAAAGGCTCCCGGTGTGTTAGCCATGAATGGATCAGCGGGGGCCATTTACCCCGAAGACTACAACGAAGCAGGATCCATGTGGGATCACCTGGAGCGCAATGGAGTGGAGTTTTTCAATTTTGGTTTCAGCGTGATGTTTGAACCGGCTCTTTACCACAAGGACTACAAGTACAGCGGCATTGGCATCTACGCCAACTTCCCTGTCCCCGCTCCTCTGGAACACCGCTCCTCCCGTCAGTATCCTACTTACAACATGGCTATCCCCGATCAGTTCCGTGCCGATCAATTCATCAAAGAATTTACCGCCAAATACATCGAAGGCCCCGACACCATGCCCGAAATGCTGACGGTAATACTCCCCAACGATCACGGCGCGGGTGAAACGGCCGAAAAAGGCTTCCCCTTTTTCGCCTCTTACCAGGCCGATAACGACCTGGCTTTAGGTCGTTTGGTGGAGTTTCTCTCGTCCACACCCTACTGGAAAAACATGATGATCGTGGTCACCGAAGACGATGCCCAGGGTGGCGTAGATCACATAGATGCCCATCGCAGCATTTTGATGGTTATCTCCCCCTATGCCCGCAAAAATTATGTAGGCCATCAACACTACAGCTTTGGCAGCCTCTTCAAAAGCTTCTGGAACATTCTGGGCCTGCCCTATCTGAATCAATACGATGCCGGCGCCACCGACCTGGCCGACCTGATGACCGAACAGCCCGACACCACACCCTACCAGGCGGTATCTATAGACTCAGCCCTGTTCAATCCACAAACCGCGCTGGACCCCTTCGATGAGCAATTCGACTGGAAAGCCCTGGATTCGGGTCCTGAAATGGATGATGTGGAGGTGATGATCGAGCAAAGCAAGGAGGCAGAAGAGTGGCGTGAAGAGAACAGGGAATAGGGGAAGGAGGTTAGAGGTAAGAAGTTAGAAGCTAGAAGTTAGAAGTTAGAGGGTAGAGGGTAGAGGTAAGAAGCTAGAAGTTGGAGGGTTGGGACTCTAATCCCGGCCGGGGCAAACATCTAAAAGAGGGGAATCATCAGAATCAGAGATCCATTCTCGCGTGCAAACGAATGGTTTCCCCTTCATGTACAGTTCAGAACCCAAAAAGAAATGAGATATGAATCAGACCGCAAACCAGAAAAAACATTTTCTGATTACTATCTTTGGCTCCCAACTATTTGCTTAGTTAAAAAATTTTTTTAAATTTTGTGGGCTATTTTATCAATAATCATTCATGCATCATGAGTCTAAAGGCCGTTTTATCGGAATCCGAAGAGGTTAATAACCAAAGTCGGCAAACTAAACAGAAAAACAGGATTATTAAGGCACTCTCGAAGTCCGAAAGCCTGCTTACCATTCCGGATCTGCAAAAACAGATTCGTATCAGCACCCCCACTATCATAAAGTTGATCAACGAGCTCATTGCCGAGAATCTGGTTGCGGAAGAGGGGAAAAAGGAGACCGAAAACGGCCGCCGACCGACCCTTTACAAACTCAATATCAACCGATTTTTTGCCATGGGCGTGGAGATATTGCTTAAGGGGATCAGCATTTCTGTGGTAAGACTCGATCAGGTGGTGGTTTATGAGAAACAAGACAAAAACTTTTCCCTGGAAGATACCGAGGCCTGCCTCAAAAAAGTACAAACATTCATTCAAACAGCCCTCCAGGAGTGTAAGATTTCGAAGGAGCATCTTTTGGGCATAGGCATAGGGATTACCGGGCGTGTAAACAGCAACACGGGCGAATCCTACAACTATTTCACTTTCCCCAAAACCCCGCTGGCCGCGCATCTTTCCGATATTCTAAAGACCCCTGTCTATGTTGATAACGACACGCGCATCATGGGGTTGGCCGAACAAGCCTTCGGATCGGCCACAAAAGCCCGTAACGCTTTAATTTTGAACGTAAGCCGTGGTCTGGGCATGACCATCATCGCCAACAACAAAATCGTTACCGGCGGGATGGGATTTGCCGGAGAATTTGGACACATGCAGATGTATCAGTCTCAAAAACTTTGTATTTGTGGAAAACGAGGCTGCTTAGATGTGGAAGTATCCGGAAATGCGCTGGAAGAAAATTTCAAAAGCGCCCTTTCCAACGGGGGCATCTCTCTGGCCAGCAAGGGAAAAGACCCAGAGGACATACGGTACGACGACATTCTGTTGGCCGGTAATCAGGGCGATGCACTGAGTATCTCACTTCTTCAATCGATGGGTGGAATCCTGGGAATGGCCCTTGGCAACATCGTCAACCTATTGAATCCGGAACTAATCATTATTGGAGGGAAGTTTGCCCAGGCAGGGTACATCTTTAGCGACTCCATAAAAACGGGAATGAACCAAACAGCTCTTTCGGCTCCCTTGAAGTTTCTGACGATAGAAACCTCGAAACTCGGGCCCGACAGTGGTTGCCGGGGTGCGGCTGCGATGGTATTCAAACAGTATGATCTAATCTAGAAGCCTCACACAACTATAGCAAAAGAGGACTTCTCTGCCTATTCCTTCAGCTCATAATCCCACTGCAGAACAGTACTTAACAGGGGTAAGAGATGAGCGGCCATTTTTTTTTGTCCCTTATAGGAAGGATGCCAATCGGAGCCCAAATCCTCGTCTCTGCTTAAAAGAGGAATGGGTATCCCGGCAAAATAGAGATGTCCATCGTTATAGAGTGTCTTGTAGTTACTCACCATCTCTTTAACGTAGCTGTAGCAAGGCTCGTCGATCATGGGGCCCACCACGCAAAATACGGGTACCGCGCCATACCTTTCCCTCACCCCGGCAATCAACCTTTCGTAATGCCGCTGAAAGACCACTTTGTCGGGATAGGGCAGGGTGGAAAAATCATTGGTTCCCAAATTGATGACAACGGCCTGCGGCTGCCATTGTGTAAAATTCCAGGTAAGGGCCGGGTCCATATCCAGAACGCGGGCATACCGTTGCGGCATGGTCGCCAACCCGGTTGAGATCTTTTGCTTGTCTCCATAATTACGAACCACCCCCATGCCGGAGTGAGAGATCAGATGGTAATCCGCATCAAAGGCCCTCGCGATGATGGCCCCATACGACTTCCAGGCATTCTCGGTGTCGGGTCTGAAATCCTCGTCTCGGTTAGCGCCCTCGGTGCCATAACCACAGGTGATGGAGTTACCCACAAATTCTATTCTTCGCTCTTTCACCTCGTTCCAGGGGAGCAATTCACCCGAGGGCTCCAACTCCACCCCATAAAACAAGGTCTCCCCCATTTCGCCTTCGGTGCGTTTAAAAAATTGAACACCATGGGGGCCGCGCCCCTTGATCCCGGAAATACGGGCAACGGTATCACCGGGCGAATGAAGCACTTCCTTCAGCTCGCCATCGATTATTAAATTGAAATAATTTCGCTCGCCGCCTTTAAAATGAATGGCCAGCTCTTTTCCGGTAAAGCGAAAACGTACCTGAACGGCCGACCAGTCGTATCTAGCCACTTCGGGATTGGAAAAGTCGATCCGCCCCAGGTAGTTGAAGGCTTTGTTTTGGGCACTGTATAGGCCCTTTTTCTGGGCATTACTGATAATTGGGAGTAACAACAACAACAGAATTAGAGTCTTAGGCATTTTTCCACATTAAAAATTGAAAGTCATTTCTGCCGTCTCCGGCAACTATCCGGTAATCACCCGCCAAAAGCCTCTTGCCTATTTCCCTGGCCTGGAGGTCATAAAAAATTCCAGAACACCGCCTGCCTTGATGGCATCGTGGGAGAACTGCAGCCCCATCAACTCTTTCCCATTTAAAAGCACCTTCTCCACATACTTATTCTGCCGGCTGTTGTTATGCGCTTTCACCGTAAACCAGCCATCCCCGGTTTTTATCCGAGCTTCATCCACAATAGGGCGGCCCAGGTCATAAAGAGGGGCTCCCGGCGCCATTTGATAAAAGCCCATCGCACTCAAAACGTACCACGAAGACATTTGGCCACAATCTTCGTTTCCAATGATGCCCTCGGGCGTAGGCTGATAAAAGTTATACAGAATGGTATCGACCACCTCGGCGGTACGAAAAGGCCTGTCGGTATAGTTATACATATAGGCCACATGATGACTGGGCTCGTTGCCGTGAGCATATTGCCCTATAAGGCCCGTAATATCGCCACTGGCATTCTCCCCTTCCACCACACTGGAGGTGGTAAAGAGGGTATCCATCCAAACCCCCATGGCTTCAGCCCCCCCCATCAAAGCCCGAAGGCCTGTCACATCATGGGGTACAAAAGGTGTCCATTGCCAGGCATTTCCTTCCACATATTCACTTTTCATATGGCTGGAGAAATAGGGATTAAAATCGGCATACCAGCTGCCATCACTCATTTTGCCTCTCATAAATCCTACGGAAGAGTCAAAATAGTGGCGATAGTATTGCCCTTTTTTAGTCCACTCGCTGGCCATCTCCTGCATATTCCGGGAAGTTGCCATTTGAGCCAGGCACCAGTCGTAATAAGCCATCTCCAGACCCCACGATACCGACTCAGGGACTTTATCGACAGGCACCATTCCATCCTGCTCTTTGAATTTTATATGTTCAGGCATGGCCCCTTCAGCGCGGGTTCCTTTCACTTTTTCGTGCCATTGTGGCTGCCATGTCGCTGACTGAACGGCCGATTCAATAAGTTTGTCGGGAATGGAATCCAACAGGCCCTTGCTCATCGCATCGGCCATGAGCGCCACGGCGGGATAGCCCACCATGGTGCCGGTATAGCTGCCACACAGAGGCCACTTTGGCAAAACGCCACCCTGCCGGCTGCCTTCATAAAGGGTATAAACCCACTGCCGGGCTTTTTGAGGCTCCAGAATGGTCATCAAAGGATACCAGGCCCTAAAAGTATCCCAAAGTGAGAAAACGGTATAAGCTTCTCCATGCTGAGACTTATATATCTTTTGATCCATTCCCAGGTAGCGCCCATCGGCATCACTAAAGACCATTGGGGCCAAATGTGCATGATACAACGCCGTATAGAAATTTTTCAGCACCTCCTCATCGGTACTTTTTATTTGAATGGAGGAGAGGGTATTTTCCCACTGAGTTTTAGCCGCCTCAGAAACCTGATCAAAGTTTTTCAAAGAAGCCACTTCCATCATATTGTTTCGGGGGCCGGCTTCATCCACCGCCGAAATGGCCACCTTAGCCTCCAGAGACTGGCTCAACTGACTAAAGGAGAGCCAAACCCTGATCTCTGTTCCCTGGGCAGAAGACTGGTTTTGGCTATTTTGCCCATCCACCTCCAGTCGACTCACTTCAAAAGGCGTGTTGAATTCTGCACGAAACCAGATGGGATCGTAGGCAGCCCAACCCGAGGTAAGCCGGTAGCCTTCAATGGTTTTATTATCAATCACCTTCAGAGAGGCTTCCAGCACCTTATTTCCCCAGGTAGACTGAAGAATGTGTGCCAGGTCGATGAGTAACCCGGCGTCCTGGTCTCCGGGAAAGGTATACCGATGCCACCCGGTTCGCAAGGTGGCCGTCATCTCGCATTTAACATCCCATGGACTTAGCTGAACCCGGTAATAGCCGGGCCTTGACTCCTCATTTGAATGTGAAAAAACAGCCACCGGCGTTTCGGGAATGGCCCCCGTGTAAGGTAAAAAGAGAACATCCCCCATATCCCCAATCCCGGTACCGCTCAAATGGGTATGGCTAAATCCATATATGGTACTGTCAGAATAGTGATATCCACTGCACGCATCCCACCCGTTAAGCCTGGTGTCGGGGCTTAACTGCACCCGTCCGAAAGGCACCACAGCCCCGGGATAGGTATGGCCATGAAACCCTGTCCCAATCATGGGGTCGACATAATTCAAAGGATTAATTTCCTTTCCGGAGCTCCCCCCACTTCCACAACCCGCTATTAACAAGAGAATTGCAACCACCAAAAAAACTGAACTTTTACGCATAATAAGGCTTTGTTTATCAAGACCCAAATTTAAGGTTTCTTTCACACTTTCATAACCTGACGCTCACTTAAACCCAAAGAAGCATTATTGGCCCTGACCAACAGCCGCTGCAATCACATCGGGGAAATTGGTGGTTATGCCATCCAATTTATACTTCTCGCCCAAAACTTTGGCAAGTTCCGATTCATTCACCGTCCAGACAAAAAAACCGAGATCGTTGACACGGGCGGCTTCTACTAATTCATCCGAAACCAGGCCATGATGCACATTTATCCCATCCACCCCGGCTTTCAACGCAATATTTATCAGTGTATCGGTCGGCTGTTTTTCGTAGGTCAACCATAACAGGGGCACCCCCGGCACCAGTTCTTTTGCCTCTTTCAACTTTTCGATGTTAAACGAAATAAGAATGGCCTGCCCGAGGGTTCCGGTTTGTTTCAGGAGTTCACCTAACTCAGGAAAAAGGTCCCCTGCCTTTCCATGCTCCCAACAGTTTTTTATCTCAATAACAATCTTAATATCCCTGGGCATCAGTTCCAACACTTCTCGCAAGGTAGGGATGTATTGATCGCCTGGCAACAACAACGCACGTAACTGAGCGTAGGTAGACTGAGAAATAACCAGTGAATCACCAGCCAATCGCTGCGTATTAACATCGTGAAAAACAACCAGCGAGTCATCGATGGTGCGCCAAACATCCACCTCAAAAGCATCGCTCTTCAGTTCAATTGCTTTTGTGATGGCAGCCAGGGTATTTTCGGTTTCGTAGCCCGAAGCGCCGCGGTGCGCAATAACCATCACTTTGTGTTGTTGGTTGCAACCCGCCACGATTAATAATAAGAATAAACTCAGGAAGATACTTCTTGTCTTCATTGTAGAAATTATTTAGAACAACTATTTTAAAGATACAGCATTTATTATGATATCAGGAAAATCGGTTGTGATGCCATCCACCCCTAAATCAATCATTGAACGGGCAAAGCTAGCCTCGTTAAGGACCCATACGAACACGTCTAAACCCTTCGACTTTGCCAAAGACACCAGTTCCTTGCTGGCCAGAAAATGGCTCACATTTATCCCCTGGCACTTGGCAGAAACGGCCCTTGCCACAATCACATCAGGACTTTCATCGACATACGACAGAATATAAAAAGGCACCTTGGAGAGATGTTGGGCCACCTCACCGGCGTTGGCGATATTGAAAGAAATGATGACTGCCCTATCAAGCGTACCTGTTTCCTCCAGCACCCTGGTCAAAAAAGGAAATACCTGACCCGCAGTGCCCTCCTCCCAACAGCATTTAATTTCGATAAACACCTTAACAGAATCGGGCAGTATTTTCAGCACCTCCCGCAAAGAGGGAATACGCTGCCCATTGGAAAGGGTAAGGTCCTTAATTTGGGCATAGGTTGAGGTGGGAATTATCAACGACTTACCTGTTAAGCGTTGCGTATCCCGATCGTGACAAACCACCAATGAGTCGTCAACCGTTCGCCAGATATCCAGCTCCACGCCATCGCTGCCCAATTGGAAGGCCTTATAAAAAGCCATCAGGCTATTCTCCAATTCGTAACCAGAGGCCCCCCGATGTGCAACGACCTTCACCGTTCGTTGAACAAGAAGGAGCTGTGGGGCCAAATCCAATTCGGCTGCCAGCTGTTTTTCTGATTTTTCGCACCCGAGAAACCCCAACCCGGCAACACCTCCTATAACGCTCAAAAATAATTTTAATCCCATAGGTCCAATATGACTTAATCAGCAAACCATAATATCTGAACTTACTGCGAGAAAAAAAGAACCTCTTATAAGAAAAAGGATAAGAGAGCCATAAGCAACCCTTCGTGTTTAAAATTTAAACCTGCCTTCCAAATCCACGGGAACGCTCTCGAAAGGATGCGCTACATCATCAAAAATAACCGCTACCTGTCTCCGGCTAACCGGTTTATCAGCATTAATTATACCAAAATTATTGATTTTCCACAATTCAACGGCCCTTTTATCAACATCCACGTCGGATGTGGACACACCGCATTGAACTGCCAGTTCTAAGGCTGCCTCAAGTGCCTCATTAACTGTTACCACCTCTCCCTTAAAGGCAAAAGAGAAGTTGGGTGCTATATCTTTGAGGCCCTGAACCAGTGCTTCAGAAGTCATAACCGAGTCGGGATAGAAAAGCGTACGATTGGCCCAGCCCACATTCTTACCCTCTCCTTTTATAATCCCGGTAGCGCCAATGCGCTGAATCGCCTTGAAACACGGATCTACAGGCTGCACGTCGAAATAGGGGAGAATATAAGCCCCGGCCTCAAGAAGTGCCTCCTGAACCTCACGAACCGGTACCTGGGAGGGGGAGACACCTTCCTCCGCAGCTAATGCGGCCAATACACCAGAAGCCTGACCAATGAGCAGTGCAACCGGCTGAAGCCGGGTGGTGCCATTCACGACATTAGTGACAGAGATTGATTTTTCAGCCACAATCAAATCCTTCACTTCACGCGGGATGAGGGTTCCCATGGGCAAGCAGTACGAAGGGACCGGAAAAAAATAGAGATTGGGAACCTTCGTCTGGTCGGGATAAGCATCGTGGTGATGATCGATGGGATAATCGCCTACTGCAATACCCGTTCGATAAAGAGCCGTTGGCTGATCAAAGGGTTTCGACAGGTCATTCACCGTAAAACGCACTTCGCCATGTATCCGGCGCGATTCGCGATGATACGGAAAAAAGGGCAACCCATCGGGCGTTGGAAACTCATCGTCGGCAATACCTAAATTTTTATAACCCAATTCGTTTTGTATATAATAGAGATATCGTAAGGTATGTAATTTGGCCCTGGCAAAGGCCGAATCACGTTGGGCCGGGGACAGATCAATCGCGTTCACATAATAATCGTTGGCATAGAAAGGCCAGTTGATCATAAACTTATCGTTGGGAAGGTGTCCATATTCCAGCATATGACCACAGGGCCAAAGTTTACGTTTAACAGTATCCTGGTCACAACGGCCGGCGCACGTGCAATAGAACTCAGAGGGGTCGTAATGCTCGGGACGGGAAATGGTTTTGTCGGTTCCTTTCCCATAATTTTTCAAGATCACCACATAAGTAAGATCCTGAATGATGTCATTGGCTTCCAGTGGGGCAATTTCCTCATGGGTTATCAACTGCGAATCCATCCCAACATCGTAGGAAACGCCGGCCCTTTTAGCCACATCTCCCAGCTCGGTGCCATCAATTAGGATGGAAGCCTGGATGGAGAAATGCTCCTCTCCCCGGGAAAATTGAACCAGCCAACCGGTCTTATTCTTTTCGAGACTCAGGAGTTTGGATCCAAACCGGACCTCCAGGTTTTCCTCCTTCTGAGTCATGTCCTTAAGTAATTTGTCGCCAACCGAGGGTTCGAACAGGACATTACTGACCCATCCCGTCTTAACGCCCTCAGGACCGCCATAATAGTCGTAGAGACCCTGGCGGAATTCGTCCCATAGTCCGGAAGAGAGATATTGATTGCCATCGATGGCACTAACCCCTGCAGATGTAAGCATACCGCCCAACCAGGGGCCCTCTTCAGCAATAAGGGTTTTAGCACCCAGGCGTGCCGCCTGAATGCCGGCCATGGTGCCGCTGGCTCCGCCTCCTACCACGAGAACATCTAGTTTCTCAGCCTTTTTAAATCCGCCCGCCGAGCAGGAAACAAACAGGAACAGAGTACCGAATAACAAAAAGAGAATGGTTCTTTTCATAGTTTAAATTTTGCATTATACTCCAAAAGGCCAGAAAAAGGAAGGCACCTTACAATATCGCCTCCGGAACACTCACTTTCTCGAGCGTTTGCCAAACCTGATACAATCCGCGTGGCACATGGAAGCATCCTTTCCATTTGCCTCCCTTAAGATTGAGAGAGACCTCGCCACGGCGATTCAGGTAACCAAACCATTCGTCATACTCCGGGTCCCTGAAATGATCCCAAGTGTAATTGTGCACTCTCTCGAATCCCTCAAGGGCCGCCTTCGACCCGGTTAACTGGTACCCTTTAAGCATGGTAATAAGGGTTTCGATGTGCACCCACCACAACTTTTGATCCCACTCCAACTGCTGGGTGGGATGGCCTTTGGCATCCATGAAATAAAAGATGCCCCCATATTTCTTATCCCAGCCGTGATCGAGGGTATTAAGGGCAATGTCCAGGGCCTGGGTCACAATTTCGGGTTTATGAAGACGCACCCCTAAATCCATGATAAACCACATCGCTTCGATGGCATGGCCGGGATTGAGTGAGCGTCCCTCGAAAGTATCAGAAAAGGATCCATCCGCATTCACGTTCTCCACGATCAGGCCAAGTTCAGGACGATAGAAAACATCCAACACTTCGTGAATCACCTTTTGGGCGGTTTTCTCCACCTGCTCGGCCCCCAGGATATGTTCCATTTCGAGAGAAAGGTTACACATGATCATGGGCAGGGCAAAGTTTTTCAAATTACGCGTACCCGGAAAGGCTTTGTTGTAAATGCCTTTAGGATTCTCCTGTTTCTCCAGGATGATGTTAAACGTTTGCAAGGCAATATCAGAATACTCCTGATTTCCGGTGGCCAGCCCCAATTGGGCAAACGCCATGGCGGCAAATGTATATGAAAAAATATTATACGGCTGAATCAATGGTTTTCCCTCCCTGGTGAGACTGAAATACCAGTTGAAGTGACCGTCGTGACCGAACTTTTTCAGAAACTCCCCCCCCTGAACGGCACACTCCAGCCACTCAGCTCTCTTTTCCACCTTATTGTAGAGCATTGAAAAGAGCCACACCTGACGGGCCTGCAACCATATAAATTTATCTGAATCAAAAACATTCCCCTGACGATCGAGGCAGGTAAAATAGCCCCCCATTTCCAGGTCCTGAGATTTATTCAACCAAAAAGGAACGACTCTGTCGAACAGCTCATGTTTATAGGACGATGCGAGATTTTTGAAATCCATTATTTTTGAAAGTTTTGTTCTTGTAAATATTCCATGTAACGGTTATAAAGATGCCCCGCCTGCAAATAGGCGGACTGAGGACTCATAAAATGTGAAAACTCAAAGGTGATGGCATTTTGGATACCTGCCTGAGCGGCCATTTCCAGTTTAAGCCGAAGCTTTTCCCATTTAATGGGTAAAAACTTAATGGGCATATCCCTGTCGAATGTCTCAGAATTGGTCCAACTGGCCAACCCATACTTATCACCCATGGCTTTGTTGACCTTCAAAAAATCGGTCAGGTCATCATAGCTCACATGTCCATCCTGAAAAGCCACAATATCAACGGCTCCTCTAATTCCATCAAAAATCTCACTCCAGTCTTTTTCATGCTGAATCAGCGACACCCCTTTTTCCCGCTGTGTGGAGGAGGTGTATTGGCTAATGCTTTTCACCCCATCGATGTAGGGAGATATAAGGGTAGGCAGACCTCCTGAGACCCCTTTGCAATGGTGTCCCAGACTGGCATACAAATCGATAATTTTTCCTGTTTTGCGACTGCACTCCTGCGACAGATACCAACCTTTAAAAGCACTCATGTGCCCATACTTCTGCCACACCTCATCAATCACTTTTTTATTGAGATCCACCTCCTCCTGATATCGTCCTGAGACCCAATATTTACCGGAATCATAAAGTCCAAAATAAAAGGACATACCGTGCTTTTCACTTAACTCTAAGTACATCTGCACCAGATCAACGGGTGGCAAATAGGTGCCCTCCTCCTTCATCAACACTTTGGAGGGAAAAGTTTGCCAACGCTGGTATCCTGAACGAATAAGGATGACTGTATCAATCCCTGCTTTTTTCATGTGGGCAAAATCTATGTCCCACTCCCTTACCCCCCAATTTTGGTGGGGGATGTCATGACTAATCTCGTCTAAAAATGTCCCTTTAATCCTCATTATCAGTTATTAAAATACAAACCCATCCGCTACAACCCCAAAAAGAATAACATGAATCCCTAGAAAATTTTTTCCTCAGCCAGGATAGCACGCCATTTCTCATAACCTTTGGCACTCAGATGGATGCCGTCGGGCGTCAACTCCTGGGGAAGAAACCCCTCCCCATCCATAAACTTCTCAAACAACGGAACAACGGTTAGATTATGCTCACGCCCCAGCCGGATTATCTCACTATTCAGGGCCTTAACATTGGGTGTTTTACCTTTCATGTAGGCGTATTGCATTATCTTTTCGTTAATGGGAATAACGGTCTGCAACACGAGCCGGGTCGAGGGGGACTGGCTTGTTATTTGTCGAATCACCTGCTCATATCTTGCCGCGATAAGCTCAACAGGAATACCCCGCCCCACATCGTTAATCCCAATCAGCAGAAGGATCATGGCGGGTTGCCCTTTAAGGATGGCGCCCAACCTGTTGGAGACACCCCAAACAATATCCCCGCCAATGCCTCTGTTGACGACCTGAAAACCCGGAAAGAGATCTTTCAAAGGGGCTCGCTCGGTGATGCTGTTACCCAGGAAAACAATATCACCGCACCGCACCGAATCGCTCTCCTGGAGTTGTTGCTTCTCCTTGTAGTAGTTATTGGCAAAGGTGGTATCGTATTGGGCCGCAGCCCACGATACGCTTACCCAGCAAAGAACTAATATAAAAACACCCTTTTCGAAACCTCTTAACAGGTTGCTATTGCTCATGATCGGTTCAAATATTTTAACCTTCTACTTAATATTCTTAATATGGTCGTACCAGTAAAACTTAAGGAACACGGAGGTCGCCAACAAAACCCCGACGGAAATAATGGTCGACTGATACTCTCCGGCCAAAAGGAAAAGCGGCATCACCACCATGGACATTTGCCAGGTAATGCCCACCATCACATTTACGGCATCCCTCTTGAAATCCATATTGGGAACAAAGGAAGGATCCTCCTGCATCACCTCGTTTTTAACGCGATTCCAAAATCCCCATGGACGCGTTTGCTTGTAAAACTTCTTCAAAATTTCCATGCTTTCAGGCTTGGTCCAAAGAGTCCCTAAAACAGAGGCCCCCAGAGATATGGCAAGAATCACAGGAAACATATAGATATCAATAATATTGGGGACAAAAAACCGGAACACCGGTGGCACAATCAGTGAGGCCACCAATCCGCCCATCATACCCCAGAAATAACCCATTCCGTTAAAGCGCCACCAGATCCATTTCAGAACGTTGGCAGCGGCATATCCACCGTAAAGGGAGGAGGTTATCCACAAAGTCAGGCTGTTAAGCGAAGTGGCAAACAACCCAAATATGAGTCCTATAATCACCAATAATAAGCTCGAGAGGTAGCTGTAACCAATCAATCTTTTGTCGGAGGCATTGGGGTTCACATATTTTTTATACAAATCGTTAACCAGATAGGCAGGCGCCGCATTGATAAAAGCGGCAAAGGTACCCATGAAGGCGGCCAGCAAGCCGGCCAGCAAGAGACCTTTGAGGCCGATGGGAACGAACTGCCGGATGGCCAAAGGAAGCACCATTTCAAAATCTATATCGGCACCCATCTTCATTAATTCGGGCTTCATATAAACCAGTGCCAAAACGGTAAAACCACCTACCATCAGATAACGCGGAATAAACAGGGCCACCGAAGTGAGACCACTCATCTTGGCGGCATCGGCAGGGGTACGTGTTGAAAGGATACGTTGCATATCGTAACTGGGGACCGGTCCTGCCAAACTGGCAAAGACCCCTTTGGCAATCATCATCATCAACAACAGGCCAAACATACCAAACCCATCGCTCCCTATTTTATCATTTAGTTCGGGAAAGATACCCGACCAGTCGAGATCCAGGTTCCAGGTGGGCCACAAACTGGACCACCCCTCTGGTGTAGCCGCAGCCACCTGCTCGGGGGTTACCTGATTAAAGGCCACCACCCCAATAGATACACAAGCCACGGTCATAATCAGAAACTGAATCACCTCGGTACTCACCACACTGTACATTCCACCCTTAAGGGTATAGATGGTGGTGATGCCAATGATGATGAGGGCATATACCTGCTGGGAGGTTAGATAGAACCCCAGGACAGTAACCGACAAATCCCAGGTAAAGAAAGTGGTGGCAAATTTGCCAATACCCTCCACGAAATAGGCAATGAAACCGATCACACTAATCACGGCAAAAACCACCACAATAATGTGTGACAACCGGCCTCCACGGCCGTCACCAAAGCGGAAGGTGATCCATTGGGCCCCGGTCATCACGTTGGAACGACGCATCCAAATGGCTAAAAACACCATCACAAAAATTTGATTCCACACGGGCCACAGCCAGGGAATCCAGGCACTTTTCAATCCATAAACAAAGGCAATGGTAACCGTCCACATGGTTCCGGAGATGTCGAACATTCCCGAAGCGTTAGAGAGGCCAAGGTAATACCACTTTATAGTGTTTCCCCCCAGAAAATAGGATTCCAGGTTTTTAGAGGCCCTTTTGGAGAGCCAAAATCCAATAAAAAGAGTCAAAACCACATAGGCCAAGACGATGCTGATGTCGATCCATGATAAATTCATAGGCTTAAATTCTATTCTTTACAGTTAAACATAAGTTAGACTTTTGACTTGCTTAACCAAAGATTTTCTATCTCTTCAAGCGTTTTTCCTTTGGTTTCGGGCACCATCTTAAAGAAGACAAATACCCCAATCAAGCAAATCGCAGCAAAAGTAAAGAATACACTCGACATTCCAAGATTAGAAATCAACCATGGGAACGCAATGGCTACCAGAGCATTAGTTCCCCAGTTTGAAAAAGTAGCAATCGACATGGCCCGACCTCTCAGGCGGTTTGGAAAAATCTCGGGGGTAATAACCCAGATCACCGCACTGATAGAAATGGCAATGGCACCAATATATAATCCTAACGCAATTACAATCCAGGTTGCCGGCACTCTAAATAAAAACAGAATGGCCGTAACAATTAACATCACCCCGACCATTCCCATGCCCCCAACCAATAATGGGCGTCGGCCAAACCGATCGATAATAAACATAGAGATGACGGTAAAAACGAAGTTAATAACCCCTAACCCCACCTGGTATTGCAAGGCGCCTCCAATATTGAGTCCGGCATTTTCGAGAATTGAAGGCCCGTAATAAACCACAATATTAACACCGGTAAGTTGTCCGAAAACCGACAAAGCAATGCCAATAATCAAGGCCTTTCGAATACCGGGTTGCAACAGTTCCCGGATGGAAGCCTTCTCGTCGAGGGAACTGGCCGTGATCTCTTTGAGGGTAGCCAGTGCCTTTTGGACAGGTTGTATCAACTCAAGAACCTTGAGGCCGCGTGACTCCCTGTGATTGAGAATTAACCAGCGGGGGGTTTCAGGGACCATCAGCATCATCAGAAAGAAGAGGCCTGCGGGAAGTGTTTCCACCAGAAACATACCGCGCCAAGGGCCCGTAACAAAAGCTGTTTGCATCCAGGCCGAGCCCCACTCGCCACTTTCAGAACCTTTCAGGATAAGCCAATTGGAAAGATAAGCCAGGATAATTCCCGTCACAATAGAGAGCTGATAAAGAGCCACCAACCGGCCCCGATATTTAGCAGGTGCAAACTCGGAGATGTAGAGGGGAGCAGCCACTGAAGCGATCCCCACCCCAAATCCACCAATAATACGAGCCACAATGAGCAGCGTAAAGCTGGGCGGAAAAGCTGAGCCCACGGCAGAGATAAAGAAGAGGGCACCCGCCACGATCAAAACGGGTTTACGGCCAAAGCTGTCGCCAAGCTTACCGGCAACCAGGGCCCCCACCACACAACCGATGAGGGCTGAGCCGGTAAACCAGCCCAGTTCGAGATCGGAAAGCACATAAAAATCACGCACAAACGATACAGTCCCGGATATAACCGCGGTATCGAAGCCGAATAAGAACCCACCCAGCGAAGCCACCAGGCAAATTATGCCGAGGTACATCACCTGGGTCCGTGTCATCTTAAAATCTTTCATAGGTTAATCTTTCTTTTGTGCATTTTCAATCGCTTCCTTCAGCTCGTTCCACCACCCCAGGTTAATCACATGAACTATATCGAATATCATCAAACCATCCGTTGAATTTAGCGCCATAGACACCGCACGTTTAAACTGCTCCACATCTTTGGCGTATTGCTCCACATAAAGACTGCCGGTTATAGGCACCGCTTCCATCACCACGGAATTGGCCAGTCGGGCACTTCCCTCCACCGAATACCAATACTCACGACCCTTGCCCATGGCATCCTCGGTACGGTTTTTCATCGCCTCCTCGTTCATTTTCTCCACTTCCTCGATGGTTACTTCGGTAAAATAGAGGCCCGACATATACACATCCAGAAGCTCGGCATAGCCATAGTTTTTGTAAGCCGGTGTAGCCCAATCGTATTCAAGAGAAGGATCGTACTGATGGCTGGCCCAGTTGACGCCCAACTCATAATAAACCGGGTACCAGGCCCCGGTATAATCGCCAAAAAGAAGATCGGGGTTTATGGCCTTCATTTCGGTGCGGGCCCTTTTTATGAAGTTATAAATCACCGAGGCCCGCCACTCTATCCATTGGTTAAAATGTTGGCCGGGTTTCCAAACGGGCTTTCCGGCTTCATCCTTTTCCCAATAAATAATGTCGTTGGGAAAGTTTTCGACCTCGATCCCCGAATAGGCCTCGAAAGTATGCTTTGAAAAGTCACTAAAGTCGGAAGTGATGCCATCGTACCGGGCCCGATCCAGGACCACCCCCTTCAATCGGGGATATTTTTGGGTAACCTCTTTAAGAATATTCAGCTGATAATCCTGAACCTCTGGAAGCGCCGGGTTTAACATGCCATTGTATTTCCACTTCATCTGGGAGATGGGAATGATTTGGTTGTCCCAGTAGTTTTGAGACTGCCAGTCGGGGTGCTCCTCATAAATAATTCCCCGGTCGAAGAAGTTGTGCCCTCCACTAAACACGTTTAGTGAGGCATGTACACCCAAACCCAGTAACGCACCCTTTTCAATAAACAAACCCAACACATCATACTCTTCGGATCGGGTCACCCCCTTCCATTCGCCCATAAAATGGGCGTAATCACTGGTAAAGAGGGTCTCCCCCATGATCGACTTCACATCCACTACCACATCGGTTACCCCCACCGCTTTAACCTTTTCCAGATAGTATTGAATGGAATCGGGATAACTTAACCGCTCATAGTTGGCTTCACAATCGAACCACATATATACCGGCTTGTCCTGAGAATTGTCTTCAGGGTTTTGGCAACTGCCCAGAATAAAAGTCAATCCAAACAGGTATAAAAACAAATGGCTATTTCTCATGTAGGGAATGTTGAATCTTACAAAAATATCTTTCGACTAAAGGTCTGACATCAAATAATCTATTGTTTTTTACCCTTATCGAGTAAATAAGGCCGCACCACGGAGGCCCATAATTGGTACCCCTTTTTATTGAGGTGCAGTTTGTCTTGTAAAAAATAGTCCGAGTGGATTTCATCCCGTCGACCCACCATTAACTGAGCCACATCAATGAACCGAACCTGCGGCTTTGAAGCGGCCCACTGACACACCAGTTGGTTGGCTTTTCTATATTGGGGAGTCCATTTCTGGCGTGCCGGACTGGGCTTGATGGACAAAAAATCCACGGGGGTTCCCGGTAAAAAGATATCCACCATACGCACAAAGGTGATCACATCCTCCAAATAGGCTTCGGGGGTTATCCCGCCCGCAATATCATTATCTCCCTCATAAACAATAATCTGAGATGGTGCATAAGGGGACACTACGGTGTGGAAAAAATAGATAAGATCGGATAACACAGAACCGCCAAAAGCACGATTGATCACATTGTATTCGGGAAAATCTTCCCCGAGGGTAACCCATCCTTTAAAGGAGGAGCTTCCCACAAACAAAATCGATTCTTTTTCGGGAAATTGCTTTGCATCGGCTTGCTTAAAAGCCTCCATATCTTTTTCCCAAAGGCTGGCGCGTCCATAGCCGGTTTGTCCCCACGATAAAAGCGGCATCAACCCCCAACACAGGATAAGCAAGATTTTTTTCATGGTTCAAATATTTATTCTGGTTAGCTCTGCCTCTTTAATTCGATTTGCCGTAAGCTCTATTTTCACTTCGACAATATTTTTTACCTCAACTTTTTATAACGGCAGCATAGCCCCCAACAGGGAATCTACCCAATATTAAAATGCTCTTTATATCGGTTAAACAGTTGCCCTGCCTGCAAATAGGCTGAGTTAGGACTCATGAAATGGGAAAACTCAAAGGTGATGGCATCTTCCATGCCGGCCTTACGTGCCGCCTCCAGCTTGAGCAGAAGTTTCTCCCATTTAATGGGCAGGAAACGGATAGGCATATCCCGGTCGAACGACTCAATGTTGGTCCAGCAGGCCATCCCATATTTATCGGCCAGGCGTTTGTTCACCACCAGATAATCGTACAACTCCTGATAATCCACCTGCCCGTCCTGGAAAGCCAGAATATCAGCGGCCCCCTGCACGTTGCCAAGGATTTCGTTCCACTCGGCTTCATGCTCCTCAACCGACAGGGCTTTATCGCCGGCCATCACCTGGTCGGTTTTAACCCCGTGAATGTAAGGCGACATCATGGTGGTAAGATTTCCGGAAACCTCCTTGGCATGCTTCCCTACCTCGGCATAGATTTTACTCATCGACTTGGTCCTGCGACTGATCTCCTGCGACAAATACCACCCTTTAAAAGAGGGGTGATGCCCATACTTTTTCCAGACCTCATCGATCAGGGCAATATTCAAATCAATCTCCTTCATATAATTACCACTCAGCCAATGGCGACCCGAGTCGTACATGCCAAAGAAAAAGTTCAGATGGTATTTATCAGCCAGGGTAAGAAACATCTCCACCAGATCCACTGGCGGATAATAGACCTCTTCGCTCTTTAAAATAGATTCGAATGGGGCGGCCATCCACCAGCCAAGGCCGGCTCTGATCATCACAACCGTCTCAATGCCCATGGATTTCATGGCTGCAAAATCCTGATCCCATTCCCTAAAGCCCCAGTTTTGATGGGGAATATCCCAGCTTACCTCATCCAGGAAGGTGGCCTTAATGGGCATTCCCTGAAATCGTTTCGGGGTCCAAAATCTTTGTTCCTCTGCGCTGACCGCTTCTTTTGATCCCTTTCCAAACGAAGAACGATGGGTCGAGGCCTCCGAAACAGAAAAAGCAGCGGCACCCAGCGAGCCCAATGAAGCCTTTTTTAAAAAGTTCCTGCGATTTGATTGACTATTCTCCATGCGCTAAAACAAATTATTTGGATGGCTGAACAAATTTCGGCGTTTGCCTATAACTTTTTCATTGTCATCCCTTCTTTGAAGAAGGAAACAATCCAACCCGCTAATGCCGTATCCCCCCTTAGAGATCAAACCCTTACGACCCAATAACCCAATAGTTTATTACTTTATTGAATTACAGCAAATTTATTAGTAAATTTTTTTATTAACAAGCGTTTTTATAATCTTTTTTTAACCAAAACACCCCCCCTGTCGAAACCTCCGGAGCAGCCTTATCTGATTTAAAAGAAGTCAGGGGCTTTATTTAATGGCTAAATCAATGCCTTCTTTTGCAAATTCCCATTGGTTGGCCATTTTCAAATGAATCATGTCGAACAGGAAGTATCCGTTGCACTCATCCATACAGGCTTTTACCGAGTTTACAATTGCCTGATTCTCCTGATCTTGCGTAAAAGTATTGGAGGGATCCCAATTACCCACATCGGGCCCACCTGCAACCATTGGGCAATCTTCCTTTATTTTATCCATAGCCAGACTGCAAAAGCCCTGCATAGTCCATTCGGTTGCACCATACACCTTGCCCGGGTTTGCATAGGCCCCAATCAGGATTTGATCCATTAAGCCGGCATATCCGTAGTCCTTATATTTTGCTGTTGCCCATTTGCTGTAATACAGTGATGTGTTGTACTTCTGGCTGGCCCAGTTCACGCCCACTTCGTAATAAGAAGAATACCAGCCGCCAACATACACGCCAAACTTCACCTTTGAATTGGTTAATTTAACGGCATTCCGGGCTTTTTCCATGAAATCGTACATTGTTTTGGCTCTGAACTCAAGCCATTGCTTTAAGTAGACAGGGGCAGTTCCCGCATTGACCATTGCCATAACCTGGGTCATGGTGGTTCCGGGAGCTAAAATATCCTCAGGAAAATTCTGTAGGGTTATGCCACCCAGATAGGCTTCAAATTTCCTGCGTGTACTCTCCGAAAAGTCGGATTGAATCCCCTCAAAACGACCTCTGTCCAGAAAAATCCCATCCAGATCATAGGCTGCCAGATCCTTCAATAAGTCCACTAAATAGTTTTGCACATCCTCATTGGCAGGGTTAAAGAACTTGGTCCCCGTACCCCCGTCCATAGTATTCGAAATACCGGTACTTAAATTCTGGTAAGTCGCCCACTCTTTTTTCGAAGCATCTCTGTATAAAAGACCCTGATTACCCAATGAGTTGCCCTGTCCACCCGACATAGTATTAAAGCCCGCGTGAACGTTCAATCCCAATTCGTGGCCTTTGTCAATAAACGCCTGTAAATAGTCCCAGGTGGCCGTGCGCGGTACTTGCTGGTAAACCCCATCTACCCAGGCGCCCAACCATTCCACTTCATGTGAGCCCTCAACAGTAGACTTAAAAAGAATATCCCCATTGGTGGGTCTTACATCAACCACAACATCGGTAAACCCAGCGTCTTTGGCCAATTGCAAATCGCGCGCGATATTATCTTTACTGTTTGCAAAATCCTTGAAGTTGGCCGCTGCATCAATCCATATAAACCGTGGTTTATCTTCATTTTCGGAAGACCCGTCAGGGAACTCGTACTCTTTCTCTTTGTCATCAGAACAGGAGAAAAGCAGTATTACAGCACTTAAAAAGAAAACCAGGTTGCAAAACCTGAATAGGTTTTTTTTCATCATAATATATCCTTGAACCAATTTGAATGATTGTCATGAACCCACACGGCCCATTCCCAAAAAAGATTTCACTCCATCCCCAACAACAAATCATGCTTTGTACCCTCTTTCCAAATTCGGGGATGCGAATTTGATAAATAACAAGAAAAGGTGACAGTCCCTGCACTTCAACCATTCAGCCACAGGAAATAAATACCCGCGCCGATCAAAAAAGGCGCAGGTATTTATTTAAAATCAGATCCTTATCTTTTCCATTTACATCTTAATACAATCGTACTGAACACAAACGACCTGACCATTGGTAAACATGAAGTATAAATACATGTAATACCCGTCGGTGGATACCTTGAAGGCCACATCGCCGGTTCCGTTGCCATTTTGTCCTGCATTATCTTTACCGCCATAAGTCCCAATGGGTGTTTCCCAAATGGGGCTGGTAATTGTGCTTGTGGAACTTGCATCGTAGAGCAAGATTTTATCATCGCTTCCCCATGTAAACGAATTTACCGTGTTATGAACCACGTATGGAGCATCGTTAAAAACAGTATAATCCACTGCATTCGGTATCCAGTTGGGACTAATTGCCGGGCCCCAGGCTTTAACCGCATTGGTGTTGCCATCAACCCATGCCATTTTATATGGACTGCCATAATAGGCGGCAAAATAATCGCTGTTTAGATTGGAAGGATCCGTGTAGACCACATCACAATTGTAATTCCAGCTAGATCCTATCCCACTAATGGTAATGGTTTGGGGTGTGGCAGAAACCAGAGTTCCATTCTTCACCTGCCAACGCAGGAACTGATTCCCGGCGGCTAAGATGGGAGCTGTTATGATGGCATCTTTGTTGACGCTTCCTTTAACTGAAATTTTCCGTCCCAGATTTTGACCACCTGCCCATTCAATGAACAGCTCCGGAGCGGCCGTCACGCTGCTGATCTTCCAGATTTTGAAAGAACCGTCATTGGGAGCAAGATTGCACACAAAAATATTGTCATCCTCATCGGCTGTAGTATAGAAATTAGTGAGATTGCCCACGATGCTTTCCATATTTAGTCTG
Organism: Marinilabiliaceae bacterium; assembly: GCA_041583495.1. Classification (GTDB taxonomy): domain Bacteria; phylum Bacteroidota; class Bacteroidia; order Bacteroidales; family Marinilabiliaceae; genus JBFHFS01. The sequence continues at coordinate 65,489 of JBFHFS010000015.1, read as the reverse complement.
CCCACAATCTCCCCGGTGGCACGATCCAGATAAATACTGGTCTCACCGCGGGTATTTATCACCAGATATTTTTGGGTTGCAGCAATTCCGCCGGTAATGTTCAGGGGCACAATGCCCAACTCGCTGTTCAACTTTTTAGCCCATAGAATTTTTGCACTCCCGGCTCGCATGCCAAAGTCTGTTTTTTGCGGAACTGCTTTTATAACGGTGTACACCGATTTTGAGACCCCATCCTGAGCCGTCACTGTAATTTCGACACCCATATTGTAATCCAATGCGACTACCGAGGGATCGGGGCTCAGAGTCGCCCCGTGCGAAACGCTTACATTGGCCAGGGCATCCTCGATTGGCTCAATGGATATGAGTGAAATGGTTTTGCTCTCTTCGTTAATAACCCCTGAGATCCCAAGGCCGGCCAGTTCAAATCCTGTAATAACACTTGCGGCACTTTTGCGAATTTCAGCTACCACTTGATACTGCTTTTGGTTTTTTGCCTGATCAGTAATAGTGATGTAATTATCTTTCGTAAAATCCATGTATAAAAGGGGCGGGTCAATAATTACATTATCATCTAAATTGGCCATAACCCGCATGTGGGTAAGATCCGCTAAAGTGAGCACATTGTCCGACTTGAGGGGATAATTGTATGGAAATACGATGGTTATTATCCCATTGTCCTTATCAATTTCGCTGGAAAAAGAATTATCAGAGCTTTCATCATTCACGAACGATGCCGTAATGCTGTTAACACCTTCACGTGAGACGGAAGGGGTTAAATCTTCCGGTTCCTGACAGCCACTCCATACAAAGAGCATGGATGCCAGCACCATTATGACTTTCGAAAATTTATTTTTCATGTGTTGGATATTTAATACGTTAGAGCCACTCATCGTACTGGGTAATGAGCGAATTGTTTTCCAACTCGCTGGTAGGAATTGGCAAGACATAGGTTTTCTCCAGAAACAATCTGTCTGCATAATCGACATCAATATATTCATAATTGTCACCGGTAATTTTAAAACCATGTGCGCGATAATTGTTATACTCCAGGTGCGCGAGTTTCCATCTGCGCATATCCCAAAAAAGATGTCCTTCGTAGGCCAATTCCACTTTGCGTTCGTTTCTGTAATCGATGAACCATTGGTTCCCGGTGGTAAATATGCCTGGCAGATCTACCCGATCTCTCACCTCATTCATGGCTTTTTGAGCTTCATCAATTTTATTGAGTCTGAAAGCGGCTTCTGCTTTATTTAAGAGCACTTCGGCATAACGTATTTCCACCCAGGTTTGCGTGCTTGCCACTCCTTTTATATCAATAAGGCTTTCGTCCATCAATTTCTTCAAAAAGTAACCGGTGGTTGTTTGCCCATAGCTGTAAGGCTGATCACGATAGGCCATGAATGACCCATAGATTCCATTCACAGAATTTTGCATTACATGTCCTTTCCAGATGCTACCAGGATAGATAACAGAGGCTTTGAACCTTGGCTCCAGATCTTCATAGGGAGGACGAGTGCTATTCTCGGTATGGTAGGGCGTCCAATCCAACCGGGTGCCATCTGCTTTTTCATAACTCTCTACCATCTCCTGGGTGGGTGTTCCCAAAGCGCCAAATTCATAACCATCGCACAGCGGCACATAATCTTTATCGAAGGTATGATTGGGTCCCGAAACGGCATACCCAAACTCTAAAACAGACTCCGAATTATTTCCTTTCCATGCCTTCGCATAGTCAGACATTAAAGAAAACTTCTTGGATTTTATGACTTCGTCGGCGGCATCGTAAGCCACCTGCCACCGCTGGGCATAAAGCATGGCACGCGATTGAAACGCCAGAGCGGCATATTTTGTCAATCGCCCATCATCCTCCGAATCGGCCCACTCCTCGGGAAGATTTTCGATGGCATATTCCAAATCGGTTTGAATCAAATCCCAGGTGGCCTCTTCGGTAGAACGGGCCTGGTCCTTGTCCATCTGATCCAGGCTGGTGTATAGGATGACTCCCCCATGCCGCCTGGCCAACTGAAAATAGATAAATGCCCTAAAAAAACGGGTTTGAGCTTCCAACAATTTGTTCCTTTCGTCGGAGAAAGTCGAATACTTTTCCATGGAGTTTAGAAACTGGTTTAAGCGCCTAACCTTATTGTAACCATCGGCCCAATTATCGTAAAGGCAGCTGGCCTCAGTAATTACGCTCGGATTAAAAACATAATTGTTGGGATGCCCGGCTTTATTGCCTAAGGCATAAGATCCGTATTTGAAAGCATCGGTCAGGCTTTCGGTTAAACTGCCACTGAATTGTTGGGTGCCAAATTGTCCGTACTGATTCAAATAGGTATAAAACCCGTTTATATATTTATCTGCACTGGTTTCATCCTCCCAAACGACTTTGTCCGACAATCTGTCTGTGGGCGTGAGATCCAGCCAACTGTCGCAGCTGCTTAACAAAAAAAGCAGCGCCACATAAACCTGTATATTGATTATCTGTTTCATGTGTTTATATTTTTTTTCATTTGCCATTAACCTGTCCCGCCAAAGCGGGGTAGCCTGCCCCCGAACCCGATTCGGGAAAACCCGCCACCTTAGTCCTGTCTTCCCCCAAACCAGGACAAGTTGTGAGAGACACTACTCTCCTGATTTTTTTTGGGGATTCGTTTCATCTATCAGTATCATAAAGTTACATTAACACCAAATGAAAATGTTCTTTGTTGTGGATAATATCCATTGTTAACACCGGGTTGTTCGGGGTCGATATTATATTTTGTGAGTTCGCTTAAGGTAAATACGTTTGACCCTTCTGCATATACCCTAAATCCGGTGAATCCGATGGTTCTTATCCAACTTTTGGGAAGTGAATAACCAATTTGAAAAGTCTTTAAACGAACGTAATCACCTGACCGATACCAATGGGTTGACGAATAGGCGTTGTTTGTACTCACGGTGACCAATGATAAACGAGGAAACTCGGCATCTGTATTGTCGGGTGTCCAGGAGTTTTCGGGTACAAACACGGGAGTATTCCCGCCATGATAAAACATTCTTGTAAAGGCGGTATTATCCATAATGCCCGCCGAACCGGTGGATGTATAAACCCCAGTAAGGGCAACGGTTCTGCCCAGCCCTCCTTGAAAAAGAATATCGAAGTCGAATCCTTTCCAGGAGCCATTCAGTCCGAGCGAACTTTGGAATTTGGGATAGGCACTTTTTCCTACATAACCCATGTCCTGCGCATAACTTATTTTTCCGTCGCCGTTACGATCTTTATACTTGATGTATCCCGGAAGCACAGGGGACCCGACAATAGTAGGCGAGTTATCTATTTCATCCTGATTTTGGAACAACCCCTCAGCAATAAACCCTAATTGTGAGCCTACTTCTTTTCCCGTTACTTTTCGGTAATCGGGTGTATTCTCTGAATCGCCGGAATAATAGAGCCATCTGCGTTTGGTAAACGAACCAAGCCAGCTAATACCATAATGGAAGTTATTGATTCGATTCTTGTGAGTAAAGGTAAAATCGAATCCCCGGTAATCAATCTCATTTTTATTATCCATGGTAAAATAGTATCCGCCCATGGATGGAGGATACGATCCGCCAACGGATGCCAATAAATCGTATTGGTATTTATAAAAAGCATCCAATTCAACGCCCAACAAACCATTCCAGGCGTTAAAATCAACCCCGATATTGTAGCTTTTGCTTTTTGCCCAACTTAAATTCGGATTCCCCAGGGTGGAAGCGTAAATCATACTCTGACTCGACCCCCCTAAAACAACGGCATTGGTAGAAATGGTCATAAGGTCTAAATACTGATAGGCACTGACCGCCGAAGTTGCCGTATTACCAATTCCTCCCCGTATTTTCAGGTTATTGACCCATGGCGCATTAAACCACTCTTCCTGGTCCATACGCCAACCAAGAGAAACAGCAGGTAAATTAACCCAACGCGAGCCATCCATTCCGCTAAACAAATAACTACCATCGCGACGAAACGATACTTCAAGCAGATATTTGCTGTCGTATTCGTAATTCAATCTACCCACAAAACCGATCACGCGCGACTCCCCGCTGCCTCCTGCAAGACTGGGAATCTTTTCCTGGCCGGCACCCGATTGATTGGTGATCTGATCCAACTCATCCAAATCCAAAAAGTCGAGCCCATAACCCGTTGCCCCCAGTCTGTTACTAACATCATTACGTGTCTCGGCCAACCCCAAGACACTAATCCGGTGTTTATCAAACGTTCTTGCATAGTTGGCACTTGTTTGTGTGACCACGTTGGTGGAACGACTGGCCGATTCGGTTAAGGATGTATTCCCTCCGTTGTCAGTAAATTTGGTGTAGCTGATAACCTCGGTGGAGGTGTTGGGCAGGGATGCCAACATAGTTTCAAAGGGGATAGACAGGCTTTTTGAAAATTGGAAAAACATATCGTAAGCCCCCATAAATTTAAGGTTCAACCCCTCTACACCCGGCACATCATATTTTAACGCAAAGTTGGATTGTATATAGGTATTGCTCGATTTACTATAACCCGATTCGTTAATGGCTGCAAGCGGACTTACCGGCGATGAAGCGGTTCGGGTAGCAGTGTAATACTCCTTTCCTTCATAAGTCATTGTCTCGGGAATGTAAGGCAATGCACGCACTGCTTGTTGAGGAATATTATGCCAATCGTTGGGGTTGGCTGTATAACGCGGGTTTTCCCGGTTTTCTACGCGGCCTGAAATGCCTAACTCTAGCGTAAGATGGTCGGTGATTTTGGCATCAATATTGGTTCTCAGATTATAACGATCGTAATTATGTAGATCCACATTCCCTTTTTGTGAAAAGACCCCCACGGAGGTAAAGAAATTTACTTTCTCATTTCCCCCGGTGGCACTCAGGTTGTGGTGCTGGGTGGAACCTACCCCAAATACCTTATCGTACCAGTTGGTATTTCCCCACCCATCTGTTCCATCTTTCATTTTCTGAACCTGGTCGGCGGTAAAAACAGCCGCATCGCCATCCATTTCGCGCGATTTGTTATACCAATAAGCATATCCGGGAGCGTCTAACCATTCGATCTGATTGGCGTTTTCGCTGATACCGTATTTGCCCGAATAGGAGATATTCATTTTGCCGGTCTTTCCTCTTTTGGTGGTCACAATAACCACCCCTGAAGCATCTAAACCATATATAGCGGCGGATGTGGCATCTTTTAAAACCGACACCGACTCAATCTCATTGGGGTCAATTTCGTTAAAAGATCGTTGCACACCATCCACAATATAAACCGCGGCCTGACCCCGTATCAGGAGCGATGCCGCATCAGCCCCCGGTTGTCCCGAAGTTTGCAACATGGATACCCCGGCCACACGCGAACCAATAACATTGGTTATTCCAACCGTTGGTGCCTTCATTAATTCACCCTCCGAAAGACTTGAAATAGCACCTGTTACGCTAATCTTTTTTTGCGTTCCGTACCCGACTACCACCACCTCATCGAGTTGCGAAAGGGCTTCGCTGAGCGTGAGATTAATAAGACCCCGGTTCTTCACAGGGATTTCCGTCTCCTCAAATCCAATAAAGGAAAATTTAAGGACGGCACTCCCATCCGTTACAGTAATTTTGTAGTCTCCATTCAAATTGGTAATCACACCATTCATGGTTCCCTTTTCTACAATGTTTACGCCGGGAAGGGGCTCCCCCTGGGCATCTATCACTGTGCCGGAAACCTGATGTTGTGCGAAAACACCAGAAGTCCCCAGCAAAGCCAGAAACAACCAGAAACAACAAAATAAAATTTGTTTTCTCATGTCATAGTTTTTTTAAATTTTTTGCTGCTATCATGTGTGAATTTATAAACTTAAAATCCATTTACGACTTAAACCTTTCGGACATAAGCACTTCCTAATAAAAAGTGAACACCCAAACTCATCGAAACGCGCCCATTTTAAATCAAACAATTGCTTCCGCAGAGCCCATTACCACAGGCGCTTAACGAATAAAGCCACAACATTTTGTTATTTTATTAAGATATAGCAAAGTTATTCTTAATTTTTTTATTAACAAATGATTTCGATTTTTTTGACCTGAAATTTCCAGGAAGTGATTAAGGTTCCCAAAGCCTTTTAATAAAGGGGTTATCCATGACTCCAAAGTCGTTGCCGGACACAAAAAACACTGGATATATTGCTGAATTTGAACTATATTATGGGGGATCTTAATCCCTCATCTCAAATACTCCACCTCATGAACACACCAAAAAATAATTTCGGCCAAATAGAAGCCCTTCTGGGAGCAGAGGCTTCTAATCTTTTGGGATTTAACCAGCCCAAAATCACTCGCGAACATCTACACCTGCCAGGACCCGACACCATTGACCAGGTGTTCGGGATCAGCGACCGCAACCCCGCCACCCTGATTAACTTATCCAGGATCTACAACCACGGACGCCTGAGCCACACCGGCTATCTTTCCATCTTACCGGTAGATCAGGGCATTGAACACACCGGTGGCAGCTCGTTCGCCCCCAACCCGATCTATTTCGACCCGGAAAACATACTAAAACTGGCCATCGAGGGAGGCTGCAACGCAGTGGCCACCACCTTTGGGGGGCTGGCCCTTCATTCCCGCAAATACGCGCATAAGATTCCCTTCATCGTTAAAATCAATCACAACGAATTGCTCACCTACCCCAACAAATACGACCAGGTGCCCTTTGGCACCCCAACGGAAGCCTGGAACCTGGGGGCAGCAGCTGTTGGGGCCACCATCTACTTCGGGTCCCCGGAATCGAACCGGCAAATTATGGAAATAGCAGAGGCTTTCGAGGAGGCCCACAACCTGGGCCTGGCCACCATTCTCTGGTGCTACCTGCGCAACAGTGATTTTAAAACGCCCCAACAGGATTACCATACGGCCTCCGATCTGACGGGCCAGGCCAACCACCTGGGGGTAACCCTCAAGGCCGACCTCATCAAACAAAAGCTGCCCACCACCAATGGCGGGTTCAAAGAAATTAAATTCGGAAAGACCCACCCCGACATGTATGAGAAACTTTGTTCGGAACACCCCATCGACCTGTGCCGTTATCAGGTGGCCAACTGCTATATGGGTAAAATTGGGCTCATCAATTCGGGCGGGGCTTCCATGGGAAAAAGCGACTTTGCCGATGCCGCCCGTACGGCTGTCATCAACAAGCGCGCAGGAGGCACCGGCCTTATCTCGGGCCGCAAAGCTTTTCAACGCCCCATGAAAGAAGGCGTAAAACTGCTCAACCTGATTCAGGATGTCTATTTAAATGAAAAAATCACGGTGGCCTAAAGGGTTGCCACCCTTATAACAACTCTAACCATTACAGGGCAGTACAAAAGACTGCCCTTATTATATTTTCTTTGAATCCGGATATTCTTCCCCTCCTCCCTTTAAAAAAAAGGGGCGGCCTTGTAACTTGAGACAAGCCATAAAAAAAAATCTTATTAACTTAGCCTCTTAGTCCTTAGCACCTTCTTCATATAAAAGATTGAATTTAGTATCGACTCATGCATCTGCCGGGAATCAAACCCGTTGTTGTTGAATCCTTAGGTCCAATTAAATGCTGTAATATGACACACCCTCTTCTCAATCCCAGGATTTTTATTCTATTACTCATCGCAACTCTCCTCATGTCGTGCGGGTCTAAATTGGAAATAAATGTATCCCCCACCGGCGACGACAGTGCCTCCGGCTCTCGCGCTCATCCCTTCAAGACACTTGCCCGGGCACAATTGGAGGTTCAAAAAAGAGCACTCGATCTGCAGGAAGGAACCCTCCAGGTAATTCTGCACGACGGCGTGTACCCTATCGACCAGCCCCTCCTTTTCTCCGGGCTTCAAGATGGAGGCAGCGACATAAAAGTGGAGTGGAAAGCGGCCCCCGGTGAAAGACCCATCATCAGTGGGGCCCGTCAACTGAAAGGCAAGCTTCAACCCGACGGGACGGTTATTGCCTCATATAACAGAACAGATGATTTAATGGACCTTTATGTAAATGGGCAGCGGGCCCAGCGGGCCAGAACCCCAAATAAAGGATTCTTCAGGTTTGAAGAGGTAAACGAAGAGGTTTTGGTGCGGGGAGAAGGCAGGGCCCCTGAAGAAGCCATTCAAACCCTGATCCTTTCGGAGGAGGCCAACCAACAACTAAAAAACCTATCCGACAGCACGTTAGACAAAACCCGATTCCATGCATTTTTTAAGTGGGACAACACCATCCGGTATCTCTCCGGCAGAGGGACCTCCCCACGGGGTTACCTCACCCGGGGCGCAGGCATGAAACCCTGGAACAAACTGGGGAAAGACACCCGTTTCTTTCTCGAGAATTACCCCCAGGCACTGGACAGCCCGGGTGAGTGGCTGGGCCGCGACGAAACCATAAAATACATTCCACGTCCTGAAGAGGGACAAACCAATCCAGGGATATTTGTTCCTGTGGCTGAAAAATGGCTCATCATCGAAGGCCGGCCCGGGCATAAGGTTCGAAACCTCTCCTTCGAGGGCATCAGCTTCCAGTACAGCAATTATGTTCTGCCGGCGCAAGGTTTTGAACCTTCACAGGCGGCTTCGACCATCGATGCAGCCATCATGATTGATTATGCAGAAAACATAGAATTCCGAAATTGTGAGATGGCACACACTGGTCAGCACGGCATCTGGTTCCGGAAGGGGGTCTCAGATTGTGTGATGGACAAATGCCATCTGTTTGACCTGGGTGCCGGGGGCATTCGCATTGGCGACAAGGTGGTTCCGACCGATTCACTCGACAACACGGGTAACATACGAGTCAACAATTGCATTGTACAATCGGGTGGCTATAACTTCCCCAGTGCCGTAGGCGTCTGGATCGGACAAAGCGGAAACAACCAGATCACCCATAACGACATTGCCGACTTTCGCTACACGGGGGTTTCGGTGGGTTGGATTTGGGGTTATGCTCCCAGCCCTGCCAGGAACAATAAAATCACCTACAACCACATCCATCATATTGGGTGGGCACTGCTCAGTGATATGGCAGGCGTTTACACCCTGGGCATATCCGAAGGCACCGAAGTAAGCCACAACCTGGTACACGACATCCACGCCTTCTCCTATGGTGGCTGGGGATTGTATACCGACGAGGGTTCCTCATACATCCGCATGGAAAACAATCTGGTTTTCAACACCAAAACCGGTGGCTTTCATCAACACTATGGACGCGAAAACACTATCCGAAACAACATCTTTGCTTATGCCGACTTATACCAGATTCAGGCTACGCGCGTGGAAGATCACCTCTCCTTCTCCTTCGAAAACAATATTGTAGTGGGCAACGAAGGGGTATTGCTGGCGGGGGCATGGAAAAACATCCGGGTGAATATGAACCACAACTGCTATTGGTTTAAAGATGGAAAACCCTTTGATTTTGTCGGCCTTGACTTCGAAAGCTGGAAAAAGCAAACCGGACACGACCAACAAAGCATCATTGCTGATCCGGGAAGTATCGATAGTCAGCAAGGCACCTTCCAGATGGAGAGCGGGATTGCCCGTCAGATCAACTTCAGCCCCTTCGATCCCTCCGAAGCCGGTGTTTACGGCGATGAAGACTGGAAGCAGCAGGCACAACCGGATGCTTCAATGATCCGTGAATTCCAGGAGGCAGTGAAAGAGAACAGAAAAGAAAAATAGCCCAATGTTCCACAAAATGTGGTCCGCCCCGAAAATCTTTATTTCAAGCATTTTATCATCCTATCTCATGAAAAAACTAACCTTGCTCCTGTTCCTCTTACCTTTTATATATGTGGGGGCTCAAAAAGCGGAAAAACCCAATGTGTTGTTCATCATCGCCGACGACCTGACCACCACGGCGGTATCGGCTTACGAAAACCCGGCGGGACACACGCCAAACATCGACCGTCTGGCATCCGAAGGTATCCGATACACCCATGCCTACAGTCAGTATCCTGTATGTGGCCCTTCGCGCGCTTCCTTAATGTTTGGCTATTACCCCAGCGCCACGGGTACTTATGGCTATGTGAGTGGTCGCGAAAACGTAGGCCCCAACCGAAAATCATGGTCTCAGCTGTTCAAAGACAATGGCTGGTTCACCGCCCGGGTCAGTAAAATTTATCACATGGGCGTTCCCATCGATATCGAAAACGGCTCGGACGGCACCGACGATGAGGCTTCCTGGACCGAGCGCTACAACAGTCAGGGACCCGAGTGGACCGCCGAGGGCGAAAGCGAACTGGTACAAAACAATCCCTATGGTTTAAAACCCCGGCAAGGAGGAAACGTCATGACCATAGTAAAGGCCGAGGGTGACGACCTGGTACATTCCGATGGCAAAACAGCGCAAAAAGCCATCAGCCTGATTCGACAGCATAAGCACGAACCCTTCTTTTTAGCCGTTGGGTTTGTGCGTCCACATGTTCCCTTTGTGGCCCCCAAAGAGTACTTCGAACCTTTCCCCTACGAGCAAATATTGTTACCCCCAAAGGTGGAAGACGATTGGGACGATATTCCGGCACGAGGCATCAACTATGTGACCAGCGTCAATGGTCAGATGTCGGAGGAGCAAGAGAAGAAAGCCGTGGCCGCCTACTATGCCTCGGTCTCGTATATGGATGCCCAGGTGGGGAAAGTTCTGAATGCCCTCCAAGAAGAGGGGCTGGAAGACAAAACCATTGTCATTTTCACCTCCGACCATGGATTTCACCTGGGGGAACATCGCTTTTGGATGAAGGTGAGCCTTCATGAAGAGTCGGTGAGGGTGCCGCTGATCATCAAGGTGCCGGGCAAGAAACCCGCTGTATGTCACTCTTTTGCAGAGTTGCTGGACTTATATCCAACGGTTGCCGAATTGGCAGCCCTACCCACCTCCAGCCATCTACAAGGCAAAAGTCTGGTAAAAACCCTCGACCATCCCGATCACAGCATCCGCGAGGAAGCTTTTTCTGTAACCCAGGGCGGAAAATCATTTTTGTTGCGCACAAAAAAATGGGCCTACATCCAATACGACGAAGATGCCGGCGCGGGAATAGAACTCTTCGACATGGAATACGATCCTAAGCAATACAACAACCTGGCAGACAACCCCCGCTACAGTTCGATTGTGTCTGATTTTAAAACCCGTCTGAAAAACAAATTGAAAGAGGTGAGAACCAATGATCTGAATTGATATTCAGGAGGATAACCAACATAAGAATACCTCTTGAACAAAAACGAAACCAACCCTTCAAGGCACAAAAGGAGCCCCGCATCAACACCCCATTAGTGTTGGTTCCCGGCATTAGGCTACGTACACCTGCCAGATCCTACTCCGGATTGGCCAGGTGCAGCCTATGGCCCAGTTTACCCCTTTAAATATTGGGCCAGCGAAAAAAGGATATAAACCAATATCGTAACCACCACACCTCCTACGCCCAACAGCAAAACGGAGACCAGCCCCGTGGCCAAAAGCATGTACCGAAGAAGGTTGGCCCCAAAATTAAAATTCTTGAACTTCAACGAAAACATGGGAATCTCACTTACCAGCAAGGCACAAAACACCATCAGCATGGGGAACACCACATAAGGGGAGGCGATAAGGTTCCAGCTTCCGCCACGGGTAAAGACCATATATATAAGAGATACCGAAAACATCCCGGTGGCGGTGGTGGTTAAGCCCAAGAAACTCTCCGTTTGCCGCGTATCCACATTAAACTTGGCAAGTCTTAAGGCTGAAAATACCGCTAAAACAAAGGGAAGGATGAGAACGAGTTGTGAAAGACCCGGAAGAGCAAAGAAATCGATCTTCCATTCCCCCGTAAAGTAAAAATGTAGGATGCTGATGTAGGCGGCCGACGGTGCCAGCCCAAAACTTACCAGGTCGGCCAGTGAGTCCAGCTCTTTCCCAATATCACTGTAGGCTTTCAACATCCGGGCTGCAAAACCATCGGTAAAATCAAAAAAGGCCGCAATCAAAACCGCATAAGCGGTCAAGTCGGGGCGCCCCTGAAAAGCCATCAACACACCAATGGCACCGAAAGAAAGATTAAGACTCGTCAGGGTATTTGGGATATGCTTCAAAACTTTCATAAGAATATAGTCTATGTGGCAAAAATAGTCTTTTCAACCCGCTTTACTCAACAGAACCCTTTGAAATATCAGCACAAGGGCCAAAGTTTTTTTGTCAAAAGTTTGAATTAACCACAAAACACCCTATTTTTGCATTCAATTGAAAACAACAAAGCATTCTTTGCAATGATTTTAACAACCAACAACCACACCCATCATCATTTCCTCGTTTAACGAAGGTGGGCTTGTTGTGTAATAATATATTCATAAAGGCTTACCGTTTGGTAAGCCTTTTTTCATTTTTAACAACACACTATGGAAACCAGATTAAGAGTAGCCCTGCAGAAGAAAGGGCGTTTATACGACGACAGCATGTCGCTGCTTAAAGAAGCCGGCATCAAATTCAACCTGGGCAATGGACGTCTGGTGGCTTCGGCCAAAAAGTTCCCTCTCGAAGCGCTATTTCTACGTGACGATGACATCCCACAAACCGTAGCCGACGGGGTGGCCACCCTGGGTATCGTAGGACAAAATGAGCTGGAGGAGAAGGACTTTTCTCTGAAAACGGTTATGATGCTGGGATTCAGCCAATGCCGTCTTTCCCTGGCCATCCCAAAAGGAGAAGAGTATACGGGACTGAAGTGGTTCGCCGGCAAAAAAATTGCCACCTCCTATCCCAACATTCTAAAAAAATATTTCGACAAGAAAAACATCAACGCCGAGATCCATGAGATTGCCGGCTCCGTTGAAATTGCCCCCGGCATAGGTTTAGCCGATGCCATCTTCGACATTGTCAGTTCGGGCAGCACCCTGGTGGCCAATCACCTTAAAGAGGTGGAAAAAGTGATGGACTCGCAGGCTGTATTGGTAGCCAAAGAAAATCTTTCGGCGACAGAACAGGCCATTCTGGATCAGCTTGTTTTTAGAATCAATGCGGTGCAAGCCTCCAACTCAAACAAATACATCCTGCTGAATGCCCCTAACGACAAATTAGACCAAATTATCCAACTGCTTCCCGGGATGAAAAGCCCCACGGTTTTACCACTGGCACAAGAGGGCTGGAGCTCGTTGCATTCGGTGATCAAAGAGGAGCAGTTTTGGGAAGTAATAGGACAACTCAAAGAAAATGGCGCACAAGGAATACTCATTATCCCCATCGAAAAGATGATTCTTTGATATAGGTTCCAGAGCACCCTAACGCTCATTTTGGCCTGAAAAAGAGCTGAACGAAACACCAGAAGGTTCTAAACGTTCTTCCTGTAACCGACGAACGAACGCTTAGGTATCTTCCGGCCGCCCAATCAGACTCTTACAAACGGAATATCAGGCATCACAATTGCATTTTTCGGGACATCGAAACTAAACGGAACAGATGGACACATTCAAACATCCCTCACCAGATCAATGGGCTGCGCTTCAGGCCCGACCTTTAACCGACCATGAAGCCTTAAGAGCAAAGGTACGTCCTATCCTAGAGGCGGTAAAAAGCCAGGGAGATCAGGCACTCAAAGCCTTTACCAAACAATTCGACGGCATTCAGATCGATATCCTGCAGGTAAGTGAGGCCGAGATTATCGAGGGCTGCAAACAGGTTGACAGCAAACTTAAAGGAGCCATCATTGTGGCCAGAGATAACATCCGTAAGTTTCATGAAAGCCAGCAAATGACCCCCCGGAAAATTGAGACCACCCCAGGGGTGGTGTGCTGGCAGAAAAATGTCGCCATCGAAAAAACAGGCCTCTACATTCCGGGAGGATCGGCCCCCCTCTTCTCGACGGTACTCATGCTGGCTATCCCTGCTAAGATTGCCGGATGCAAAGAGATTGTTCTTTGCACTCCCCCGGGTAAAAACGGAGAAATTCACCCGGCCATCCTCTTCACGGCCCACCTCACAGGCATCACAAAGATCTTCAGGGTGGGCGGCGCGCAAGCCATCGCGGCAATGGCCTACGGCACCGAATCCATTCCGGCCGTCCACAAAATTTTTGGGCCGGGCAATAGTTTCGTTACCGAAGCCAAGCAACTCGTCACCCTCGATGGTCTGGCTATTGATATGCCCGCAGGCCCCTCCGAAGTGGAGGTCCTGGCCGACGAGAGCGCCCACCCGGCGTTTGTGGCAGCCGACCTTTTGTCGCAGGCCGAGCACGGCCCCGACAGCCAGGTGATATTGGTGACCAACTCACCATCCCTTATAGAAAAGGTGCAAGAAGAGATAAAACAACAGATCAAAACACTCTCCAGGGCCGAAACCGCCCAAAAAGCCCTCGGGAAGAGCAGGCTCATCCTCCTCGAGACAATGGATGAGATGATCGACTTCACCAATCAATACGCACCGGAACACCTCATCCTGTCGACCAAACACCCTGAAGAGGTGGCCGAGAAGATCCAACATGCCGGTTCCGTTTTCCTGGGGCATTACACCCCCGAGAGCGCAGGCGACTATGCTTCGGGCACCAACCATACGTTGCCAACCTATGGTTACGCAAGGGCCTACAGCGGCGTTGGCCTCGACAGTTTCTGCAAAAAAATTACCTTCCAAAAGATCTCTGAAAAAGGACTTGAGAAATTAGGGCCTGTAATCGAAATCATGGCCCAGGCGGAACAACTCACCGCCCACAAGGAAGCAGTAAGCATTCGGCTAAAAAACCTAAACCTATAAACTAAACCCATTTAGCAATTCCTGTAAAATGCAAGCAATCGATCAATTACTTCGCCCCAACATTCTCAAACTGAAGCCATACTCTTCGGCAAGGGACGAATACAGCGGTAATGCGGCCGTATTTCTCGATGCCAACGAGAATCCGTTTAACCAACCCTACAACCGATATCCCGATCCTCAACAGCGACAACTGAAGGCGAAAATAGCATCACTCAAAGGCGTTGGACCCCAATCCATCTTCCTGGGCAATGGCAGCGACGAAGCCATCGACCTGATCATCCGGGCCTTCTGTGAACCGGGCCAGGACAATATCGTTTCAATCTCTCCCACCTACGGCATGTACCAGGTGGCTGCCGAGGTAAACAACGTGGAGGTCCGAAAAGTAAGGTTGTTCGAGTCGTTTCAACTGAATGCAGAGGCCTTAATCAAGGCCGCCGACTCACACACAAAACTGCTGTTTTTGTGCTCCCCCAATAACCCCACAGGCAATTGCTTCACCCCGGAAGCCATCCAAACCATTTTGGACAAATTTCAGGGCATCGTGGTACTCGATGAAGCCTACATCGATTTCGCTCCCGAGAAAAGCTGGCTCCCCAAACTGAGTACCTTCCCCCGACTGGTGATCCTGCAAACTTTTTCTAAAGCCTGGGGAATGGCTGGCATTCGCCTGGGTATGGCCTTTGCGCACCCACGCATAATAGAAGTGCTAAATAAAATTAAATACCCCTACAACGTTAATATCCTCACCCAGCAAAAAGCACTGGAACTGCTGGAGAATCCTACTCAAACCCAGCAATGGGTTAACCAGTTGCTCTCGGAACGGAATATACTGGCCGATCGCCTGGCCGAACTCCCTTTCACGAAAAAGATCCATCCCTCCGATGCCAATTTCCTGTTAATCCAGGTAGAGGATCCAAAAAAGATCTATCACTTTCTGGTTGAACAGGAAATCATTGTCAGAGATCGCTCCAGCGTGACACTTTGCGAAGGCTGCCTGCGCATCACCGTTGGATCTCCGGAGGAAAATGAAACCCTCATAAAGGCCCTGAAAAATTTTGCTTAAATTGTGGAGCAAATAAGGTCGAAGCGTATTGTCCCGAAAGAGACTTTTAGGGCCTTTTATTTGGCACCTCAAAACCACCCTTAAATTAGGTTCAATGCCATTTTAAGCCAGGCCACCAACTGACCCACCGGAAACAAAACACAAAAGTTCATGAAAGCACTCCTCATCAGCCTCTGTCTATTAACAACGATCATGTCTATCAAAGCCCAACACCAAACCATCCGGTTATGGGAATCGGTTCCTCCAGGAAATAAAAATGTGCAGGCAGAGGAACAAAGAACCATATCTGGAAGCGACGCCAAAATCCTCACAAAAGTCACCACCCCCGAGTTGTGGTGGTTTCCATCGGAGAAAGGCGGCACGTGCCCTGCAATCATCATCTGTCCGGGGGGTGGCTACGGCGTCGAGGCCTACGAACATGAAGGAACACAGGTAGCTGAATGGCTTGCCACGCAGGGTTTTAATGCCTGCGTACTAAAATACCGGCTGCCCGACGAGACCC
The DNA here is from genome assembly GCA_041583495.1 of Marinilabiliaceae bacterium. Taxonomy (GTDB): domain Bacteria; phylum Bacteroidota; class Bacteroidia; order Bacteroidales; family Marinilabiliaceae; genus JBFHFS01. Next base: position 49,212 of record JBFHFS010000015.1, on the reverse strand, counting down.
TTTTTGAGCAGGCCACCTTTATTCCGTTGGCGGATGTTCGTCAGTCCTTGTTGTTGATCAGGAACAGAGCCACAGAATTAAAGACCGATCCCAACTGCGTTGGCGTAATGGGTTTTTCGGCCGGAGGACATCTGGCTGCCTCTGCCGCAACACTGTTCGACACCAGGATACCCTATGTTCAGTCGGGACGAAAGGTTCGCCCAGACTTTTCCATCCTTCTTTACCCGGTGATCTCCATGCGTGACAGCTTGACACATAAAGGTTCCAGAAAAGCATTGCTGGGCGAAAACCCCACCGAGTCGATGATCGAAACATTCTCTCTGGAAGAACAGGTCACCCCTTCCACCCCGCCCACATTCATTCTGCATGCCACCGACGACTCCGGGGTGAATATCGGGAACACCCTTTGTTATACCGAGGCCCTCAAAAAAAACAACGTCCGGGTTAAACAAATCCTGCTCCCTGAAGGAGGACATGGATTTGGATTCAGGAAAGAGAGTCCGGCATTCATCTGGACCGACCATCTAAGCGAATGGCTCCAGGAGCTGACAAATCAAAAAAAACAAACAACTAAATAGGTTTAGTTGTGAAAAAACATAATTCTAAGCCCAAAACCCTGAGCCCGGAACCTTAACCACCACACAAAAAAAATTCCAACCATGGAAACAGTCCCCAAAAGAGTCCTCTTCATCGACCGCGATGGCACCATAATCATAGAGCCCCCCACCGATTTTCAGATTGACAGTCTGGAAAAACTTTCCTTTGTTCCCGGAGCAATTGGCAACCTCCAAAAAATTGCACGCGACCTGGACTTCGAACTGGCCATGGTATCCAATCAGGATGGTTTGGGAACCCCTTCGTTTCCGGAAGACACTTTTTGGCCGGCACAAAACAAAATGCTGGAGACCCTTAGGGGTGAAGGCATTCAGTTCAGCCAAATTCACATCGACCGGTCATTCCCTGAGGACAATGCCCCCACCCGCAAGCCGCGCACGGGTCTATTAACCGAATATCAATCGCCCTCTTACAACCTTCCCGAATCACTCGTGATCGGGGATCGGCTCACGGATGTGGAGCTGGCAAAAAACCTGGGGTGCAAAGCCATCCTTCTTCAGGACAAAGCCACCGCCGCCCCCCTGCTCAAAAAAGAAGGACTCGAAGAGGTTTGTGCGCTTTGCACCACCACCTGGGACGAGATTACCGCTTTCCTCTTCACCAAAGAACGCACCGCCACCATCAGCCGACATACGGCTGAGACCCAAATCGACATTAAGCTCAATCTCGACGGAACGGGAAAAACCAATATCCAAACAGGTTTAGCATTCTTTGATCACATGCTCGACCAAATCGGCCGACATGCCGGTTGCGACCTCTCTATTCAGGTAAAAGGCGACCTGGAGGTGGACGAACATCACACCATCGAAGACACGGCGCTGGCACTGGGCGAAGCCTTTAAAAAAGCACTGGGCGACAAACGGGGTCTCGAACGTTACGGATTCTCCCTCCCCATGGACGACTGCCTGGCACACCTGGCTCTGGATTTCGGGGGACGACCCTGGCTGGTATGGAAAGTCAAATTCAAACGCGAAAAAATCGGTGACCTGCCTACTGAAATGTTTTACCACTTTTTTAAAAGCTTCACCGACACGGCCGGATGCAATCTTTACATCAAAGCCAAAGGAACCAACGAACACCACAAAATTGAAGGGATCTTCAAAGCTTTGGCACGTGCCATAAAAATGGCCATCCGCAGAGATATCTTTAGCGACCAACTCCCTAGTACCAAGGGGGTTTTATAAACAAATGGGCGACATAAATGTTGTGTATTATATAAGAGTATAAATGCCGTCAGGCAATTAACTTAACAACAACATGAAAGCGCAAACATCGAATCCCGGAGTAATGGCAGGGCATCTTTTAAATCTATTTAATGGATTGTTGCTACTCCTTTTGTTTTTCCTGCTTTTTTTGACCTCCTGCCACAGCACCAAAGAGGTCATGGCGCCCAATCAAACTGTTGAGGTGGTCGAAGATGAAGACAGCACCACTTATGAATTAATCGTTATCGATCCCCGGTTTGAGTCTTTCCTGGCGAGTCAGCCCTCGGCAAATTTTTACAGCCAGGAGTATTATGAAAACTGGAACAAGCAATATGTATTGGAGTGGAACCAAAGACATCGCAACCCCATGCGCTACGGTAGTTTTTATGAAACGGAGATCGATTACCAACCGTTTATCGACTATGGGATGGACCTCAACTACCGCCTATATTATTATTTCCAGTTCATCAAAAAAGAATACGGCATTGTTCTGATCAACCGGGGCAGATAAAGAGAAGCCTCTACCCGGGGCTGACCAATACCCCTCATTCAGCAAAGCTGTCAGAGAACAACCCCGGAGGCTCTGTCCCCTCTCCCCGGTTAATGTCATCGGTATACCCTCACCGCTCAGGGCAACCCACTTCAATTGTTCAGCCAACAAAACCCACCCAGGGAAAGTGCCTGTAACCCATGCCGCCGCCCATTACTTACTTTCCATTTATGAACCAACAACACCCACACACCCGAAAGGTCCTTAACCTCAAATAAACAGGGCGGGCCAATCCTTGCAAATGTGACGTCAATAACTTAAATTTGACAATATTCAATTCCTAAATTTATTCCCCAAACCCATTCACTATGGCGTTTTTAGAAGCCAGAGGTATTGTCAAAAAGTTCGCCAATCACCTGGCCCTCGACAAAGTAAGCATTGACGTTCCCCAAAATTCCATCTTTGGATTACTGGGACCAAACGGAGCCGGGAAAACCACCCTCATCCGCATCATCAATCAAATCACCGGACCCGATGAAGGCCAATTGTTTTTAGACGGTCACCCGCTTACCTCCTCTGATGTCATGAGAATTGGCTATCTGCCCGAAGAACGGGGTCTCTACAAAAAGATGAAGGTTGGTGAACAGGCGCTTTATCTGGCACAGCTAAAAGGACTCTCACGCAACGAAGCCCTTAAAAGATTAAAATACTGGTTCGAAAAATTTGAGATTCAACCCTGGTGGAACAAAAAAGTAGAGGAACTATCCAAGGGCATGGCTCAAAAAGTTCAGTTTGTGGTCACCATCCTCCACGAACCCTCGCTGTTGATTTTCGACGAGCCTTTCAGTGGATTTGATCCCATTAACGCCTCTCTGTTAAAAGATGAGATACTGGACCTCAAAAAGAAAGGGTCCACCATCATCTTTTCCACCCATAACATGGGCTCGGTAGAGGAGTTGTGCGATCACATCACCCTAATCGATCATGCCAAAACCCTCATCACAGGCCCTGTGTACGACATCAGAAACCAGTACAAGCAAAATCTGGTTCGCATCGATTTCTCAGGCAACGCCCGGGAGGTTGAACAACAACTCACCAACAACTTCCAATTACGTCAGATAGATCAAACAAACGGCCACCATTCGGCGCTGGTTAAACTCAAACCAGACGAGTCGTTGAATCAGGTACTCCAAAGCATCATGAGTCATTGCTCCATTCACGCCTGCCAGGAACTTCTTCCCAGTATGAACGACGTATTCATTCAAGCGGTGAGTCAAAACAAATAACGCAGTCAATCAAAGTATAAAAAAATGAATAAGGTTCCACTTATAATCAGCCGGGAATATCTTTCCAGGGTCCGCAAGAAAAGCTTCATCATCATGTCCCTTCTGGGCCCCATCCTTTTTGCGGCGATGCTGGTGGTGCCTGCCTGGATGGCCACGATGGAAGACAGTGAAGAGAAAACAATCGCCGTTATTGACCAAACAGGTCTTTACACCAACCAGATTGAGAACACTGAACTGCTCAAATTCAAATTTGTTCCCCGGGAACAGGAGGAGACGCTTAAAAGCGACTTCAAAAACCAGGATTATTATGCTTTTTTGGTCATTGATGAGGATTTGCTGGTCAACCCAAGTGCCATTGCCATTTACTCCGATGCTCAAATTACCGTAGACGTAAAGAACCATGTACGCCGGAGCCTGGAATCGTACCTGGAAGACCAGAAGCTCAAATCCTTTCAGATAGAGGGCCTCGATGAGATCGTTGCTCAGCTGGATCAGGTTAAAATAAACCTGGGCACCATCAAAGTGGGCGAAGATGGTACCGAGAGCAAAAGCTCCACAGAGCTCACAATGATCATCAGCATCGTATTTGCCTTTATGTCCTACATGTTTATTTTCATCTATGGGGCACAGGTTATGCGGGGCGTTATGGAAGAGAAAACAAACCGCATCGTGGAGGTCATCATATCGTCGGTGAAACCCTTTCAGCTGATGATGGGCAAAATCATCGGCATTGCCTTGGTGGCCCTCACGCAGATATTGCTTTGGGTAGTACTCACAGTAATCATTGTAAATGGGGTAAAGGTGGCCTTCTTTTCCGACTCGCCCATCCCCAACCAGACGCAGGCCCAAATGGAGATGATGCAACAGGGCATGGCGGGCGATCAGGTAGCCCCTCTGCAGGATGACTTTAGCTTTTCCGGCATCATGGAGATGGTGAAAAGTATGGAACCCATCAAAACCCTCCTGTTGTTTGTCTTCTATTTTTTTGGTGGTTACCTGCTCTATGCGGCACTCTTTGCCGCCGTTGGGGCAGCCATCGACAACGAAACCGACCAGCAGCAATTTATGCTCCCCATTACCCTGCCGATCATCCTGGCGCTGTACGTGGCTATGATGGCCTATCGCAACCCGGGCAGTGACCTGGCGTTCTGGTTCAGCATGGTTCCCTTCACCTCGCCCATTGTGATGATGGCACGCATTCCATTTAACGTCCCTCTTTGGGAGCTTTTGCTCTCCATGGTTCTGCTCATCGGCGGTTTTATTCTCACCACCTGGTTTGCAGCCCGCATTTATCGCACGGGGATCTTGATGTATGGCAAAAAGGTGAATTACAAGGAACTCTGGAAATGGTTCCGCTACTCAGGCAAATGAGAATGCTTTTGAAGAATCACCACCCGCTCACCATCATCCCAGAGCCATTGATATCCCCATCTTTGCGCAATGTATTTAAAGGTGGACATGGTGTAAAACAAAACATGGGAGCGATCACGGGCATAAAACCAGGAACCAAAATCGGTCTCTGAGGTTCTTAGAAGCGTCATAACGATTAAAATACCACCGGGACTAAGAATCTTATCAATCCGGTTAAGATCTTCAACCGGATTAAAAAAATGCTCGAAACACTCGGTGGAAAACACGAACCCGTAAGGACCTTTTTCCAACGGCGGGCCATAAAAAGGATCGTAGTTGTCGCAGAAAAACCCATGTGACTTCAAAACCACCGACAGGGCAGGCCCCGGGCCACTCCCATAATCCAGGCCTTTGGCTTTAGCGGGTAAAAAAGACAAGGCAGGCCCGATGGCCCGGTTTAAAAAGGCAACATAACCCGACGAGTCGGGCGAATTTTCATGGGCCTCATATTCCTTCCTTTCTTCTGAAAGAGAAAGGCGTTGGGACGGATCCAAAAAGACCAGCTCACAATGGGGACAACAGTAATAATCGTGCCCGAGAGGCCCTTTTATAATGTTGGAAGTGCCAATCGCATGGCGGCATAAGATACAATCCATATACTTTATCTTAACAGAACGAGGAGAGAGTTGTTTACTTATTAATAGACCATAAGATAGAAATAAAACAGCGGGGAGCACAATGATTAACTTAAGCAGCCTGCTAAAAAAAAATAAAGCCCACCTGAGCTAACAATTAAAACATAACCAGCTATGGACTCTTCAGCTATTTTACAATCCATTTTTGCCTCCACGGGCATCGTAATCCTTCTGATTTTGGCTTTGGTTTTAAATGCTTGGATCTTTCGTACGATGAAATCCACCCACGACTCGAAAAGAATCAAACAGGGAACCATCTCCTTCATCCTCATCCTCACCGGCATATTGACCTTCATCTTATCATTGCCCATTGACAAAAATCTAAAAGGACAAATCCTCAGCTTTCTGGGAATCATCATAAGTGCCGCCATCGCCTTAAGTTCCACCACCGTTCTGGGGAATTTGATAGCCGGAATCATGAACAACGCCATGGATCGCTTTAGAAATGGAGATCTGATAAACATCATGGACCTCCAGGGAAGAGTAACCAAGAAAGGCATCTATCATACCGAGATTCAGCTCGAAGACAGCAATTTCGTAACCATTCCGAACCTTTTTATTGCCACCCATCCCGTTAAGCTAACCCGAAAATCAAACTCGGTGATATCCACTTCTGTTTCGTTAGGCTACAATGAACCCAGGATCAAAATCGAGCAAGCACTCAAAAAGGCGGCCGAGGGGGCCGGACTTAAAGAACCCTATGTTTACATAACCGAGTTAGGCGACTTTTCGGTCACCTATAAAATACATGGCTTTCTGGAGGACAGCGCTAAATTTTTTAGCACCCACTCGGTTTTAAATGAAATGGTCATAGACCTTCTTCACGAAGAACATATAGAAATTGTCTCCCCTTCCTTTATGAACCAGCGAAGAATAGATGAAACCATTTTTATTCCTCCAAAACATTTCGCCGGGGAACCGGAAATGGAAGAAACCGCGCCCGAGGAGTTAATCTTTGACAAAGCGATTGAATCAGAAAAAATTGAGATTAAAAAAGAGACCATTCAGGAGATTGAAAAAAAGACACAGGACTTAAGGACCAGTCTTAAAAATGAGAAATCGGAATCTAAAATTGAAAAGATCAAGGCCATTATCACCAAATTGGAAGAAACCAAACGCAAAATAGAGGAAGCCATTGAAACCAGGGATGCAGAATCGAAGAAATAAGAACACCACAACTGACATTGAAAAATTAAAACATCTTTTCCACCACCAACAAGACTGTCTCAACCAATGAATTTTGTAACTTTGATTGCATTTTCTCAAATTGCCTTATGAAGAACAACCGAATTGCCATTATCGACCTGGGAACCAACACCTTTAACCTCCTGATTACGGAAGTAAAAAAGGACGATACCTATCAGATACTACTCGAAACCAAATACCCTGCCAAACTGGGTAAAGGAGGGATCCATAAAGCCACCATTACCCCCGAAGCTATTGAACGCGGACTGGAGGCTCTGCGCACGCACCTGATTACCATCTCAGAGTATGAAGTAGACAGCATCTTCTGCTTTGCCACCTCAGCCATTCGCAGTGCCAGTAACGGAGGCGATTTTGTGAAACGTGTCCGGAATGAGCTGGGCCTTTCCATCCGAATTATTGAAGGCGACGAGGAAGCACAATTCATCTTTGATGGGGTTAAACAGGTGTTCCCCATTAACGACGAATACATCCTTATCATCGATATTGGTGGGGGCAGCATCGAATTTATCATCGCCAACCGCATTGGCGTGGCCTGGAAACACAGTTACAACCTGGGGGTGGCACGTCTGCTTGAGCAGTTCCAACCCTCCGACCCCATTCAAAAAGAAGAGGTTAAAGCGATTCAAAAACACCTGAAAAACGAACTCAAAACCCTGTTCGAAGCGGTTAAGAAATTTCCTGTTCAAAAACTCGTCGGTTCCTCCGGGTCATTCGATACCATCGCTGCCTTGTTGTCAAAAAAACACTATCCCCTGATAGACCTCTCCAAGCTTTCTTCCATGAAGCTTGAGCCCAGGTATATTAATGATATCCATCAGAAACTAACCGAATCCGTGGCCGATCAACGTAGAATTATGCCCGGGATGGAACCCCATCGGGTAGACAGCATTGTGCCGGCGAGCATCATCGTGCAGTTTGTCATCAACGAACTTAAAATGAAAGAGATTTGGCAATGCGCCTTCTCTCTCAAGGAAGGTGCCATACTGCAAATAGTTAAAGATCAGCGCTAAAGAACACTCTATGCCCAAAATATTAGTCATCGACGATCAAAAAAGCATTCGCAACACACTCAAGGAGATTCTCGAATACGAGGGCCATGAAGTTGAGTTGGCCGAACACGGACCCGAAGGGCTGGAAAAATTCTCTGCCAACAAAATGGATGTGGTGCTGTGCGATATTAAGATGCCGGATATGGATGGCATTGAGGTCCTGGAAAAGATCATGGAAACCACCCACGATGTCCCGGTCATCATGATCTCCGGCCACGGCAATATCGACACGGCGGTGGAAGCGATTAAAAAAGGAGCTTACGACTTCATCGAAAAGCCGCTGGACCTCAACCGCCTTTTGGTGACCATACGCAATGGCCTCGAAAGGAAAGATCTGGTTACCGAAACCAAAGTACTCCGCCGCAAGGTAAGCAAGACCTACGACATGGTAGGAGATTCCAAGGCTATGCAGCACGTCAAGGAGATGATCGACAAGGTAGCCCCCACCGATGCCCGCGTGCTGATTACCGGCCAAAATGGAACCGGAAAAGAACTGGTGGCACGTTGGCTGCACGAGAAAAGCAACCGGGCCGATCAGCCATTCATTGAAGTAAACTGTGCGGCCATCCCATCCGAACTTATCGAGAGTGAATTGTTCGGCCACGAAAAAGGAGCCTTCACCTCAGCCATCAAGCAACGCAAGGGCAAGTTTGAACAAGCCAATGGAGGAACCATCTTTCTGGATGAGATAGGCGACATGAGCCTTGCCGCCCAGGCAAAAGTGCTCAGGGCTCTTCAGGAAAATATTATCTCCCGGGTAGGCAGCGATAAACCCATCAAGGTAAACGTTCGGGTACTGGCGGCCACCAATAAAAACCTTCAGGAAGAGATCCAGGAAGGCCATTTTCGGGAGGACCTCTACCACCGCCTGAGTGTCATCCTTATTAATGTGCCCGCCTTAAAGGATCGGGTGGAAGACATCCCCCTGCTCACCGATCACTTCATCCAGCTCATATCTTCCGAGCTGGGGATCCCGGCCAAGGAGTTCGACCCCTCTGCCATAAAAGCCATGGAGAAGATGACCTGGACCGGTAACATCCGCGAATTCAGAAACGTGATCGAACGGTTACTGATTCTGTGTAACGGTCCTATCACCGGAGAGGATGTAAAAACTTATGCGGTACCATTGGCCTGATATTGTTCCCTGCCTCTTTACTCACTTAACCCACTCATGACCGGTCCTCCCGTGTGGAACTCTATCAAAAGGTCTTCGTATTCCCCATTTCACCTGGCTGATTTTTGGGAAACGACCCCGGCCGATGAGCCAAAGAGAAAAGAAGACGGCCATAAATAAGGGCGGGAGACCCCTCCTGACGCGCTAACGCCAGATTTTCAGGAAAATGGCCTTCCCCCGGATTCACGAGCTATATGGCTGTGCCATTGCTCTTTTTATTGGAGAATACCATTATATTTGTAATATTATTTAATAACCTAATCTTTTACCGAAATGAGAAAAATCCTTTTTCTTTTAGGCCTAACGCTTACACTTTGTGTTGCCTGCACACAAAAGAACAACACCTTGAGCCAGGTGGAACAGGCCGAAGGGTGGCAGCTCCTCTTTGATGGAGAAACCACCAATGGCTGGCGTCTCTTTAATGGAGACACCCTCTCGGGATGGATCGTCGAAGACGGCACCCTGGTGGGCTTAGGCAAAGGAGGTGACATCGGCGGCGATATCGTAAGCACCCAGGAATTCGCCAACTTCGAACTTGCGTGGGAATGGAAAATCGATGCCCAGGGAAACAGTGGAATAATGTATCATGTGCTTGAAGGCGAGAAATTTGGAGCCCCCTATCTTACCGGACCCGAATACCAGATGATAGACGACATGGACTTTCCCCAGGAACTGGAAGTGTGGCAACAAACCGGAGCCGACTATGCCATGCATCCCGCCGACCCGGCAAAAAAAATTATCAAACCGGCCGGCCAATGGAACTCCTCACGCATCCTGTTTGACAATGGCCATGTAGAGCATTGGCTCAACGGTGAAAAAATCGTGGAATTCGAAGCCTGGACAAACGAATGGTTTGAACTCAAAAATGCAGGAAAGTGGAACAACGCTCCCGAATACGGATTGGCCAGAAGCGGCAAATTCTGCCTTCAGGATCATGGCAGCAAAGTATGGTTCAGAAATGTAAAGGTTCGTGAGCTCCCTAAAGAACCCAAAGAGTACAATCTCTTTAATGGGGAAGATCTCACCGGCTGGATCAACTTTGGTCAGGAAAAGTGGTTTGTTGAAGACAGCTTGATTGTATCGGAAAGCGGCCCGGCAAAAGAGTATGGGTACCTGGCTACCCGTGAGTACTTCGATGACTTTGATCTGACTGTTGAATTCAAACAAGAGAGCGATGGCAACAGTGGCATTTTCTTCCGCAGCACCATTGAGGACACCAAGATAGCCGGCTGGCAGGTGGAGGTAGCTCCCCCCAACCACGATTCCGGGGGCATCTACGAATCCTATGGCCGTGGGTGGCTGGTTCAGATTCCCGATGAAAAAGAAAACATCCTCAAATATGGGGAATGGAACACCATGCGCATACGCCTTGAAGGCGACCATGTACAAACCTGGCTAAATGGAGAACCTATGGTAGACCTGACCGATGAGAAGATTGGCCAGGCCAAAGGTCGCATTGCCCTCCAGATTCACAGTGGCGGAAACATCCGTGTAGTATGGCGCAACCTGTTTCTTAAAGAGTTATAAGACGCCCCAATTGTTCGCATAGAATCTAATCCACAGAAAGATTCCTGAGAACAAACGAAGGTGAAATGAAAAAATGGAACAATGGATGCCTGGAGATAAGATTCAAAAATCTTCAGCACTCATTGTTCCATTTTTTTTATATCTGTAGTTCGCTCTAACGAGCCCGTCAGACTTGTTCCGCAACGGCCGATCGTCGCATTATGCCTTTCACGATACCACGCCGGGAATTCTCGATGAACGAGATAATTTGTTCCCTTTCGGGGGAAGGATCCAGGTACAGCTTAATATGCTCAAGAGCTTGCGACATATTAAGCCCACCCTGATAGATGGCACGATAGATTTGATGGATATGGTCAATTTGCTCCTTGGAGAATCCCCTCCGTCTCAGGCCTATCACGTTAATGCCCATATATGAAACGGGCACCCCAAACACCTTGGTAAAGGGGGCAACATCGCTCAGAACACCACTCATTCCCGACACCATGGCATGCGCCCCGATCCGACAAAACTGATGAATGGCGCTCATGCCGCCAACCACCACCCAATCTTCAATCACCACCTCACCGGCCAGCTGCACACTGTTGGAGATGACACAATGGTTGCCCACCTCCACGTCGTGTCCCAAATGGGTATAAGCCATCAGTAAAGTATGTGCCCCCACACGGGTTACTCCTTTAGCAGCGGTTCCCCGGTTAATGGTCACATACTCCCGCACGGTTGAATGATTGCCTATCTCTACAGTTGAATATTCACCCTGAAATTTAAGATCCTGGGGCTCAGCAGAGATCACCGCACCAGGAAAGACCTTACAATTGTTTCCTAACCTTGCACCGGCATATATTGTTACATTCGACCCAATCCAGGTGTTATCCCCAATTACTACGTCGTTGTCGATCTTGGCAAAAGCTTCGATACAAACATTCTCCCCTATTATTGCTCCCGGATGCACCTCGGCTTTGCCAGATATAAGTTTATTCATCATGAATTATCTCAAATATAGAAACACAAAAAACCTATCGGGCACTCTCAGCACCCAATAGATTTAGAATTCAATTGCATAACACAGGCCTTACCAATGACCCCATACTAAGACAATCCAAAAAGGGGGAACACGTACCTTTTGAACAAAAAAAAGTCAAAAAAAGATCCTCAGGAGAGAAGCCCGCCGTTATGCCTTGGATGAAGAAGCTGATTCTTCAAGATAAGCATGAACATTTTTGGCTGCTTCGCGTCCTTTAAAGATGGCTCTAACCACCAGGCTGGCGCCTGTGGCGGCATCCCCTGCGGCAAAGATTCCGGGACGACTCGTTTCCAGATTGGTGCCAACTTTCACGTTTCCGCGTTGATCCAGATCGAGCTTTAACTCAGTGATCAATCCTTCATGAACAGGATGAACAAATCCCATGGAGAGGAATATCATATCGGCTTCCAGAACCCGCATGGTACCTTCCTTTTCCTGCATTTGCCAACGGCCGCTGTCATCACGGGCCCAATCCACTTCAACCACTTCAACACCCTTAAGCTTACCGTTCTCTCCAACAAATTGGTTGGTTGAGAGGCTCCACATACGTTCGCAACCTTCCTCGTGCGAAGTAGAGGTTTTCAGCAGGTTGGGCCAATAGGGCCATGGATTATCGGGGGCACGATTAACAGGAGGTTTTGGCATGATTTCAATCTGTGTCACCTTGGTGGCGTGTTGCCGGTTGGCAGTTCCCACACAGTCGCTACCGGTATCACCCCCACCAATCACGATCACCTTTTTGCCATGTGCATCCAGCCGATCTTTTGGTGAGAATTTCTCACCACGGTTGACTTTATTTTGCTGTTTCAAATAGTCCATGGCAAAATGAACCCCTTCCAGGTCGCGTCCTTTAACAGTCAGATCGCGGGGCGCCATGGCACCTATAGCCAATACTACAGCATCGAACGATTTGCAAATCTCCTCCCCGCTAATAGTCTGGCCAATGGCCACATTGGTTTTAAACACAATGCCCTCTGCTTCGAAGATGCGTTTGCGCCTGTCGATGGTTTTTTTGTTGAGCTTAAAATCGGGAATGCCATACCTGAGCAACCCTCCGATGGCATCATCTCTCTCAAACACGGTAACAGAGTGCCCCCGTTGGTTAAGCTGATCAGCCGCTGAAAGGCCCGCTGGGCCCGACCCGATGACAGCCACCTTTTTCCCGGAACGTTTCTTTGGAATCCTGGGTTGTATGAGTCCCAGGTCAAAGGCTTTTTCCACCACCGAGGCTTCATTCTCCCGGATGGTAACGGATTCATCGTGGATAGCCAGCACACATGACTTTTCGCAAGGGGCCGGGCATACCCGACCGGTAAACTCAGGAAAGCTGTTGGTGGAATGTAAAATATCGCTGGCCAGCTTATAATCGCCTCTGAAAAGCGCGTCCTGCCACTCCGGAATTTTGCTCTCCACCGGACAAGCCCAGTGACAGAAAGGAACACCGCAATCCATGCATCGTGAAGCCTGGAGTTTACGATCCTCCTCATTCAATACTTGCTCAACTTCACCGAAATCATCCGTACGCTCGCTCACGGGCCGGTTGCCGCTTACCTTCCTCAAAACATTTATAAATCCTTTTGGGTCTCCCATGGTATTTTAATTTTTTATTCTCTGATGTGTGGTGCATCTTCTGTTTCTCTCAGTTTCTGCTCCATCTCGTCCACTTTTTGCTGTTGCAACACTTTCTTATACTCGAAAGGAATAACCTTCACAAATCGGGGCAGATACTTTTCCCAGTTCACGAGAATGTGCCGTGTTCTGGAACTGTTGGTATGTAAAAGATGCTTATTTAAGAAAAACTGCAATTCACGAATATCTTCATAATCCTGCACCGGACCCAGATCAACCAGACCTTTGTTGCAGAGGAAATCAAATTTTCCGGACTCATCCAAAACATAAGCGATACCACCGCTCATTCCGGCGGCAAAGTTACGCCCTGTTGAGCCAATCACAACCACACGACCGCCGGTCATATATTCACAGCAGTGATCGCCTACACCCTCCACAACCGCATTGGCGCCCGAGTTACGAACGGCAAAACGCTCACCAGCGACCCCTCTCACATAAAGATTTCCACTGGTAGCTCCATAAAGAACGGTGTTTCCGATAATGATATTCTCCTCGGGGACAAAGGTTGAACCGGAAGGAGGAACCACAATAATCTTCCCTCCCGAAAGACCCTTTCCCAGGTAGTCATTGGCATCACCTTCCAACCGGAAGCTCACTCCTTTCACCAGGAAGGCGCCAAAACTCTGGCCGGCCGAACCGGTAAAGGTACAGTTGATGGTATTTCTGGGTAACCCCTCTTCTTCATATAATTTGGAGACCTCTCCCGACAACATGGCACCCACCGTACGATCGGTATTGCTGATGGGATGAGCCAACCACACCCTGGCACCACTTTGAAGGGCGGAGCGTGCCTCTTTGATCAATTGATGATCGAGCACCTCGTCCACTTTATGATCCTGAACCGTGGTGTGGTGCAAGGGGTATTTATGCCCCTCCTCCGGAAAATGCAGTATGGAGTTAAAATCCAATCCTTTGGTCTTTAGATGACCTACCTCCGGATTTTGCTCCAGCAAATAGGACCGCCCAATAACCTCATCCAACGAACGGTAACCCATCATAGCCAATATTTCGCGCACTTCACGGGCGACAAAGGTGAAAAACGTCACCAGATTTTTATACTTACCCAAAAAGCGTTTCCGAAGAACTTCGTCTTGTGTGGCGATACCTGCCGGACAAGTATTGAGATGACACTTACGCATCATCACACATCCTAACACGATGAGACTGGAGGTTGCAAACCCATACTCTTCAGCACCCAACAGAGCCATCTTAACCACATCGTACCCGGTTTTGAGCTGGCCATCGGTTTGAAGCTTAATGCGTCCCCGCAGGTTATTGAGAACCAGGGTTTGTTGAACCTCAGCCAGGCCAAGTTCTACGGGCAACCCGGCATATTTAATGGAGCTGGACGGGCTGGCCCCGGTTCCACCTTCGGTACCACTGATAACCACTAAATCGGCGTGGGCTTTAACGACTCCCGCCGCCACAGTTCCTACCCCGGTTTCTGAAACCAGTTTAACACTTATTTTCGCCTTGGGATTGGTGCACTTTAAGTCAAAGATGAGCTGAGCCAAATCTTCGATCGAATAGATATCGTGATGTGGCGGGGGCGAGATCAGAGTGATTCCCGGAGTTGAATTCCGCAATTTGGCAATCACCTTATCCACCTTAAAGCCAGGCAACTGGCCACCTTCGCCAGGCTTGGCACCCTGGGCGATTTTGATCTGAAGCTCATCGGCATTCATCAGATAGTTATTGGTCACGCCAAACCGACCACTGGCCACCTGCTTGATAGAACTGCGGGCCGAAGTTTTAAATCGTCCGGCATCTTCACCACCTTCACCGGTATTACTACGTCCACCAATCTCATTCATAGCCATCGCCAGGGTCTCATGCGCCTCCTTGGAGATGGATCCGTAACTCATGGCTCCTGTTACAAACCGACGCATAATGGCCGATTCGGGTTCCACTTCATTTATATCGATGGCAGTTCCGGGCTTCACCCTCAGAAATCCCCTAAGGAAGAGAGGGGACTTATTGTCACTTTCTATATGCCTTGAATACTCTTTATATTTCTCATAATCGTTGCGCGAAGTGGACCATTGGAGCAATCCAATGGATTCGGGATTCCACGCATGCTTCTCTCCGTGCTTGCGATAAGCATAGGTGCCGGCAGTATCCAGAGGCCCTTTGTCCAGAAACTCGTCAAAAGCCTTCTTATGAAAGGAAACTGCATCGGCGGCAATTTCATCAAACCCAATACCTCCTATGCGCGACGAGGTTCCGGTAAAGCATAGATCGATCAACTCCTTTGAGAGGCCTACGGCCTCGAATATCTGGGCCCCATGATAACTCCTAAGGGTAGATATCCCCATTTTAGAGAGCACTTTCAGCAATCCTTTGTCGGCACCCTTAATAAACCTTTCACGGGCCTCGCTATAGGGACCCTCCAGTTTGCCATTGTTCACCATCTCATTAATGGTGGCAAAACATACATAAGGATTGATTACACTGGCACCGTACCCCAGAAGAAGCGCGAAATGCATTACCTCACGGGCTTCACCGGTTTCCACAATCAATCCGGTTTGCATCCTCTTCTTGGCCTTGATCAAATGATGATGAATGGCAGCAGTGGCCAACAACGAGGGTATAGGCGCATAGTCCTTATCCACCTCCCTGTCGCTGATAATAATATAATTATTGTCCTCATCAACCGCCTTCTCGGCTGCCTGGCACATGGACTCTATGGCAGAGCGCAGACCTGCTCCGCCCTCCGACGCCTTAAAGACCATCGGGATGATGACATGGGTAAACTCCTCTCTGCGAAAATCTTTAATCTTACCCAGGTCGGTATTGGTGATAAGCGGACTGTTAAATTTAATCGACCGGCAATGACCTGGGTTCTCCACCAGCAAATTTTTCGACACAGACCCAATGTAGTTGGTCAAAGCCATCACCAGTCCTTCACGGATAGGGTCAATGGGTGGGTTGGTGACCTGTGCAAACAACTGCCGGAAATAGGCAAAAAGGCGCTGGGGCTTGTCGGATAAAACCGCCATTGGGGTATCATTCCCCATGGATCCAATAGCTTCACCACTTGTTTCAGCCATCGGAGCAATCAATAAGTTCAAGTCCTCTTTGTTGTATCCGAAAGTCTTCAGATACATATCGTATTTATCGCCCAGATCGGAGGATACCCGCTGGCGAACTTCGATATTACGCAGGCGAATCCGGTTTTCACTCAACCAGTTTTCGTAAGGATGACGGCGCGACAAAGTGGCTTTGGTCTCCTCATCAGGGATAATAATCCCCAACTGAGTATCCACCAACATCAATTTACCGGGCTTTAGTCGCCCTTTGCGCAACACCCTCTCCGCTTCAAAAGTTTGAACCCCCACTTCCGATCCCATCACGATTAGGTCGTCTTTGGTAATCACATAACGCGAAGGCCTCAAGCCATTTCGGTCAAGGGTTCCACCGATGTAACGCCCATCGGAAAAGACGATAGAAGCCGGCCCATCCCAGGGCTCCATGATGGTACTGTGGTACTCATAGTAAGCCTTCAGACTGGGAGGAATGGGGTTTTTACTGTTCCACGACTCAGGAATCAGCATGGTAAGGGCATGGGGTAAGGTTCGTCCGGTCAGAAAGAGAAACTCCAGCACATTATCGAGTGAAGCAGAATCGCTCATCCCGGGCTCGATGATCGGGAAGAGTTTCTTCAAATCATCCCCAAAAAGATCCGATTCCAAAAGCCCTTCACGAGCCTGCATCCAAAGCCGGTTTCCCTTGATGGTATTAATCTCCCCGTTGTGTGCCAAAATACGAAACGGCTGAGCCAAATCCCACGAGGGAAAGGTATTGGTACTGAAGCGGGAATGCACTAATGCTATGGCACTGGAAATACCCGGAGCCCTTAAGTCGGCAAAGTATTCGCCCAGTTGAATGGGCGTAAGCATTCCTTTATAAATGAATACTTTACTCGATAAACTAACAATATAAAAACTCTCTTTAGAACGTATTTTCGATTGCCGTATGGCATTTTCCGTAACCTTGCGCAAAACATACAACCGGCGCTCGAGGGCATCCTGCTCATCAAAATCGCCTGTCACAAAAACCTGTCTGACCACCGGCTCATTTGACCGGGCAATTTCGCCAATAACCTGTGAGTCGACAGGCACATCGCGGTAACCAATCAACTCCAGTCCTTCGGCAACAATCTGTTTATCCAACTCTTTCAGACAAGCCTTGGCATCCTTAGGATCGGAAGGCAAAAACACCAACCCGCTGCCATACCGGCCTGCATCCGGCAGGTCGAACCCAAAGGTCTTGAAATAATCGTGAGGTAGCTGCATCAAAATACCCGCCCCATCGCCCGACTTATTATCGGAACTCTCGGCACCCCGGTGAGTCATATTCACCAGTACCTCCAAGCCTTTTCGCACGATGTCGTTGGATTTTTTCCCTTTAATATGTGCGACAAATCCAATTCCACAATTATCATGCTCGTTGGCTGGGTCGTATAAACCCTGAGGTTTAGGAAAACAATTTTGCATATTATATCATTTAAAAAGAGAGGCACCATCAGGCCGAGGAAATCGAAGTCATAAACACTTCCAAATTCTCGGCTTAAGGACACTTCTCCTTGGTAATCGATACAAATCTACAGTTTTTTGCTCCAATTCCCCCTTTTTTGGGCAGAAAAATATGATAAAAATCATTAACCATCATTTCTTTTCTCCCCAATATACAGCCCCCCAGGCCATCTTTTCAAACAGAATCCATCCATTTACAAACACCGCAAGGAAGCCCTTGAGGTTTTTTTCCATCAGAAATAGGGTTCCCCTCCTTTTTCCCCATTTCTCAAAAAAGAAAAAAAGGCCCTTCCCTCAACATTTTTCAAACTTAAGGAGAGCCTACATCCTTTAGTCCCGGCAAGGAAAAAATAAAAACCCCATATTTACATGCCAATCAAACAGGTAGAGGTAAACCATCACGATTAGTCAGTTGTTAACATCCTAAAAAGCGCTTATGAATCCACAAACAAACTCAACAAAACACGGCGGAGGCTTTGGTCTGATACTGATCCTTTTGGGAGTGGTATTGCTGGCAGGGAACCTGGGTTTCATCCCACAGGAAATAAAAGACGTTATTTTTCGATGGCCCATGATTTTCGTGGCCATTGGCCTGGCAATACTCCTTAAGGGAGAATGGATGCGAGGATTGATTTTTTTGGCTATCGGGGCCTTTTTTATGTTGCCCCATCTGATTGCGGGTCTGAGCATGGCCGACCTTTGGACTTATTGGCCCGTTTTACTCATTTTGGGAGGCCTCTTATTTTGGTCCCAACGAAACAAGCCCCTCCAACCCCTCGATCTAAAAACCGGAAATAAAAATGATTGGATAGACGAGATGGTAATCTTTGGTGGCAACCATATGCAGATCGAATCAGAAACCTTTCGTGGGGGAAGGATAACCTCCATATTTGGCGGGTCAGAAATCAGCTTCGCCGGCGCTAAACTGGCCCCTGAGGGGGCGGTTATTGACATCACAGCCCTCTTTGGCGGCTCAAAGATGGTGGTCCCAAGAGACTGGAAAATAAAAGTAGAGGTGTTGAGTATTTTTGGCGGGGTTTCGGATAAACGTCCTCAATCGCCCACCAATACCAACCCTTCCCCGACTCTTTTAATCAAGGGGATTGCCCTGTTTGGGGGCGGAGAAATCACCGGTTTTTAACAACCTGAAGAAACACTAGCCAAAAAACTCATCATGAATGGCGCATACCGCCACCTCCTTATCCTTGTTTGAGACCATAAAGTAGGTGGCTACAGTCGACGCTCCCGATGCAATCAGCTTAACATTAATGTTTTTTCGGGCCACAGCCGAGAAGATTCGCGCAGCTACGCCCGGTCTTTCGAGTATCCCCTCGCCCACGGCCGCAATGACGGATACATCCTCGATGCTGATCACCTCGGTAATAGTGGGCAATTCCAGCTCCTCGATCACCTCACGGGCCCGGGAAATATCGTGTGAAGACAGCAATAAATTGATGGCAATTTGTGAAGTAATAACCGACTTGATATTGATTCCCGCCTGGTCGATGGCGCTTGATATTCTGGCCAGAATTCCTTTTTGGAGGCCTACCCCCGCCCCACGAAGTTTCAAGATAGAAAAGTCGTCACTGTAGGTCACACTTTTTATCACATCCTCCGCAATAACCTCATGGGTTCCCACGATGGTTCCCGCGGTTATTTGCCCTGCAAAAGTGTTGATATTGGCTATGTTAATGGGGATATCAAACTCCCGGAGAGGTTCAACCGTTCGTGGATGCAATATGCCTGCCCCAAAATAGGAGAGCTCTGCAGCTTCGGTATAGGTGAGGGATTTCACCAGGCGGGGGTTTCTCACCAGCTTGGGATCAGCCGTCATAAAACCGTCCACATCCTTCCATACATCCAGCGATTGAGCATCCAGACAACGCGCCAGAGCAGCTGCCGAATAGTCACTCCCCCCACGGCCCAGCAGATTTATTTTACCCAAATCAGAGACACCATAGAACCCGGGCACCACATAAACTTTGTCTTTCGACAACCGACGCTTTACCCCCTGGGTCGACAACTCATAATCGACCGTTCCATTCCCAAAAGTTCCATCGGTAACCAGGGGCATATCTTCGGGTAGGGCCTCTTCGGCATCCACCCCATGTGCACACAGTATATCGGCCAAAATCAAGGAGCTCAGTCGCTCCCCGTAACTCAACACCCGATCTTCCATGAAATCGGGAATCTCCCCTATATAATTTATCCCGGTCAGATACCTGCCCAACTCCCTCACCCGTTGCTCAACTTTTAATAGGGTAGCCGAAGCAGCTTTTTCGTCCGAAAAATTCTCCTTTATCACCGACTCTTTCATGGCCAGCAGAAAACCGGTGAGTTCATTAATCTGATCCTCATTTCCCTTTACCATTGCCAACGACCTAATTAAATGATTGGTAATCCCATAAAAGGCACTCACCACAACAACCATGGGCCGGTTATAAGCTTTAATCACCTTAACAAGCTTTAAAATATCCTTTTGTTCGCGGAGGTTAGAGCCCCCAAACTTGGCCACAACTTTTTTCATCTTATTAAAACTGTTTGTTTTCTATGGTATTAAGATGAAACTCGTTCCGACCTATCGGAACGGGTTTCATCTGTTGTTAATTTTCTGTCTTTAAAGAAAATGTACCCGGAAGTTCCGCACATTTTCTTCGATGATCTTCGAATCGGCAACTTGCTAAACTGGTTTAGTTTTTGATCCGTATTTTTCAAACTCCCATTTTTTATGCCCCTGTCCCAATATGGTTTAGGCACGTCTCACCCCACAGGACGCCAGATTATTTTCGTAGACGAAGGAATAAAAAATATGCGAGAAGCTAAACCCTGTTAAGTAAAAAGTGAAACGAAAAGAAAAAAAGCAAGGGTGTATCAACTATTTAAACCCCAAATAATACCCTCAAACAACAACGAATTAGCGATAAATTACTATTTTAGCGTAATGATTACGGTCTTACCTTGCCACCTAAGCGTTTAAGTTGACTGTTAAGGCAAGGCGAGAAGTTGCATGCCATTGCTCAGGATTGGTGTATATAGAAGGACAAAGCAATGAACAGACTAAACAAAATTGTCGCCTTTTACCTTGAAGGATTTCGAAATTTATCCCCCTGGAGCCGAACTCTGTGGGCCATAATATTGATTAAACTGTTTGTGATGTTTGTGATTTTCAGACTTTTTTTCTTCCAGAATGTTTTGAAAACCCAATTTAATAACGACGAAGAGCGTGCCAACCATGTAATAGAACAGATAACCACCCCATAAAACAGACCCCTGATGCTCGAAAATATAGACTTCACCCTCGTTGACTGGTCACGGGGCCAGTTTGCCTTAACGGCTATGTTCCACTGGATTTTTGTGCCACTTACACTGGGCCTGAGCTTCATGCTGGCCTTTATGGAGACCAAATATTACAGAACCGGCGATCCTGAATGGAAACGGCTAACCAAATTTTGGATGAAGCTCTTTGGGATAAATTTTGCCATTGGCGTGGCCACCGGCATCATTCTCGAGTTTGAGTTTGGGACCAACTGGAGCAACTACTCCTGGTTCGTGGGCGACATTTTTGGCGCGCCGCTGGCCATAGAAGGCATCATGGCTTTTTTCCTGGAGAGCACCTTTGTGGCAGTCATGTTCTTCGGCTGGGAAAAAGTAAGCAAGCGGGTTCATCTGGCCTCGACCTGGCTTACCGCCATTGGCGCCAACCTATCGGCCTTATGGATCCTGGTGGCCAATGCCTGGATGCAAAATCCGGTAGGCATGCGATTCAACCCGGACACGGCGCGCAACGAGATGGACAACTTTTGGGAAGTCCTTTTTTCCGAGACCGCGATAAACAAATTCATACACACCACCACCTCTGGCTTTGTGCTGGCAGCCATCTTTGTGATGGGGATCAGCAGTTGGTTCCTCCTTAAGAACCGACATGTTTTGTTTGCCAAACGCAGCATCCTCATCAGCACGGTCTTTGGCATCGTTTCGTCCATCATCCTCATTGGCTCGGGCGACAGCTCGGCAAAGGAGATTGTGAAGTCACAGCCCATGAAATTTGCGGCCATGGAAGCCCTAATTGAGGGACAAAGAAACGCCCCCTTAACGGCCATTGGAATTCTGGATCCCTCCTTCGATCAGAAGACGCTCAATGAGGACTCCGAGCGGGAGATGTTATTCTCCATCGAGATTCCCAGCATGCTATCCATCCTGGCCTACTTCGACACCGAAACTTATGTTGCCGGCGTAAAAGACCTGATTATGGGCAATGAAACAGAGGGCATCCTCTCGTACCATGAAAAAATAAAACGCGGCTACCAGGCTCAACAAACACTTAAGCAACTAAAAGCGGCCCAGAAGAGCGACCCGGCTGAATACGAGCGCCTCAAGGCCCAATTTGACGACCCCGACTTCATCGACAACTATTTCCGCTACTTCGGCTATGGCTCCTACTACGACCCCGACCCCGGGCAGTTGGAGAAAAACGCCTTTAAAATGGTTCCGCCCATCTCCATCACCTTTTATGCTTTTCGCATTATGGTGGTTCTGGGACTCTATTTTCTGGGCCTCTTTGGGTTACTCCTATGGCTGGTTAAGAACGACAAACTACAATCGAAAAAATGGCTCCTAAGGATCACCGTATGGACCATCCCTCTGGCTTACATCGCCAGTCAGACCGGCTGGATTGTAGCAGAGATGGGACGACAACCCTGGGTAATTCAGGACCTGATGCCCACCATGACCGCGGTATCGCACATCGACAGCAGCTCGGTGATGATCACCTTCTGGCTCTTTGCCATCACATTTACGGCATTGCTGCTGGCCGAAGTTAGAATCATGATCAAAGAAATTAAAGTTGGACCAAAAGAAGGAGGGCACAAATAATGTTTGAAACACTATCACACTTAGTTCTTCAGCAATACTGGTGGATCATTATTTCCCTATTGGGCGCCATCCTGGTATTTCTAATGTTTGTTCAGGGTGGGCAAACCCTCATTTACACTATTGGGAAAACCAAAACCGAGCGAACCATTCTGGTCAACGCCCTGGGTCGTAAATGGGAATTTACCTTTACCACACTGGTTACCTTCGGGGGCGCTTTTTTTGCCTCCTTTCCCTTGTTTTACAGTACCAGCTTTGGTGGGGCTTATTGGGTTTGGATGATTATTCTCTTTGCTTTCATTATCCAGGCCATCTCCTATGAGTACCGGAGTCGTCCGGGAAACGTTTTTGGGGCCCGCACTTATGAAACATTTCTCTTCATCAATGGTCTGATAGGCACCATCTTTTTGGGAACCGCGGTGGCCACCTTTTTCACAGGCTCTCAGTTTTCGGTCAACGAGATGAATCAATCCCAATGGGAAGTTCCTTATCATGGCCTGGAACTGGCTTTAAATCCCCAAAATCTGTCCCTCGGGCTAGCCGTCTTTTTCCTGGCACGCGTGCTCGGGCTCCTCTATTTCATAAATTCCATCGAACACGACGACATCATCCGCCGGGCTCGTAAACATCTGCTTTACAACACCATTCCCTTTTTGGTGTTTTTCCTCACCTTTACCATATGGCTCCTTTTAAGCCAGGGATTTGCCGTGGACCCAAATACCAGCCAGGTGTATATGGAACCCTATAAGTACCTCCACAACTTTCTGGAAATGCCCATTGTTCTCATTCTCTTTTTGGCCGGGGTCGTATTGGTTCTCTTTGGCATTGGAGTAGCTTTCATAAAGAACTCATCATCGGGCATCTGGATGACCGGGCCAGGCACCATCCTTACCGTTCTCAGCTTGTTTCTGGCAGCCGGGCTCAACAATACCGCCTTCTACCCTTCCACCTTCGATCTGCAAAGTTCACTAACCATTCAAAATGCCTCCTCCAGTGAATATACCCTAACCACCATGAGCTATGTTTCGCTTTTGGTGCCCTTCATTGCCACCTACATCTGGTTTGCCTGGCGGGCCATCAACAACAAAAAAATTACCAGCGAGGAGGTCACCTCAAAAGGAGACACCCACATTTATTAGATTGGGCCACCCTTCCCATATTCGGGCTTCTGCCCCAACCAAAAAACCCCGTATAAAAGGCGCGGCTTTACCAGGTTGCTATTGAGCAAAACATTTTGTAATTTTAATGCAATGCCAATATTAGCAGCAATTTATGCGTTTAGAATCCTGAAAATTCAACTCTACAACGCATGCCCTTAAATCATTAAAATTATGGGAATGGGTAAAGAATTCAAAGAATTTGCCATGCGCGGAAACGTTATCGACATGGCGGTAGGTATTGTTATCGGCGGGGCTTTTGGAAAGATTGTCAGCTCTTTCGTAGCCGACGTTATTATGCCCCCAATAGGGTTACTTCTCGGGGGGGTCGACTTCTCCAATCTGGCCATTATCCTAAGGGAGAAAACAGCCGAAGCCGAAGCGGTCACCCTCAATTACGGGGTTTTCATCAACACGGTTCTGGATTTTATCATCATCGCCTTTGCCATCTTCATGGTTATTAAGCAGATGAACCGCTTAAAAAAGAAAGAGGAAGTACCGGCACCTGCCGCACCCACCACCAAGGAATGTCCCAGCTGTTTCACCACCATTCCAATAAAAGCCAAGCGCTGTCCTAACTGTACCACAGAGCTTGAAAGTTAATGAGACAAAAGACAACCAGGGGGTATGCTGACCGGGGAATTCCAGGCCACATGCCCCTGGTTAATTTATCCCTTAAACGCCATCAGTCGGCTGATGTACTTGCCCAGGATATCAAATTCGAGGTTAATAACCGACCCTTCCTTAATCTGATGGAAGTTTGTAAAATCGTGGGTATAAGGAATTATAGCCACCGAAAACCGATCATCACGACTGTTCACCACCGTCAGGCTGACACCGTTCACACAAACCGAACCTTTTTCAACGGTCATGTAGCCTTGAGAGGCCATTTCCCGGTTCACCTCATATTGGAAAGTATAATACCAGCTGCCATCGACCTCCTTTACTTCCAGGCACTTAGCTGTTTGATCCACATGTCCTTGAACAATATGACCGTCGAGCCGTCCGTTCATAATCATGCTGCGTTCCAGGTTCACCTTATCACCGGGCTTAAGCAAACCCAGGTTCGACTTCTCCAGAGTCTCCTGAATAGCCGTTACCGTATAGGTGTTCCCCTTCATTTTCACGACCGTGAGGCACACGCCATTGTGGGCAATACTCTGGTCGATCTTCAGTTCCGGGGTAAATGAACACTCAAGGGTGAAATGCATATTCCCTTTTTCCTTTTCTACTGCGACAACAGTGGCCGCTTCTTCTACAATTCCTGAAAACATATTATTTAAATCAATTAGAAACGCTAAATTAGTAACAATTTTGAATTAATACCACACTTCATGTCCATCACCATTAAAAGTCGATATCTGGGTGGTCTTCGAACCGAAAGCCTCCATCTTCAATCGGGAACTAAGCTAATAACAGATGCCCCCACCGACAATCGGGGCCAGGGGGCTTCTTTCTCCCCCACCGACCTGTTGGCAACCTCTCTGGGTAGCTGCATCATGACCATCATGGGCATAAAAGCCATGGATCATCATATCGATATTGAAGGCACAGAGCTGGAGATTACCAAGATTATGGCCAGCGACCCACGCCGGGTCGCCGAAGTAGTGATCGAATTTTTCTTCCCACAGAAGGGCTACACCAGTGCCGAGAAAAGCCTGATTGAGAGCGTGGCAGGCATAAGCCCGGTTCCTCTCAGCCTCTCACCCGGGCTAAAACAAACCATCCGATTTCACTGGTAATAATTACTTTTGCATTATGATGCTAATAACAGGAGGAACCGGCCTTGTGGGCTCTCATTTACTTTTCAGGCTAACCAGCCAGGGGGAGAGCGTAAAAGCCATCTGCAGGGCCAGCAGCAATCTGGACGAGGTAGAGAATTTGTTTCGATTTTATGCCAACGAAGAGGCAGGAGAATTGCTCAAAAAAATAGAGTGGATTGAAGCCGATCTGGCCGACTACTTTTCACTCGAGAATGCCCTCGAAGGCATCAATCAGGTGTTTCATGTGGCAGCCATGGTGTCGTTTAACCCCGGTGAGTCGCAGAAGATGCTCCAGGTAAATGCCGAAGGAACCGCCAACCTGGTAAATGCCTGTCTGGAAAAAAAGGTGGAAAAACTGTGCTATGTCAGTTCCATCAGCTCACTGGGCAAACCCAGTAACGGCGACCTGATCGACGAAAACGTGGAGTGGCAACCCGACGACAACCGATCGGCCTACTCGCACAGCAAATTCAGAGCCGAGATGGAAGTTTGGCGTGCTTCAAAAGAGGGGCTGCCGGTGGTTATTGTCAACCCTTCCATCATTATTGGGCCGGTAAACTGGCTGAGAAGCAGCGGCCGCTTGTTTTACTCCGTTTACAAGGGGATGCCCTTTTATTCAGATGGAACTACGGGTTTCGTGGATGTGCGCGATGTGGCCGAAGCCATGGTGTTGCTGATGACCAGCGACATTGTGAATCAACGCTTCATTCTAAACAGCGAGCACCTGAGCTTCAAAGAGTTTTTCACCCTCACAGCCAATGCCCTGGGCGTAAGCCCCCCCTGGTTCAAGGCCTCCAAATGGATGGTCAATCTGGGCTGGAGACTTAATCACGCCTTATGTGCACTGGCTGGAAAAGCACCCGCTCTGACCCGTGACACGGCCCGATCGGCTCTGGGAAAGTCCTATTACTCGAACAAAAAATTCACCCGGCAATTCAATTACACCTTCCGGCCCATAAAAGAGACCATTGATAACACGGCAAAATGGTATCTTTGGCAACTCAAAAAACAAAAATAATCGCTCGAGAATCTAATGGCAAAACAAAAAAGCAGGAAACGGAAAGCCACAACCGGCAAACACAAATTCCGCAATTGGCTTCTTAAAACCTTTCTGAAGCTTGCACTGGGGGGCTTGATGGTAATAGGAATTTTTCTTTCTCTGGTATATATCGGATTGTTCGGCCGTATTCCCACAATCGGGGAGCTGAAAAATGTACAAAACAACTCCGCAACAGAAGTATATTCAATCGACAAACAACTCATTGGTAAATTCTACATCGAAAACCGGCGAAGCATCGACAACCAAAAGATTTCGCCACATGTAAAAAATGCTTTGGTAGCCACCGAGGACAGCCGTTTTTTCGAACACAAGGGACTGGATTACATCAGTCTGGGGCGCGTTGTGGTCCGAACCCTTCTGCTGGGAGATCATGCTCAGGGAGGCGGCAGCACCATCAGCCAGCAGCTTGCCAAGAACCTGTTCCCCCGAAAAAAAGAGGGATTGCTGTGGTTGCCCGTATCCAAAGCCAGGGAGATGTTCATCGCGGCCAGACTGGAACAGGCCTTTAGCAAAGAGAAGATTCTCTCTCTCTACCTCAATACGGTTCCCTTTGGGGAAAACACCTATGGAATAGAAGTGGCAGCAAATCGTTTCTTCAGCAAATCTTCATCGGCTCTGGAACCGCACGAGGCCGCCACACTGGTGGGCATGCTGGCCGCCAACACCCGCTACAGCCCCCGTCTCCATCCCGAGAAATCACTCGAAAGGCGTAACGTGGTTCTCGATCGCATGGTTGAGCAAAAGTTTCTCAGCAAGGCCGAAAGCGAGCAATACAAAGCCAAACCCATTGGGCTCAAATACAACTTACTGGATCATAAAAATGGCCCCGCCCCCTACTTTCTGGAACAGGTCCGAATCCGGGCCGCCAACCTCCTGGGCCAGGAATATGGCGACAGCATCAACCTGTTCACCAGCGGATTACGCATCTTCACCACCCTCAACAGCCAACTGCAGTCCTTTGCCAACCAGGCCGTATCCCGGCAAATGCAACAGCTACAGACTGAGTTCGATAACCAGTGGGGGAAAAAAGAGCCCTGGTCGGCCTATCCCGAGGTTTACATTTCTGCCTTGCGACGTTCCCAACGCTACCAATCGTTAAAGTCGGAGGGCTTAAGCGAGGCAGAGATTCTTAAACAGATGGAAAAACCCATCACCATCACCCTTCTGGTAAATGGAGAGGAAAAAACAGTTCGAATGGCACCTGCCGACTCGGTAAAACATGCTCTTCGACAACTCCACTCCGGATTTTTGGCGGTAAATCCCTCCAATGGACACATCCTGGCCTGGGTAGGCGGCACCAACTTCAAATTTTATCAATACGACCACGTAACGGCACAACGACAGGTAGGCAGCACCTTTAAGCCCTTCGTTTATGCCACGGCTCTCGAGGAGGGCTACGATCCATGCGATTACATCTCCAATGAGCGCCGCATTTATCGGCTTAACAAAGACTGGTCTCCAGCCAATGCCGATGGCAAACACGACGGATACTATTCCCTCCAGGGGGCACTCATCCACTCGGTGAATACCGTCACGGCGGAGCTCACCATTAAGACCGGACCTCACGATGTGATAGACCTGGTGCGTAAAGCCGGCGTTGAAAGCGATATTCCCGACCAACCCTCCATCGGCCTTGGAACGGCTAACCTCTCCCTGCTGGAAATGATCACCGCCTATACGGCCTTTGCCAACTATGGCTCTGCCATCAAGCCCATTGCTATTTTGCGCATCGAAGATGCCTCGGGCAAAGTGCTTTATCAGGAACAGCCGGCTCAGCCTTTAGAACCCGCCTTCGAAGAGGAGACCGCCCGCCTGATGAACCATATGCTGCAGGGCGTTGTTGAGCGGGGAACGGCTCAGTCATTGCGTTCCATCTACGGACTTCAATCCCAACTGGCCGGTAAGACCGGAACCACCCAGGATAATGCCGACGGTTGGTTTATCGGATTTAACCCGGGTATTGTGGCCGGTGCATGGGTAGGAGCCGACAGTCCCGTGGTGCATTTCCGCTCCACAGCCTATGGGCAAGGGGCACATACCGCCCTTCCCATCTTTGCCCGCTTCATGCAAAAAGCCGAACAAACAGGCATCTTAAACGGCATGGGCAGGCAAACCTTTTACCCACTACCCGATTATCTGGCCGACAAAGTGAATTGTGAAGATTTCTCTATGGAAGATCCCGACCTGGGCTTTTTCCAGCGGTTATTTGGGAAAAAGACCGAGCGACCCGATTCCACAAACTTAAAAATTGACAAAAACAAAAAAGAAGAACAGAGAAAATCAATTCTGGATAAGATGAAAGATCTCTTTAAGAAGAGATAGAGTTTTTTTGCCCCACCCGGGTCACCCCTCCGGAAACGATAAATTTCATCACTTCTGCCGAGTTGGCATTAAGTCGCTCCACCTGGCTCCCGGGCACAATAACCAGTTCCCCTAACAACCCATATGAGCTGGGCAGATACACCGCGATCTGCCCGGACTCCAGACCAAGCTCGGATAGATCAGTGGCC
Source organism: Marinilabiliaceae bacterium (assembly GCA_041583495.1). Taxonomy (GTDB): domain Bacteria; phylum Bacteroidota; class Bacteroidia; order Bacteroidales; family Marinilabiliaceae; genus JBFHFS01. Next base: position 20,071 of record JBFHFS010000015.1, on the reverse strand, counting down.
GTAATGAAGCCCATCCGTTTTACAATCCCCACCTCATCGAGAGACACCAGCACCGGCTGTTCAAATTTGCGTTCCTTCCCCACAAAGGCCGAGAGAAGCTCCTTTACCGAACTATAGATGATCTTAACAAGAGGCGCCTTCTCTAAAAAGGAATAAAAAAAAGAGGAAATAGGATTGGTGAGCAACTTTTTCCCCAGGTACCCGATCAAAGTGAGCAACGAAAGCAAAACCAAGACCCCCAAACCCGGGAAACTATACTCCGAAAAAGGCCCTTCTCTGAATATTTCAAGATCCCGGAGCAATCCGTCGATCCAGGTAAATGACATAACAATTACATAAATCGTTACAGCCAGGGGTGCCACATACAACAACCCCTGAAAAAATAAAGAGACCAGTTTTTTCATACCTCAAACAAATTACTCTACTTTAGGTCCGCAATATACGATGATATTTTCTTTTGGATGCCCCTCCAACACTATTACCCATCGACCCACAGGAGGCTCCACCTAACCACAAACCACCTTCCCCCGGTGGATTTAAAACCCGATCCTGAAGAACCCCTATCCATCCCTCCCGAAAAAGCCGGGCCTTCCCACTAATTTACTCCTTCTCCAACGCCGATCGCTCCTTACCCGAGAGCCCTTTAACCACCAGATTATAAGAGTGTATAATCCACTCCCGAATTAAGTCATCAGAAATCGAACCATCGAGATTGACGGTATTCCAATGCTTTTTATTCATATGGTAACCCGGCAAAACCGCGTCGTACCGTTCCCTGAGCTCGATGGCTTTTTCGGGATCACACTTGAGATTTAAAGAGAAGGGCTTATCAAGACTGGTGAGCGCAAAGATCTTATTGCGAACTTTAAATACGAGTGTAGATTCATCAAATGGCAAATCTTCGGTGGTTCCTTTTAACGACAGACAAAAGAGTCTGATTTCTTCAATATTCATACGCAAATCATTTTTTTAACTTGTTGAGACACCCATACATCTCCTGAGTGTTGATTCCAGGGCTCATCCATCAAAGAGTAGGATGGAAAGCCTCCTCCACATGCTCCAGTTCCCACTTGTCGTCATCGGGATGGGGCACCCAGCAAACCAGGTCGAAACGTGTTTCACAATCCAGCTCATGATTGAGAATAAAGGCTTCGGCCGCCTCGGCCAACATTTTAATCTTACCCGCCGAAATGGTGTCACGGGGGTGCTCCCAGAATTCGGAAGTACGCGTGCGCACCTCCACAATTACCAGACAAGGACCATCCCAGGCAATAATATCGATCTCCTTTTTCCCAAACCGATAATTTCGCGCAATGATTTTATACCCCTGCCGGGCTAAATAAAGGGCAGCTTTATCTTCTCCCTTTTGTCCGAGTTCGTTATGTGACGCCATAACAATATCTTGTTTTCAGATAAGACCATTTTCAATCACCCGGCCACCCGAAGCATCCACCTGCAGATGAACCCGGCCGCCTAAGATGAGGGGCTCATTGGGCGAGTCGTGACCCGCCGGAAAGCCAAAAAGAACCGGATAGTCATAATCTTTAACCGCCTCACGCACAATCCCCTGAGCCGAGGCCCCGAAAGGGGTTTTTTCGTCGGTCATTTCGGTCATCTGCCCCACGACCAATCCTGACAAACCGGCCAATTGACCGCCTAACTTAAGGTTGTACATCATACGGTCGAGATGATACAGTTTCTCCCCTACCTCTTCAATAAACAACACTTTTCCCCGGGGATCAAAATCATATTGGGTTCCCCTGAGCGCATAAAGCAGAGACAGATTGCCCCCGATGAGGGTGCCCGAAGCAGAGCCTTCCCGGTTAAAAGGATGTGGTTGGGTTTGGTAGTTCACCGAATGGCCCTGCAACAGGTTAAGCAGATGAAGGGCTTGCTCCCGGGAACTTCCCTCGCCGGTAATGCTTTTGGGCATGGGGCCATGCACCGAAGCCACCTTATGAATATTCTGCAAAGCCGAATGGAAAACGGTAATATCACTGAAGCCCACCAGCCACTTGGGCCGTCGCTTAAGTGCCGAAAAGTCGAGCTGTTCCAGAATGCGAATGGCCCCATAACCGCCACGTGTACACCATATCACCTCCACATCCGGATGATCGATCATCGACTGAAAATCTTCCAGCCGATACTGGTCGGAGGCGGAGAATTGGAAGAACGCATCGGTTGCATGACCCGAACGGATGCTTCGGAAGCCATGTGTCGATAAAAACTGTTCGGCAGGATCCAGCGCACCCGCCGAAATATGACCGGCCGGGGACACCAGCCCAAATAAGGCGCCCTTTTTTATGAAAGGTGGAATAATTTCAATCACAATGCAATCAACTATTTAACAGGTTTGGTTATCTTTGTGAAGTTAATAAAAAGAGGACTTATTATCTCGCCTGCGGTAAAATTTTACTGCATTCAAATTATTAACCCCCATATTTTTAACCGATTACCCCATTTTATTTTTTTACCCCGATCAAACATCGAGACAAACTACCAAATGAACAAATTTAAACGCTCACTGGTCACCACTGCCCTGCCTTATGCCAATGGCCCCGTTCACATCGGACACCTTGCTGGGGTTTACGTTCCTGCCGATATTTATGTAAGATATCTTCGTTTGAAAAAAGAAGAGGTACTGCTGATAGGCGGCTCGGACGAACATGGTGTACCCATCACTCTGAAAGCCAGAAAAGAAGGCATCACACCCCAGGACGTTGTTGACAAATACCACCATCTGATCAAGGACTCCTTCGAGGCATTTGGCATCAGCTTCGACGTCTACGATCGCACGAGCAACCCTGCTCACCACGAAACAGCCTCGGCCTTTTTCGAAAAACTCTACAAAAAGGGTGTTTTTATTGAGAAAGAAAACGATCAATACTACGATGAGGAAGCCGACCAGTTTCTGGCCGACCGCTACATCACCGGCACTTGCCCGCACTGCAAGAGCGAAGGCGCTTATGGCGACCAATGCGAAAGTTGTGGCACCTCACTCAATGCCACCGATCTGATCAACCCACGCTCAACCATCTCGGGCAGCACCCCTGTGATGCGCAAAACCAAACATTGGTATTTACCCCTGGATCAGTATCAGTCTTTTCTGGAAAAATGGATTCTGGAAGACCACAAAGAGTGGAAAGCCAATGTTTACGGGCAATGCAAGTCGTGGCTCGACCAGGGCCTCCAGCCCCGGGCGGTAAGCCGCGATCTCAACTGGGGCGTGCCCGTGCCGGTTGAAGGGGCCGATGGTAAAGTATTGTATGTGTGGTTCGATGCCCCCATAGGGTACATCTCAGCCACCAAAGTACTCACCCCCGAGTGGGAAAAATACTGGAAAGACCCCGAAACACGGATGCTCCACTTCATTGGGAAAGACAACATTGTTTTTCACTGCATCGTTTTTCCGGCCATGCTCAAGGCAGAAGGCAGTTTCAATCTGCCCGACAATGTGCCGGCCAACGAATTCCTGAACCTGGAAGGAGACAAGATCTCCACTTCACGAAACTGGGCCGTGTGGCTTCACGAGTACCTCGTTGATTTCAAAGACAAACAAGACGTTCTGCGCTACGTACTTACAGCCAATGCCCCTGAAACCAAAGACAACGATTTCACCTGGAAAGATTTCCAGGCACGCAACAACAACGAGTTGGTGGCCATCCTTGGCAACTTCGTTAACCGCACGATGGTACTCACCAATAACTATTTTAAGGGGATCGTTCCCCCCGTTACCACCACCGAACCGTTCGATCTGGAAACGTTGGATGCCATCCCCCAACTGGTAGAGAAGGTAGCCTCCAGCCTAGATCAGTTCCGGTTTAGAGAAGCGGTGCGCGAGGCCATGAACCTGGCTCGTCTGGGCAACAAATACCTGGCCGACACCGAACCCTGGAAGCTCATTAAAACCGATCCGGAAAGGGTGAAAACCATCCTGAATATTTCGATGCAAATCACCGCCAACCTGGCCATCTTAATGGAGCCCTTCCTGCCATTCACCGCTCAAAAAATGCGCGAGATGCTGAATATGGAGACCCCCACCTGGGCCAACTGCGGGAACCAGGAGCTCCTGACTGCCGGCCACCAGGTGAACAAGGCCACCCTCTTGTTCGAAAAAATCGAAGACGACAAGATTCAGGAGCAACTCGACAAGCTGGCTCAGACCAAAACCAATAATCAGGCAGACAATAAAAAGGCAGAACCCGCCAAAGCCGATATCTCTTTCGAGGAGTTTACAAAAATGGACATCCGCGTGGGAACCATTTTAGAAGCCGAGAAAGTTGCTAAAACCAAGAAACTGCTTAAGCTAACCATCAATACAGGCATAGATAAGCGGACAGTAGTGTCGGGCATTGCCGAATATTTTGAGCCAGAGAAAATCATTGGACGTCAGGTCTCCATTCTGGTAAACCTGGCCCCGCGAAAAATAAAGGGAATCGAATCGCAGGGTATGATACTGATGGCCGAAGATGCCGATGGCAGACTTGACTTCGTGGCCCCTGCCACGGACATTAAGCCGGGATCGGAAGTGAGGTAACCCAAAGCACCGGAGCTAAGGATGGTTAATCCCAGGATCGTCATATGACGAAGTGATAAATATTTTTACGGGGTTGGTTAGATACCGAAAGGGTTTTTAACCAACCTTTTTTTTTGGATCGAAGGGAAGAACAGAAGAATCTCCAATTTACGAACCCCGCAGGCCTGATGACTACTGGAAGTGGCCCAGGGGTCGACACCTGTTAATACATCCACCCACACCGCCACAATAATTCACACGCCTCCCGGATTCCAATTCAGGAAATTCAGAAAGCAATAGAAGATTAGGAAGGATATCTCTAAAAAAAGCTGGAATTTAATCTAATGTTTCCACAACCACACCTCGCTAAACCGGGGCATCTCGCGCACCTGATACAGTTGCGCCATGGCATCAGACTTATTGGCAAATGAGCACAATGCCACCCTAAACCGGCCGTTGGCACTTTCCATGATACTCGCCTCGGGATACCCATCGGCCTGCATCTGGGCTAACACCTTTTGTGCGGGACCGGACTGGGCAAAGCTGGCCGCAATCAAATGATAGCCAGAGCCCTCGTTTTTCAAAGGAGACTGGGCCGACATTTCTGATGCAGCCAAAACCCCCGATTCCATCTCAACGCCATCATCAGAAACGGATTCAGACTCCAGATAGAAGGCATTATCGGCCTCTTGGTTAAGAACCGGTTGTTGACTCTCCTGCGACACGGAAAAAAAGCTGCCTTGATTCATCTGTGTCTGCTCAGGCATCTTCAACTCCGAAGTAAAGAAAAACAAACCGGCCATCATGGCGGCAATGGAAGCCCAATAACGGGGCGAACGGCTCTTAAGCAGGCGTCTTACGGGCTCTTCGCTTTGTCCAACAGAAGAAGCACTCTCAAGGGGATCAAATTGAAATTGGCCGAGCCCGAAGGAGTCGGGCAGAAAGGCATTGCCACCCTGCGGAGCGAACAGCATATTGCCCAAAGCATCTTTTCTGAAATCCCCAATTCCGTCGAGGATGGCAACCTCTTGGCGGCCAATGGAGAGTAACAACTCAGAAACGAAGGCATTAACCTGCTCCGTTCCCTCCTGATAACTACATCCTTCGCGTCGGCAAAGGTGATTTACCAACAACCCGTCGTTATGCGACAAACTGCGGTTAAAGCCAATCTCTTTTGAAGGGGGCATAAACAAGTGGCGTTCCTCCAGCACCATCGCCGGAGAATGATTCGCTACAAAACCGCCTAAGCCAGGTACAATCACGCAGTCGTGCAGACAAAGTAAGTCCGCTATATGTTTCTCTATTGTTGCCATACCGCAAATTTAATAAATTTATACGCCTCCTGCCTAATTTTGTTATGAACAGCTGCTGACCAATTGTTAATAACTCCCTTCTAAAGATAAAACCTGCTTTAGTAAGGCCAATGCAAATTCTATTTATTATTTTTACATCTTCAAAACACATAAGACTAAAAACAGGGCACTTACAAAAAGTAAATCCCTTCAAATACATTTTACCATGAGCAAACAAATATTGGTCACCGGAGGAACTGGATACATTGGATCCCACACGGTGGTAGAGCTTCAAAACGAAGGCTTTGAGGTAGTTATTATTGACGACTTATCCAATTCAAAGATTGAGGTTCTGGATGCCATCGAAAAAATCTCCGGCAAACGCCCCCAATTTGAGAAGTTCAATCTATCCGAAAGAGAAAAGACCGATGCTTTCTTTAAGAAGTATAAAAATATTGAGGCCATCATTCACTTTGCCGCCTTTAAAGCGGTAGGCGAGTCGGTGGAGAAACCCCTGGAATACTATCGAAACAACCTGGTATCGTTGATGAACCTGTTGGAGTGCATGAAAAAATATGAGGTCCCCAACATGGTATTCAGCTCCAGCTGCACCGTGTATGGTCAGCCCGACACTTTACCCGTCACCGAGACTACCCCCCGCAAGCCGGCCGAGTCGCCCTATGGAAACACCAAAGCCATTTCCGAGGACATCCTGCGCGACTTCTGCAAAGTCAGTCCTCTAAACCACTGTATTGCGTTGCGTTACTTCAATCCCATAGGAGCACACCCCACCGCCCTGATTGGTGAACTGCCGGTGGGTGTTCCCAACAACCTGGTGCCTTTCATCACTCAAACGGCTGCCGGACTCAGAGATGAGCTGAAGATATTTGGCGATGACTACGACACTGAAGATGGAACGGCCATTCGCGATTACATCAATGTGGTGGATCTGGCCAAAGCCCATGTGGTAGCCATTAACCGACTTCTTAAGGAGAAGCAAAAAGCCAACTACGAATTCTTTAATGTAGGCACCGGCAACGGCTACTCGGTGATGCAGCTGGTAAAGACATTTATGAAGGTTAACAATGTGAACCTAAATTACCAAATTGTGGCTCGCAGGACCGGTGATATTGAAAAGATCTGGGCCGACACCTCTTTTGCCAACAAAGAACTGGGCTGGGAAGCCGAAAAATCTCTTGAAGAGACATTAAAAAGTGCCTGGGACTGGGAGAAAAGAGTAAGAAACCTAAAATAAACCATCATGAAAAAAACCCTCCTGATAACAGGGGGAGCAGGTTTTATCGGCTCCCATGTGGTGCGGCTACTGGTCAACAAATACCCTGAGTATAAAATTCTCAACCTCGACGCCCTCACCTACGCGGGGAACCTGGAGAATCTGACCGATGTGGAAGCACTGCCCAACCATGCCTTCATCAGAGCCGACATTACGGATGCGGCTTCCATCGATAGAATATTTGCTGAGCACCAACCGGATGGAGTCATTCATCTGGCTGCCGAATCGCATGTAGACCGCTCCATCACCGACCCGCTGGCGTTTATCAACACCAACATCCTTGGAACCGTAAACCTGTTAAATGCGGCGCGCAACATCTGGGGCGATCAACTGCAGAACAAAAGGTTCTACCACGTCTCCACCGATGAAGTGTATGGTTCCCTGGGGGCTGACGGCCTTTTCACCGAAACCTCCCCTTACGATCCGCGCAGTCCTTACTCGGCCTCCAAGGCCAGCAGCGATCATCTGGTCCGTGCCTATCACCACACCTACGGGCTGCCGGTGGTCATTTCAAATTGTTCGAACAATTACGGCCCCAACCAGTTCCCCGAAAAGCTCATCCCTCTGGCCATCAATAATATAAAAACCAATCAACCCATCCCCATTTATGGGAAAGGTGAAAACATCAGGGATTGGCTCTATGTGGAAGACCACGCCAATGCAATTGACCTTATTTTTCACAAGGGACAAGTGGGTGAAACCTACAATATTGGGGGCATCAACGAGTGGAGCAACATCGACCTCATCCATAAACTTTGCGAGGTCATGGACGAAGCCCTGGGGCGTCAACCCGGAACCTCGGCAGGCCTCATCACCTTTGTTAAAGACCGGGCCGGCCACGATAAACGCTATGCCATCGACTCCGCCAAAATCATGAAAGAGCTGGGCTGGGCGCCCTCCTTGCAGTTCGGGGAAGGGATCAGAAAAACCGTAGCCTGGTACCTTTCACATGAATCATGGTTAAGCAACATCCTCTCGGGTGACTATGCCAACTATTACAGGCAGCAATACGAACAGAGATAAAGCATCCAATGCCTTTGATCATAAATCAGGCCCCATTGCACTTTTGAATGCCTTGGGGCCTGATCTTTTAATGGATGTATTGAGCTTGCTTAAGGGTATTATTCCACCGTCACCGACTTAGCAAGATTTCGCGGTTGGTCCACATTGCATCCTCGTGCAAGGCCAATGTAATACGAAATAATTTGCAGAGGAACCACTGCCAGCAGTGGCGAAAGCGCAGGGTGACATTCGGGAATTTCAATTACCTGATCGGCAATTTTGCCAATGGTCCGGTCTCCCTCGGTGACAATGGCGATGACCTTCCCCTTTCGGGCTTTCACCTCCTGAATATTGCTGACAATCTTATCGTGGGAGGCATCCTTTACCGCCAGCACAAAAACAGGCATATTTTCATCGATCAACGCAATAGGGCCATGCTTCATTTCGGCCGCGGGATACCCTTCGGCATGAATATAGGTTATCTCCTTCAACTTGAGAGCCCCTTCCAAAGCCACCGGGAAAAGGGATCCACGGCCCATATATAAAGCGTTGCTAACCTTATCGTAATGCGCTGCCACCTCTTTTATGTGTGCTTCCTGACTTAGTATCCGGCTCATCTTTTCGGGGATGGTAGTCAGCTCCTGAATCAGCTCCAGGTATTGTTCTTTACTAATCTTGTTGCGGCGATAGCCAAGAAGAAAAGCCATCATCGCCAGCACAGTGACCTGAGCCGTAAACGCTTTGGTGGAAGCCACCCCAATTTCCAAACCGGCATGGGTATAGACCCCGGCATGGGTTTCCCTGGGAATGGAAGAACCCGCCACATTACAAATACCCAGGATCGTCGCCTTGGAATGCTCTTTAACCAGCCGGATGGCTGCCAGGGTATCGGCAGTCTCCCCGCTCTGCGAAATGGCAATCACCACATCGTCGGCGTTAATCATCGGATTTCGATACCTGAATTCGGAGGCATACTCTACTTCGACCTGAATGCGGGCATACTCCTCCAGCAGATATTCGCCTACCAGCCCGGCATGCCATGAAGTACCACAGGCCACAATAACGATGCGCGGTGCCTTAATAAGCTCAGGTAAAACGTCCAGGATACCTCCCAGAAAAATCTTACTCCGATCCATGGAAATACGTCCCCTGAAGGTATCGCCGATAGAACCCGGTTGATCGTGGATCTCTTTGAGCATAAAATGTTCGAAATCGCCCTTATCCATCTTATCAATTCCTCCATCCACGGTTTGAACACGAGGCGTTTTTTTATCGTTGTGCAGGTTTTTCAATTCCAAATGATGGCCATCCAACAAGGCCACTTCTTCATCCTCCAGATACATCACCTGATCGGTATATTCAACAATGGGCGTTGCGTCGGAAGCCAGAAAATATTCATTCTCACCCACGCCAATCACCAGGGGACTACCTTTACGGGCAGCGATGAGCCGGCCGGGTTCGTCGGGTGAATAGATAACCAATCCGTAAGCTCCCACCACCTGGGTCAGCGCCAATCGAACCGCCCACTCGGCCGACACTTTTTGTTCCAGATAGATATTCTCGATAAGATTCACCAGGACCTCGCTATCGGTATCACTCCTGAAAGCGTACCCGCGTTGGGTAAGTTCCTTTTTAAGGTGGGCATAGTTCTCGATGATGCCATTGTGCACCAACACAAAGTGGCCGCCCTGGGAGACGTGGGGATGGGCATTCACATCACTGGGTTCTCCATGGGTAGCCCAGCGGGTATGCCCCATGCCAACTGTCCCGGCAATGTCGTGTCCCTTAATGCTATTTTCCAGATCCTGTACTTTTCCGCGACACTTGTAGAGCTGTACCTGATGATTCAGCAAAGCAATACCAGCAGAATCATACCCACGGTATTCCAGCCTTTTCAATCCTTTAATCAAGATAGGGAAAGCGGTACGCTCTCCAACATAAGCAACTATTCCACACATGATAAATTCCTTTCTTACAAAATTTGAAAAATACAGCTTAAGAGCATCAATTAAAGGCTATCCTTCTCATCATTGAGGGTTTTCAACCGATCAATAATGGTTTTGGCAAGCCGGCTTTTTTTCTCCATATGATTCCGGATATCGCCCACCGATGGGTGGTCTTCGAATCCCCCCCGAACCTGTTCGAAATCCACATTCCGCACCTCATCTTCACCATCCAGCCCAAACCCGGTTCGCACCTTAAGGGTAAATTCTTTGCGGGCATCTTCATACATCATCTGGTCGAGCGAAAGCACGGCCTCCTTCCACTCCCGGATAAGCCGGATGAGCCCGGACTTCGTAATGGTGTTTAAATCAATGTCCAGAACTTCTTTATACACGGGCACACACCAATTCCATACCCATTCGTAATATTGGTTATACCATTTCTCATAAATGCCGTTAAGCCGATCGAGTGAAGGGATGGTGCCGTTTTCGATGGACTGAACCAGCTTCTCCACCTTTTGACGAGGAACGAACAACCCTGCCATATCGACCCAGGGCCCCGCGCCGATTGATCCGGTCGCCGCGAGCGTGGTCCGCACCCCCTGCATATCGGAGAAAGAGCTCAATTCCAGTCGCTTGAGCAATCCATTTCCCAAAAACTTGACAATTCCAATCCGATACATAAGAATACCCCGCTCCAGGGATTCATGGGTCATCTTCACATTGTTGTACATGTAATAGTCGGAAGTAAACCCCGAGGTCTCCTTCAGCTTTCGAAGCAGCTGCATCCCACGCACCATCTTTTGAACGGTATAGGGACTCAATAGGTTAAAAAGAATAAAATCGAGTTTTTTTATATCCTTACGGCGATCCCGCTGGGGCCATTTACGGGCATCGCGCATAGTGCCTACACTGCGAAGGTTGACCCCCGGAGCCAGATAACTCTCATCCCTATTTTCGATAAGATACGAGAAGGGCAAATCGGAGGTGTCGGGATTGCGGTAATGACGCCCCATCACCAACGAGAAAGCCCCAATTTTCGCAGGCCACAACAGATAAGAGTCGCTGGTGGTCTTGCTGCCCCGTTCCACAACCCCCTGGTGTATTGGCCCCAGTTTATACATATGGTTGCTCTGGTTGGAGCCACTCCCGGCATTGAGAAAAGAAAAATAACCGGCAATCAGCAGGGTGGATTTATGATGGGTTACCGTATAGGGACCTCCAAACACCGAACAGGCCTCTCCATGGAAACCCTGGCTGTTGGCGAAGAATAGGGAATTCTCGGCCGAGTATTGCTTTCCCAGCTGACAACCCTGTCCGATGAAGCATTTTGAGACAAGGGTTCCTTCCGAAACATTGGCCCCGCTGGCACAGATAAAGTCTTCGGCAATCACTCCGGGCCCAAAATAAGAAGGATCCGCTTCAGAGCTGTTAATGGTTCCGTTATTGAGCCGGTAAATGCCCTCCAGAGTGGCCGAGGGCCCCACACACACATTAAGGATGGTTCGGCAATTAACCAGGTGAGCCCCCTCGCTAATGGTTCCCCTATTCGACCCGACCTTTTGGGTGTAGTCGTCCACCAAGGCCGCGAGCCGCTCAATCATTTCGGGCCGGTGCCTGTAAAAAGCAGACAAGTAGGCTGTATGAGCCGACAACTCATTATAAATGGGTACTTCGCGGCCCCCTGTTTCATTTAAAACAGCCACTCTCACCCCATTCCCAAAACTGGAAAACCCTTCGGTCACGAGCGAATCCACACTCTCAACGACCACATTTCGGCAAATGATGTAATTAGCGATTTGATTCCGCACATGACTGATATAAACATCGTCATGAATCACGGAGTTATGAATGGTGGCTGAATAGAGCCCCGATGGCTTTTTAACTCCACCCGGAAAGGGAAATGAACGCGAAAAAACGCCCAGCCTTACCTCGCCCGAAAAAACGACATTTCTCAAACGCTCTGGCCTAAAACCCTCCTTCACCTCAACCTTATTCCACTCCTCACAGATACACCCTCTCCTTTCCAGAACCTCAATCTCCTCCTGTTTTAATCCTCTGTAATCACCCATAGATCTATCTTATCGTCCACTTTTCTTTCTATTCATTTAGTTCAAAATCAATCCTCTAAAAACAAAAATAGTGCATTTATCTCAGAACTGCATAAAAATACTTTTGAAAATAATCCGCTTAAAAAGGATGGTTAGAAGGGGATACATTTGTCTTACAAAAGACAAAACAACCCTTTTTTGGAGGTAAGAAAAGCACAAGGCAGAACGGATAGTAAAACCAGAAGTGTATGACAACCTTCCGAAAAGCCAAAAATCCCATTCCATCGATTCATAAAACACTTCATCCGGGTTAAAACACAACGGGGCCACTCTTACAAAGAGTAACCCCGCTACAATGGGAAAGGCACCAGGCGGCCATCTGAACGCATCAGAAAACCGCCTCAGCCAGAAAAAAGGTTAATTATAGGGTTCCGCTGATGATGAAAGTGGCTGCAAAAGCCAAAATAGCATACAGCTCGGGAAAAACAGCGAGAATCAAGCTGGTTCCAAACACATCGTGTCCGGCACCAATACCGGCAATCCCGTTGGCACAAACCTGCCCCTGACGAATAGCCGAGAAGAGACCCACAAAACCAAGGGCCAGGCCGGCACCAAAGATGGCAGAAGCCTGCACCCAGGTAATATCGGCTGTTAAAACCCCTGTGCCGGCCACAATAAAGTAACCCATAAACCCATAAAGACCCTGGGTTCCCGGCAAGGCGCTTAACACAACATAATTACCAAAGGCTTCACTATTTTTCTTCATGGCCCCTAGAGAAGCATTTCCCCCTATGGAAACACCATAAGCACTTCCAATCCCAGCCAGGCCGATCATTAATCCTATGCCTATGTAGGCCAAAACAATTGGTGTCATCTGATTTCTGTTTTAAAGTTATTAATTAATTTCTATTGTACTCTCTGAAAAGGTTTATACTCTTTTCCACCGCCAATAAAGCCGGCGTTTTTATAAAATTCCACAAAGGTAAGACGCAAGGGGTGCACAAAAGAACCCAGTCCCGACATAAAGATATTGATGCCATGTCCTATAAGTAGGATTATTAAAATCACGATATGCCTCGCCACAGGCAGATCGGGACTCATATCGAAGGCCAGCTGATTAAAAACCAGCCCCAAAATAGCACTGGAAAGGCCCAGGGCAAATAACCGGATGTATGAGAGCAAATCGCCGATTACTCCGGTCACGGTGTTGTAGGTATCCCATAAACCCAAACCCACATTAACAAACACATTGCGCTTGGGATGGTTAAAGATGAATATCCCCAAAACCGACAGGCCCAGGAACACCATGTGCAGGAGGCCACCAAAATATCCGGCCTCCGGATTGCTCTTATCCAGAAGATAAAAGACGCCCGTAGAGACAATGAGCAAAAACCAACCCCAGGTAGACAAGGAATGAGCAAAGCCCAGCCGCTTGATTTGACTTACCCCCTTCAGCACCATCCCAAACAGAATTTGAATCCCGCCAAAGATTAGTGCCAGGTTAAACATTTGATCATTATCCAGGAACATCTCCCGCACCCCCGAAAGAAAGGGGATGGGGGTCTTGGCAAGCTGTACGCCAAAAAAGGTCCCCGTTAAAACACCAAAGATAACCGTAGCCAGTCCCAGCCACTGAATGAGCGACATCACGGGCTTCATCTCAGGCCTGGCCTTATATTTATAGATCCCGGCGCCGATTACAAACAAGAGCCCGTAACCCGCATCACCCAGACAAAAACCAAAAAACATCATGAAAAACGGCGCAAAGAAGGGCGTTAGATCCAGCTCTACATAGGCGGGTAGGGAAAAGAGCTTACCCACCGGCTCGAACAAGCGGGCATAGCGGTTATTCTTTAACAGAATGGGCGGTTTGTCCTCTTCGGAAGCTTCCGATTTGAGATAGTAGATATTTCTTGAACCGGTCCATTCTTCCAGTTCCTGTGTCTTAACCTGTGGTACCCAGGCTTCCACCAGGCGCACAGTACCCTCGACCGCTTCGCGGGTTTGGTGTACAACATTTTTATCGGCCAGCCGATCCTCCACACTTGCTTTGTAGGCTTGCAGCGCCTCGGTGCCTTTGAAGGCAATTAGGTTAAGTTCCTGTTCGAGAGCTTCGATCTCAGTTTTACAGCGACCGATCTCCTTCCTTAACTGGGCCAGTTCAGAGGCGGGGGGACTCACCTCATCAACCATCGGCATTTCGGATAAAAAGTCGGTCTCTTCACCTCTGGTAAGCAGGATAAAATAACGGTATCCCGCCACATCGGAGATCACATGGATGGGGTATTTCTCCTCCCAGGCTGCTTCATATTTGCGGGTGGGACACACCAGAAACCTAAGATCCACCCCGGCTTCCTCGAGCCGTTCGATGCTCGCGAGCGAAAAGTTGCCCCAGGGTTCCACGCTCTTCTCATCCTTGGCAAGGGAGGCCAGTCTATGATTTAACTGCTCCAGTTCCACGTCAATTGCCCGGATACGCCGGGCCAGTTGTTCCCCGGAGGTTTCGGCCAGAGGCTTATCCGGAACAGAACCGCCTTTTCGCCTGGCATCCAATGCTTTTTGTGTTTTGGACAGTTCGCTAATTGTGCGATAGATATCCAGCATCTCAGCAGTGGGCTCATCCTGGACCTCCACAATATGGGCCACTCCTAAATCCTTAAGATGCTCCAGGAAGCGGACATAGTCGGCATGGAAAACCAGAAACGAGTATTTAAACATGTTTACTATCATGACGCCAACATTTTTTGTTGCCTGCTTTTGACTATCTTCTGAGCCGACTTGGAAAGATTTTCCTCATCTTCCAGGAAACGCTTAATCTTTCGAATGGCATCCTGGTAACCCGGGATTTGCACCTTCTCGTACAGATTGACCTTTTGGGTAGTTTTTTTGCGGGCATAATCCAACAGCTCCATCTTACGGATAAACACTTCACGCTCGATGGCGATTTCCGCGAGTTTCTTTAGAATAGCGATTCCATCGGGAAACCATGAGGGCCGGTTAAACAGATTGTAATCGGTCACCTCAAATTCCACCTCGTTCAACACAGGGGTAGGTACACCGGCAATTTTTTTGGAAGTCAGATTCACCCGGCTGATGCGCACCAGCGATGAATCAAACTCGCTCCACAAACGCATCATATCGTTGTAAAGGCCCTGTTCCCTGGTCATGGCCTCCTCCAACTCATCGGCTCTATACCTGGCTCTTTTCACTTCCGCACGCAGCGCCGACTCTTTGTTTTTAAGCGAGGGCAGTGCACGCTCACGAATACTCAACTGCTTAACCAGTAGCTGCTGCGAAGATTTATTATATTGAAATTTTATAGCCACACTAAATATTTATTATAAAAACATTTCCAATCCCACTGTGGATTACGCTTTCCAATACTTGTCTACCAATTCTTTTTTAATTCCCACCTCGGCCTGGGAGAAGTGCTCTCCAAAAAGGCTCCAGCCAATATTGAGCATCTCATCGGTGTTCACATTCACATCGATGGCCAGCAACTTATTGGAATAGGCTTCTGCAAATTCAAGGGTGCGCTCGTCATAGTCGGTCAAATCAAATCCATTGTCCCGCTTGGTATGCGCATTGGCGGCATCGGCATAGAGGCGAACGGCGGCGTTCATCACCTGGGGGTGATCTTCGCGGGTTTGCTTGCCAATCACCAACTGCTTCAATCGTGAGAGGGACCTGAAGGGGTCAACAATAACTTTTCCGATGTCGGTATCGCGGCGCAGGAACAACTGGCCCTCGGTGATGTATCCCGTATTATCGGGAATGGCATGGGTGATATCCCCGCCCGAGAGGGTGGTAACCGCCACGATGGTGATGGAACCGCCGGAAGGAAACTGCACTGCCTTCTCATAGATTCTTGCCAGGTCGGAGTAGAGCGAACCGGGCATACTGTCTTTAGAAGGGATCTGGTCCATCCGGTTGGAGACGATACTCAGGGCATCGGCATAAAGGGTCATATCGGTGAGCAAAACCAGCACACTCTCATTATGGTCTACGGCAAAATATTCGGCTGCTGTAAGGGCCATATCAGGCACCAACAGACGCTCCACAGGAGGGTTTTCGGTGGTATTCACAAAACTCACGATGCGGTCGAGGGCCCCGGCGTTATCAAAGACCTGCTTAAAGAACAGGTAATCGTCGTTGGTAAGTCCCATTCCCCCCAGGATGATCTTGTCGGCCTTGGCACGAAGGGCCACATTGGCCATCACCTGGTTATAGGGCTGATCGGGGTCGGCAAAGAAAGGGATCTTTTGACCCGACACCAGACTGTTGTTGAGATCGATCCCGGCAATACCCGTGGCGATGAGCTGGGAGGGTTGTTCACGGCGTACAGGGTTCACTGAGGGTCCGCCAATCTCACGGATCTCCCCTTCGATTTCGGGTCCCCCGTCGATGGGTTCACCAAAAGCATTGAAGAAACGGCCTGCCAGTTGGCTACTGACCTTCAGCTGCGGCGGGGTTCCCAGAAAGGTGACTTCCGCATTGGTGGGGATGCCTTCGGTACCCGAGAAGACCTGAAGAACAACCTGATCGCCCACAATCTTCACAACCTGGGCTTTTCGCCCGCTAACCACCGCCATCTCATCATAACCCACATCTTTAGCAGTGAGGGCTACAGTAGCTTTTGTGATATTTGTTAGTTTGGTATAGACCTTTTGAAATGCCTGACTTTCCATGTTGATTTTATCTTATTTTCAAAGCAATAAAAAATATTAAACAGCTTCCTTAACCATTCTCTCTTCCAGGATAGTGGCCAGCTCTGTTTCATAGCCCTTAAACTTATCGGAATTAAACTCTGAATAGTTCATCTGTTTAAACTGGTTGATAATGCGCTTAAAGAAAGTCCCTACTTCCTCAAAGTTATCAAATTCGAATCCGGTATCAGCCACTTCCAACACTTTTTCGAGCATATACCTTTGTCGTTCCATGGGGGTGGAAGCATCAATATCATCGAAGGCATCCTGCTGAAGAATCACAAAATCTATAAGTTCGGCCTTCCAGAAGCGATTGTGAAAATCGATGGGTACCCCATCGTCCCCCAGGATATTAATCTGCTCCATGGTCTCTTTTCCTGCCAGCAGAATATCTTTTGTTTTTATCACATTATCGAGCCATTGTTCGCCCATTCTCTCCTCCAGTGACTTTTGCACTTCGGGATATTCCAGATATTTGGAATAGCTCTCAATAG
This sequence comes from Marinilabiliaceae bacterium, assembly GCA_041583495.1. Lineage (GTDB taxonomy): Bacteria > Bacteroidota > Bacteroidia > Bacteroidales > Marinilabiliaceae > JBFHFS01. The sequence continues at coordinate 2,773 of JBFHFS010000015.1, read as the reverse complement.
GATCCACGGCGGGATAACGTTTCCCGTCGGCACGTCCCTGGGACAAGCCATAGAAACAGCGGGCTACCTTGCGGGTTCCTTCGGTTACCGGCTCTTTAAGGTTTCCACCTGCGGGCGATACAGTACCAATAAAGGTGATGGAACCGGTTTTCCCGTTGTTAAGATAAACAAAACCGGCCCGGGAATAGAAATTGGAAATGATAGAAGAGAGGTCCATCGGATAAGCATCCGGCCCGGGCAGCTCTTCCAGCCGGTTCGACATCTCACGCAGGGCCTGCGCCCATCGGGAGGTTGAGTCGGCCATCAGCAAAACCCTAAGCCCCATGGAGCGATAGTACTCGCCGAGGGTCATGGCAGTATATACCGAGGCTTCGCGTGCGGCCACGGGCATATTGGAGGTATTGGCAATAATGGTAGTCCGTTCAATAAGCTTCTTGCCTGTACGGGGATCTTCCAACTCGGGGAATTCCTTGAAGATCTCCACGACCTCGTTGGCCCGTTCTCCGCAAGCAGCAATAATCACGATGTCGGCTTCGGCCTGTTTGGAGATGGCATGCTGCAACACCGTCTTGCCCGTTCCAAAGGCGCCGGGAATAAAGCCGGTTCCCCCTTCGGTAATGGGGTTGAGGGTATCCATACATCTCACCCCGGTTTCCAGAAGTTTAAAGGGGCGTGGTTTTTCTTTGAAGGCGCTGATGGCCATCTTCACCGGCCACTTTTGAACCATGGTCACCTTTATCTCCTCTCCATCGGCGTTGGTAATTACGGCAATTTCATCATCCACCTTATAGGCGCCTTCGCCCACCAGGCTCTTCACGGTAAAAGATCCCTTCAACTTAAAGGGAACCATGATCTTATGAGGCATGCCATTCTCCTGCACTTCACCCAGCCAATCGCCGGCAACCACCTCATCGCCCTTTGCGGCAAGGGGCTTAAAGTCCCATTCCACATCCCGGTTCAAAGGATCGGTGTATTCCCCACGTGTGAGAAAAACACCCTCCATCTTATCGAGATCGTTTTGGAGACCATCGTAGTTACGCGACAAGATACCAGGTCCCAGTGTCACCTCGAGCATGTGCCCTTCGAATATCACATCGCTGCCAGGGCGCAAGCCACGGGTGCTTTCGAACACCTGCACAAAGGTCTGCTTGCCGGTCACTTTAATGACTTCGGCCATCAGGCGCTCTTCCCTATGGGAGATGAAGCAAATTTCATTCTGGGCTACCGGCCCGTTTACTTCAACGATCACCAGGTTGGCAATAATGCCGGCCACTTTGCCGGTTGTTTTATTTTCTTCTTGCATAGGTCAAAGTATATTCTTCGGGAAATTCAAAGCCCGACTTCAGTTCATCAAAAAGTTTTTCGAACATCTCCCGTCCTTTTGTCGGATCGAGATTCAACCACCGCTCCACGATGAAGAGTTTTAGCAAAAACGCCACCACTTTTTCGATGGTAAAATAGTTAAAAAAGGTAATCTCTTCCAGATAGGCCCATTTGTGCATATCCAGCTTCATCTCTCTGTCCTTAAGGTTATCGGTCTCAAAAATCTGGACCAGATCTTCGATATAATCCACCTCGGAGGAGAGGCCAAAATCACGAGCACGGCTCTTACGGAGACTCTCGATCACCTCACCACTACCCACCAGAATCGTTTCGGGGTCTATCTGATGCTTCCGGGCATTGAGGGCAGCCATCACATTACCTACATTACGCTGGTACTGCGAAATCGCCCTAACCCCCTGATTGGAAGACGCATCCAGATAATCATAATAGGCCTGAGTGATCAGTCGTTCTGCATCCGGTCGGTTTTCAGGGCCCTCTTCACTGTGCAGGGTTAAAACAAATTGGCCCAGATAAGAAGGATAGGAAGAAAGATCAATACTGTCGAGTGTTTTCCTGTCCACCAGGGGCTCCAGATCTTCCAGGGCATAGTTTCCTCTCTCATCCCAACCATTCTCTATCTTAAAAAAGAGGTTAAGCAGGTTCTGATGATCAAAAGGCAGAAAGAATAGATGCACCAACTGATTATCGCTATTGGAAAGCTCTTCGCGCAACAGCTCCTTAAACTGCACCGAAGAGAAAGTCATTTTCTTCTCCTCAGGAACAAGATCGGGTAATCCGGCAATAAGATAATAGTAATTTCTTGACATCTCTATTTCGCTTCGGATTCGAACAGCAGTTGATTGGTTTTAGGGCGCAGGTAAGCTTTAAAGAAATTGATAAAATCCTGTTCGGTGAAGCTGATCACATAACTTCCATCAGCGGGACCTACCTTAAAGCCCGCTTTTACATCGCCCGAGAAGGACAACTGAAGGCCTTTGTTAAGGTGGTGGGCCAGCTGGTTTTTAAAGACGTTCTCCATCTCACTGCGATCGGCCTCGGGCAGGATCAAAGCCAGGTCGAGGCTCTCTTTTTTAATCCATCCGTCAATCACACGAACCACCAATGCGCCAAGATACTTCTTGTCGGCAAAGAGCTCTTTCATAGCCGGTTGAATAGCCTCCATGGTAATCAGCCCCGAGATGTTCTGTTTGAGAGCAGCCACCGACTGGTCGAGCGCCATCTTCATTTCAGCCTCCACATGTCGTTTAATCTCCTCAGCTTTTTTTTCGGCCTCGGCGATGGTTTGCTCAGCTTTTTTTCGAGCCGTCTCATCAATTTCGGCAGCCTTTTCGCGGGCCTCCTTAATGATTGTTTCGGCCTCCTCCCGGGCTTTCTGGACCCCCTCCTGGTAGATTTTATCCGTAAGGTCCTGAAGTTTTGTGGTCATGGT
>JBFHFS010000014.1:0-98100 GCA_041583495.1 Marinilabiliaceae bacterium | reverse complement strand
CTCTGAGTCAGAGCATCCCGTGGGATTTCCACGGGAGGGTCGGGGGTTCGAATCCCTCATCGCCCACCATGAAAGACTTACAGAGATTCTGTAGGTCTTTTTTTGTTTCTATAAGTTTGAGAATGCAATGCTATTTCTACATATTGTTTTCTCCATTGCGGGATGCTTATTACCTTGGAAGCACGTGGGATACGCTGGCGTCACGGTTATCGAAGCACAATATGCACCATAAAGGCTTTACCGGGCAGGCACAGGATTGGGCTGTTGTTTATTCTGAATCTTATCCCACTCGCGAGGAGGCCTATGCCCGTGAGCGTGAGGTGAAGCATTATATCACTGAAACAACAGTTGGGTATTGGCTTCACGTTGCACTAAAGAGACACTCCGTTCCATGTCAATCTCCATAAGGGTAATAGTCTGTTGTTAGTTCGAGTAATCAACAGATATAGATTCCGTTTTGACAGAAACAACATTGCAAAAGGCAAACTGTAGTTAAAAGAATCGAATTGTTTTTTCAAAACACCGACAGGAAAATAGTTCCCTTCAAAATCAGGGTATTTATGTGTGGAAGGATTTAACTATTTGCGCATTTATTTTTGGGAATCGCCTGGCGTCAGCCGATATTCAGGGTTGTATGTTTGCTTTGCGCTTGATGTTTTTGAAGAAATGAATAAAAATTACAAGTGTTATTTTCAAAAACATCCAGATCCTATTTATTGACTAATAAGTAATAGCATTTGACCTTAATGAAAAACAGACCTGTGTAAATTCAAGTTAATTTTGATGGGTTGCACTTTTAATCACTCTTATTCATTGAGGAAACTCAATAAAAACGAAAAACCAATCTATGAACAGGATCCTTTTACTATTATCACTAGCATTTTTAAATCTTCATTTGTTTTCCCAGGGATGTGGAGAAGTTATTTACGATACATTCGATGACAATGGGGATTTGCCGGCTGAATGGGTCGAATATAATACTTCTGGTCAGGTTTCTGTAAGTAATGGAAGAATGGTATTTGATTTCACATCATCAAACCCCTCTGCTTATCGAAGGGTGAATAATTTAAGTGGTGAATTTAGTTACTCTTTAACTGTTGAGAGCCAAAAAAACTGGATTAATGTAAAACTGAATCTTACTGCAAGTAATGGTGATTTGCTAACGGGTATGGTATTCGGAAATGGTGGGGCCAAAAATATTATGTATGCAACGAATGTGGATGCCAGCAACAACCCGGCTACTTTTATTGGTTTATTAGATGAGGCCTTCAGTTCAAATACGAGTTATACGGTTACTCTTGTATTAAATACAAACAGTAAAACAATCGACTTTTATATTGATGGGGTTTTAAAAGCCGCGGATGTTGACTTTTTACAATCAGCTTCTGATTTTGGTGTAATGGATATCCAACAAATTAGCATGTATGGGGGGAGTGGAATCTTTTATGTTGATGAAATAATAATTGCGCAGGAAAACGTGTTGAGACAGGGGCTCAAAATTGCGGTGGAGAATGCACAATCGCATATAAGTGGGGTAGCAATAGGCTCAGGGACGGGAGAGTATATGCAAGCGGTTGTGGATGGTTTTCAATCGGATGTTAATAATGCCGTTTTGACTTTAAATGACTGTAATGCATCGCAGGAGGATATAGACCAGGCAGTTTCGACCCTGGCATCTCAAGAAACAATTTTTGATGATTCACGGAATTGGGTTTCGGCAGATATAGGTATTCGCATTAACCCGGAAAACATTATATGCACGAAGAACCCAATTTGGTTTGGAGGTAACAATACCTACAATGCGAGCGGTCAAGGGTTATGGGATGCTGAGAATAAGAGGTGCCATTACCATGTGATTGATCTGGCCAACTATACAGGAGCGGCCGGTTATCGTTTCCCCGGAGGGACAATGGCCAATCTTTACAGATGGAAAAGAGCCATTGGCCCCGTGGATGAGCGTATAGACAATTTAAACAGTCATGGTTCGGCAGGGCCTCTAAGTAATGAGTTCGGCCCAGACGAATTTGGGCAGATGGTCGAAAATACCCACATGACAAATGGCGTAATCGTTGTTGCCTTCAATTATAATACACCTCAGGATGCAGCGGATTATGTGGAGTATATGAATGCTGAGGTTGGAGCTAATCCAAATGGGGGAACTGATTGGGCTGAGGTAAGGGCTGCCAATGGTCATCCGGTGCCGTATGGTATTAAGTATTGGGAGATAGGTAACGAATTAAGCGGTGATTGGGAACTGGGAATAACCAATTATCCTTCCGATGGTGACGACAATCGCGGAGGAGACAACATACAAAAGGGATTGGTGGATTTATATGTCAATGGGGGTTACCGTATTTTCACCAATCAAAGAGCCGTAAAACAGACCTCGTGGGAACAGGCTTCCTGTGTGGTGGATGGATCCGAAAACCAGGAATTTTATGTAAAGTTCGCGCCTGTGGATTTAAGTTCCACTTTTATCCTGAGCATCAATAATGTAATCTGGTCAAGAGTGGCAGACTTTTCGAGCTCGGGTCCTTCTGACCTGCACTTTAAGGTGGATGCGGAGACTGGTAAAATTACTTTTGGAGATGGTGTTAATGGGGCCATCCCCGGCGGAGGTCACAATATTCTTTTGAATTATCGCTCAGGTAAACATGCCGGTTTCCCTGATTATTATGAGGCCATGAAAGCAGTAGACCCATCCATTGAAGTCATCAGTTGCTGGGAGGCAGAAGATTTCTATCGGGAGATGGCGGCTATAAACAAACCTTTTGATGGAGTGGCAAAACATTATTATCCGGGAGGAGATGCTAATGAAGGGGATGAGTATAAGTTGGTGATGAAAAAGGCCGTTGCCTACAAAAGCAAAATCACCAGTCATTTGCAATATTTATCAACGCACTATAACCCTTCGCTTTCCGGAATAAACGTAAAACAACACCTTACCGAATTTTTTGGCGGAAGAAATGTTGATGCCGTAGCACAGCTCTGCATCATGTGGTACGATGTGATTAACTCCTATCCCAATGAAGTAGGTAATATGATGGCGCATTCCTACTTTAAAAACGATAATACGCCAATGGTAAATACGGGAGGTAAATTTGTGTCGGCCAAGGGACTTCCGTATCATATTTTCACGCATTTACATCAGGATAACTTTATTGAGGCCATTTACCAGGGCGGATCCTATACTTACAATTCAACGACCATAAAAAACAGTTATCCTACAGCAAGTATCAACGAGAACGGCAATGTCATTACCCTGGTAGTGCCCAATACTTGTGATGATAAAAAGTTAAATACCTCAATTGATATTTCCAATTATGGATTTGCAAACAAAACTGTAATCGGTAAAAAGTGGATAGCTAAAGCCTACGATATCAGTGCTGTGAATAGTGCATCGGCCCCCGCAGAAGTTAGAATTGAGGGGCCGTTCGACTTGCCATTGGGGCAGACAGTCGATGATGTGATTTATCCTTATTCGGTGGCTGTTTACCAATGGGTTCAGGAGAATGTCGAATACCTGGGTGACCTACCAGAGAACCTAAGCGGTGGAGAAATTTCAAAGGACAAAAGTTTTTCATTAAACGAAGAATTAAAGATCAATGGCATCGGTTACGAAAAAGGGATTGCTGTTTCATCCGGTAGTACTGTTGAATATAGTTTGAATAAAAAATATACATCCTTTATTACAGAGTTTGGGTTGGATGATCAATATACCGGTGGAAGTGCTGCGGTTAAGATATATGTTGACGATGCACTGACCTATGCCTCTGATAGGATTACCTCTAACACTCCAGGTCCAAAACTAGATATTGACGTTACCGATGCCAGTTCTCTGCGGATTGAAACAATATTGGAAGAAAATGGGGCAGATGGAGATTATGTCATTTTTGGAAATGCCCGGTTGACTGTGGGTGAAATCGAGAACAGCATTGGCTCTGGGATGACGGTTAGCCACGATATTCAGGTCTATCCGAATCCAATTGAACAACATTTTACCCTTCAATTACCTCAGGTAGAATCAGGGGAAATTAAACTTATAGATATGTCCGGGGAGACAGTTTACTCAAGTCAGTTTGATGGGGTGAATCAAATATTTCGCAATGTAGATAATGTTCCACCTGGTATTTATATTTTAATGGTGAAAACGGATGATTTAATTTATGCCACAAAAATCATAAAGTCAGCAAAATAAGCTGATTTCCCAAAAAAGTAACGATGAAAATAAATCTAATTTTTTGCTGGCCGACTCGAAAATATTGATGAATGAATCAAAAGCCGCCGGTATCAGTTTTAATCCAGGAATGGATTTTAAGTTAGATGGGGGTATTTGTTATACCGATCAGATCGTCGGGGCCAATATAGAAATGGACAATAATTCTGAAATTTATTTTTACGGCAAAACACCCATAAGTAATGGCGCTAATGTCAACTATTGTCTCTGATTCATGGCTCATTGGTTTTTATGCCTTGTAAAAGGATGATTTTATCAATAGTCTCCTTAACCGTATCACCATTAATGGAAATCCGGCAGTAAAAGGAGAAAATTTCCTTTTTGGATTGGACCTCCGGTCATTATTAATTAGCCTTATGTCAGATCCTAAACCAGATTGTTTTCCAGGGTTGTCTGGGGAGTATCCTAAATCAATACTTCGAATCCACCTTGCTTTTCCACCTTCACTCCCTGATATCTCCAAAGGTTTCTTAATTCTTGGGATCTGTAGGCTTTTTTCGGCTCCTGGCCTTTTAATAATAAATCTATTAAAGATTTGTTTCTTTAATGAAATGATGCGTACCTTTGCAGGGCATTGGGAAGGATTGTTTGCCTTTGGGTTAAGGTCTTTAAAATGTTTTAACTAAAGGAAAAAATAGGTTTTTATGGAGGTAGGAAGTAGTAAAAAGAAGGGTTATGTTGTCCCCGAGCCAGCACTGAGGCGTATGCCCTGCTATTTGGCCTATCTGAAGATTGCCGGGGTAAAGGGTTCAAAATATATCTCATCTACCAATATCGCCAGAGATATGGGTGTTGATCCTACACAAGTAACCAAAGATTTATCTTATACCGGGATTACCGGTAAAACAAGGGTGGGTTATGAGGTTGAACCTCTAATTGATGCACTCGAGGATTTTCTTGGTTTCCGGATCCTTAACGAAGCTTTTTTGTTTGGTGCCGGCAGTCTGGGAACTGCCCTGTTGCACGATCATGGACTTAAACAATATGGACTGAGTGTTGTAAAAGCATTTGATATTGATCCGGCAGTTGTGGGCCGTGAAATTGGCAAGGTTTCCATTCACCATCTGGATGATTTTCTTTTGATGCGCGAAGAAGGGGTGCAGATTGGTATCCTGACGGTGCCTACTCAAAGTGCTCAGCAGGTGGCCAATTTAATGATTGAGGGAGGAATCAAAGCAATTTGGAATTTCACACCGGTTCGAATAAAGGTCCCCGAAAAAATCGTGGTGCAAAACACCTCTCTGTATGCCCATTTGGCAGTCATGTTTAACCGGCTTCACCTCAATCAGCTTTGATATAACCCAAATGGAGCGATTCCCGCTCCCCTGGTTTAATCGTGGATTTAGAAAATGTAAGGTTTTCTGCTTTTAAAGGGGAGAAACCAACGACCTCCATCGCGGGGTTAACGTTAATTTAAGGGATCCTTCGCTGATCTCGCAGGGCTCAACATGGGTGGATGATGAGAAAGAAGGATGACTGGAGCCTTTTTTTACGCCTTTGGCTTCTTCCGATGAATGTCGGAAATATGGCCTGACCTGCTAAAAAGTTAAGGTAAATCGGGTTTCTATACCCGGTTCGGAGTAAACATTTATACTTCCCCCATGCAATCGCATGATCTGACGCGAGAGGCTAAGCCCGATGCCTGAGCCTTGTGGCTTGGTGGTAAAAAAGGGGATAAAGATCTTATCTATTACATCCGGAAGAATGCCTTTCCCATTGTCTGTAACCTGTAGCGTTATGCGACCTCTTTTATTTAAAAAACCTTTGATTTCTATTGCCGGGTGGGGCTGATTTTCCAGTCCATGAATGGCATTTTTTACCAAATTAATTAGTACCTGCTCAATAAGATGCTCGTCGGCTGAAAGTTCCAGCGATGATGGTTCTATGCTGGTAATACAGCTGATGCCTTTATCTGCGATTTCCTTGTTGTGTAACTCTTTGATGTTGCTGAATAGGTGGGACACAGGAAAAATAGTGAAGTTGGGATTGGGAATCTTTGTAAGGTTCCGATAGGTATTTACAAAGTGTAATAATCCGTTGGTTCGTTTGTAGATGGTGGATAAGGCCAGTTCAATCTCCTTGAGTGATTCAATTTCTTCCGGCTCCTGATTATGCGTTTCCATCGAGGCAATAGTGCCGTGTATGAGGTCTTTTACGGTTGAGGACAAGGAGGAGATGGGGGTTATCGAGTTCATGATTTCATGAGTGAGTACTCTGATGAGTCTTTGCCACGACTCCATCTCTTTTTCATCCAACTCCTGCTGAATGTTTTTTATCGACACCAGCATGATGCTGCGGTTGTGAATTCTGAATTCGGTGGCGTAGATGGCCAACTGCAGAAGGTCATCCTTTTCCCTGACTCTTATCAGGGTGTTTTCGCCATGCCGGATGGTTAGTAATTTCTGAACCAGTTCGGGGTTAAATTCTTTGAGCCCCTGAATGTTGTTTAGGGTTCTTACCTGGAAAAGTTTTTTGGTGGCATTGTTAATGAGTTCTACTTCTCCATCCTTGCGAAAGGCAATCAGGGCGATGCCAATGTGGTGGATAACTGTTTGCAGGTAGAAATAGTTTTCTTCCTTTTCGGCACGCACAGCCTGGAAATCCTGAATGACCTCGTTGAATGATTTTTTAAGTTTGTCGAACGATGAATCCAGACTCTCAACCTGAAAGGTGCGGGTAAAATCGGAATAGCGGATGGATTCCAGAAAATTGTTGAGCACCCGATTGGTGCGATCGATATAAAATATCATGGCTGCTACCTGGAAGGCAATCAACAACCCGGCCAGGATAAGCGTCATGGTGAGTTGGGTGTTGTAGAGCAGGTAAAAAAAGCCAAATATGGAGCCCACCAGCAATAGGGTCCTTAAAATAAAATTGACTCTGAATTTATTATAAGCCATGTTTTTCGAGTCTTCGGTAAAGAGAGGTGCGGGTTAGTCCCAGCTCAGAAGCAGCCTTGGAGACATTCCCCTGGTTTTGCCTAAGTACTTTATCAATAATGGTACGCTCAATTGCTTCGAGGTTATAGGACTCGAGTTCTAAACCATCCGAAACAGAGCCTTGGGCTGCGAGGTGAAAGTCATTTTCGTTGAGGGTGCCTGAATCGCTCATAATTACGGCCCTTTCCAATACGTGTTGAAATTCGCGAACATTCCCCGGCCAGGGGTAGCTTGAGAGTTTTTTTATGACCGCAGAGCTGAGTTTGTTTATGCGCTTGTTGTATTTTTTTGAGAAAATATGGAGGAAGTGGTCGGCCAGAAGGGGAATGTCCCCTACCCGTTCTCTCAGAGGGGGCAGTTCAATTTCAACCGTGTTGATGCGGTAAAGAAGATCCTGTCTGAATTGGCCTTCTGCGGCTTGTTGTCTGAGGGGCAGGTTGGTGGCACAAATCAAACGAATATCTATGGGCTTGGGTTTATTGGCGCCTACCCGGGTGACTTCCCTTCGTTCCAGGACGGTAAGAAGCTTGGCTTGCATAGGGAGTGACAAATTGCCAATCTCATCCAGAAAGACGGTGCCACCCGAGGCAAGTTCAAATCTTCCCGGTCTTTCGCTTTTTGCATCTGTGAAGGCCCCTTTAACATGTCCGAACAGTTCACTCTCGAAAAGCGTTTCGCTCAGTGCCCCCAGGTCAACATTAATGAATACCTCGTTTTTTCTCAGCGACCGTCTGTGTAAGGCTCTGGCAACGAGTTCTTTCCCTGTGCCGTTTTCCCCCAGAATCAAAACGTTGGCATCCGTGGCCGCAACCTTGTTGATGGTGTTGAATACCTGCTGCATCCCTGGCGAGGCCCCAATGAAATCGGCAAAAGGTTGATCCATGAGAGTGATAATCTCTTTCTGTTTCTCCTTGAGATCGGAAACTTCACGGCGGGAGCGTTTCAGTTTAATGGCCGAAGAGATGGTGGCCAGAAGTTTCTCATTTTGCCAGGGTTTCACAATAAAATCGGTGGCACCCGATTTTATGGCCTGCACTGATTTTTGTACATCCGCATAGGCAGTTATGAACAAAACCACCGCCTGAGCATCCAATTGTAAAATGCGCTCTAACCAATCAAAACCTTCCCGGCCACTGATGGCATCACTGGTGAAATTCATGTCCAGTAAGATCACGTCGAAATCCTCTTTGGCCATGTGCTCAGGGATTCTGGAGGGGAGGGTTTCGGTCTGGATAAGCTCTACGTGTGGTCGCAACAGTAATTTTAATGCAAACAGAATGTCGGGATTGTCGTCCACAGCCAATATTTTTCCTGTTTTTGTTGCCATTGGGATGATGGTTTTTAGTTAAGCTTTTCAAATTTATTAAAAATTAAGCACCTTTGGGAGGGAAATGTTCGAATACGTACGTTTTTTTTGTTAAAAGCAGGACTGAAAGGGGTGGAAGTCTTATTAGTGTGTTGATAATCAGAGCCAAGTGGTTTTTGGCCGGATTTGTGTTCCAAAATAAGAAAGCTCCCCTGTTTTTTGAACTGGAGAAGTAAATGGGGTACCCCATCGTTTTTTCGCACTTTATTCAACTGTTTGTATAAATGGTCGATTGAATTGGATTGGTACGCATCCGGTTTTTCTTGGTTTGTAAAAGGGAAATTAGAAAAATTAAACCATGTGTTCGAAAATGCACAGGAGGTGTTCATTACCGTACAATAATTAGGACGAGATGATCCATACACGCAACTTGATAAAATCATACCGGATAGCCGACCAGGAACGGATGGTTCTTCAGAATGTCAATATCAGCATTGGCGAAGGGGAGTTTGTGTCCTTGCTTGGACCATCCGGGAGCGGAAAGACGACCCTGTTATCCGTTTTGGGACTGGTTGAAGGGCCCACTGGCGGTGAAGTGATTTTTAATGGGCAAGAAACCGCGCTTCTATCAGAAAAAAAACGCAGTGCCCTGAGACGTGGCCGTGTGGCGTTTGTTTTTGAGAACTATAACCTCATTGAAGAGCTTACGGTGTTCGAAAACATAGAACTTCCGTTGCTCTATTTGCCCTATACCGTCTCGGAACGACGAAGAATGGTGGAGGCGGTATTGGAACAGTTTAGATTGACACATCGGAAAAGGGCCTATCCTGAAAGCATAGGAGGCACCTTGCAACAAAAAGTGGCACTCGCCAGAGCCTCTGTTTTTCAGCCTATGGTGATCTTTGCTGATGAACCCACGGGGAATCTCGACTCTTCCGGAGGAGGCGAAATCATGGATCTTTTTTCAATGATGAATGAGCGGGGGCAAACCATTGTATTGGCTACCCACTCGGCCTCCCTGGCACGCAGGGGACAGAGGGTTATTCAATTGTTCGACGGCCATGTGGTTTCTACTCCGCAAAAGAATCTTTTATGAGGTGGCTCAACTACATAAAAGTATCTCTGCGCACATTGTTTTTACACCGCAGTTTCTCGCTTCTCACATTGGTTGGTTTGGCGGTGGGGATTGCCATGAGCATGTTGGTGCTACAATTTGTGTTTTATCAAACGTCATTCGATAACTTCTATCGCAACCCCGACGATATTTTCCGGGTAGTAACCCATGGTCACTTAAGCGATGAGCCCCTTGGCGCTGCGCTGGTTCCAATGGTTTTAGGACCCACTCTGGATAAATATCCTGAAGTGGAAGTCCTTACTCGAGTGGTTCCCTTGTCGGAGAAGTTGGTGAAAAGTGAATTTGCTGAATCGTATGAATCGAACATCGTCTTTGCCGATTCGGTGTTCTTTCAGGTTTTTGATCGCCCTTTTCTTCTGGGTGATTCCCCCTCTTCCTTAACAGACACTAAGGGAGCTGCTATCTCGGCTTCTGCGGCAAAACGTTTCTTTGGCTCCAAAAATCCTGTGGGGCGTTCCTTCGAGCTGGATGACACTACGGCCTTTACGGTTAAAGCGGTATTTAAGGATGTGCCGGCCAATTCGCATTTTAAATATGATATTGTATTGCCCTTCGAGAATTTATTGGATCGAATGAAGGTAAGCTATGGAGATGATTTCCCCAAATCGATGAAGAGCTGGTTTGTCCTTTCGGGGTATGCCTATTTCCGTCGTGCCCCCGGAGTTGGGATGGATTCACTGGAGAATAACATAAATGCTGAAGCAGATCAGTTGATGAACCCGGAGCTGCTGGAGGCTTTTGGAGAGATGAATCGTACCGATCTGAATTTTGTTTTTCAACAGATACGCCATATTTACCTCTTTTCCGATTTGGATTTTGAGATAGGGCAGGTCACCAATCCTGTTTATGTCTTTATTTTCCTGGCGGTTGCCATTTTCATACTGGCGGTCACTGCCGTTAATTTTATTAATTTGACTATTGCCAGGGCTATCCCCCGCTTTAAAGAGGTGGGCGTGAGAAGGGTCTTTGGTGCGCGACGCTCTCAAATTATTACTCAGTTCTTTGTGGAGTCGGTCTTCTTTAGTTTCCTCTCCCTCTTTTTTGGATTGGTGCTGGTCGAACTTTTTGGACCCTATTTTTATGGTTTGGTCCATCTCGATTTAGCCACCTCGGTCTATCGGGAACAATTGAATATTCTCTGGGTCCTGGGTATCACTTTCTTCGTGGGATTATTGTCGGGTAGTTATCCAGCCTTGTTTTTTTCAGGTTTCCCTTCTTACAACATCTTTAAAGGAAAGATTGGGTTAAACAAACGGGGAATTAAATTGCGTGGTTTTTTAGTGTTCCTTCAGGTAGTGGTGGCTGTGATGGTTCTCACCATTGCGCTTGGAATGCACAGGCAGCTTAGACTGATAGATAGGGCCGACCTTGGGTTTAATAGGGATAACCTCTTTATGATCGAACGCACCGGCCTGCTAAAGGAAAAAACCGATTCGGTTATTGGCGCCCTGATGAGGGTGGATGGGGTAGAGAGCGTGGTTAAATTGTATAAAAAACCCGGGGAGAACATTTCGTTAATCTCCTTTTATCATGGGGGGGATACCTCCAGAGTGTTTTTGTTTGGCGTTCATTATGTGGATTGCCGTCTCTTCGATGCATTGGATGTTAAATTACTTCAGGGAGATCCATTTGACCTTCATGATTGCTCAGACTCAACGCGTGTCTTGATCAATGCAACGGGGGCCCGGATGCTTAATCTCGACTCAGTGAACGGAGAGTACCTTGAATCGGTTTCCCGTTCCAGGGATCGTACCCGGTTAAATGTTGTTGGCGTTTTAGAAGATGTTTATTTCGAAAATCTTAAACAGGAGTTGAGGCCTACCATCTATTTGCCTGCCACTTCCGAAAAAGTGCCGGAGAACCTCCTGATCCGGTACAAAGGAGGTGATTTTGAGGGCGTAAAGGGGCGCGTTTTGTCGGAATGGAATCATCTTATTCCAGGAACTCCGTTTCACGTTGCCCCCTTTTCTGAACATATTGCCTCCTTTTATGATGAGGACAGGCGGTACAGTGGAATTGCTGATGCTTTTGCTCTACTGGCCCTTTTTATTGCTTCTCTGGGGCTCATAGGCATGGTGTCATTTATTCTGGGCTATCGTAAAAATCAGATGCAAATCCGCAAATTAGCAGGTGCCTCCACCGACTCTATTTTGTGGAATACATTCAAAGGCTACTTCTTTTCTGTGGTTTTGGGGGTGGTTTTATCTGTGCCTTTGTCCATTATGTTGTTGAAAATTTGGCTCAGGACCTTTTCTTTTAACTTTGGGCTAAATCTTTTTTGTTTTCTGGGCCCGGCCATTCTGGTCGTTGTTATGGCTTTGGTTATTGCTGCCATTGGAGGTTCCTTGCTTTTGCGACGTGCATCCATGGGTATTGGTCAGGTATCTTTATAAGCTTAGCCCAGGAGGGTGATAATCAAAAAAAAAACAATATATTTGCGCGTTTACATGACTGGAGTGTCTTGAATATATAAAATCTTAAACAAATGCAGAACAAAGGAGCTATCAGACTATTTGCCATACTCCTGGCATTGGTGAGTTTGTATCAATTAATTTTTACCTTTCAAACCCGTCGGGTTGAGAAAGAAGGCAAAGAGTATGCTCAGATGAGGGCAGGCGAAAACCTGGACAAGGTGAGCGATTATGAATATGACTATTTGGATTCCATTTCCAATGAGACAGTTTATAATTTTCTTTTTGGCCTTAGAAAGTATACCTATAAGGAGTGTAAAGAAAGGGAAATTAACTTCGGGCTTGACCTGAAGGGTGGTATGAACCTGATCTTGGAGGTGAAAGTGGCCGATATCGTTCGTGCCCTATCCAATTACAATCAGGATAAATCGTTTGCTGAGGCCCTTTCGTTGGCCAGTCAGCGCGAAAAAAATTCAACACGTGATTTTATCACCCTTTTTGCTGAGGCCTTTAAGGAGGTTGCCCCCGAAGGTCGGTTGGCTGCCATCTTTAATACCGTAGAGTTAAGAGAGAAGATCGACTACAACTCTACCAACGAGGATGTTATAAAGGTGATCAGGGAAGAATCCAAGGGTGCCATTGATAATGCATTCAACATCTTAAGAACCCGGATTGACCGCTTTGGAGTGGCCCAACCTAATATTCAGCGGCTCGAAAAAGCTGGCCGAATCCTTATTGAATTGCCTGGAATTACCGACCCCCAGCGGGTTCGTAAGTTATTGCAGGGAACGGCTAGTCTTGAGTTCTGGGAAACCTACAATAATGAAGATGTTTTCAACAGTTTGGCAGCTGCCAACTCCCTTACCGCTCAGATGGAAGCGGTGAAGCAGGCTCCTGTTACCTCTGCCGATGCTAAGGCTGATGAAGCCGTTGAAGCGGAGCAAGCAAAACCAGAGGTCTCTCTTCTCGACCAACTCGAGAGCGACTCACTTCAGACAGATTCGATTGACCAGGGAGCTGTCTCTCTCTTTTCTTATCTCCTGCCCAGTATGCGTCCAGCCGGACCGGTGGTGGGATTGGCTGCTCCACGCGATACTGGAAAAGTGAACAACTATCTCGCTTTGGAAAAAGTTAAATCCTTGCTTCCCCGCGATGTGGTTTTCATGTGGACTGTTAAACCTATTCCCGGAAGCGATGCTCAATACTGGACCAACCAGCCGACCGACCCCACCGGAGATCTTTTTCAACTGGTGGCTATCCGTGTCTCAAGTCATGATGGGCGTGCTCCACTCGAAGGGGATGTGGTGACCAATGCCAGAGCCGAAACCAGCCAGACAGGGGATTACGAAATTTCTATGTCGATGAATAGCGAAGGGGCTAAAACATGGGCGCGGTTAACAAAAGCCAACCTCAAGAAGTCTATTGCTATTGTGTTGGACAATTATGTATACTCCTTCCCCACGGTTCAATCTGAAATTACCGGCGGGCAGAGTTCCATTACTGGTGACTTCTCCCCCGAAGAGGCAAAAGACCTTGCCAACGTGTTGAAGTCTGGTAAACTACCCGCTCCTGCCAATATTGTGGAAGATACTGTGGTAGGTCCATCTCTGGGTAAGGAAGCGGTTAGTGCCGGTTTTTCTTCCTTCCTTTGGGCTTTCCTGACGGTTCTGATTTATATGGTTATTTATTATGGGTTTAAAGCCGGTTTAGTAGCCGACCTTGCCCTGGTTGCCAATATGTTTTTCATTATGGGAGTGCTGGCTGCCTTCAATGCCGTGCTTACCCTCCCTGGTATTGCCGGTATCGTTCTTACCATTGGTATGTCGGTGGATGCCAACGTGCTGATTTATGAAAGAATCAGAGAGGAGCTTCGATCAGGCAAAGGAATTAAGCTTGCGGTGGGAGATGGTTATAAGAATGCCTTTTCGGCCATCATCGATGCCAATGTCACCACCTTCCTTACAGGACTTATTCTCTTCCTCTTTGGAACAGGACCCATTAAAGGGTTTGCAACGACCCTGATGATTGGTATTGCCACTTCATTCTTCTCTGCCGTATTTATTACCAGGTTGATTTATGAGTCAATGCTCAAATCCAAGATGGACATCAGCTTTTCCACTAAGTGGACCAAACAATTCCTGGCTAATAACAGTATCCGGTTTATCGAGATGCGCAAAACGGTGTTCATACTTTCAGGTGTCGTTATCCTGGCTGGAGTTATCTCGTTGAGCGTAAGGGGGTTGAAGCAGGGAATTGACTTTACCGGTGGACGTTCTTATGTGGTCCGTTTTGACGATGCTGTATCGGCAAGCGATATTCAAGGGGCGCTCACGAATGTTTTTGTGGACGCCAATACTGAAGTTAAGACCTTTGGCGGTGAGAACCAAATCCGCGTTACAACCAACTTTATGGTCGACAATGACGAAGAGACCACGGAGGGCATTGTAGAGGAACAGCTTTATATTGGCATGAAGCCCTTTTTTAAGGGTGAGGTCTCAAAAGATGAGTTTCTGGCTGATCACCGGATGAGCTCGCAGAAAGTGGGTCCTACCATCGCCAGCGATATTAGAAATAAAGCAGGATGGGCCATCTTCTTCTCTTTTGTGGTCATCTTCTTATATATTCTAATCCGTTTCCGTAACTGGGAGTTTGGGCTTGGAGCCTTGGTGGCTCTGGTGCATGACGTGCTGATCGTATTGGGTGTGTTCTCTCTGACCTACTCCATTATGCCTTTCTCGATGGAGATTGATCAGGCTTTCATTGCCGCTATTCTTACCGTGATTGGTTACTCCATAAACGATACCGTGGTGGTGTTTGACCGTATTCGTGAATACCGGGGTCTTTATCCAAAACGTGAGATAAAAAGTGTTTTTAACCTGGCCATGAACTCTACCATAAGCCGAACCCTCAATACCTCTATGACAACATTGGTGGTACTGTTGGTTATCTTCTTCTTTGGAAGCGAAGTGATTCAGGGATTTGTATTTGCCTTGATCGTTGGGGTTGTAGTGGGAACCTATTCGTCCCTGTTTATTGCCTCACCGGTGGCTCTTATGTTTCTTGATAAAGAGAAAAAATAAAGTCATTTACCCCCTGGAGGGGTACTTGTAATAACATCCCCGGCCCTGTTAATCTTCAGGGCCGGGTTTTTTATGTGGGTCTGTATCGGGTGAATGGCAATTATTTTTAATATATTTGACTTCAAATTGAGCGGTATGATTACATTTCTTTTTGGTGTTTCGATGGGGGAAATCGTTCTGATTTTCCTGGTTGTTTTATTGCTTTTTGGGGCCAATAAAATTCCTGAATTTGCACGTACAATTGGGAAAGGAATGAACGAATTCCGTAAGGCTGCTGACGATATCAAGCGGGAATTTCGGGAGAATACGGAGGATCTAAAAGAGGACCTCGAGGATGCTCGTAAATCCCTGACCGAGGAAGGGCGACATCTTAAGGAAGATCTGTCCAGGGCAGGAGATGATTTTTCCCATGGGGTGGATGAAGTCTCCAAAGAAATCTATAACTTGAATGACGATGGAACCCCAAAGGATTCTTACGACCCGGATATTAACCCGGAACAATCAGGAGAGGGTGGGGAATTCAAAAATTTATCGCCTGAAAACCGGCCAGGCCCAAGGGAGGGTGTGGATGACCCAACTGAGGATATTGGTGAGGGCTCCAAAAATGACGGAGAAGTTAAAGATGCGGATGGAAAGAGTGCCGTGGATTAGTGCCTTCTGGTTTTATGGAGGGTGATTCGGATTTAATTGTTTCTGTTGTTGCAGGAAGTTTTTAATGGTATAACCATATAAGGTTTTATGGGCGTGAATGCATATCTTTTTGTTCTTTTAGGGTTTGGATTATTATTCCTTTGTGGAAACTGGCTTGTAAAAGGAGGGGTGCAGTTATCACGGCATTTTAAGATCAGCCCAATGGTGGCAGGTCTTACCATTGTGGCTCTGGGGACCTCTGCTCCCGAACTTTTTGTAAGTGTTAAAGCGGTCTATACCGGTTTGCCCGATATCTCCATTGGTAATGTGGTAGGTTCCAATATCGCCAATGTAGCCCTTATCCTTGGAGGCGTAGCTATTGTTTTTCCGATAAGGGTTCGAAAATCCACCCTTCTGGTCGATTGGATGGTGATGATGGGGGCTTTTGTCTTAATGTATCTTTTTTTGGGTTTCGATGGCGTTCTTGGATCCATCGAAGGGGGCTTGTTTTTAGCCGTCATAATTGTATACATAACCTGGACGGTAAGGGCATCCCGAAAGCAATCATCTGCCAATAAATCTCAATACATTCCCCCAAAAAGTAGTCTGTTGGTCTCAATGGGGTATGTGCTAGCTTCTATTTTTGGGCTTTACTTCGGGGCCGAATGGTTGGTTAGAGGCGCCAGCCAACTGGCTATAGGGTGGGGCGTGTCTGAACGGGTGGTTGGTATATCGGTGGTGGCCATTGGAACCAGTATTCCTGAGTTTGCGACCTCCTTGATTGCCTCTTTTAAAAAGCAAAACGATATTTCAATTGGTAATATTATTGGATCTAATATTTTCAATGTATTTTCTATTCTGGGAATTACCAGTCTTCTTCGGCCTCTTCATGTGCGGTCGGCCCAGGTAATTTCTTTCGATATGGTATGGATGGTAGGGGTTTCTGTGCTGCTTGTTGGGTTGCTGTTTTTTCCTAAACGAAACATGCTCAGTAGGTGGAAAGGGGCTGTGCTTCTGTTAACCTATATTTTGTACATTTGGTTATTGTTTCATTCCTGAATAGCCAATGTAATCACTCCTGGGCGTTTTTTAGGTCCCTGTGGCACCAATAGGAAGCTTTTCTGTTAATGCACAATTAGGTATTCGTTATTTAAAAGGCACATTATGGTTATTGGTCGGAACATTGTGAAGCAGTATGGAGATCTGCAAGTGCTTAAAGGCATAGATATTGAAGTTAATGCCGGAGAGATTGTGGCCATTGTTGGGGCTAGTGGTGCCGGTAAAACGACTCTGCTGCAAATCCTGGGTTCGCTCGATCATCCCACGTTAGGGGAAGTCTCTATTAATGGTACGGATATTCATAAGCTGTCTGAAAATCAGTTGGCCAGGTTCCGTAATCAACATATTGGTTTTGTGTTTCAGTTTCATCAATTGCTCCCCGAGTTTACCGCTTTGGAAAACTGTATGCTGCCTGGGCTTATTGCCGGAATAGGGGAGGCAAAAGCAGAAGAACGTGCCGGGGAATTGCTCCGGTTCCTGGGCCTTTCGCAGCGGTTGGAGCATAAACCTGCTCAATTGAGTGGGGGCGAAAAACAAAGGGTGGCCATCGCCAGAGCTTTGGTGAATAACCCACTGGTGGTTTTTGCCGATGAACCCTCAGGCAACCTGGATTCCAAAAATCAGGAAGAGTTGATGGAGATGTTTGTGGCGCTGCGCGACCGTTTTAAGCAAACCTTTGTGATTGTGACCCACGATGAGCACCTGGCTGTGAAATCGGATCGTACCATCCACATGAAGGATGGTTTAATAACGGCTTGAGATGGAAATTCTATGATGCCCGATGATGAGTTAAAAGATTTTTTGGACCATAAGGCTGCCTATTATCAATCCCGCTGGTTTATTGATCAGGATCCGGTTCAGATTCCTCATCTTTTTTCTAAAAAAGAAGATATCGAGATCGCTGCATTCTTTGCCGCAACGCTTGCCTGGGGTAAGAGGGCTTCCATTCTCATTAAGTGCCATGAGTTGATGCGGGGAATGGATATGGCTCCGCATGATTTTATTCTTAATGCCTCTCCCCGCGAAAGGAAAGGTTTATCGTCCTTTGTTTATCGGACGTTTAATTCGGTGGACCTAAACTACTTTTTTACAGCACTTCATCACATCTATCGACAGCATGATGGCCTGTATCCTTTGTTTTTAGAAGGCTTTGAACAAGAAGGGATCAAGGGTGCTCTGGCTCATTTTCGCCAGATCTTCTTTTCTTTTAATCCTCCCGGCCGAACAGGAAAGCATGTGGCAAATATCCTTAAGAACAGCTCTGCTAAGCGATTAAATATGTTTCTGAGGTGGATGGTGCGCCCGGACTCACCGGTTGATTTCGGCCTTTGGCCTAAAATAGAAGTTTCCCAATTACTTATCCCCCTGGATTTGCACGTTGGACGTGTGGCCCGTTCGCTAAATTTGTTGTCGCGGAAACAAAATGATTTTAAATCCGTATTGGAACTTACAAACAGGTTGGCCGTTTTTAGACCAAATGATCCTGTATTTTATGATTACGCACTTTTTGGATTGGGTGTTTATGAAAAGTTCTGAGTCTGGATGGGAAGAGATTATTTTCAGTTTAAACAATTTCTGGTAAACCAAAAAAGAAGTGCCATGAGAGTGGGCACCGATGGGGTTCTTTTGGGGGCCTGGGTAACCTTGCCTCCATTGCCGGAATATCTGTTGGATATTGGAACCGGAACCGGATTGATGGCACTTATGCTTGCACAGAGGTGTTCACAAGCGTTAATTCACGGGGTGGAAGCCGATGTGGATGCTTATGAAGAAGCCTGCGGTAATTTTGCCCGCTCCCGATGGAGCCATCGCCTTAAAGCCATTCATTCGACCTTTCAGCAATATGCTCTCAGCGGGGTGGTGAAATACGATTTGATTGTATGTAATCCTCCTTTTTTTTCGGGGGGGATGAAAAATCCCTGTAGCAGGAAAGCCCTGGCCAGGCATAACGATGCACTTGGACACGAGGCAATCTTAAAGGGAAGTGAAGCACTAATGGCCCGGGATGGACAGTTGGGTTTGATCCTGCCGGCTAAGGAGTATGACGATTTTCAAATGTTGGCCGCTCGGCGTGGCTGGTTTGAGCAACAACGTACTTTGGTCCGGCCAACTCCGCAAAAACCCGTCAAACGGGTCCTTTCCCTTTGGGGGATGCAGATGAATGAGGGTTTGAGGGTGGACGAATTGATCGTTGAAGAGGGTTTCAGGAATTACAGTTCCGGATTTAGAGCGTTGACCAGCGAGTTCTACCTCGAACCCGAATTGAAAGAGGACCTATAGAATTTTTATGTTAAAATTGGGTCGATAATCTTTTTTTTGTTGTATTTTTATTATTTTTAGAGGATTATTTTTATGTTTAGTGTTTAGTTAATTTTGTGTTTTTGTTTGTCTGCTGGTAAAAGATAATTTGGATTGTTTATTTGTTTAACGGGAATTGGAGCGATCTTATTCTGGTAGTATATTTATCATGAGAAAACTATTTTACACCGATGCCGATGTCCTGGAGGGTATCTTCAACCGGGATGACCGAGTCATTAAGCACCTCATGAAGAAGGAATGGAGTCCTATAGCTCATTTAATCAATGGGTTTAAAGGTTCCAACCACGATATTATGATGGTGATGGAGGAGGCGATTATTGCGATCTATTCCCGTTCTGAAAAGCCAGAACTGAATGTGAAATTTTCCACCTTCTTCTATGCAATCTGTAAGCGTATTTGGCTAAAGGAATTACGGAAACGTGAGAACAAGGTGCAGCTTATGGATGATATGGGAAGATTGGAAATCGCGCAAGAGAATGAAATTATTGATAAACATCTTTTTGAGAAACGGAGGAAACTCTATCTTAAATATTTCGTACAAATAAGTAAATATTGTCAACAAGTGCTTCGCTTGGTGGCAAGTGGCTATTCTAACGATCAAATAACCAGCGAACTTTCATTCAGCTCGGTTCAGTACACCCGTAATCGTAAGCGGGAATGCAACCAACGATTGGTTGAAATGATAAAAGCTGACCCGGATTATTCAAACCTATGCTATGGATTATAAAAATCAAATTCTCGATTATCTGAGCGGTGACCTTTCCCGTGACGAAAAAACCGAATTCTGCGGTGCCCTGGCGGCTTCCTCTGATCTTGCTCAGGAGATGCGCCTTCAACAAGAGTTGATGTTTGCTATCGAACAGGGCGATGATGAAACCATTGACTTCAGGAGCCAACTCCGTGGAATTGGACAAGAAGTTAATAAGGAAAAAAGTAGCCGACAGCCCTCTATTTATTGGGTGGCGGCAGCGGTGGTTACCATCTTTCTGGGGGCCTCAGTTGCCTGGAATTTTATCTTCAATTCACCGGCCATTCCAAACACACAGCTTTTTGCCATGTATTTCGAGCCCTATGCCGTTGAGGAAGTGGAGCGTGGGGGGGCTCAGGTGCCCGTGAATGAAGCTATTATTAAATATCAGGAAGGGGCTTATGGGGCCGCGCTGGAGGCACTCGAGAATCTTAAGGAAGAGTATCCCGAAGCCTCCGGGTTTTTCTCAGCACTCTGTTACATAGAAACGGGCAACTTTGATATGGCCCGAGAGGAACTCGAGTCCGCCAAAGAATCTGTAGTCTTCTATTCTTCCTACATCGATTGGTACCTGGCACTTGTTTTTGTGAAAACCGATCGGTTGGATGAGGCTCATGCCTTGCTGGAAAATATAAGAGATGATGGAGGCCCGTTTGCCTCCAAGGCAAAGGACTTGCTTGCCAAAATAGACTAAACTTTTTCATCCTCTTTGATCATCCTGCTTCAGTGTAAGGATGACCTAAAAAGCTCCCCGGAGGAATTCCTCCGGGGAGCTTTTTAGGTTAAAATTAGATTTTTGTTCAAAAAAAAGTGGCAGGCTACATAAATGATGGTACTTTTGTAAAAAAAAATGCTGATCCATAAGGCCGACTTTATTACCAGCAGCGCCAACTATAAGAGTTGTCCCTCGCCCAACAAACCTGAACATGCTTTTATTGGGAGGTCTAATGTGGGTAAGTCGTCGCTTCTTAACATGCTTTGCGATCGACGTAAGCTGGCCAAGATCTCTTCTACACCCGGAAAGACCAGACTCATTAATCATTTTGAAATCAATCAGGAGTGGTATATGGTCGATTTGCCCGGTTATGGTTATGCTAAATTGCCATTAAGTGAAAAAGAGAAATTTCGTAAAATGATTTCGGGTTATCTCTACAATAGGCCAAACCTGGTTAACTTGTTTGTTCTGGTCGATTCCCGTCATAAGCCTCAATCCATCGATTTGGAATTTATGCGGACCATGGGATTAAAGCAAGTTCCTTTTTCCATCGTCTTCACAAAAATCGATAAATTAAAACCCGAGGAGCTGGAGGTTAATCTTGCCAACTATAAAAAGGAGTTGTTGGAGGAGTGGGATGAACTCCCGCCTCTTTTTTGCACTTCTTCATCTAATAAGCAGGGACGCGACGAAATCCTTAAATACATTGACTCAGTGAACCATGGGTTGTCGTAATCTGCTTTGTTGGGCTTTGTGAGTGAATTAGAGGCCCGATTAATATTAATAGAACTATATTTTTCCTATCTTTGCAACGACTTTATTGCTTGAAATTAACTGATAAACAGCACATTAAATGCCACCTAAAGCACCTATAAAAATTTTTGCAGGTTCAGCTACCCGTTATCTAGCCGAAAAAATAAGTCTCTGTGGGGGACGGGAATTGGGAGATGTTAAAGTGATTCGCTTCAGTGATGGTGAATTCACCACTGCCTTTCAGGAGACCATTCGGGGTTCTCATGTCTTCCTCATCCAATCTACTTTTATGCCATCCGATAACCTCTTTGAGTTGTTGATGATGATTGATGCCGCCAAAAGAGCCTCTGCCTATAAGATCGTGGCGGTGATACCCTATTTTGGGTTTGCCCGGCAAGACCGGAAAGACCAACCTCGCGTCGCTATTGGGGCCAAGCTGGTGGCCGACATGCTTACAATGGCCGGAGTCGATCGTATCATTACGATGGATCTGCATGCTGATCAAATTCAGGGTTTCTTCAATCTGCCTGTGGATCATCTCTATTCTTCCAGTATTTTTCTCCCCTTTATCCGGGGATTGAAGTTAGATAATCTGGTGGTGGCTTCTCCCGATGTAGGTGGAACCAAACGGGCTAATACTTATGCGAAGTTCCTGGAGGCTCCAATGGTTATTTGTCATAAACACCGTCCTAAAGCCAACGTGATTGACGAAATGCGAATTATTGGTGATGTGAATGGAAAAAATGTGATTATCGTCGACGATTTGGTGGATACCGGGGGAACACTTGTAAAAGCCGCTGGCATGATGATGGACCAAGGAGCCCTCAGCGTAAGGGCCTTCGCGACTCATCCTGTGCTATCGGGCCCGGCGTACGAAAATATCGAGAACTCCAGGCTGGTCAACCTTTATGTGACAGATTCCATCCCCCTGAAAAAAAATTCTCCTAAAATAAAAGTGCTTTCGGCTGCTCAGATTTTTGCGGATACCGTAGAAAAAGTTTATTCTCATCAGTCTATTAGTACGCAATTTGTGATTTAATTTATATCTTTGCAGCCGCTAAAAATGGCGCCGTGTGATGGGAAATTAAGGTTTCATCATCATTTCAATCTTAATTTTGAGTAACACATTAAAAACGAAAAACATGCAAACCATTGAATTAACAGCTACCAAGCGCGATAATCTTGGTAAATCAGCTACTAAGCAATTGAGAAGGCAAGAGCAGGTTCCCTGTATCCTTTATGGAGGTGAGGAAGTTGTGCATTTCTCTCTTTTAGAGAAGGAGTTTAACAAGCTTGTTTATACGCCTGAGTCGCATCTGGTAAAACTGAATGTGGATGGCAAGTCCTATCAGTCTATTGTACAGGATGTTCAATATCATCCCGTAACCGATAGATCCATCCATGCCGATTTCCTTCAGGTGTTCGATGAAAAACCCATTACCATCGAGATTCCTATTAAAGTTGAAGGATTAGCGGTAGGTGTTAAGTCCGGGGGTAAATTGACCGTAGAACTGCGTAAATTGAAAGTGAAAGCTTTAGCTAAAGACCTTCCGGATTCATTGACCGTGAATGTTTCCAAACTGGAACTGGGTAAATCCATTCAGGTGGGTCATTTGCAATACGACAACATTGAGTTGTTAAACAACAAAAACCAGGTTGTTGTTGCCGTTAAATTAACAAGGGCAGCAAGGGCAGCTCAGATCAAGGAATAACATTACTTTTTATATTGCAGAGCCCCCATATCTTCTATATGGGGGTTTTCTGTTTTAAGTGAATGAACTATGGCTGACGGATTGTTTGTAAGAGCTATCAACTATCTGTTTCCCAGGGAACAACAAAGAGATGAGTCGGTGAAATATTTAATTGTAGGCCTTGGGAACATAGGTCAGGAGTATCAGCATACCCGCCATAATGTTGGATTCGACATATTAGAGAGGATGGCCGGGGAGAATGGGTTGGAATTTGAAGACCAGCGCTATGGTGCTCGGTGTGAATATAAGTTTAAAGGACGCTCGTTAATTCTTCTAAAACCAAGCACCTATGTGAATTTAAGCGGTCGTGCCGTTAATCATTGGATGCAAAAAGAGAAGATTCCCGTGGAAAGAGTTTTGGTGGTGGTCGACGATCTGGCGCTTCCTTTCGGGGTTTTGCGCATGAAAGCCAAAGGGAGTGATGCCGGTCATAACGGGCTTAAAAATATACAGGAAGTTTTGGGGCACAATAACTTTGCCCGATTGCGGTTTGGTATCGATAGTAATTTCTCCAGAGGACGCCAGATCGATTATGTGCTGGGGCAGTGGAATAAAGATGAGCAAGCCGATCTTCCCGCCAGAATAGATATGGCCATTGAGATGATCAAGAGTTTTGGAACGATTGGAGCAGCGCGTACAATGAGTGCGTATAACAACAAGTAGGGACCTAATTTTATGTCATGGAAAAGGAGTCGACTGTTCGAATTGATAAGTTCCTCTGGGCTGTGCGTTTATTTAAGACCAGGAACCTGGCCGCCGAAGCCTGCAAGAAAGGTCGGGTATTATTGGATGGGCAGCAGCTCAAATCCTCCCGGCAGATACGCCGTGGCGATAAGTTGTCGATAAAAGTTCCTCCTGCCATGAAGACCTATCGGGTGATTGAACTATCGGAGAAGCGAATGGGAGCCAGGTTGGTGGAAGCCTTTATTGAAGATATTACCCCTAAAGATGAATTGGAGTTGCTCGAAATGGCTCGTTTGGCTCAAAAAATGAACCGCCCAAGAGGACAAGGGCGCCCCACCAAGAAGGAGAGGCGTGATTTGGATCAACTCAGTCAAGAGGCAGGCGACCCGTTCGACCTTGATTAAACCAGGAAAAAAAGTGATAATATGATTGTTGCTCAAGAGAAGCGAAAAAATGATGTGGCCGGCTATGTGCTCTATATGTGGCAGATTGAAGACCTGATTCGGGCTGCCGGACTGGATATGGGGGTCATTGAATCGACACTTATCTCCAAATATCAGCAATCTGGAGAGGTTAGAGAGGCGTTGTTCAAATGGTACGATAATCTGGTGGAGATGATGAAGCTGGAGAAGAAGGAAAAAAACGGCCATCTGCAAGTCCTGGTAAATACCTTGAACGAAATGAATTATTTGCATTTGCAGTTAATGCAAAACCCGGGAGAGGTGGGTTATCAACATCTATTCATGAAAGCTGCGCCTCTGATAAAAGAGTTGGGACAAAAGATGCAGCCTGTGCCGGAAAATGACATTGAACTGATGCTGGCCGCTCTTTACAATGCTTTTGCTCTTCGGCTTAAAGGGGAGGAGCTAAGCACTGAAACCAATGACGCTCTAAACCTGTTTGGGCAATCGCTTTCCATGTTGTCGGCAAAGTACAAGGCTGAACAGGAAGGAAGGCTCCAAACCGAATAAAACCTGTTGGGGAGGATTCTCCCCGGGGAACCATTGGATGGTGACTCTACGATTAAAGAATGGTGCAGTTTTGGCGTCTGCCAAACCATTTGTATCGGTTTTTGGCAATGACTCTGTAGGTCCATCTGGTCAGAGATGGGGGCATCCATTTTAGCACTTTGGCAATGGCGGACCAAACATTTCCGGCTTTTGTTAATATGAAAACAACGGCCTCCGGGCCCGTTAGAATTGTTCCCGGTAATATTACAACTACTTCATCTGTTGCCTCCCTGTAAAATCCAATCTCTTCGAGTAATTGTTTTCCTTCGGAACTCTGCATGGCCTTGAGCGAAGCTTCCGCACCCAGTTTCTTTTTCAACCATCGGGCAAAAGCGCTGCAAAGCACACAGTAACCGTCAAAGAGAATGATCATTTTATGAGCTTTCCTTTGGTAGTTGTAACGCTGAGGATACGGGATTAGTTCATCGTTCAATGACCATGTCTACCCTTCTATTGGCCATTTCTAAACCCCGGGGCGAAAGTTTCTCTGTGGGAGAGAGCGGATCAAGATCGCCTTTGGGAACGATCCGGATTTGTGATTCACGCACGGCAACCTCTGAGACAAGAAAATCCTTAACCGATTCGGCGCGTTGTTGGCTTAATTTTAAGCCCTTATCTGATTCGCTTGAGGGATCGGAATATCCGTAAAGCACCACCTTATATTCGGGATGCTTGAGTAGTTCAACGGCTACTTCACTCATCAGGATCTGATCTTCGGTTGAGAAGGACGAAATCGCAGAGCCGGCATTAAAAAAGAGAGATCGTACATTATACTGGTTGTAGATAATTTTTAGGCTCTCAATAATAACTACTGAATCTTTCTTTATCGGCCGGTTTTTGGCATATTGGGCAACTTCAGCTTCCAGGGCCTCCAGCTCATTTAGCCTGGGGTCTTTTCTGGGCCTTCCGAACATGTTCATATCATAACCTCGGTGGGTCCATCGCAGGTGGCGTTTATTCTTCTTGCCAATCTTATAACTCACATTGAGGGCCGTAAAGAGATAACGGTCATTTGTGGAGCCTGTAAGGATGTTGTCCAGATCATCTTCGAGTGAGAAACGCATGGTGCTTTCCAGTCCCACATCAAAGCTTTTATTGATACGGTACATAACACCTGCTCCCAGGGGCATAAGAAGTTCATTTTGGCGGCTGGTTTTGCGGGTCGGATCATCCTCCTGGTATCCCTTTACCTCGAACAGATCACTGCTGTTGCCATATAAATCGGCTTTCCTTACAACCGATCCATCGGCCTGGTTTAGCAGCCGGTTTCGGAAAAGGGTGGCTCCAAATCCAAACTTAACGTAGTAGTTCCACTTATCATTGATGGGGCCAGGCCGACTCAGCAGCTGGTTGATTACCACAATCCCATTAATGCTAAAATCCTGAAGGTCTCCTTCGAATGCATAGAGGCCTTTTTCGCCATTCATGTTGCCCTGAAGATATTGAAGTTCGAGGGCCAGAGAAGGGAAAAGGTGTTTGGTAACCAATAGGGAAGGACCAAAATTTATTTTCCCGGAAGGAAAGAATGAATAATCCGACAAGTCGGTATACATAAACAGGGGGCCAAATGCGCCGGACACCGACCAGGAGTTGTATTTTCCCTCCACCGAATAGATCATTTCGGGGGTTAACTCCAGTTTGCTGTTGCGTGATGACTGACCCTGTGCGGGATAAACAAAAAGCAGCAGGGCAAATATTAAAATTGAAAATCTCATTGGTGCCCTCCTTATTATTTTATCAAAAAGATGTCTACCCTACGGTTAACCAGGTGAATGCCTCTGGGGGAAAGTTTTTTGGTGTCGGATAGCAACTCGCTTTCACCTCTGGGCTCTGTTTGGAAGCGGGAAGCGTCAATGCCGTAGTCATTTACCAAAACATCCACTACTGCATCACAGCGTCGCTGACTTAATTTAACATTGTATTCGTCGCTGCCCCGTTCATCGCAATAACCCTGAACCTGCATGCGGGCATCTTTGTTTTCCCGCAGGAATTCAGCTACGCCTGCCAGAATTTTATGACTTCGTGGTAGTATTTTGGATTTGTCGAAATCGAAGAACACAGAAGCAGCCATGGCTTCATGTTGGATGATGGCTTCCCTTTGAATGATTGTGGTGTCGGTTACCGAGGAGTCGTTGGCGGCCAGGTAATCGAGTTGTTTGCGCAGTGAGTCCAGGCGTTGGCTCAGCGGATCGTGCTGGCGGTCACGCTCATACTCAAGCATGAAATCCTTGTAAGTCCACAAGGCATGTCGCTTATCTTTCTTCCCAATTTTGTAGGTGAGGGTTAAAGCAGTATGCATATAGGTGTCGTTGTCGGCACCGGTCATATTAACATCCAGATTGTCCTCTGTGAGATTGCGGAGGGTGAGTTCGGCCCCTATATCAAAACTTTTGTTGATCCGGTATTCCACGCCCATGCCGATGGGCACGACCAATTCGTGCTTGCGGGATTCTTTATTCACAGGCTCACCTCCCCGGCGGTTATAGCCAAGGGCCAGATAGTCAGTGGGTAACCAGCCGTAGGGGGAGGGATAACCCGGCGTTCCATCATAAATGTCGTATACGGTCATCCATTCTCCCGAGGAGATATTCCGTTGGCGGGAACGAAAATAATTGAGTCCAACTCCTATTTTCCCATAGATGTTCCACCTATCACGAATAGGGCCAAAAAGGATCAACTGGTTGAGGCTGAAGTTAAGGTTCATGGTGAAATCCATGAAGTTGCCGTAGAAGTAACGGCTGTTCTTTTCGCCGTACATGTCGGCAGTTGTAAACTGGGCATCTATTGACCAGGGACGGCCAAATTGTTTGCTTACCATTAACGTAGGACCAAATTTCCAGTCATGAGAGGGAAGCACTGAATAATCTATTACATCAGTAAAATAAGTTACCGGACCATAACCTACTGTTACCGACCAGGTATTGTATTTATTTTGGGGGCGATACAGCTGCTCCTCTTCCAGATTGTAAAAATCGATTTGTGCAAAAGAGGATGCGATGGGCAATGTCAACAAGCCCAGAAGAAGAAGGAAGTGCCTCATGTCTTAATGTAATTTAAATCCTAATAAACGAATATAAAATTAAGATTTAAAACCCTTTGCCCAAAGTAATTTACACCAATACCCAAAAATGTTACACCAAATGTAAATTTGAGATCGTGAGAAAGAATGGGCCTGTGGCAAGAGGTAAAAGGGTGTTTTTGAATTCAGATGGCAATGGTTTAAACCATTCCTGCAAATCCCATGAATGCAAGTGCAAGGAGCCCTGCTACCACCAACGCAATGGGGGTTCCTTTCATGCCTTTGGGGATGTCGACCATCTCCAGTTGTTCGCGAATCCCTGCAAAGGTGATGAGGGCCAGTCCGAAACCCAGAGCTGTAGAACCGGAAAAGACCACCGCTTCCACCAAATTATAACCCTTACTCACGGTCATTATGGCCACCCCGAGAATGGCACAGTTGGTGGTGATAAGGGGCAGGAATACCCCAAGAGCCTGATACAGGGGGGGGCTCACTTTTTTAAGAATAATCTCGACCAATTGCACCAATGCAGCAATTACCAAAATGAATGAGATGGTTTGCATGTAGGTGATGCCAAATTTTTCGAGAACCAACTTCTCCAGGAGGTAGGTGAAAATGGTGGCAATAACCATCACAAAGGTCACCGCTCCGGTCATCCCAATGCCGGTAGAAATTCGTTTGGAAACACCCAGGAAGGGGCAGATACCAAGGAATTGGCTGAGGATAATGTTGTTAACAAAGATGGCGGATATAATGATGATAAAGTAGCTCATGATTCGATTGTTAAGCTTTTTTGAGGTGGTTGATAAACGCAATAAGATAGCCTAATACAATAAAGGCTCCCGGGGCCAGCACGAAAACCAACATGCCGTAATCCGAGGAGAAGATGGGGAGGCCAAATATTTTTCCGCTGCCCAGGAGTTCCCTGATGGCTCCAAGCATCGAGAGGGCCATGGCAAAACCAAGTCCCATCCCCAGACCATCCAATATGGAAGCAAGAGGGGGGTTTTTGGAGGCAAATGCCTCTGCACGTCCCAATACAATGCAGTTCACCACGATAAGTGGGATGAAAAGCCCCAGGGCATTAAACAGCGCAGGGAGGTAGGCTTGCATCACCATCTCAACCACTGTGACGAAGGTGGCAATAACCACAATAAAAGAGGGAATCCGTACTTTGTCGGGGATTAAATCCTTGATGAGTGCCACTACAAGGTTGGACATAACCAGCACAAAGGTGGTTGCAAGGCCCATTCCCAGCCCGTTAATAGCTGAAGAGGTGACCCCCAGTGTGGGGCACATTCCCAGCAATAAAACGAGGACAGGATTCTCTTTGAAAAATCCTTTTGAAAAATTTTTCCACTGGTTCATAGTTGTTCTCCTTCCTTATTCTTCTTGGTGGCTGAACTGTGTGTGTCAGTCGTATGTTCGTAAGTGAAATAGGCAACCCGAATGGCATCCAGAAATGCTCTGGAGCTGATGGTTGCAGCGGTGATGGCATCAATCTCACCGCCGTCTTTCGATACGGTCAGGTTGTTGATGGATGGATTCTTGCCGATGATGCTTTGGTTGTTGGCCCCTGCGCCGGCCTGAATGCCAAAGAGTTGATCAAAGAAGTGGTTGCGCTCCTGTTTAGGCGCATCGCCAGTAGTTTGGGGCTTAAACCAATCGACCATCTTGTTGCCTAAGCCGGGAGTCTCTTTGTGCTCGAGCACCTGGTAGTTGTAGATGGATCCATCAGGTAAAAAGCCAACCATTACTTTTATTTCACCGCCAAAACCCTTTTGGGTGATACTCTCGATGGCTACAGCCACCAGCTGATCATCCTTTTTGGCAGGGAACACCTTGAGTTTATACCCCTCGTCGGAGGTGACCTCGTACATCTCGGCCCCCGGGTCGTTGGTGAATTCAGGAACCACCAGTCGGATGGCATCCTGTTGTTTTGCTTGTCGGGCCTCCGAAATGGGGCCTTTGGTTAGTTGAAACACGTACCCAAGCGCTCCTCCGGCAATCAAAGTAACCATTACCAGAGTTATTAACATGTTGGGTAGAGATGATGCTGTTTTGCCCATTGTTGCTTTATTTTGCTTTCTGAACTTTAACGGTTCTTATTTTTTCCCCAAAACGTTTGGGTTTGATGTATCGGTCTATGAGCGGGGTAAAACCATTCATGATGAGGATGGCAAAGGAGACTCCCTCGGGGTAGGAACCGTAGACCCTGATGAGCACCGTTATGAACCCTATGCCAAAACCATAGAGCAACATGCCCTTATTCGACATGGGAGAGCTAACATAATCGGTGGCCATGAAGATGGCACCCAGTAAAAGACCTCCCGAAAGAAGGTGGAATAAGGGGGTGGCAGAGGCTTCCGGGTTGATCCAATGTAACAGGCCGGAGAAGGCCGCCACGGTAAGGAGGATGCTGATGGGAATATGCCAGGTGATAATTTTTCGCCAAATCATAAACAACCCGCCAAGGATAAGGGCGATGCCGGCGATTTCGCCTGCACTGCCCCCCATTTGTCCCAGAAAAAGATCCAGGTAAGAGGGGACCTCATTCATTAACGCGGACAGGGGCTGACCATTGCTTAGCCCCTCTTTGATAATGGATAGAGGAGTGGCCCCCGTGGTGGCATCCAGGTATTGAAACCGGGAGACCAGGGGAACCGGCCAGGTGGTCATCTGAACCGGGAAGGAGATGAGTAGAAAAACACGGCCAACCAGCGCAGGGTTAAAGGGGTTATTGCCCAAACCGCCGAAAGACATTTTTCCAATGCCAATGGCTACCGCTGCTCCAATAATAATGATACCCAGAGGAATATTGGTGGGTAAGTTAAACGCCAACAGAAGTCCGGTGACTGCCGCCGACCCGTCGGAGATGGAAGGGGTGGTTTTTAAGAGGTATTTTTGAATGATCCATTCAAACAAAACACAGGCTGCCACCGCTGTCAGGGAAACAATTATGGCTCCCAAACCAAAAAACCAGAGGGAAGCGAGCAGGGCAGGCACCAGGGCCAGGATGACTCCATACATGTTTTTTTTCACAGAGTCGCCCCCGTGTACATGAGGAGATGGAGATATAACAAACGTCTGATTCATTTATAAGATATCTTGGTTCTCGATTAATCTATTATTTCGTTCGGCTTCGCATGATTTGGCCTACTTTGTTTTTTCCCAACCTAATGTAATCCAGTAAGGGACGGTTTGCCGGGCAGGTGAAACTGCACGACCCGCATTCGATGCAATCCATTACTTTATCACTTTCAGCCCGATCCCATATCTCTTTCTGAGCTTCAATCATGAGCAAAAAGGGTTCGAGACCCATAGGACAGGCCGATACACATTTTGAGCAGCGAATGCAGTTTTGGAAAGGTTTCCGGTGGGCCTGGGCATCGGGAAGAATCAACAGCCCGGAGCTGCCTTTGGTAATGGGCACTTCCAGGTTGATCAGGGCTTTTCCCATCATGGGGCCCCCTCCAATAACTTTTCCGGTGTTTTCGGGGAGGCCGCCGGCGGCTTCAATAAGCTGGTTTACCGGGGTTCCAATGCGTGTTAAAAAGTTGGAGGGTTTCTTTAGTTGCGGGCCGGTTATGGTTACTACACGCTCCACTAATGGTTTGTTTTTTTGAACCGCCTCGTAAACGGCAAAAGCGGTTCCTACGTTGTGAACAACAGCCCCCACCTCGATGGGCAATTTGCCCGAGGGAACCTGACGGCCGGTGATGGCATTGATGAGCTGTTTCTCACCTCCTTGGGGGTATTGCACTTTAAGGGCCTGAACCTCAATGCCTTTTTCGGCAGAGCACAAGCTCGTCAGGTTTTTAATAGCGTCGGGTTTGTTGTTTTCAATACCAATTACCGCATTGTCAACCTTAAGGGCCTTCATCAAAAGGCGAATGCCTACGATTAATTCAGGGCCTTTTTCCAGCATGAGCCGGTGGTCACTGGTTAAAAAGGGCTCGCACTCAACGCCGTTGATTATGAGTATGTTACAGGCTTTACCTGGAGGTGGAGATAGTTTTACATGTGCCGGGAAAGTGGCTCCTCCCAGTCCGACAATACCTGCCTCACCAATTTTTTTAATGATGTCGGCAGGGGAAAGGGTAATCTCTTTGCGGAGGGTTTCGCTCCGGTCGATATGTTCATCCCACTCGTCGCCTTCCACATCGATTAAAATGGCTTGTTTGCGATAGCCCGAAGCATCTACCACCTCGTCAATCTTTGCAACCTTTCCCGATACAGGGGAATGAATATTGGCTGAAACAAATCCACCTGTTTTGGCAATTAACTGGCCGGTTTTCACCAGATCGCCTCTTTTAACGATGGGTTGGGCAGGTGCACCGATATGTTGTGCTATGGGAACCGCCACTTTTTCGGGTAGAGGGAGGACCTCTATGGATTGGTTGGCCGAGAGTTTTTGCTCCGCCGGATGAATTCCTCCTATGGAAAATGTTTTAAGCACAGTGGTATCTCCTTTTTTTGTGGTGTATCGATGAAATAATTTGCAGTGTTCGGTTTAATTCGCCGGGGTTTTCTCTTCAGGCGTTTTCTCAGCAGCCGGCTTCTCTTTTCTGGGCGGAAAATTTATCTCGTGAATGGCATGTGTGGGACATACAACCACACATTTGCGGCACAGGCGGCATTTTTCGTAATCGATATAGGCCAGGTTGTTTTCCAGGGTGATGGCGTCAAACGGGCACTCTTTTACACACTTCCCACAACCAATACAAGCCACGCTACAGGCCTTTTTGGCTACGGCGCCTTTCTCCTTATTCACACAACTGACAAAAATGCGTCTGCCTTTGGGGCCTTTTTTCCGGAGCTCAATGATGTCTTTTGGACACGCTTCCACACAGGCCCCACATGCAACGCAATTATCCTCGTTGATTACGGGCAGGCCTGTTTCCTCATCCATGTACATGGCATCGAAGGCACATGCCTTAACGCAGTCGCCCAGGCCGTAGCAGCCATAGGAACAGCCCGTTTCGCCTCCATAGAGAAGAGCCGCGGCTGCACATGAGGTGGCCCCTTCATACTTGTTGTTTCGGGGACGCAATTCACAGGTGCCGTTGCATCTTAAAACAGCAACCAGAGGATCGGTTTTGCCTACTTCCTTGCCTAATATTTTGGCCACTTCAGCCATTACGTCTGCACCGCCAACGGGGCAGTTCAGATCAGAAATATCATCGGCTTTGACCAATGCTTCGGCAAAGGCCCTGCATCCGGGAAAACCGCAGCCACCGCAATTAGCGGCCGGAAGGGCTTCTTCCACCAGGTTGATGCGGGGGTCTTCGAATACTTTGAATTTCTGGGCGGCCAGATAGAGGATAAGAGCTGAAAGAGCTCCCATGCCCACAAGGGTTATAATGGTTATCAGAGTAATACTCATAACGCTTTTGAGGTAGATGGTTTTATGGAAAAAGAGAACGTTTTTGTAAACTTATCATGTAAGAGTTTAAGACTCGTGAAATAGGGAATTAAAATGCACAGAGACACAACTCCTGAAAGGGTTTCGTTGGCCGTAATGGCAAATGTGATGATGAGGGTAACGACCACCAGAATCAGCGGAAGAATGTAAGCCCACCAGGCTGCCTGAAGTCCCAGCTTTTTTTCACCAACCAAAACCACCTTCTGGCCCGACACGAAATCCTGGTTGCTGGTTACTTCAATCATTTTCTCTTGCTGGTCGGCTGCAGTGCAGGCCGATTTAGCGTGGCACGAAGCACAGGCCGATTGACTCAGGATCCGTACCCAGACACGCCCCCCTTGTGCTTTTTCAACTACTCCTTCGTGTTCGATTTGCTGTTTTTGGGCCATTGTTTTCGGCTTAGGAAGCACAAATGTATATATTTGATGAAGATTGGAGATGGGGAAATTCTACTTTTTGTTTGGAATAAATAAAAATAAGCATTATTGATAGTTGTTCTTCAGTAGGTTAAGTGGTATTTGTCTCAAGGAATTGGAGGGTGATAAATTTTTGAACCAGGAGGGAACGCTTTGGAACGTATCAGGGGGGTGCTAGGATATCATGCTCCAGTTAATTTTTCTTTGGGCCAGCTTAATCAGTTGTTTTTGAAGAATGGCATTTTCAGGTTTATTCAATAGTGGATCCTTTTCCAGTACTGCCAGAGCCGCATCCCGGGCCATTTGTAATATCTTTCCGTCCTTGGCCAGGTTGGCGATGTGCAAATCAAATGGCAGGCCCGATTGCTGGGTGCCTTCCATGTCTCCGGGGCCTCTGAGCTTGAGGTCGGCTTCTGCTATTTCAAACCCATCTGTGGTCCGTGTCATAATCTCCATGCGCTTACGGGTTTCGTTGGAGAGTTTGTAACTGGTCATCAAAATGCAATAGCTTTGTTTGGCTCCCCGGCCCACCCGACCCCGCAACTGATGGAGCTGGGAGAGTCCAAAGCGCTCGGCGCTTTCAATAATCATTACAGAGGCGTTAGGAACATTAACACCCACTTCGATGACGGTGGTGGAGACCATCACCTGAGCCTGGCCCGCAACAAATTTTTGCATGGCTGCCTCTTTTTCGGCAGGTTTTAATTTGCCATGTACCATGCTGACTTCGTATTCGGGGAAAACCCGTGTCATGTATTCATACCCTTCGGTGAGGTTTTTAAAGTCTAAATTTTCGGATTCTTCAATAAGCGGGTAGACGATATAAATCTGGCGCCCCTCTTCTACCTGTTTTCGGATGAACCGGTTGAGTTCATTGCGCCGGTTATGATATAGGTGGGAGGTCTGAATGGGCTTTCTGCCCGGGGGTAATTCATCAATCACCGACACTTCCAGATCCCCGTAGATGGTCATGGCAAGGGTTCGGGGAATGGGGGTTGCTGTCATCACCAGCACATGGGGAGGCGTCAGGTTCTTTTTCCAAAGCCGGGCGCGTTGGGCGACACCAAAACGGTGTTGTTCATCAATGACTACGATCCCAAGGTTTTTGAATTTTACGGTGTCTTCGATTAAGGCATGGGTTCCTATCAGGATATGCAGGGTCCCTTCACGCAGGCTGGCGTGTAACCTTTCCCGTTCGGCCTTTTTGGTGGAGCCTGTGAGTAATCCCACATTTACGTCCATTCCTTCAAGCATTTGCGAGATGGTTTCCAGGTGTTGTGTGGCCAGGATTTCCGTGGGGGCCATCAGGCATGCCTGGAAGTGGTTATCGGCGGCCAGTAGCATAACCATGAGCGCCACAAGCGTTTTTCCACTGCCCACATCACCTTGTAAAAGACGGTTCATCTGGTGGCCTCCGCCCAGGTCTTTCCGTATCTCCTTAATAACCCTTTTTTGGGCATTGGTGAGCTCGAATGGGAGGTTGTGCTGGAAAAAATGATTGAAGTGGGCGCCTACTTTTTCAAATATATGACCTTTCAGGTTAAAGGTGCGTTGGTTGCGCAGGCGCAGGATGTTCAACTGTATATAAAAAAGTTCTTCGAACTTGAGCCGGAAGGTTGCTTTTTGCAAGGTATGCGTGTCCGGGGGAAGGTGAATCTGCCGAAGGGCTTCATTAAGTCTCAGTAGTTTGTAATGTTCAAGGATGCTTGCCGGTAAGGTTTCGGGAATCACCCCTGTGTAGGCAATGAAAAGGTTCTGTACCAATTTGAAGAGCACCCGCGAGTTTATGAACCGGCTCTTCATTACTTCGGTGGTATTGTAGAAGGGCTGCAACCCTCCGAAAGGCCGTGACTGGGCCTCTTCCCATTTTTCCAGTTCGGGGTGAACGATGTTGATCATCCCATTAAACACTGAGGGTTTGCCAAACACTAAAAAAGTAGAGTTTGGATTGAGTTGTTCCTTGATGTACTTGTGTCCCTTAAACCAGATGAGTTCAATATGACCGGTTTCATCAGAAAAACCGGCCACCAGTCGCTGTCCTCTTTTTTCACCCAGGGTTTTTAGCGAGGTGATTTTTCCTTTTACCTGAATGTAAGGCATGTCGGCCGAAATTTCGTTGATGGCATAGACCCGGCTGCGGTCGACATATTTATAGGGAAAGTGATACAACAAATCCTCAAAAGAGGCGATTTTCAACTCTTTTCTCAGGAGCTCGGCTCTTTTGGGGCCTACTCCTGGCAGATACATGACGTTAAGTGTTGAGAGCTCTGACATAGTTTGTGCCTCCAAAAATAGAGCAATCCTTTTTTTGAAACAAGTAAAATTGGTGAAGTTGAACCATTTATGAGCGTCAATAAAGAAATTGCGGTTTTTATCCTGTTTTTGGTCGCGATGTCAGGTTGGCTAAGACCCAAAAATTCAATGTGTTTCTTCTTCAAGGGGGACTGGTGATTAAGATTCCCCGTCTGACAGGCTTTTTTGTGCTGGTCCTTGCTTATAAGCTCTATGGTGAATTGCTGAATTATGAACCCGACATTGAATATTGCTAAGGGTGTTGTTTGTCCTGACCCTCCGTTTGTTTGCCTGCTTTCAACAACTAATTCAGGTTTATAATGTACCTTTGCTTATGAAATTTTTCACAGGGATCTTCCAAAACTATATTTGTCTTGAATTGGTTTCAGTTTTTTCGTTTTTTTCGATATCTGGCAAAAGCCCGATACTACAAGGGACATAGGATTCATTCACCCTTTATGTTTTATTTGGTTCGTGAACTTTTTTTTGAAAGACATCCCTACTACGCCTTTGAAAAGGCCGCGAAAATCAGGTCGGGTCTGTTGAACGATACACAGTCGGTGGATGCCGGAACCTATGGTGCAGCCTCTCAAACTGGAGATGCGGTGAGACAGGAGATCAGACAGGTGGTGAAATCCGGAAGTCTTTCTCCCAGGTATGGCCATCTTCTTTTTCGATTAATCAATTACCTGAGACTGCAAAATATTCTGGAATTAGGCACGGGGGTGGGCGCCGGCACGCTTTATCTGGCTTTGACCTCTTCAAAATCGAAGGTGTGGACCATCGAGGGAAATGCGGATAAAGCAAGTGTTGCCAGGAATCTGTTTGATCGGCACCAAATTGGGAATGTTAAGACCATCCAGGGAAGATTCAGTGAGGTGTTGCCCGGTGTATTGAGTGAGATTCCCTCCCTGGATTTTGTGTTTTTCGATGGGGATCACCGCCGGGAACCTACTCTTGAATATTTTAATACCTGTGTGGCGAAAGCCCATGACAATACCCTGTTTGTTTTTGACGATATTCATTGGTCCAAAGGGATGGAGAGTGCCTGGGACGAAATTATCGGGCACCCGGCTGTTACCGTATCCGTGGATCTGTTTCGCCTGGGCCTGGTGTTTTTTCAAAAGGGTTGTCAAAAACAACACTATACCGTTTTGTATTAAACCTATTCCTTTTTCAAAGGTCTAACCTGGCAAAGTGGAAATAAAAAAATGGTTTTTTAGAATTAACTCCAGGAAATGAACAACCCAATCATTAATATTGACGGATTAGAGAAGCATTATCAGGTGGGCACACAGTTAGTAAAGGCGCTCAGGGGTGTTTCTATCTCCATAAACAAAGGCGAATATGTGGCCATTATGGGGCCTTCCGGTTCAGGAAAGTCAACCCTGATGAATCTTATTGGGGCTTTGGATACCCCTACCAAAGGGATTTATGTTCTCAATGGCACCGATGTAAGTCACCTAACCGATGAAAGCCTGGCGGGGATCCGAAATAAGGAGATAGGGTTTGTATTTCAAACTTTTAACCTGTTGCAGCGCTACACGGCTCTGGAAAATGTGATGTTGCCTATGATTTATGGAGGCGTTCCCAAGGAAGAGCGCTACCAAAGGGCCGAAGACACCTTGCGTAGTGTGGGCCTTGACGATAGGATGACCCATAAGCCCAATGAGTTGTCAGGAGGACAGAGGCAGAGGGTGGCGGTGGCACGCGCCCTGGTTAACAACCCCTCTTTGATTCTGGCCGATGAACCTACCGGAAACCTCGACTCTAAGACCTCAGTGGATATAATGAGGCTATTCGATAAAATACACCAGCAGGGAAATACCATTGTGCTGGTGACACATGAGGAAGATATTGCCCAGCATGCCCATCGAATTGTGCGTTTACGCGACGGCATGGTTGAGAGTGACCTTCTGAATACAGAGATTGTGAAGGCCTGAAAAATATTTTTCTTAAGGGGTTTAGAGAAATTCCAGTATAAATGGCACTAATACCGGGACCAAAACGGTAAGCACAATGCCACTAAAAATGGAGACAATGGCGTATTCCTTTCCCGTTGCCTTTACGATTACCGGCAAAGTGGTGTCCATGGCTGTGGCTCCTCCCGCAACGATAGCGCCTAGTTTTCCGAAATATCTCACCATGAATGGTGCCCCAACCAGGGTTATAACCTCTCTGAAAAGATTGGCCAGCAGGGCTATCACACCCATTTCCTCTCCACTTATTTGTCCGATAAAGATTCCCGACAGGGAGTAATAGCCAAACCCTGCCCCAACTGCCAGCGCATTGGGCAAGGATATTTCCTGAAGTACCATCGAAAAGAGGGCACTTCCGGCGAGGCTACCCACCACAACTATTGAAGGCACCAGGATAACCCTGAGACGAATATGCCTTATCACATTCAGGGCCCGTGGATCTCCTCCAATGCTTAGGCCTACCAATGTCATCAAAAAGTAAAGAGTCAGGGTGGTGAGTTGTGCATCCCCCCAGAATGACGGGATCCAACTTTTAAGGGCTCCCACCACCCCCACAAAGAAAAAGAAGAGAACCCAGAGACTTTGACTCCGGATGGTTGAATGCAGGAGTCTTTTCCAGTTTGAACTGTCGGCTTTTGGCGCGGGTTCTTGTTTGTCGTTTGTTTTTTCGATGGAAGGAGGGGGGGCGCCGTTTTCCCTGAAGAGTTTGGTGGCCAGCCAGGCCAGGACCAGGCTGCCCAGGATGGCTCCCGAACTGAGGCAAAAGGCCTGCCATCCAAGTTCCGAAAAATTGCGAACCACCTGGGGATTGCTACCCACCGATATTCCCAGAAAGAATAACAGGGCCAGAATAACCCAACTGATCAGGCGTTCGGAGATTTTGAGGACAGCGGTTTGCCCCTTGATCAGATAACCAAGGGGGATGCCGGCGGCAAACAACCCGATCACCATTATTGAAATCATATCGACGTGATATTTAGTCGGCTGACGATTCTTTTAGCGAGAGTTGGATTCGTTTGCGATTCAAATCAACCTCCAAAACCCGGACCTGTACATGCTGATGTAATTTTACCACCTCGGCGGGATTGGAGATGTAACGGTTGGCCATTTGGGATATGTGCACCAGACCGTCCTGCTTGACGCCCACATCAACAAAGGCGCCAAAATTGGTGATGTTGGTAACAATGCCCGGCAGCACCATTCCTGCTTTCAGATCGTTGATGGTGAACACCTCTTTGGAAAATTCAAACACCTTGATGGTCTGGCGCGGATCACGACCCGGCTTCTCCAGCTCGGAGAGGATGTCCTTTAGGGTGGGTAAGCCGGTTTCGGGGGTGACATAATTCTCGGGTTTTATCGTATCCCGGAGTTCCTTTTTTTCAATCAGATCGGCAACTTTGGCGTTCAGATCCCGGGCCATTTTTTTCACCACCGCATAGGACTCAGGATGAACGGCGGTATTGTCCAATGGGTTGGAGGTGCCGCTTATTCTGAGGAATCCGGCAGATTGTTCAAAGGCTTTGGCTCCCAGACGGGGCACTTTTTTTAATTCGGTTCGTGAGGAAAAGGGTCCATTCTCCTCACGGTATTGCACGATGTTTTTGGCCAGTTGAGGCCCCAGCCCTGATACATAGGTGAGCAGGTGATGACTGGCGGTATTTAAGTTAACCCCCACCCGGTTCACACACGACTCCACCACCTGGTCGAGCGACTCCCTTAGTCTGGGTTGATCCACATCATGCTGGTATTGGCCTACCCCGATCGATTTGGGGTCTATTTTTACCAGTTCGGCCAGCGGATCCATCAACCTTCGGCCAATGGATACAGCCCCGCGCACAGTTACATCATATTCGGGAAATTCATCCCGTGCCACTTTGCTGGCGCTGTAAACGGAAGCGCCATCTTCGCTTACCACAAAAACCTGCAGCTCCTGTCTGAAATGGGTTTTTCGGACAAAGGTTTCGGTTTCGCGCGAAGCGGTGCCGTTTCCGATGGCGATGGCTTCAATCTTATAGGCATCGGCCAGGGAATCCAGCTTTTTCATGGCGATGCCGGTTTGGTTTTGCGGGGGGTGGGGATAGATCGTTTCGTTGTGTAATAAGGTTCCCTGGGCATCCAGACAAACTACCTTACAGCCACTTCGGAAACCGGGATCGATGGCCAGAACCCGTTTTTGCCCCAGGGGCGAGGCCAGAAGCAACTGCCGTAAATTGTCGGCAAAAACCCGGATGGCTTCCGTATCGGCTTTCTCTTTAAAAAGGGTGGATATCTCATTTTCAATGGACGGTGCCAGCAGCCTTTTGTAGGCATCCTCGAGTGCTTTTTCAACCTCCCGGGAAGCCCCCGTCTGCCCCTTAATGATTAGCCGCTTCAGTTTGTCGGTTAATTCCTGAGTGTCGGGGGCAATGGAGGTTTTCAGAAATCCCTCTTTTTCACCTCGTTGCATGGCAAGAAACCGATGCGAGGGGCATTTTTTCAGGGGTTCGCTAAGCTCGAAGTAATCGCGGTATTTGACCCCTTCTTCTTCTTTGCCTTTCACTACCTTAACTGAAACAATGGCTTCCCGTTCAAAAGTTTTTCTCACCACCTCACGCACCGTAAGGTTTTCGTTTATCCATTCTGCAACGATGTCGCGCGCTCCCTGCAGGGCGGCTTCCACATCGGGGACTTCATCGGAGAGAAAGGCTTCCGCACGGCTTTCGATATCCCGTTCCTGTTGTTTCATCAACAGCTGGGCCAGCGGTTCAAGGCCTAATTCGAGGGCTTTTACCGCACGGGTTTTTCGCTTGGGTTTGTAAGGCAGGTAGATATCCTCCAGTTCGTTGAGTTGAAACGAGGCATTTATTTTCGCTTTGAGCTCTTCGGTGAGGGCCCCCTGTTCTTCAATGGTTTTAAGAATGAAGGCTTTTCGTTTTTCAACCTCCTGAAGTTTTTCGTAACTCTCTTTTATGGCTCCGATGGCTACTTCGTCGAGGCTGCCTGTGCGTTCTTTACGGTAACGGCTGATAAATGGAATGGTGGCCCCTTCGTCAAGCAGCTCAATGGTATGGGCCACTTGTTGAGAGGAAATACCGGTTTGGCCGGCAATAAGATTCGTTAAAATGGAGTGCATTATGGTATTGTTCATATTGAAAAAAGAGACGCAAAGGCTTGGTGCTGGTTTGATGCAGTGCCTTGAATCTCATTGATTCAAAATTTATTGACGCGGTTTTTTCCCTTTTTTACTCTTTTTTCCTTTAAAATAGCCGCCTTTATCCCGCCCATGTTTCTTGGGGTTGTATTCAGGACCGGGGCCAATTTCTTCGGGCAGAGGTATCTTGTACACTTCTGTCTCGATGAGTTTTTCAATTTGGGCAAAGTCGCGCTGGTCTTTGTCCGAAATGAAGGTAAGTGCCACCCCGGTGGATTCGGCACGGGCGGTACGTCCTACCCGGTGCACATAATCTTCGGCATCGTTGGGCACATCATAGTTGATGACCAGGTCGATGGCCTCCACATCAATTCCCCTGGCAATAATGTCGGTGGCTACCAGTATCTGAATGTTTCGGTTTCGGAATTCACGCATCACTTCGGCCCTGTCCTTTTGTTCCAGATCGGAATGGATGGCTGCGGCGTTAAATCCGTGGGATTTCAGAGTCTTATATATTTCCTTAACCTTAATTTTGGTGGAGGAGAAGACCAGTATGCTTTTCAGGTCTTTGCCTTCCAGAAGGCTCTTTACCAGGGGCAGCTTTTGTTGTTCGTACACCACGTAAGCCCCCTGCAGAATCCCTTCAGCAGGTTTCGACATGGCAATATTAACCTCCTCGGACTCCACCAGAAGTTTGCGTGCCAGGTCGCGGATATTTGGGGGCATGGTGGCTGAAAACAATAGGGTCTGCCTTTCTTTGGGCAGTGTCGATACGATCTGAAGGATGTCGTCGTGGAAGCCCATGTCCAGCATCCGGTCGGCTTCATCTAAGATCAGATGTTTTAGCGTATCCATCTTCACATAGCCCATGCTGAGGTGCTGGAGCAGGCGGCCCGGTGTGGCCACTACTATCTGAGCCCCGGTGACCAGAGCATTCTTTTGTCGGTCCCACAAGCCGGCGTCGTTGCCCCCATAAACGGCAATGGAGGTGACTGGCAAAAAGTAGCTGAAGCCCTCCAGTTGTTGGTCTATCTGCATGGCCAGCTCGCGGGTGGGCACCAAAATAAGGGTGTCTACCCCTTCGGTCTTGTTTCGTACCTGACGATCGAGTATGGGAAGCAAATAAGCTGCTGTTTTTCCTGTCCCGGTTTGTGCACAGGCTATCAGATCTTT
Organism: Marinilabiliaceae bacterium; assembly: GCA_041583495.1. Classification (GTDB taxonomy): domain Bacteria; phylum Bacteroidota; class Bacteroidia; order Bacteroidales; family Marinilabiliaceae; genus JBFHFS01. Next base: position 55,889 of record JBFHFS010000014.1, on the reverse strand, counting down.
CCCTTTCATAATGATGGGTATGGTCTGGGTTTGCACAGGGGTGGCCTTTTCAAACCTCATGGCATCCAGTCCATCCAGAACCTCTGCCGTAAAACCGAATTTAGTAAATTTCATGCAAATTCTTTTTTGTGTTTCTGTCCCCAAAGTAGGGGATCGGGGAGTTCGCGGTTGAGTCTTTCTATATAAAAGCTCACTGAGCGGTTACTCATTTCAAGCTCTGATCCTGAGTTTGTTAGATTTATTCTACATGCAATACCAACCCTTTTAAATATTCGCCCTCAGGGTGAAAAATATCTATGGGATGATCTGCAGATTGCTCCATCTGGTGAAGTATGCGTACGGTTCGGCCTGTTTTGGCAGCGGCCGAAAAAACAGTTTTTCTAAAAGCTTCGCGGCTAACTACCTGGGAGCTTGAAAAAGTAAAGATAATACCTCCGGGCCGAATGGTTTCGATTGCTTTGATGTTTAACTTTCTATAACCCTGAAGGGCATTGTGCACCACTTTTTGGTGTTTGGCAAAAGCCGGTGGGTCAATCACCATCAAATCGTACTTTCCGGCGGCATTATCCAGAAATTTGAAAGCATCATCGGGAAAAGCTTCATGCCTGTTCTCCTGGGGGAAGTTTAAGGCCACGTTTTTCCGGCAAATCTCGATGGCTCTTTCCGAACTGTCGACCGAGTGTACTTGTTGTGCCCCTTCTTTAAGGGCATAGAGCGAAAAGGCTCCCGTGTGACAGAAAATATCCAGCACGGATCTGCCGTGGCTGTACTGACCAAAAAGGGCCCGGCATTCCCGTCTGTCCAGGAAAAATCCTGATTTCTGAGGTTTTTCGGGGTTGATGTTAAATTGAAGACCATTCTCGAGTGCCTGCCTTTTCACCGGCCCCTGGCCAATGAGGCGATAGCCGGTACCGGATCCGGATTTGCCGGGAAGGGCTCCTTCCGAACTCAGATAGAGGCCCTTTAAAGGAGCCTTTAAGAGACCCTCAAGAATATCAAAGAGCATCTCCCTCATCAAATACATTGCTGCCGAGTGGGTTTGGATAATGGCCGCTTCGTTGAAAATGTCGATGATCAGCCCCGGTAAGCCATCCCCTTCGGCATTGACCAGGCGGTAGGCATTGGTGTTTGGATGGTTAACAAGACCGAGGTCTTTTCTAAGCAGGTAGGCCTTCTCTATCTTCTTTTTCCAGAATGATTCGTCCGGAGTCACTTGCTCGAAGGAGAAGATTTTTACCGCAACGGAACCCGATTGCGAGTGTCCCATCCCTAGAAGCTTGTTTTGGTGGTCAAAAATCTCAACAGTATCCCCTTCAGCTATTTCGCCGGTGGTGGATTGGATAGCGCCTGAAAATACCCAGGGGTGAAACCTTAATACGCTTTGTTCTTTTCCTGGTTTTAGTGTTATTTTAGAATACGCCATATTTCGTTGCGAGATTGTTTTTTTTTTTGAGCGTTAAGCCGACCCCGGATCGGTTTTAAATCAGGTGGGTAACTGTTGCTAAGCTTGATGCCTGGATGTTCCGTTTTTCTTTGATTGCTTAATCGGCAACATTTTTATGAGCTTTTGATAGATGCACAAGGCAGCCCAGGCGTCGGTGGCCGCATAGTAAATTTGAGCCTCGGTGAGTTGTTCTGCTTCCCAGTTGGACAGTTGTTGACGCTTGGATATGCGAAAGTCCAGCAGGAGTCCAGCCAGATTCTTAAGACTGAAAACCTCTATCCCGTAATGGGTTACCATCTCCTGAAGTTCAATAAACCCATCGGCCGTAAAGCGACTCAAACGTTGAAGTCCGCGCAGATCATCACGAATGCCAACCCCAACCTTCAATATGGAGGCGTCGGCCAGCAGTTCCGATAAGGCATCGGTGAGTCCCGTTTGGTTTAACCTAAAAAGGTAGGCCTCTTTATAAGTGCTTAGTTGAAGAAGAGAGACCTCATGTGAACTTCCTTTTTTAAAGGAGGGCTTTGTTTCGGTATCGAATCCCAAAACTTTTTCTTGCCGGAGGATTTGAACGATCCTCTCCACATCCTCGGGGTTTTCAATAACCGTTACAGGACCTTCGAATTGTTTTAATGGTAATTCCTTAATGTCTTCTTTCGAGATGGTATTTTGCATTCATTAAAATGATTTTATGGGTTTTTGTAACCCAGGTTGAGCGGTTTGGGCTCATGGATGATTTTCTGCTATTCTTCTGATTCATCTTCTTGGGAAGAGGACTGCCAGTTTTTTTGCATTCTGGAAATAAGCCAATCTTCGGTATTTCGTTCTTCTTCCAGGGGGGATTTTGCATCGGCGTCCTCATCGAGATCCTCTCCGCCAAATAATAACTGATGCAATGCACGGAGAACGTTCACAAGCCTTTGTCCCCAATAGAGTTCAAAATTGTTGAGGAGTTCGCAAAGTGCATCGTTCATAATTTCGGTAACGGCGGTGCGATAACTACTCAAAAAATCTTTTAGATCCTGATAAATATCGGCGAGATTTTCAGCAATGGAGGCCGTGAGGGGTTCCACACTGTTTTGCATGTCAGCGGTAAACACTTCCAAATAATCGTTGTGCGGACCCATCTTTACCAATACGGTGTTAAGCAGGTGCTGGTATTCCCCTTCACTTACCGACTTGTCCAGGAAGTCCTCTTTAAGCATTGGCGATGGCTTGGGCAAAACCACCGTTTTTAGATACAATAGCGGCAAGAGCTTGACCCCGGTTTCAATAAAGTCGCGTCTGGGTAGTTGTAACGTGTTCTCAAGCCAGGTGCAATACTCCCGGGCCACGGTAACAAACTCAATGACATTTTTCGAATATACCAAATGTTCAAAATCTCCTTCCATGCTCTTATAACCTGTTTAGTGATCGGTTGGTTTAGGAAACTACGTTTGGCCGATCTGTTTTAATAGGGTGGTTAACAGCCCGTTTTTAATTTCGGGGTAAACCAAACATCGTGTGCAAAATTAGCTTTTTATATTGAGTAAGATTAGGATAAGGTTAAAAAATCCAATATTTCCCAAATTTAAGTGGTTCATTTTAGCCATTCGAGTTGACCTTCCTGGTTTTCTCCCACCACATTGTTTTCTTCGAGCCAGGCTAAAACGCGCCATACATCGTCCTTGGTAAAGTCCAGTTTATCCACCACCTTCTCTGCCGTCTGGGGCAAATGATCCAGAACCCCTCTGAGTGCCTGATGAATCCGGTCGAAGGTGTCATCGTCGACGTTGGTTTTTTTCCGTGCAATGCAAACATCGCACAAGCCACAGTTTTCTGATCTGGATTGACCAAAATAGTTCAGGAGGAGCCGGCTGCGGCAAACGTGCGAGAGGCTGGCGAACTCAATCACCGACTCAACCTGTTCCTCATAGCGTAGTTTGCGGAGATCGTACACCTCGGCTGTCAGCCTGATAAGTCGGGTTTCTTCGCGCGACTGGATATAACTGATTAACGGGGTTTTGCGCCGCGGGATGAATTTGATGACTTTTAAGTGGTTAAGCTTTGCCAGTGCCTGATACAGGGTGTCGGTGGTTGTATTCATTCTTTTGGCCAGCAGACTTTCATTTATGGCTACAAATTCGGTAAAGAGGCCTGTGTATGACCGCAGAAGTGCCTTGATAACCTGGTCGAGGGTCGCGTTGGCAACCTGAAATTTGTAGAGCTCTGATCCTTCCATGAGGAATAAAACCTTCGAGGGGATATCCAGCTCTTCGGTAAAGGTTAAGTATCCGGCTCTTTGTAATATTTTCAAGCTGTTGAATACGGTGAGGATGTTGAATCCGAAAGCCCCGCAAAATTTCCCGATGTCGAAATCGAACACTCTCTGAAACCCTTCGCCCACCGGGAGTTGGAAAAAATTTCCCAACGCCTCGTAAATGCGTTTGATGATTTCGGGCTCAGGAAAGCTGGTGGCAATGCTTTTTCGAAGCCTTACTTTGTCGTTGTTGCTCCACAATAAAACGGCGTAGGCTTTCTTGCCGTCACGTCCTGCCCGTCCTGCCTCCTGGAAATAAGCCTCCAGTGAGTCGGGAGCTTCCATATGGACCACCAGGCGTACATCGGGCTTGTCGATGCCCATGCCAAAGGCATTGGTCGCCACGATTACCCTCAATGCATTGCTTTTCCATTGGCTTTGCCGTTGGTCTTTTACAGTTTGTGTGAGGCCGGCATGAAAATAGTCGGCCTCAATATTGTTCTCTTTAAGGAGGGTAACGTACTCGCGCGTTTTTTTGCGGCTTCGAACATAAACAATGGCACTTCCTCTTACCGATTGTAATATTTTTACCAGCTGTTGCTCCTTGTTGTCGGCTTCGCGAACCACATAAGCCAAATTTTTTCTGGCAAAGCTCATGGAGAAAATGTTGGGTTTCCCAAAAAGAAGCTTCTCCATGATGTCGGTGGCAACCCGTGGGGTGGCAGTCGCCGTAAGGGCCAGAACCGGAACCCCGGGCAGGTGTTCGCGTATGCTGGCAATCTTCAGGTAGGAGGGTCTGAAGTCGTAGCCCCACTGCGAGATGCAATGGGCTTCATCGATGGCCAGCAGGGATATGTTTAGATTGGGTAACTTTTCTAAAAATAGCTCGGTGGAGAGGCGCTCCGGGGAGATGTACAGAAACTTGGTGCCACCAAACATGGCGTTGTCGAATGTTACTTTGATCTCATCGTAAGTGAGGCCCGAGTGGATGGCCGCTGCCTTGATTTTCTTCTTAACAAGGTTTTCAACCTGGTCTTTCATGAGGGCGATCAAAGGAGTAACCACCAAACAGATTCCCGGAGAGGCCAATGCGGGGACCTGAAAGGTAATGGACTTCCCCCCTCCGGTAGGCATAAGGGCAAGGGTGTCCTCGCCCCGGGCAACAGCGCGAATGATCTCCTCCTGAAGGGGCCTGAAGTGATTGTACCCCCAATGTTTTTCAAGTATTTCGAGGTATGGGTTTAACATGTTGACAAAATTAGTCCAATTTAGGCAATTACCTTAAAAGATCCATGAAGGAGAAAACCTCTTAAAACTACTTTTTTTTGTAGCTTTGCCAAAATTTAGCAGGACTCAAGGTTTCTTTAGGGTCGGTTTTTTAGTAATAATTTTCACAGACGGATGAATCCTCAGAGTTGTACTCCTGATTTCCCCTAATGTAAAAGTTTTCAGAAATTGGTCTGGATGTCATTCCGTTTTCATGTTATGTTTTCTGCCAATTAAGCCTTTAATCCGGAGCGGAATTTTCGGGTGCAAATGGGCTGAAGGATTGGCCGTTCGGGAAAGGAAACCCCTGCCATGGAGGACTAGGGTCGTTGCTGTTTCATAAACCCCGGCCCGGGTTGCTTTTGTGAAATGGTTTTGTCTTTTTTTGTAAATTACCGAGGCAATAAAAATAAAATTGGAATACAATGAGTTGTGCGGTCGCAGTAGGAAGGAATAGTGAGGGGGAGAAACGGATGATATTATTTATTCATTCATTCATAAGGGTTGCTATGGGAAAGCTTTCAGTTTTTTGGTTGGCCTTAATGGTGGTTTCCTGTGGGATCGGAACAGAAAACCCCATGGATTCGCCGGTGGTTTCGGTAGGGGAGGAGCATCTGACCGTTGGTGAATTGAAAAAATTTATCCCTGCCAACGTGGATCAGGAGGATAGTTCGGCGATGGCCGATGGCTATGTTAATCGTTGGGTAACCAATAAGTTGTTTTTGCGGCGGGCGGAGCTTAATCTCACTCCTGAAGAGCAGGATGTTACCCATCTTTTGGAGGAGTATAGGACCTCTCTGTTGGTTCATCTTTATCAGCAGAAGATGTTGGAACAAAAATATTCGCCATTGATTACCAGTGTTGAAATAGAGAGCTATTACAACCAAATGATCGATAATTTCAAGCTAAAGGAGAATATTCTGAAAGGGGTCTTTATAAAGGTGTCCGAATCGGCCCCCAATCTCGCGAAGTTGAAGGAATGGTGTCGCCGGTTTAAGCCCGAGAATGTAGTGGATCTGGAAACCTACTCTTTCCAGAATGCACGCCTGTACGATGAGTTTTTGGATAACTGGGTGCCTTTTCAACGAATCAATGCGAATTTGCCTTCCCCCATTAAAAATGAGGCCCGCTTTTTGCAGTACAATCGATTTTATGAGACTGCCGCCGACGGATTTCAATATTACCTGGTGGTGACGGAATTTTGTACCATTGGAGATGTGGCTCCAATGAGTTATGTGGAAGAGCGTATTAAGGCTATTCTGTTGAATAAAAAACGCGGGGAGTTCATTAAAAATCTTGAGAAAGAGCTTTACGATGAGGCTTTGCAAGAAAAAATCATTAATTTCTACTAAAGTTCTTTTACCTTTATGGCAAAATTTATAAGCATGCAACAACCAATTAACCGGGTTTTCCGGAATTTATTAATGGCCCTGGTATTTATACCAGCTTCTCTCTTCGGGCAGTCGAACGTGATTGACCAGGTAATTGCCGTAGTAGGTGACAGACCTTTACTTAAATCTGAAATTGAGTATCAGCACCAACAGGAACTTATGCAGGGTTCTAACTATGTGGGCGATATGAAATGTCACATTATGGAGCAGATGCTTATCCAAAACCTGCTTTTGGAGCAGGCGCGGCTCGATAGTATTGAGGTAGGGGAAAATCAGGTGATAATGACGGTGGATCGCCAGATAAATGATTTCATTAACCGGGCCGGTTCCCGTGAGAAGCTGGAAGAGTGGCTTAATAAATCCATCCTCCAAATAAAGGCAGAGCAACGCGAACTGGTTCGCAATCAGATGCTTACCCAGCAGATGCAGTCGAAAATAACCGGCGACGTCAGTGTGACGCCTCTGGAAATTCGTAACTTTTTTCGGGAAACCGATAAGGATAGCCTGCCTTATGTGCCGGCTCAGTTCGAGCTTCAAAAGATTTCTCTTTACCCCTTGGTGAGCCGGGAGGAAATTGATAGGGTAAAAGGGCAGCTTCGTGATTTTCAGAAACAAATTAGTGAGGGTCGGGATTTTGCAACCCTCGCTGTGCTTTATTCCGAAGACCCTATCAGTGCCGCCAGAGGAGGAGAATTGGGAATGACCCCCCGGTCGAACCTGGTGCCCGAATTTGCACGGGTGGCTTTTAATTTACAGGATAAAAATAAGGTGTCTAAAGTGGTGGAAACCGAGTTTGGCTTTCACATTATTCAGCTTATCGACCGGCAGGGCGACCGAATTAATGTCAGACATATCCTGATCAAGCCGAAGCCTTCGCAGGAAGCCGTGGAACAGGCAAAGGCACGGGCCGACTCTTTGGCCAATTTTATCAGGCAAGATTCTATCTCTTTCGAAGAAGCAGCCCTGAGGTTTTCTATGGATAAGGATACCCGTGCCAGCGGTGGGGTGATGATTAATCCCCGTACGCAATCCACCAAGTTCGAACTTCAGGAAATCGAACCCTCCATAACCAGGGTGGTTGAAGGAATGAAGGAGGGCGATGTCTCCAATGCCTTTGCGATGAAGGATGACCGATTAGGAAAAGATCAATTTACGGTGATTAAAATAAAGAGTAAAACTCAGCCTCATCAAGCCAATATAGGAGATGATTATCAGATGATTAAGAGTCTGCTGGAGAACAAAAAGAGCGAGAAGGCGTTTAAGAGTTGGATTGCGAAGAAACAAAAAGAGACGTATATTTCTATTATTCCTGAGTGGTTGAATTGTGATTTTGAATTTGACGGTTGGGTGAAAAATTAGTTTCGGGTAACAATGAGACGTAGACTGACAGAAATAGGAATTTTCGTGTTAGTGGTTTTGTTTACGATGGGATGTGCCAGAGAGGTATACAATATCACCTGGACAGGGGTGGTGGCCAATACGGAAACAAAGCTCCCTGTTTCGTATGCGCAAATTTGGGCTACCTGTAGTTTCCAACAAAATATTGATGAAACCGGTGAGGTTCAAAAGTACGCTTTGAGTGATGAGTATGGACGGTTTAAACTTTCCTTTTCAAGGGGCTTTGGGTTAAAAGTGAACACAAGTGCTTCGGGTTTTTTGAGCGGGTTGGATTATAAAGTGGTCAAAAAATCCGCCCTGATCGATACCATCTTTATCTCTCCACAACCCTTTAATGCCAGCCTGGTGGTGAGGGTTCAAAACAATAGGGATTATTTCTCCCCCAGGGCTCCATTTATCAGGCAATCCATTGTTCAAACCGAAGGAAAAGGGGATCGAAAAAGCATTGTTTATTGGGGGTACGATTTCTTAAACGGCACCAACACCAATAACCTCGATAGTGCTGATGTGTGGTTGGAGATAAATCAAAGCAATGATCAAATGGTGCTGAAGTCCTCCCAGAAGGGTGGTGTTTTTGCTGTCTTTAAGCCCGAGCATTCCGATTTTATTACTCAGGTAACCAGAGCGCCCGAAACGGGGTATGCCCGTAATCATATAATGACTGGCACAGAAGCGGGCTTTTTTGTTTTGTGCCGGAATGGCACGCATGTGGCCAAGCTTATTCCCCAGGAACGTATCTGTGAGATAACCTATCGCGAAAAGAATCAAATAATCAGTGAGAAAGGAATCCGATTCGACTATCTGTTTCAACCCGATTTGGAAAACAGACTGTTTTTTCCTGTTTCAGCTTCTGCACCTGCCACTTTTCCAACTAGAAATTTAGATCATTTACTAAAGATTCAATCACCCAAATCTTCAACCGAATGATGGGGTATTGTGTATAGAAATTTTTCCGCACCTTTTTGATATCTTCCTGCTTCATGCTCGTAACACCTCCCCGAAAACTGCTTATTTTCTTTCTGTTCTGTTGTTGTTCTGTTGTGCTTCTGTCGCAAAAACAAAAACAGGCTAAAAGAAGTACCATAACCATCGAGTTTGCCGATTACATGGAAGGGGCTGAAGAACGCCTGGGGAAGAATGTTTTCGTGCTCAAAGGGAATGTGAGGTTGAATCATTTGAATACCAAAATGTTTTGCGACAGTGCTATCCTGAACCGGGATTCTAGTTTGGTAAATGCCTTTGGAACCATTCATATCATTCAGAATGACACCATCCATCTCTATGGCGACAGGTTAAATTACTATGGAAATAAGGACCTGGCAGAAGTGCGTGGCAATGTGAAACTTGTGAACAAATCGGTTACCCTGACCACCCGCTTTCTCGATTACAATCGCAAAGATGATGTGGCCTACTATTTTAACGGCGGAAAAATAGTGGATTTGAGTAATGAGTTGACCAGTAGTGAAGGGTTTTATTTTGCCCAATCGGGGGAAGTGAACTTTAAGGACAGCGTCGTTTTGGTCAACCCCGACTACACCATGAACTCTGATACGCTAAAATATTTCACCCCCACGGAAGTCGTCGAAATTGTGGGCCCTACCTTTATTTATAGTGATCAGAATACCATCTATTCCGAAAAAGGCTATTACGATACCCGTACAGATTATGCCCGTTTATTGAGAAATAATTCTATCGATGGGGGCGAGCAAAAACTCTGTGGTGACACTATTTATTACGATCGGAACCTGGGCTTCGGAGAAGTATTTTCAGGGATGTCGCTGGTGGATACCACCAATAATGTGATTCTTTCGGGAGATTATGGGCATTACAATGAAATAAGTCAGGAAGCACTTGCTACCCGAAGAGCACTCCTCAGACAGGTGTTTGGACAGGATACGATCTTTCTTCATGCCGATACCCTGCGGGCCGATCCTCATCCCGAGGAGCCGGAAGCCAAGTTGGTGCGGGCGTTTCATCATGTTAAATTTTTCCGTAAGGACCTCCAGGGACGTTGCGACTCCATGGTGTATGACTCCCGGGATTCCACCAATACCTTTTATCACGATCCCATCATTTGGGCACAGGGCAACCAAATGACCGCCCGAACAATTAAACTTTTTACCCGCCAACGTGTGCTATATAAAGCCGAGATGATTGAAAATTCTTTCTTAATTTCCCAGGAAGATTCGATCCATTTCAATCAGTTAAAAGGAAAATCAATGACAGGCTTTTTCCGGGATAACGATCTTTACCGGATAGAGGTGGATGGAAATGGCCAAACCGTTTATTATCCTAAGGATAAAGAAATAATCATAGGGGTGAATCGTGCAGAGGCCAGTAGCCTCACCATTTTTCTTTCGAAACGATCGGTGGAAAGCATTGTTTTGCACAACAAACCAACGGGAAATATGAATCCGCCGTTTTTGCTCGACCAGGAAAAGCAGAGAATGGAGGGTTTTCAATGGTTCGAAATCTACCGACCCAAGAAGTTTGAAGATATTTTTGTCTTTGAAAAAATAGAAGACAAACGACCTTCAACAGATTTTAGTGAATATCAATTTAATCAGTAGATCCGATCTTAACGATGATTGATCTTTGCTGATGTGAGGTTGAATTTAAGAAAAACCAAAGCCCCGGATTGTCCGGGGCTTTGGTTTTTAGTATTCATCTTCATTAAAAAAGAAGTCATCCTTGCTCGGATAATCCGGCCAGATGTCTTCTATGCTTTCATAGACTTCACCTTCGTCTTCAATTTCCTGAAGATTTTCAATGACTTCTAATGGTGCACCTGATCGGATAGCGAAATCAATCAACTCATCCTTGGAGGCCGGCCAAGGTGCATCTTCGAGTTTTGAGGCCAATTCAAGAGTCCAGTACATATTAACTTTAATTTAACTCTTACAATATTTTATTAAAATTTTATTTTTTTGCGAAAGTAACAAAAAAAATGATTCTTACAACTTCGGTTTCCAGGGAATCTCCTCAGCCTTAAAAAAAATGGCCAGATGCCTCGATAACACAAAGAAATAATCTGACAGGCGGTTCAGGTATCTGATCAGCCAGGCATCAACCGTTACTTTTGTCGCCATCTGGTTAACTCTTCGCTCTGCCCTTCGGCAAATGGTTCGGGCGATATGGCACTGTGCCACTGCGGGATGTCCTCCGGGCAACACGAAATTGCGCAAGGGAGGCAGGTCGTTGTCCATCCGGTCCATTTCAAGTTCCAGTGCTTCAATCTCCTTTTCGTCCCCGGGCAGCTGGGTTTTCAAATCCGAAACGTTTTCATCGGTTGCCAGGCTGGCACCTATGGTAAACAGCATCTCCTGAATCCGCACCAACATGCTGGTTGTTAGCTCGTCGGCTGGCCAGGATCGAATCATCCCTATGTGCGCGTTCAATTCATCAACCGTTCCGTAAGCTTCCAGTCTGTAATGATGTTTGGGTACTCGGGTGCCCCCAATCAGACTGGTTTTTCCCCGATCGCCTGTTTTTGTGTAAACTTGACTTTTTTTCATTGTTAGTAGATTGAAAATCAAAGCGCTAAACACCTGTGTTGCTATAATCAGTTGGTAGTCAGGCGATAACAACAAAGGCGCCTTCCGTAATGCAAAGATAGGATTATTGCCATGCTGTCAAAACAAAAAAGGAAAGATTTGTGTTAAAAATTTTCCTCACGGAGTGGTGGGAAGCGGGGTTTTCTTGTTGAATGGCAAGGTTTTTCTTCTTTTTTTTATAAAATACTCAAGGAGGACAATGTTCAATCCAATTAGCAGAAATCCATAAACCCCGTCTTCGAGTGGAATGGTAAAGAGTCGAAGATTCATGTTTTCTGCGTGGTTATACCAAACAACCGGTTGCTCAAGGCCGGTGCCTGTGAGAAGTCCGTTTACGATGATGAATGGAATCAGTATTATCAGATAGGCTCTGTAAAAACTCAAAAGAAAGGGCGCCTTCATTAACCATTCGGTGATGAGGATGAAAAGCGCGGCCAGAGAAAAGGTGATCAGTGAATAAATTCTGTCACGAAAGAGGAGGGCAAAAACGGCGAATATTAAAATGAGGCCAAAGCTAATCTGTCTTTGAACTTTAGGGTTGCCTTTAAGCGGTATCCAGACATTAAGAACTCTATAGGAAAAGAGGCAGGCATAGGGAATGGTGAGGAAAAAGAGCCACTCCTCAAATGGAAGGCCCAACAGATTCCATCCCATCAGATACTCTTTGTTGAATCCCCAAATGCCGAAATGAGTAAATAAGGCATCCCAGATAATAAACAGGGTTCCTGTGAGCAGGAGGGCAGGCCAAAGCCCTGGCCAATCTTTGTAAAAACTCACCCTGGAATCAAAGCTGAATAACAGGGGAATGAGTAGAACCAGTATGTTGACTAAGAGGTAGATAGACATGTTTATGTGGTTTTTTTCTGTTGTTTCCTGGGATAGCTCAAAATACCATGCAAATAATAAGAATGGTAATACTGGCGGCGTTGAAGGGCTAAATGGGCTCTTTCGGTTATTGGTGGTTAGCTATTCTAAAACACATCTTCAGGTGCGGCTGTTCGGTGGCTTAACCTTTTTTGTGATATTTATTATTTTGGCAGCCGTTAAAACGCTGCGGTTAAAAACAGGGTAAAACCTTAACCGAACCACAGATGACAGGTTCTTTTTTGATGGAGTGCATGAGGATTTCCAAAGCATGTTTCGCCATTTGCGGAACATCTGATTTGATCGTGATCAACTCCTGGTTAAGGATTCGGAAGCCAGGGTGATCTCCGTAACAGGCACAAATCAGGCCTTTCTTAACCGCCTCTCTGAAAGTAGAATTCGAAAAGGCTGGGATAGCCAATTCCGGCTCCTCGAATAAGAGGCTGTTGGCTCCTTTGTTGAGGAGAGAAAAGCAGGCTTGCGCAATCTTTTCAGGATTCAATTGACTGTTTGGAATTAGCTCAATGTTGGGGGGTATGTCGAATCGTTGGCAATAGTTCTCCAGAAAAGTTTCTTTTTTCTCAATGTTTTCGATGCCGTTGGCCTGGTGGCCAAGGTAGCCGATGGCTCTTTTATTTTGCCGGTATAGTTGTTCGATGAGTTGATTGATGCCACTGGCGTGGTCGTCTGTTACCGAGAGAGCTTCCGGATTTTGTGGCTGTTTATCCGCAAACACCATGGGGAGAGCTGGCTCCCCACCTGACTCTGTTGTTGAAGAGGCATTTTCAATGGATAAAACAATCATTCCGTCGGCTCCAATGTTTGAAAATTTTTGGATTAATTCGTTGAGATTACCCCCATCGCTGTTGCAGGTGTCGGCGATAATTTGATAGTTGTGGATCCGGGCTTCAGCGATTAGATGGTGGAGCCATTCGCTGTTTTTAGCGGTGTTGAAGTTATGAGCCACCAGTCCGATTACCATGGAATGTCCTCCAAAGGAGTTCAAAATCACTGTGTTAGGTCTGTAATTCAGGCTCATGGCGATTTGTTGTACATGCTCGATGGTTGCCCTGGCAATATGGTACTGTTCCCCCTTTCCATTCAAAACCAGTGAGGCCGTTGTTTTAGAGACACCAGCCTTGCGGGCTACCGTGTTAAGGGAAATTCTATTCATTGCTAAATCAGTTTAGTTGTAGCAAATATAGTTTTTTTTGAGATTTAGCCATAGAATTCTATTTTTTTTACATCCCGGAGGTTTACTTACATTTTTTTGCTTTTTGGTCGGCAGGAGAGGCGGATTTTATTTTTAAAAGGCTTTTTATGTCTGTTTTGAAAGTTTAAGTGGTTATTTTTGAGTGTTATGTGTAGGGTAACCGGGAAGGAAAAAATATTTTAAATTGGTAGTGGTTATAAAATTTATCCCTAATTTTGATTTCGATAATTGATCAATTTAATACCAAAAGATATGGATGCCAAGTTACAATTATTTATGAATGGTGTCAGGATGAAAAATCCTGGCGAGGATGAGTTTTTGCAGGCTGTTCAGGAAGTTGTCGAAACCGTCTGGGACTTTTATCAGGAGAATCCACGTTATCAGAAAGCCAGGATCCTGGATCGGATGGTGGAACCCGAGCGGGTAATCATGTTTCGTGTGCCCTGGGTCGACGATAAAGGGGAAGTGCAGGTGAATCGGGGCTTTCGGGTGGAATTTAATTCTGCTATCGGGCCCTATAAGGGTGGCTTGCGCTTTCACCCAAGTGTGACCTTGAGTGGGTTGAAGTTTTTGGGCTTTGAACAAACCTTTAAAAATAGTTTGACCTCTCTGCCTATGGGTGGCGGAAAAGGGGGAAGCGATTTTAATCCCAAGGGCAAATCCGACAATGAGGTGATGCGCTTTTGCCAGGCCTTCATGGGAGAGCTCTTTCGGCATATTGGACCCAATACGGATGTGCCTGCTGGTGATATCGGCGTGGGTGGTCGCGAAATAGGCTATCTTTTTGGCATGTATAAAAAATTGCGTAACGAATTTTCGGGTGTCCTGACTGGTAAAGGACGCGAATATGGGGGGAGCCTGGTACGGCCCGAGGCCACCGGATTTGGCGCTGTTTATTTTGTGCGCGAAATTCTGGCTCTTAAAAATGATACTTTAGAGGGTAAGCGGGTCGCTGTTTCCGGTTTCGGGAATGTTGCCTGGGGAGCTGTTAAGAAAGCTTCTGAGTTGGGGGCCACTGTGGTTACCATCTCCGGGCCTGATGGCTATATCTACGATCCCGATGGAATATCGGGCGACAAAATTGATTATTTGCTCGAGCTGAGAGCCACCAATCAGGATGTTGTTGCCCCCTATGCCGTGAAATATAGCAATGCTCAGTTTTTTGCCGGTAAAAAGGCCTGGGAACAGAAAGTGGATATCGCAATCCCCTGTGCCATTCAAAATGAGCTGAATCTTGAAGATGCTGAGTTGTTGATTGCCAATGGTTGTAAACTTATTGCCGAAGCCTCAAATATGGGCTGTACGGCTGAGGCCGCTTTTCTTGCAAGCGAGAAAATTATTTTCGCCCCCGGCAAGGCGGTGAATGCTGGAGGGGTGGCTGTTTCTGGCCTGGAGATGAGTCAAAACAGCATGCGGATAGATTGGACCAGCGAGGAGGTGGATGCCCGTTTGAATCAGATTATGATCAATATCCATAATACCTGTGTCCGGTTTGGAACCGAGCCTGATGGCAAGATTAATTATATTAAAGGGGCCAACATTGGCGGTTTTGTGAAAGTGGCCGATGCCATGATGGCCCAGGGAATAGTTTAGGATGATAGATACCCATTCGCATATTTATCTGCCTGAGTTCGACCGCGACCTGGAATCGGTCGTGGCCGAAGCCAGGGCAGCTGGTGTTACCTCTGTATATTTACCCAATATTGATGCCCGGAGTATTCAGCCCATGCTGGAGGTGGAGTCAGCCTTCCCGGGCTTTTGTCACTCGATGATCGGGCTTCATCCCACCTCGGTAAATGGCGATTTTAGAGCGCAGCTGGCCATCATGGAGAGTTGGTTGGGAAAAAGGTCTTTTGCTGCCATAGGAGAGGTGGGTATCGATTTGTATTGGGATCGCACTTATTTGAATGAACAAAAAGAAGCCTTGCGTATTCAAATGGAGTGGGCCAAAAAGGCCGGTTTGCCCGTGGTGATACATGTGCGGGAGGCCTTTGGCGAGGTGTTTGAAGTGCTCGATGAGGTGTGTGACGATCGTTTAGGGGGTGTGTTTCATAGTTTTGCCGGGACAGAGCTGGAGGCAAGCCGGGCCCTTTCGTACCCCGGATTTTATTTAGGTGTTAATGGAATTGTTACCTTTAAGAATTCAGGTCTGGACAAGGTGATTCGCCAGGTGGACCCCGGGCGGCTGGTCATTGAAACCGATGCTCCCTATCTCTCTCCGGTGCCATTCCGGGGAAAACGGAACCAGCCCGCCTATTTGTTGAATACTTTAAAAAAACTGGCTGAAATATTTGAACTGCCTTTGACCCGGATGGATGAAATGACCACCGAAAATGCCCTGAGGTTGTTTAGGAAAGACACCCTTTAAGAAAAACACCCTATAAATAGAAAAGTGGAAAAACATATCTTAATTATTTATACAGGTGGAACCATTGGGATGGCACTGGATCCTGAAACCAATGCGTTGGTGCCTTTTGATTTTGAGAACATCTCGCGGAAAGTGCCGGAACTG
Source organism: Marinilabiliaceae bacterium (assembly GCA_041583495.1). GTDB lineage: Bacteria > Bacteroidota > Bacteroidia > Bacteroidales > Marinilabiliaceae > JBFHFS01. The sequence continues at coordinate 40,008 of JBFHFS010000014.1, read as the reverse complement.
AGGAAATTAGGTTTTACTGTTCGCAGTATCTCTTTCGATCCTATAGTCGATTCTTCAGAAATGTCTCCCGAAATTTGGTCTAAAATGGTGGCAATTATACAGGAGAATTACACTGAATACGATGGGTTTGTAATTCTGCATGGCACCGATACCATGGCTTATACTGCCAGCGCGCTCAGTTTTATGTTGCACAATCTCCAAAAGCCGGTTATTCTTACCGGCAGCCAATTACCGCTGGGGGCTATCCGTACCGACGGCAAAGAAAACCTTATTACTGCACTGGAGATCGCGGCCGCAGGGAAAAACAACCAGGCGTTGGTGCCTGAGGTGTGTATCTATTTTCAGGATAGGCTTTTCCGGGGGAATCGGACCTCCAAATACAATGCAGAGCATTTTAATGCCTTTCGCTCTGATAATTATCCCCCCTTAGCCGAAGTGGGCCTGCATATTAAGTATAACTATCCCTACATCAGGTATACAACCCCGGGGGGCCAGTTTTGGGTTTCGCCCCGTATGGATAATCGGGTGGCTTTACTGAAGATTTTCCCGGGGATTAATCCAACAGTGGTGAATGCCGTGCTTAGCGCGCCCGATTTGCGGGCAGTGGTCCTCGAGACCTACGGTTCGGGGAATGCCCCTACAGCGGCCTGGTTTCTCAAGGCGCTTAACGAAGCATTGGGCAAAGGCATTATTATATTGAATGTCACCCAATGTTTGGCCGGGAAAGTGGAAATGTGGCGGTACGAAACCGGAAGGCATCTTCTGGGGATGGGTGTGATAAGTGGTTACGATATCAGTACGGAGGCCGCCATTACCAAATTAATGTATCTATTGGCCAATTGTGAATCTAACGCTGAGATTAAAACCAATCTTAATAGATCTCTAAAAGGTGAAATAAATTTGTAGGAGACTTGTATTTGCCATTTTTTTTGTAATTTGCGCCACCTAAATCAATAGGCTCGTATGTTGTTGTGCATTTTTTACAATTGGGTTTAAATTTGTTCAAACCCTTTTCATTTAATAAAAATTGAACTATTTTTGATTATTAACAATCCAATACAAATCAAAATTTCTTTCAGATTATGAAAAAGCTATTTGCGTTTTTAGCAGTTTTTGGGATGCTTATGATGGGTGCATCGTCCATGTTTGCTCAGGATGACCAATCGGTTGCAGAGGAAGCTACCACTGAGCAGGTATCACAGCAGGCAACTGCTTCACAGGAGATGGTAGATGAAGCTGCCATAGATGCTGAGGCTCCCCAAGGAATCCATAAGCAAATTAAATCTAAATTTATTGAAGGTGGTGCAGTCTTTATGAGTTTTGTACTGTTATGCCTTATTTTTGGTTTGGCTATCTGTATTGAAAGGATCATTTATTTGAACCTTGCATCTACAGCTACCAAAAAACTTTTACAAAACATCGAGAATGCTCTCAATGAAGGTGGTGTAGAGGCAGCTAAAGAAATTTGCCGTAACACTCGTGGCCCTGTGGCTTCCATCTTCTATCAGGGTCTCGACCGTTTTGATGAAGGTGTAGACGTGGTTGAGAAATCAGTGGTTTCGTATGGTTCTGTTCAAATGGGACTTCTCGAAAAAGGACTTACCTGGATTTCTCTCTTCATCGCCGTTGCCCCTATGCTTGGTTTCATGGGAACCGTTATTGGGATGATCGATGCTTTCGACCAAATTCAGGCAATGGGTGATATCTCTGCGACTGCAGTAGCCGGTGGTATTAAAGTGGCTTTGATCACAACTGTATCCGGTCTTATCGTGGCCATTATTCTTCAGGTATTCTACAACTACATCGTATCTAAAATCGATGGTATCGTTAATTCTATGGAAGATGCGTCAATTTCTTTGATGGACATTTTGGTTAAGTATAACATTAAAAAATAATTGTCGTCATGACCAAGCTTTCTAAGTTACTTAATATTATTGAATACGCTCTCCTGGCAGTGACGCTGATTTTGGCTGGTCTGTTCTATTTCGGGGGTGAGGTTGAGGGCGCTGTGTATTCGACGCCTGTCTATACCGATAACTTTCTGAACTGGGGCAAGATATTAGTCGTTGCAACTGCTTCTATAGCCATTATCTCTGAGATCGTCACTTTGGTTTTGAACCCAAAAAATGCTGTACGTACCTTGGCCTCAATTGTGGCCCTGGGGGTTATTGTATTGGTTGCGTACAGCCTTGGAGATGGAACTCCTATGAACCTGGTTGGTTACAAAGGGGGAGATAACGTGCCGAGTATGCTCGTGATGTCTGATACCTTCTTGTTTTCAACTTACTTTCTGTTTGGTATTGCTATCGTGGCCATTTTGTACACGGAGCTATCACGACTGTTCAGATAACAAACATAAAAATGGAGAGATCTCTTGTGGAACTCTCCCTTTTTATATAAATATAGAATTTCTATGGCTAAAAGAGATATCCAGGAAGTAAATGCGGGATCAATGGCTGACATTGCCTTTCTTCTGCTCATTTTCTTCCTAATGACTACTACCATGGATACCGACTCTGGTCTGGCCCGGCTTTTGCCGCAGCCAATTCCCGAGAATGAGCCCGCGCCGCCCCCCATTAAGGAGCGTAACGTGTTTGAAGTGCTTATTAACTCGCAAAATCAGCTGTTGGTTGAAAATAAACCCATGGAGTTGAGTGAATTGAAAGATGCGGCAAAAGAGTTTATCGAGAATCCGTTAGACGAAGCCACATTGCCCGAGAAACTGGATAAAGAGGTGCCCTTCTTCGGCATTTATCCCGTGTCGAAAGGCGTTGTATCCCTCCAAAACGACCGGGGAACTCAATATCAAATGTATTTGTCGGTTCAAAATGAACTTCAGGTGGCTTATACGGAATTGCGTAACGATCTTGCCAGGAGGAAATTTGGAAAGCCTTTTGACAAACTCGATGAAGATCAACAGGGTGCTATCCGGGATATTTATCCTCAGCGAATATCTGAGGCTGAACCTAAAAACATAGGAGGGAAATAAAATGGCAGTATTCAGAAAGAAAAAGAGAACTGGTAGTCAGGCCATAAATACTGCGTCACTTCCCGACATCGTGTTTATGCTTCTGTTCTTCTTCATGGTAAGTACTACCATGAAAGAAGTTACCCTGAAAGTTCAGATGAAGGCCCCTGAGGCTACCGAACTCTCAAAATTGGAGAAGAAGTCACTGGTGACTTATATCTATGTGGGTGTTCCGCAACGCTCTTATCAAGGCTATTTTGGCTCTGAGCCTCGTATTCAGCTCAACGACCAGTTTGCCTCCGTTGCAGATATTCAGAACTATATTGTTCAGGAACGGGAGTCGATGCGTGAGAGTGACCGGCCCAAAATGACCGTATCTATCAAGGCAGACTTTGACAGCCCCATGGGCATTATTACGGATATTAAACAGGCTTTACGTAAGGCTCAGGCTTTGAAAATTAGCTATTCGGCGCGTAAGGTGGATAAGTTGCCCCTTTAATTTTACGGGACTTCACAAAAATGTTAAGCGGGGCTGGTCTTTTAAAGGTCAGCCCTTTTTTTTTCTTGATATTGAAAGTTCCCGGACCTCCCTGCAATTCTCTTCTTACTTTCGGAGAGATTTTTTGTTATTGACTAATGCAACCTCACTAATCCGACCTGCAGGTGAATATAGATAAATTTAAATACGGGTTTTCCGAGACAGCTTTCGATCAGTTGATGCAACGGCGTATCTATAAGGTATTGCTGATTTGTAGTTCGTACGATGCCTTCATGCTTGAGGAGGACGGTCGTATTGACGAACAGCTGTTTAATGAGTATGTTTCTCTTAGTCTGCGTTATCCTCCTCAATTTATTCAAGTATCTTCATCCGAAGAGGCCCTGGAGGTGCTTCGTCACGAATCGGTCGATCTGGTTATAACCATGTTGAGTGTTGGAGGGATGGATCCATTCACCCTGTCTCAAAAAATCAAGGCTGACAATCCTCTGATTCCCATCGTGGTGCTTACCCCCTTTTCACGTGAGGTTTCGTTAAAGTTGAGCCATGAAGATACCAGCGCCATCGATTATGTGTTTTGCTGGTTGGGGAATGCCAATTTATTACTGGCGATCATCAAACTTATAGAAGACGGGATGAACGTTCAGCATGATGTGAATCAGGTGGGGGTTCAGTGTATTCTGTTGGTCGAAGATTCCGTCCGGTTTTACTCCAGTTATCTGCCTTTGATTTATAAGATTGTTCTACGGCAGTCCAAAAAGTTCATGACCGAAGGGTTAAATGAACATCAAAAAATGACACGCATGCGGGGGCGGCCAAAAATTCTGTTGGCGCGCACCTACGAAGAGGCAATGGCCTATTACACCACGTATAAGAAAAATATTCTGGGCATTATTTCTGATGTCTCGTTTAGTCATCAGGGAGAAAAGGAGCAAGGGGCTGGTATTGTGTTTGCGAAAAAGGTAAAGGAAGACGATCCTTATATTCCTTTTTTGTTGCAGTCGTCCGATCAAAAGATGGAAAAGATAGCCCGTGAATTACGGGTCAGTTTTATTCATAAACACTCAAAATTCCTGCTCCAGGAGCTACGGGAGTTTCTTAACACCTATCTGGCCTTTGGCGACTTTATCTTTATTGATCCTGCCACGGGCCTCGAGTTGGAGAGGGTGAGTAATCTTAAAGAATTACAGGATAAATTGAATGGGATTCCGGATGCCTCCCTGATTTATCATTTTGAAAGAGATCATGTATCAAAATGGCTTACCGCCCGGGCGCTGTTTTCGATTGCTGATGTGGTGAAGGAGTTAAAACTAGATGATTTTGAAGACCTTGCCTCTACCAAGGCCATGTTGGTGCGGCTTATTTCCCAGTTTCGAATGAGTAAGGGACGCGGGGTTATTTCTTCGTTCGATCGCGACCGTTTTGATGAGTATATGACCTTCTCGCGCATCGGACAGGGATCTGTGGGCGGGAAGGCCCGTGGGCTGGCTTTCCTTAATACGCTAAATAAGAAATATAATGAGCTGAACGGATATCCCGGGGTTAACATCATGATTCCGCGGACTATTGTGCTGGGCATCGATATTTTTGAAAGTTTTATGGAGAGCAACGATCTCTTAGCCATAGGTCTTTCGGATGCATCGGATGAGATAATTCTCTCTCATTTTGCGCAGGGCAGGCTTCCCGAACATCTTAGGGGCGATTTGCTTAAATTTGTGGAGATCGTGAAAGGCCCGGTTGCGGTGCGTTCTTCCAGCGTGCTGGAGGATAGCCACTATCAGCCTTTTGCAGGCATTTATTCCACCTATATGGTGGCCCCCTCTACCAACGGGCAGATGGTAGAACAGCTGCTAACAGCCATAAAATGTGTATACGCCTCTGTCTTCTTTAAGTCGAGTAAGGCCTACATGGAGGGAACCATGAACCTGATAGATGAGGAGCGCATGGGGATTGTGTTACAAGAGGTGGTGGGACAACAACATGGAAATCGTTTTTATCCAACCTTTTCGGGGGTGGCCCGGTCGGTAAATTTTTATCCCATTCCCCCCGAGAAAGCGGAAGATGGAATCGTAAATGTGGCCCTGGGATTGGGTCGGCATATTGTGGAAGGTGGCACTTCATTGCGTTTTTCGCCCCCCTATCCACAAAAGATATTACAACTTTCTTCCCCTGAAATGGCTTTGCGTGAGACACAAAAGACCTTTTATGCACTCGATTTGGATTCCACACGCTTTGAACCTTCGTTAAATGATGCCGTAAATTTTTTGAAGCTCGAAATAAGAGATGCCGAGCCCGATGGATCACTCAAATGGCTGGGTTCGGTTTTCGACATGCAAAATCATATCATTCGCGATGGCATGATGGCTGAAGGCGTTCGATTGGTCTCTTTTGCCAACATCCTTAAGTACGATGCCTTTCCTCTGGCAGATATTTGCCAGAAGATCCTGGCTATTGGGCAGGACGAAATGAAACAGCCTGTTGAAATTGAGTTTGCCGTGGATTTGCAAAGCCCGGAGAAAATTCCGGTGTTTTATCTGCTGCAGATTCGTCCCATTGTGGATACCAAAGATCCCTCCGGCCCCGATCTTACCGATTGTTTGACCAATGATTGTCTCATCGTATCCAACTCGGCTTTGGGTAACGGTATATCCGATGATGTGCGCGATTTGGTATACGTAAAAACGGATTCTTTCAACCCGGGGAATAACCCCGCTATCGCTGGTCATATCCAAAAAATTAACGACCGGTTGCAGCATGAGGGGAGACCCTATGTTTTGGTTGGACCAGGCAGATGGGGCTCTCAGGATCCATGGTTGGGCGTTCCTGTGAAATGGGCCCAGATTTCAGGTGCCCGGGTTATTGTAGAAATGGGGCTGGAGAATTATCATGTTGAACCAAGTCAGGGCACCCACTTCTTTCAAAACCTCACCTCCTTAAGGGTGGGGTATCTTACCATTAATCCCTCCATCGACGAGGGGTTCATCGATATGGAATGGTTGAATTCACAGGAGGCTGTGGAAGAAACGGAACTGGTTCGCCATTTGCACTTCGAAAAACCCCTGGTTACCCTCATGGATGGTAAACACAGTCGTGGAATTGTGATGTTTCCGGACAAAAGCCCTGTGTAATTATGCCTTTGGGAAGGAGCTCAACCAGGCGCAACAGAGGGGCGGGAGAGGTTAGGGCGAAGGTAAAAGAATGCCCCCTCCGGGCGAGGGGGCAATAGATGGGGGTTAAAAACCAAAGATTCTATATCCCAGGGAAAAGGTGAGGTTGTTGTTTTTACGTTCGAGTTTATTGGAGGCCTCGTTCAGGCCCCAGGTATAGCGAACGTCGAAGTTAAAACGCCAAAGCTCAAGCCCCCCACCGGTCTGGAAACCCCACTGGGCGGTTTTAATATCCTCGGTTTTAGTGCTGCGCAGGTCCTTGAACCTATTGTTGTCGCTCACATTTAGAGAGGCAACCGGTCCGGCTACCCCATAAATGTTAAGAACTTTTATGTCGATTAACTTTAGATGGGCCAGGAGAGGAATGTCCCAGGTGTAGTAGGTTGTGTTGAGTGTCCCAATTAGGCCTTCACTGTCGCTGAAGGCCGTTTCTCCACCTTTTTTAGAATAGAGTAATTCGGGTTGAAAGGAGAGGTTGTTTATCAGGTTGATTCGGGCATAAGCTCCGAGTATGTATCCGTTTTTTGCATCGTCTTTAGCTTGTTGATAGGTGTACGATTGTTCCTCCCCCAGAATGGAACCTGCGTTGTCGGTTCGGAAGGTTGAGGAGTTGTACCCGGCCTTAAGGCCCAACAAAAAATGCTTTTGTGCCATCCCTTCCTCCGCGAGGAAAGCACCCAGGATTAGAAAAGCCCCAAGAATCAAACTTTTTAACGATAAAGGGTTTGTCTTTTTTTTCCGGGGGTTCTCCTTTTGGGCAGACCAGATTTGGGTTGCTGCAGTTTCATCTGTGTTTCCCGAGAATTCGGAATGAGTTGTGTTTAACGACCATGGTTTTTTCATAATCAATGATTTTGGGTTTTACTTGTGAGGGAATGTTTGATTCCATCTTTCTTTGTCCCTGAAAGGATGCTGGCTTATTCACTGAACAGATTCAGGAATCATCTGTTTAGTTTTGTAAATGGTTCTTTTCCAATTGTGCAACTTATTTTAATATAGGCTGTTGGGTCGGTTGCATAAATGGATTTATGATACCTTAAAATGTGTGGAAAAGTTAATTTGTTTTAAATCAGGTTTTTTTTTGTGGAGAGGTACCAAAAATCGTACCAATTGATTTTTTTGACAGAGTGGCATTTATTCTGCATATTTACGACCGGTTGTCCCTTTTATTAACCCCACAGGTAAATAAAGGCGGGGACTTACATTTGTTGGTTTTAATGGAATCATACGGTACGATTCCCCTCATATAAAACATGAAGCAACTTTTGCTTATTATTTGTTTTCTGCAGCTTGGCTACACCGCCAGGAGTGTGACCCATGGGATCTCTGAGGGTGACCGGTTTACTGTGAATGGATATGTCAAGGATGCCCGAACCGGAGAGATGCTTGTAGGGGCAACCATCCTGGTAACCGAAACGGGGAGTGGCACCATCACCAACCCTTATGGTTTTTTTTCCATATCACTGCCACCTGGCACCTATGTATTACAATTCGACTTTTTGGGATATGTGGCTGTTGGGAAGGAAGTGTCGAAGGGTCAATCGCTGACTATTGCGCTGGAGCCCGATGTGCATACCATTAGTGAAGTAGAGGTGGTGGGGGAGGCAGGGAATAGTTCCTCTCGTTTTCCATTGTTGGGACTGGAAAGGATGGAGTCCTCCTCTATTCGAACCATGCCGGTGTTGCTGGGCGAAACGGATCCCATGAAAGCGCTTCAACTCCTGCCCGGTGTTTCTGCCACCAGCGAGGGTTCCAGTAATTTTTCTGTACGTGGGGGGAATCCGGATCAGAATTTATTGTTGCTGGATGAAGCCATTGTTTATAATGCCGGCCATCTGCTGGGTTTTTTCTCCGTGTTTAACAACGATGCCATCAAAGACCTGGAGCTCTATAAAGGGGATCTGCCGGCCTCTGCCGGTGGGCGATTGTCGTCGGTGCTGGATGTTCGCACCCGCGATGGAAACATGAATCGACTCTCCGGAATTGCCGGGATCGGTCTTATCTCCAGTCGCCTGACACTTGAGGGGCCCATTGTAAAAGAGAAAGCCTCCTTTTTGGTAAGTGGACGAAGAACCTACCTGGATCTTTTTTTGCCTCTCTCGTCCAATCCTGATGTGCGCGATAATAGCCTTTATTTTTACGATTTAAATATGAAGGTCAACTGGGTAGCCGGTGATAAAGACCGGTTTTTTCTGGGGGCGTATCTCGGCCGGGATGTATTTAAGGACGAATTTGGGCAGCTCGATTTTGGAAACCGCACGTTTACCTTTAGGTGGAATAGGGTCATCTCTCCCAAATTATTCGCCAACCTCACGTTGGTCAATAGCCGCTATGACTACTTTTTGGGCACCGCCGAAGAAGATTTTCAGGATATGAATTGGCGCTCCCTGCTAACCGACTATATGGCCGGAATCGATTTTTCGTGGTACCCTATTCCTAAAAATACGGTTCGATTTGGCGCTCAGGTAATCAATCATCAGATAGAACCCGGGCTGGTGTCGGGCGTGGACGAGAATTCGATCTTTAATGAGATCGAATTGGCCCCCAACAACTCCTATGAGTATGGTCTTTACGTGAGCAATACCTTGGAGATAACCCCTAAATTGGTGGTGCGGTTAGGCCTGCGGTATTCCCGGTTCCAAAATGTAGGCGAGGGCCGCGTTTACACTTTCGACGACGACTATGAAGTGGTGAAAACATTGGATTATCCTGCCGGAGAGGTGTTTAACACCTATCACGGATTGGAGCCACGGGGAGGGGTTTCATGGCTGTTATCCCCAAGGATGGCCCTGAAGACCAGTTATTCCAAAACCCGGCAATATATCCAGTTGGCCAGTAACTCAACATCCTCAACCCCTCTGGATATTTGGTTTTCGGCCTCCCCCAATGTTCAACCCCAAGTCTCCGATCAGGTTTCTATGGGCCTTTTCCATACCTCCCGAAATGGGCTGTTCGAAAATTCCATTGAGGTGTTTTATAAGCGGATGAACCATACTATCGACTTTAAAGACCATCCCGACCTGATTTTGAATGAAACCCTGGAGCTGGAGCTGAGACCCGGGAAAGCAATGGCCCGAGGCCTGGAGTGGATGACACGTTGGAATGCCGCCCTGTTTAATGGGTGGGTGGGATATACCTGGTCACATTCCGAGCGCCAATCGGACGAGATTAACAATGGGCAATCGTATCTTTCCCCTTACGATCATTCCCATGATCTTTCGGTTTTTATTAATTATCAGTTGTCTCCCAGGGTGCGCTTGTCGGGTAACTGGGTGTGGTATACCGGCGCCCCGGTGACCTTTCCCGAGGGTAGGTTTGAGATAGGAGGGGAGATTGTGGCGGTTTATTCGGATAGAAATGCCAATCGAATGCCCGATTATCATCGGTTGGATTTATCCATGTCAATTGGTCCTAAAAAGAGGTCCCGCTGGAAAGGAGAGTGGGTGTTTTCGCTGTATAATGCCTATGGGCGTAAAAATGCCTGGGCCATTAACTTCGTAACCGATGAGGACGATCCATACAAAATTAATGCAGAAAAGACCTATCTCTTTTCTGTGGTGCCATCAATCTCCTACACCATTAAATTTTAAGAAACGGCAGTTGAAAAAGGTAAAACAAATAGGACACCCTGTTGCAGGTCACTCGGAGCATAGGTTCGGGGGGCGTTTTTATGGTTGTATTGTGATGAGGCTTTTGACAAATGTGTGAGGGACTGTTCCTGTTGGTGAAGAAAAACAAACCCAACTCGGTTGAGAGAAGGAAGGTTCAATCGGTTTTAAACGAATAATTTACGGAAATGAAAGGGTTTATTGGTATTTGTAATATTCGGAATTTGTGGAATTTATTGGTTGTTTCCGCATTGAGTATGGTATCACTGGGAGGCTGCACGGAGATCATTGATATGGACCTGGACTCTGCCAGCCAAAAGCTGGTGGTGGATGGTGCGGTCACCAATGAACTGGCTTTTCATTATGTCAGGCTTACCCTATCCACCGGCTATTTGGACAACGAGCCTACCCCGGAGGTATCAGGGGCTATTCTAACCATTTCCGATGGTTTAAGTACCATGTGGATGGCTGAATCGGATGAGGTGCCCGGGTTGTATTTTTCCGAAAACAAATTTCTTGGAGTCCCGGGTCGTACGTATGTGCTTAAAATAGAGGGCGTTGATCTTGATGAGGACGGGGTGGATGAGGAATATGAGGCCTCCTCTGTTATGCCGGATATTGGGAGGGCCGACTCTATTGTGCTTCGCTACAGTGCGGATTGGGAAATATGGAAAATATTGCTTTATGCCCAGGATCCCCCGGCATCGGAGGATTACTATATGTTCAGGGTTTATAAGAACGGAAATCTCATTTCCGGTAATATTTCTGAATACAGTATTGTGAGTGATAAATATTTTGATGGTAATTATGCCAATGGTATATGGGTGCAATCACTCGATGCCGGGTCGGAAAGCCGTCCTTTGGTTGAGGGCGATGTGGTCTCCTTGCAGATGGCAGGAATTAACCGTGAGTTTTACGAATTTATTGAAGCGGTTCAAAGGGAGAGTCGGGGGCAATATCCCCTTTTTAGCGGTCCTCCGGCCAATGTGCCGGGAAATATCAGCAATGGGGCGCTGGGCTTTTTTACCGCCTTCGCGGTTACTTATAAGTCGAAGCGCATTGGGGAGGAAGTCGATGTCCTGAGCAACTGATCAAGGCAGCTTGCGTTTATGCGCGAAGTGGGCACCCAAAGGTTTATCTTCTTAATTGTGTCTCGCATTAGATCCCTGAGGGTTACCGGGACGAAGAACCCGTCTGGCCCCCGGAGAGGGGCCTTTGGGGGGTTAATGCAGTGACGATCCAATAATATTGAAAAACTCCTGACGGGTAGCCATATTGGTAAGGAAAGCCCCTGTGAAATCGGAGGTAGTCGTTACCGAGTGTTGTTTCTCCACCCCCCGCATTTGCATGCACATATGTTGGGCTTCAATAACCACCGCAACACCTAGTGGATTAAGGGTTTTATGCAAACATTCCTTGATCTGGGTCGTGAGTCGTTCCTGAACCTGAAGTCTGCGGGCAAAGGCTTCCACCACCCTGGCTATTTTGCTCAGGCCGGTGATGTGATGACGAGGGATATAGGCCACATGGGCTTTCCCAAAAAAAGGCAGCATGTGGTGCTCACACATCGAATAGAGTTCAATGTCCTTCACGACAACCATTTGCTGATAATCTTCCCGGAACATAGCCGACCGGATGATTTCCTCGGGGTTCATATGGTAGCCCTGGGTGAGAAACTGCATGGACTTAGCTACTCTCAAGGGGGTTGCAGTAAGCCCTTCGCGGGATATGTCCTCTCCTAAAAGTGTTAAAACGGAGGCGAAGTTTTTGGATAATTCGTCGGTGGTTTTATCGTCGTAGGATTCGGTTTTAACATAACCCTTGTCGCCATTTAATGTAATTTTCATTGTTTTTTGTTTTAACCATTTGTCAGGCAAAATTAAACAGAATTCGGCTATCCGTTTTTTTGGGGCTGTTTGCCTAATTATGGGTGTTTCACAGGTTCTTGTTTTTTACACTTATCGGGTGGTTGAGTGGATAGTCTCTCCTTTGAGGGAAATTGCAACCATGCCCCTTGGTTGATTGGCTTTGTCTTAAGGGAGGCTGTAAGGGCTCGTCCTTAAAGGTTATTCCGCTCAAAGGGGGAACAAATATAACGATAAATGGTTGGGAAGGAAAACGGGTGGATCTAAACAATCCGATAAATCCCTCCGGGGCGCGTTTTAATAAGGCCTTTGAACTCCAGTTCCAGTAATATTCCTGACAGTTGGCTGATGGGCATCTGGCACTTCAGCCCCAAAAGGTTAAGGTTCATCTCCTTTTCTTTCAATAGGTTTTCCAATACAAGGCGTTGTGCATCGGTGTCGAGGGTGGCAAACAAATTGCCCTGAATGGTTGGGTATTCCGTGTTTCCGGTTTCCCATCCCAGGGTGTATTCAAGGTCCTCTACTGATTCGATAAGCGCCGACACATTGCTCTTTATCAGGTGGTTGCAGCCGCTGGATTTTTCATCCTCTGGTCGGCCCGGAAAAGCCAATACATCGCGGTTGTAGCCTTGGGCCAGATAGGCCGTGATCAGGGCCCCTCCTTTGCGGGCCGATTCAATTACCACCACGGCATCGGCCAGGCCGGCGATAATACGGTTACGTTTCACAAAATTGGGTTTGTCGGGGTTGGTCTGGCTTAAAAATTCCGTTACCAGCGCCCCCTTTTCGACCATTTCGCGGGCCGTGGTTCTGTGAAGGTTGGGATAGATGCGGTCCAGTCCGTGTGCCAGCACACCCACGGTGGGCAAATTGTGCGTTAAGGCTGCCCGGTGGGCGCAGATGTCTACTCCATAAGCCAGTCCGCTGATGATGAGGGTTCCCGGATGCCGCAGGGCCAGGTCGACAACGAGTTTTTCACAATGATCCAACCCTTGTTCGGTGGGGGTGCGTGTTCCGACGATGGCCACTACCTTGGTGCTGTCGAAGCTGACCTCTCCCTTGGTATAGAGCATTAAGGGGGCGTCCTCGCAATAGGAGAGCCGTCGGGGAAAGGCGGGATCAGAAAAGAACAGTGGGGTTATCCGATGTCGTAAGATGAATTCACGCTCTTGCTTAGCGCGGTCCAACAAGGCCCGCCGATCAATATCCCGTAGCATCTGCTCCAGATTCGAACCAATCCCGGGAATGCGCGCCAGGTTGGGGAGGTTTTCCTCAAACAGAATCTGTTCCGAACCCAGGTATGCAACCAGGTTGCGTGCAAGCTTTGGTCCTATACCCTTTATCAGACTCAGGGCAATTTGGTGGGTTAATAAATCCTGACTCACAATGCTATTGGGTTGAATAGTAAATGTAAACCTAAGCAATTTGCCGAAAAATATCAACCTCCTAAATCATTTCCAAGGCTATTGGCCTATTTGCCAAGAGACTCCTGTGGTGATCATTCCCATGTTCCCTTTCCCAAACTCCAGCAGCATTGAAAAATAGTCGGAAAGGAAGTATCGGAATCCAACGATGGGGCTCAGGTTTAGGGAGACGGTATTGCTTTTATGGTTTGTCAGTGGTTCACCCAGGGTGCCGGGCATGTTGCTTTGTTTTTCTCTGTTGAATCCCAGCTTGAGCGCCCCCGAAAGGTAAAAGTCAAAATCGCCTAAGAATATTTTATAATTGCTAACCTCTTCCAGCCAATGGGCATAGTGAATTGAGCCAATGGCTCCAAGTACAAAGGTGTTGTCACGCATGACGTTCACCGAGAGGGTGTCGTTGGTGTACTTATTGCCGTAATAACCAATATATCCACCCGCACTGAAAAAGTCGGTCAGGCCTTTTTCAAGGCTTAAGGCAATGGGGGGTATCTTGCTCATGGAATAGCCATCCCAGTCATTTTTGTCCGAATAATCGGCAAATGAGATCTTGGTGCTGAAAATCCAGCTTTGGGCTTTGTATTGGGCGTGAAGGCCCCTGGTGCATATAAGGCTGATAAAAATAAGGCTCGTCAGGAGAATGAGAAATCGTTTCATGGAAAGTTTATCAAAACGAATGGTGAAAAAATACTGAGGATAATTTACAATCAAGACTGAAGGCTGATGGAGGTTGTCGAAAGGGCTTTTTAGTTCGTTTTTGAGTTTAAACCGTGAAGCATTTCATTAAGTGCTTTCTGCACCTTTTTTCCGGAAGCTGAAAGTCCAATAGGCGGGTATTTTGCCACGCCACCTGCCATCTCCTGATAAATAATAATCCATTTGAAGAGACCTCCCAACTGTCGCTTTATTTCATGATGATGGTATTGCTTCAAAGGGATTAGGACGGTTTGGAATTTTCTGCCTGCAGGGAAGAGGTTGTAATATTTAATTTCCAACATCTCCTTTTTAATCTCGGCCCTGAAAAAATGAAATCCGCCCAGGTAGAATCCCAGGGCCATTACGATCAGACTCAGGGCCAATCCAATCCGGAGCCACAAAGGGGTTTCGAGAAGGTCGTAAAAGGTGACCGCGAAGGCGCAGATTAACAGCATCCAGGAGGCCGAGAAAACCATGAGCGAGCGGCTCGACTGTTTGGCATTGGTTACCATATGAACATGTTTTGGCGAATGGGTTGGGGAACTTTAGTCCCTCTTTTCGGGGATTAAAGGTAACGGTTTGAGTAAAGATAGACAACCATGTGGTTTAAAATACTCGTTAAGTATAAAAATCACTATTTTTGCGGGGAACAAAATAGAACCTTTATGGAATCTTTACCCACCCAGTCGGCAAAAGTCGCCTTGAGTAGCCATCCTGTAAACGATTTGCAGCAGCTAATTGAAGAGCTTTCTCCCGATAAGGTATTTCTTCTCACCGATGAAAACACCCAACGGCATTGCCTGCCACGTTTAGGGGCCCTGGATGCTCTAAGCGATGAACGTCTCATTGTTATTCCATCGGGTGATGACCATAAAGGGCTGGAAAGCCTCTCTCAGGTATGGACCTCACTATCGGATGAGGGTGCCGGAAGACATTCACTTCTCATTAATCTCGGAGGGGGCATGCCCTGTGATCTGGGTGGTTTTGCGGCGGCCAGCTACAAACGGGGGATTCCATTTATTAATATGCCCACCACATTGCTGTCGATGGTTGATGCTTCGGTGGGCGGAAAAACCGGCATCAATTTCAATGGGTATAAAAATGAGATCGGAGTATTCCGGTTGGCCGAAAAAGTGTTGATTCATACTCCTTTTCTGGAGTCTCTTGACCGCACAAACCTACTCTCGGGATATGCCGAGATGCTGAAACATGCGCTTATCGATAACCCCGATACCCTGAATGGTCTGCTGGCGATGGATGTTATGGATCTGAATACCGATCAACTGGGAGCCCTGGTGGCAAAGTCGGTTCTGGTAAAGGATCGGTATGTTTTCGCTGACCCGTTGGAGAACGGGGTTCGTAAAGCGCTTAATCTGGGTCATACCATTGGTCACGCCTTTGAAAGCATGGCTATGAAACAACAAAAACCTATCCTGCACGGATATGCCGTGGCTTATGGCCTCATTCCGGAGCTCGCTCTGGCCGTGAAAAAATGTGGGTTTCCTCAGAGTATATACAGGGATGTGGTGGCTTATATAAATAAGATTTATGGATCCCATAAATTTACCCGGGATGACTTTGAGACCTTATATGCCTTAATGTGCCATGATAAGAAAAACCGGGGGCAAAGGATTAATTTTACTCTTTTGAGTGATGTGGGCCAACCCGTGATTGACGTCGATTGCAGTAGAACGGAGATACAAGAGAGCCTTCTAGACTACCTGGATAGCTGAATAAGACAACCATGTTTCAACTCCCGGAGGTGAAAGAACGGGAACTCTATCAATTCAACAGACATATGGTCAACATCAACCCAAATAAAACGCTTTCAGATGGTTCAAATGCGCCCTCTTGTGAGGTGATGCCACCTGAACTATTACAAAATGTGAGCATTGATCTGCCGGCTTCAAAAAGTATCAGCAACCGGTTGTTGATACTGAATGCGTTGTCGTACAGTCCCTGGCCGGTAAAAAATTTGTCGGACAGTGACGATACACAGTCGCTGGCTAAGGTGCTCGAGTCGGATACCAACGTGTTTGATGTGGGAGCGGCCGGGACTACCATGCGGTTTTTGACGGCTTTCTTGTCGCGCATCGTGGGCGAGTGGACCCTCACCGGCAGTGCCAGAATGAAGGAACGCCCTATTCATGTGTTGGTGGATGCCCTCCGGCAGCTGGGGGCTAAAATCGAGTATTCCGAAAAAGAGGGATTTCCTCCCCTTAAAATATTTGGCAGTTCGCTGGAAGGGAAACCCATCGAGTTGCCGGGAGATATTAGTAGTCAATACATCTCGGCTTTGTTGATGATTGCTCCCTCCATCGCGGGCGGACTAACTCTGAAACTCAAGGGAGAAATCACCTCCCGCCCCTACATTCACCTTACGTTGAAGCTCATGGAACTCTATGGCATACAAAGCCAATGGGAGAGCGCAGAGATCCGGGTGGATGAGCAACCCTTCAAGCCTAAACAGATGAGGGCGGAGGGTGACTGGAGTGCCGCTTCGTACTGGTTTCAGATCGTGGCCCTGGCAAAACCAGGCAGTGAGCTGGTGCTTCGCGGTCTGGATAAAAATAGTTTGCAGGGGGATTCCAGGGTAGCTCCAATGTTTAATGAGCTGGGGGTGACCTACCGTTTTTCGAAAAAAGGAGTGGTACTCACCAATGGTGGTGCGAGAGCTTCTTCCTTTCAGTACAATTTTTCCGACCAGCCCGACCTGGCCCAAACTTTTGCAGTGACCTGCGCCTGTATGGGCATTCCTTTTCACCTCACGGGATTACATACCCTCACCATTAAAGAGACCAACCGTATCGAGGCGCTCATATTGGAGGCCGCTAAGCTGGGATTCATCTTTGTTTCCAACGGAACCGACGATCTTCGCTGGGATGGCCGGAAGAAAGAGATTTCCCAAACCCCGGTGATTGAAACCTATCACGATCATCGCATGGCAATGGCCTTTGCCCCGGCTGCACTTAAGGTGGGGCCTGTAATCATTCAAAATCCTTCTGTGGTGTCCAAATCTTACCCCCATTTTTGGGAGGACCTGAAGAAAGCAGGATTTCGCTTATGACTCACCGGATGACTCCCGGTCATCAGATGAGTCATAAATCATAAACGTGACTCCCGGTCATCCGATGAGTCATAAGTCATAAACGTGACTCCCAGTCATCCGATGAGTCATAAGTGTCCATTTCCTTCCTTTTAAGACCTACAGGTCTTTAACGCCGACAGGTCTTCGACGCTGTCGGGTTTGTTACTAAAAAGGTTATTATTATTTTGTTAAAAGTGCCGAACATTTACACCAATGGGTTAACTTTTTTGGTGAGGTTGCGTAAACACAGCATTAAAGGTCTGTCTTTTACTCAGCCCGGACTAAAGTTGAACAAATATCCCAGCTTGTATGGCACTATTTTTACTGCAAATTAAGGGAAAACGTATAAAAAATATTTTCAGAATTCTGGGACTTTTTCTCCTTTTTCTGTTACCCCTGGGAGAGGTCTCTGCTCAGGATATTTCCATCTGCGAAGGTGAACCGCTAACCGGACAGGATTTATTTGACCTAAGAGGTCTTTCCGCTTCAGATTTTGGGGATGGAGAGTGGCATAAAGATGGTTCGGGGGTAGATTTTGATGACAAGAAGGATCCAAATACCGGGATCTTCGATTTTAGCATTGGAGACAATACTTTTCACTGGGAGGATAAGGACGTCACTCCTCATGTGGAATACTCTTTTACCGTTGAGGTGGTAGCCCCGCCTTCCACTGTTTTACCTGTCACCATTTCCGGAACGGGTTGTTCGGGAACCACTCATACCATTACCGTAACCAGTGCCCAGTCGGGTGTTACCTACCGGCTCTACCGCGATAATACCTCCGGTACACCTGTGGCTATTAGGATAGGAACAGGGGCCGATCTCAGCTTTCCCGGCCAAACAATGGCGGGCACTTACATCGTAACGGCAGATAACGGGGATTGTATCCCCGTTGAACTAAATGGCAAGGTCACCATTCAGCCAACGCCTGAAATATATAATATTACAGGGACGAGCGGTTGTCAGGGAACCCCTGTTTCGATTGGCGTATCTAATGCGCAAAGCGGGGTAACCTATAGAGTTATCCGGACCGATGGAGCCGGGATACAATATGAGATGGGATCGGTGGTGGCCGGCAGTTCGGGATCCCCCATAACGATTGGCAGCTACAGTGCTATTGGGTCGTATACCGTAGTTGCTCAGGAGCCGGGTGGTTGTGATAGTGATATGAATGGCAGCGTGGTAATTACTGCTACCCCAACAGATGTTCCTTTCGAAAACACCTCTGTGGTTTGTAATACCGGTGAGGTGGCCATTAATCCTTCCCAAAATTCAGTTCAGTATTTTCTGGTTCGTAATGGGACCCTAACCGGAGATTTTCGCAATGGAAACGGTGGGAGAATTGTGTTTAGTGGGCTCGGCACCGGAACTTATTCAATTATTGCCAGGAGCCAAAATAATTCGGCCTGTGAAATTCTCCTGTCTGATACCAGAGTAATACAGGCAACACCTCCCAAACCTACTTTATCCGCTTCGGCTACGGAATATTGTCTGAGTGGTTTGTCCGGGATTACGCTCACCAGTCCCGGAACGGTTGCAGGGGTGAGTTACCAACTGTTTAAGGATGGCGTAGTCTACGACACCAAGGCAGGTGGGGGAAGCCTGGTGTGGAACGATGTTACCGCCGGCGATTACTTTATGGTGGCCACCACCACTGGAGGTTGTACCAGTACCATGGATGGTACGGTTACCATTACTGAGAATACCCTGCCAACAGCTACAATTCATGTTTATTCGGCATCCTTCCGCAGATGTGAAGGGGCCGCCAATCCTGGCTTTGAGATTGAGGTGGTGTTAACAGGTAATTCCCCCTTTAATTTTGAAATTGTTGACCATAATAATGTCATTATTGCAGCAGTAAATAACTATTCCTCAAATAGTTATCGGTTGTCAGTCGATCCGGTGGCTTTTCAGACCACTTACCGGGTACGCAACCTTGTGGACTTCTCATCCTGTAACCCCGTAAGTGGGACCGGAACTGCCGTGTTTTATGTAGACCCTGTGCCCGCTATTTCGTTTAACCCGGCCGCTCCGGAAGTTTGTTTGGGTAGCACCGTTGCCATCACGGCCTCCGGCGCTGGAACCGGGGGCAGTTATCAATGGAGCGATGGATTGGGAAGCAATCCGGTCATCAATGTGGGACCCACCTCTGATAATACCTATACCGTAACCGCTATTTCACAATACGGGTGCCGAAGCACCAGCAGTGTTGATGTAAAGGTTAATGCTCTGCCCGTTGTGGACTTCACGCCTCCTGTTAAACCGGGTGACGATTACTCGGTGTGTATTAATAATGGGGATATTTCTTTGACCCCTTCACCTTCGGGTGGTAGTTTTAGCGGGAATGGTATTGTGGCTTCCACTAATATTTTTAATACCGTGGACGCAGGGATCAACCCGCACGATATTACTTATACCTACTCGGACGGCAAGGGTTGCGTCAACTCAGTAACCAAAAGAATGGTCGTGAATGCCTTGCCGGTGGTCTCTATTTCCGGTATCGCTCATGATTATTGTGCCGATGATCCACAGGTTACCATGAGAGGAAATCCCACCAACAGCCGGGGCCAGTTTAATGTGATAGGCCATACCGCCAGTCAGGGCATCATGTGGGACGACAATGGTGATGGTACCGGTTGGTTTTCTCCCTCAGGGGTCTTAAATGCAGGGTCTGGTCCGGGTACTTATACCATCGAATACAGTTATTCCGATTTAAATGGCTGTATCAATACCACTACCTGGGATGTTACGGTTCATCTGGATGTGAGTGATAACCTGGATATCACAGGTCTTCCCGGATATATGTGCGAGACCGACGGTCCTGTAACCATACAAGCCTGGTTTGGTGACCCACTGGCACAGGTGCATACCAATGCCGGCTGGTTCGATGGACCCGGCATTACCGATAATGGGGATGGAACCGCTACCTTTGATCCGAGTACTGCTCACAGTGGATTGCATTCCATTACCTACACCTATACCGATCCCATCTCCAACTGCTCGGGAAGCTATTCCCAGGATATCCAAATAGGAACTACCCTCACCTTCAATATTGATGCACTCTATTGTTATGGCGATGCTGCCGTGGTATTAAATGGGAATCCGGCAGGAGGCATCTTTAATATCTATGACGGAGCGGGCGTCAAAATTGGTTCCGGGGCCGATGGGTCTGTCTCTTTTGATCCCTCTGTTCTGTTGCCGGGTGATTATCAGGTTGAATATGTATATGTGGTGGGGACCTGTGTTAATACGCTTGTTCAGGATGTGGAGGTGGTGGCCAACCCCGATGCTACTTTTCAAACCGGGATTCTCGATGCCGGAGGAAACTTTTTGGAGCGTACTAATTTTTGTGTCACCACAACCAATGCCGTATTACGACCCACGGTACTTCCTGTGCAGGGTAATTTCTCGGGACCAAGCGTGAGTGGAACCACCTTTAACCCTAAGGCGGCCGGTTTGGGAACCCATACCATTCGTTACACGGTGGTGAATGCTTCGGGTTGTGAGACTATTGAAGAGGTCCTGGTGGATGTGGTTGATTTGCCGGAGATTGACATTGACAATCTGAATCCTACTTATTGCGATAATGAGCTACCGTTTACCATTCAGGCTAATACTCATGGTGTAACGGGTGGGGTATTTAATTTAAGCTCCACTTCTAATTCCATTGGGGTTTCTCCTCTCACCGACATTGATAACGTTACCGGCGAAGCCAAATTTAATCCGGCCCTGGTGGGTCCGGGGGTTTATTGGGTCTCATTGGAATATACCCATCCTGCCTCAGGTTGTACCAACACGGTAACCGAAGAGGTGGAAGTGTTTGCGGCTACCGCTGTTAATTTTGGCGGTTTGGCCGATGTGATGAGTTACTGTAGAAGCAGTGAGGATGTTATTCTAACGGCTAGTTTTAATAATGGCACCCCGGTGGCAGGTGGTGTTTTTACCATCTCAACAGGAGTGGGGCTTACCGATCATGGTGATGGAACAGCTACGCTAAAGCCTTCTGCACTGGTAGTTGGAAACTATGATGTGACTTATACTTATACCAATTCCAATGGTTGTGAAACTTCGCGCACCAAAACCATAAGTATATTACCCTTCCCCACAGCATTTGATGTGAATGGGGGTGGAAATTATTGTATCGGAGGGCCTGGTCGGGAAGTAACCCTGAGTAGTTCGCAGGTTGGAGTGGACTATGAGTTGTTAATCAATGATTTGTCTCTGTCTCCGGCAGTGGTGTTTGCCGGAACCGGAAATCCTCTCAACTTTGGATTTCAAACCCTTGAAGGTAATTATACCGTTAACGCCATTAATTTGGGTTCCAGTTGTGAAGCCATGATGACCGGTTCGGTAGATATTGCCCTCAACGATATTGCTCTTACTTTTTCGAATCAGCAAAATGTATCCTGTTTTAATGGCAATGATGCAGAAGTGACCGTTACAGCCTCGGGTGGAAGCGTTCCTTATGTTTACTTGTGGGAACGCGAGGTTCCCTCCGGTTCGGGTAACTGGGTGGCCGTATCTTCTGCCGCTCATGCAACCGGATTGATTGCCGGAACCTACCGGGTTACGGTTACCGACGGTATATCATGTTCTAAGGTGAGTGGTTCGGTGGTGATTACCCAGCCCAGTGACTTTAGCATTGTGGTAAATGCGGCCGATATTGTGCCCGTGGGCTGTTATGGAACGGCCACCGGTGGTTTTACGGTTACAGCAAGCCCTGCTTCAGGAAGTTATCAGTTCAGTATCGATGGTGGAAGCACCTGGCAAAATGCCCCCTCATTTATGGGGCTGATCGCCGGAACTTACTGGGTGTCGGTAAGAAATACCGCTTCGGCCTGCGAAAAACTGAACCTGATTGAGGTGGAGGTGACTGAGCCGGCCAACCCATTGACCATTTCGAATAGCGTGATTACCAATGTAGCTTGTTATGGTGGCGCTAATGGTGAGGTAGAGGTAACTCTAACGGGAGGAACGCCGGATGCAGGCGGTAATTATGTTTATCAGTGGTACCGAATCCCGGCTTCGGGGAGTCCTATCCCGGTAACGGTGGCCAATGGCGGCAACACCTCTCATATTGTTAATCGGTCCATTGGCACCTATCGGGTGGTGGTGACCGATGCAAATAGTTGCCAGGTGACTGATGATTATGTGGTTACGCAACCCAGTGATTGGAGCGTTGATTATGATTTTAGCCATGTTACTACTTTTGGCAGCAACGACGGAACTATTTCGGTTAACACCATAAGCGGGCAAACTGCTCCTTATTCGGTAAGTCTGTTGTATCCTGATATGTCGGTGCAGGCCGGGATGTCTCATTCTGGACTGCCTGCCGGGAATTACTTTATTCAAATTGAAGATGCCGCAGGATGCACCACCAGTATTCCGGTAACGATAACTCAACCCGGTGATTTATTGGTTAATATAACCGGGTCGGATGTGACTTGTACCGATGGCAGCAATGGATTTATTCAGGTGAGTATCACCCAGGGGAATGCCCCTTTTACCATTAACTGGAGTGGTAATCTGGTGGCTGGTGGTACCTTGTCCGGTTCTCATTCGGGGACCAATGCAAACTATACCATCAATGATGGCGGAAATGGCTTACCTGCCGGAACCTATACGGTTAATGTGGTTGATAATGTCGGGGATACCTTTTCACAGGTTTTGGATGTGAGTGAGCCGGCTGCACTCTCCATTAATAAAATCCTTGAGAAAAATATTTCCTGTTCAGGCGCAGCCGATGGAGAAGTTGGATTGAGTATTACCACTTCCCGCCCAGCTGCCGAAACGGATAACTATTTGATTTCATGGTCGGGACCCAACGGGTTTAGCCGCTCGGGCATTTTGGGGGACCCAACCCTTACCCAACTCACCAATCTTGTCAATCCTGGAATTTACACCGTTACCATTTATTATGGCGGGGCCTCTGGAAACTTCTGCTTCGTTCAGGAGCAGTTTACCATTACCGAGCCCAATGCTCTTGTAATAAATGTGGATGACGTTCAACCGGTTTCCTGTCATGGCGAAACGACTGGATCCATCAGTGTTTCCACAACAGGAAGACCTGTCGGTACCGTTTTCAATTACACCTGGGAGTTCAATGATGGTTCCGGTTGGGTGGCTTATGCAGCTACCGGAGCATCCATTAATAATCTGGCCATCGGCCGGTACCGGGTCACGGCACGGGAAGTGGCCACAGGTTGTGAAACCATCCCGGAAACCATCACGATTATTGAACCCGATGCTATAACATTGAATGCTGTTAAACAAGATGTTACAACCTGCAATGGTTCGTCTGACGGAACCGTTACCCTTACGGTGAATGGCGGATCGACCCCTTATTTATTAAGCTATGGGTCGACCTCGGTTAACTGGGATGGCTCAGCGGCGTTACAGGCACTTAATTTATCTGCAGGCAGTTATACCTTTACCGTGCTCGATGCCAACAATTGCAGTGAAGCGGTTACGGTAACCATCACAGAACCTGAGGCTTTGGTGGTGGAAAATGTGGCTTACAATATCGCTTGCGAAACACCTAATTCCGGAACACTCGATTTCGATGTTACCGGGGGTAGAATAGTGGGAGGTACCCATGGCTATTCCGTCTCTTTGATTCATCAGAGCAGTGGAGCTAACTATGGCCAAACAATAGCTTCAACAACCAATCAACCCTATTCGGTGAGCATCAGTGGTTTGCCGGCAGGTGATTATCAGTTGCGGGTCACCGACAGAAACTCAACAACTCCTTCGGCTTGCCCTTATGTGTTCGACTTTAGTTTAAGGAGCATTCAAATTGCTGCTGTGTTGGCAGATGCAAACTGCAAAGGGGTCAACAGCGGTAGCATCAGCCTATCCATTACCGGTGGTAGTGGTGATTACAGCTACCAGTGGACCAAAGCAGAAGATGCGTTATTCAACCGGACGACCAAAGATCTCGGAAGCCTTTCGGCCGGGACCTATCAACTTGTTTTGACTGATAATGTAAGAGGTTGTACCCTCAACCGCACCTATACGCTGGGCAATGCGCATACCCTGATCATCAATGGAAGTGAAAAAGATGTGACCTGCCCGGGTTCCGGAGATGGGGCGGTGTTGAGTGTGTCGGTATCGGATCCTTCATCCGCCACCCTGGCTTACTCATGGAGTGGAGGTACTTTAACCCCACCGGTAAATACCGCGGATATCTCCGGTGTGGGAGCCGGTACATATCAGCTCACCGTTACAGATGGTAATGGTTGTGTTGCTGCCCGCAGTTTTGTAGTGGAAGAACCTTCCGCTATCACCTTCGATCTTACCACCGACATTGAAAACTGTGATCCCTATAGTCGTTCGGTAACACTGGATAACCTTACGGGGGGCACGGGAACCATAACCGATTGCACTTTCTCCTGGAGTGGTCCGGGAACCACCACTAGTAGTCAGAATTTGAATGGATTAACAGTAGGGGGCACCTATGAAGTAACCGTTCGGGATGCCAACGATTGTCCTTCCATAAAAAGCATTGTTGTTCCTTCTCAGATTAAAGTTACAGAAACGTTGGGCCATCTGAATTGCTTTGGTGACAACAATGGAACCATTGTGCTTCAGGTAACCGGTGGCTCAGGGAGTTACAGCTATAACTGGACTACAACCGATGGGTCCGGCTTGGTTGCAACCGATATGAATCAGGCTGGCTTAACAGCAGGAACCTACACCGTTACCGTAACCGATAACGTAGAAGCTGCCTCAGGTTCCAGCTGTTCGGTAACCAAAGATTTTATCATCACTCAACCCAATGAAATAATAGTGACCGGTAATTTAACCGATGTGATTTGTACGGGTGATAATGATGGAGCCATTACTCTAAATGTGACAGGTGGTACCGGTAACTATTCCTATAGCTGGTCGTCGGCTGATGGCTCTGGATGGGTGCAGGGAGTGAAAGACCAGTCTGGTTTGTCGGGCGGAACTTATTCGGTTATTGTTACCGACGACAATGGATGTACGGCTATGAGCAGTTTTAATATTTTGGAGCCTGCTCCGCTCGTGATCAATAAGTCAATTGAAAAAGATATTACCTGCTTTTCGGCGGCCGACGGAGAACTGGCCATTGGTATTACCACCACCCGCCTGGTTGCGGAGACAAATAATTACGCGGTAACCTGGACGGGTCCTGATGGCTTTAGCCTTACCGGGACTCTAGGGGATGCAACGGTTACTCATCTTACTAATCTTGCCAATCCGGGTATCTATACCGTTACGATTTTCTATGGAGGAGCCTCCGGGAATTCCTGTTCTATTCAGGAGCAGTTTACCATAACCGAACCCGATCCTATTGAAATAATTGTGGACGATGTGCAACCGGTCTCCTGTAACGGCGGAGCCAATGGGTCCATCACCGTTTCCACGATTGGAAGAGCGGTTGGAACCGTGTTCAGTTATTCATGGGAATTCTACGACGGGTCTGTCTGGATGCCTTATGCTGCTGCCGGAGCTTCCATCAATAACCTGGCATCAGGCCAATACCGGGTTACCGCCCGGGTATCCGCTACGGGTTGCGAAACCACCTCTGCGCCTATCGAAGTTCTTCAGCCAGAGGATCTTCAGCTAACGGCTGTTAAACAGGATGTTACAACCTGTAATGGTGCATCTGATGGGTCAGTTACCCTTACGGTAAATGGCGGATCAACCCCTTATCTGTTAAGTTATGGGACCACCTCGGTTAACTGGGATGGCTCATCGGCCTATGTCGCTGCCAACCTTATGGCTGGTGACTATACATTCGAAGTGACCGATGCCCACAATTGTAGTGACGCTGTTTCGGTAACCATCACTGAACCTGAAGCTTTGGTGGTGGATAATGTGATTTACAATATTGCTTGTGAAACACCCAACTCCGGAACACTCGATTTAGATATTTCTGGCGGGAGAGTGGTGGCTGGCAATCATGGTTATACCATTTCTTTGATTCATCAGGCCAGTGGGGTCAATTACGGACGAACGGTGGCCGCTACAGCTAACCAACCCCATTCGGTGGCCCTGACCAATTTGCCGGCCGGCGATTATCAACTTCGTGTCACCGATCGAAATTCAACGACGCCTTCCGCTTGTCCTTATGTGCAGGACTTTAGTTTAAGGAATATTCAACTCGACGCCACTGTTTTGGATGCCACCTGTAAAGGGGTTAACAGTGGAAGTATCAGCCTCACCATTACGGGAGGAAGTGGTTCATACACTTACCAATGGACCAAAACTGAAGATGCTGCCTTTAGCCGTTCAACCAAAGACTTGGGCAGTCTTTCGGCTGGCACTTATCAGTTGGCTGTTACCGATAATGTTAGAGGTTGTGTTCTCAACCGTTCGTATACCGTGGGGAACGCCCATACCCTGGTCATTAATGGTGCCGAAAAAGATGTTACATGTGCGGGTTCCGCCGATGGAGCCGTACTGAATGTGTCGGTTTCTGATCCCTCCTCGGCTACTTTGTCCTACTCCTGGACTGGAGGGACCCTGACTCCTCCGGTAAGTACAGCGGATATTTCAGGGCTGGGCGGGGGCTCTTATCAACTCTCCGTTACCGATGGTAATGGCTGTGTGGCTACCCGTAATTTTGTGGTGGTTGAACCAGCTCCCATCACCTACGATTTATCTACCGCTATAGAGAATTGCGATCCTTATAGCCGCTCGGTTACATTGAGTAATCTGGCCGGCGGGACTGGTGCCCTGACCGATTATACTTTCTCCTGGAGCGGTCCGGGGATTACCACAACCAGTCAAAACCTGACCGGACTAACTGTGGGTGGAACCTACACTCTTGAGGTGCGCGATGTAAACGATTGTCCTTCGGTACAAAGTATTTTGGTCTCTTCCCAAATAAAGGTTACCCAAACCGTGAGTCATCTCGATTGCTATGGTGATAACAATGGCTCTATTGTGTTGCATGTTACCGGTGGATCAGGCAATTATAGTTATAGTTGGACCACTCCCGATGGATCCGGATTGGTGCCAGCCGATAAGGATCAAACCGGGTTAACCGCTGGTAATTATACCGTTGTCGTAACCGATAATGTAGAGGCGGCAGCTGGTTCCAGCTGTTCTGTGACCAGAGATATCGTCATTACTCAACCTGCCCAAATTTTAGTGACCGGCGAACGGACCCACATTGTTTGTGCCGGGAATAACGACGGAGCCATTACCATAGACGTGATTGGCGGAACCGGTAATTATACCTATAGTTGGTCCTCAGCCAATGGAACCGGATTGGTACAAGGACAAAAAGACCAGACCGGATTGACCGGAGGCACTTATTCGGTAACGGTTACCGATGATAATGGATGTACCACATCGCGCAGCTTCGAGATATTGGAACCCGACCCTCTTGCATTCGATCTGGATGTGACGCCTACCAACTGTGCCAATGAAAATCGTATAGAGATAATTAATCAAACGGGTGGATCGGGAACCTATTCCTATATGTGGGCCGGGCCTGGCGTACCAGCAGGATTTAACGGAACGGTATTAAACAATCTTCCCGGTGGGGATTACACCGTGGTGATGACCGATGTAGGGGTAGGGCAGCAATGTCAGCTCACCCAAACCGTTTCGTTGGTTAAGGCATTGATTGCCAGTTATAGTGTTCAACCTTCGACTTGCGCCGGAAGCAACAATGGAAGCATTACGGTGACAGTGGCCAATGGTGAGATTCCCTATACTTTTGCCTGGACTACGGCCGATGGCAGTGGTCTCTCGCCCACAGAGCAAAATCAAAGCGGTCTCTCTGCCGGACATTATCAGGTTACCGTAACCGACCACCGGGGATGTAGCCAGGTACTCGACATTGAGGTGACCATAGCTAATTCCATTTCCGTGGCCGGTTCCATCAGCCATGTGCGTTGTTTCAACGGCAACGGCGGGGCCATTGACATCACCGTGACAGGTGGTTCGGGGAACTATCTCTTCAACTGGAGCGGACCCGGGACCTTTAATGCCGTCACTGAAGATGTGAGCGCTTTGTCGGCCGGCAGCTATACTGTTGAGGTGATTGATGCCGATCTGGAAGCCACAGGGGCCGCCTGTAGGGTGTCAAAAACCTTCATCGTTAATCAGCCGGTTTCAGCGATTTCGGTTACCGGGGTGGCAGCTACCGATGTGCTTTGCAACGGTTCGTCTACCGGTGCCATCAACATCACCGTGAGTGGTGGTACGGCTCCTTATCGGTTCAATTGGGCCGGTCCGGGTAATATAGCGGATCCTACCAATGAAGATATTTCCAATCTGGTGGCCGGCGATTACAATGTAACCATCACCGACGCCAACGATTGTGTGCTAAATTTCGGTCCCATCACTATTTCTGAGCCCGCCGGGGCCTTAACCGCTTCTATTGTAGAGGTCATTGATGTAACGGTGAATGGTGGAAGCAATGGTGCTATTGAAATAGATGTGGATGGTGGTGCCGGTTCATATGCCATCACATGGTTTGATGCAGCGGATGCAGAAGTTCCCGGCAGTGCGAATCTCAACAGGGTGGAAGGCCTTACTGCCGGAACCTACCGTGTGGAGATCACCGATGGAAATGGGTGCTTCACCCAGATTACCGGAATCCAGATTCGTCAACCCAATGATATCCTCAACCTGGTGATTACACATACCAACGTTGGACCTTGTTTTGGTGCCGATAATGGCACCATTGGAGTCAACCTGATTGGAGGAACCTTACCTTACCAGTCCATCACCTTATTTGACGGAGGTGGCCAGGTGGGCCAGACTATTGGAAAAAATAATGCATACTTTACCAATTTACCGGCCGGCGATTACGATGTGGTTGGTTTGGATGCCAATGGCATCGAGATTCGCAGTGAGGTTTCTATTTTGCAACCCCCGGCACTGAATTTGACCGCCGTCGTTAGTCAACAGGTTGAATGCTATCAGGCGTCTACGGGCATCATTTCCGTGACGGTGAATGGTGGCTGGCCACGCTCTTCGGATAACCTCTACCGTGTGTCCCTGACTGGTGGACCTACAGGCACCAATGCTGTGAGAAACCCGCAGGCATTGGAAAATGTAGTCTTTAATAACTTACCCGAGGGTACTTATACCGTTCGGGTGATCGACGACAGCAATGAGGATGGTTTATTTGATGTTAATCACGATTGCTATAAGCAACAGGTACTTACCATTACTCAGCCCGAAGCCCTTCTGACCCTTTCGGCTGTTTCGGGTAGCGAAGAGCTTTGTGAAGGGGAACTGCCTACGCTTCAAATCATCACCGCCAATTGGCCGGTGGCTTCTCAAAACCTGGAAGTGACTTTAAGCGATGGGGAAACCTATTCTGTTGATGATTCTCCCTTCTTGTTTCAACCTGTCAGCATTCCCGCTGATGGCATAACTCTTTATACTATTACAGCTGTCGAAATAGGGGGATGCACCAAAGGTACAGGGCAGGGAACCGCCACGGTTGAAGTTCATCCATTGCCCACCGCCCGCATATTTGGCGATCCGCAAATCTGCTACGGAGAAACCACCAATCTGGGCATCGAATTAACGGGTGTGGCCCCCTGGAGTGTTACCATTAGCGACGGATCCAATAGCTGGAATGAGGTTTACAACCAGTCTTATAATTCATTCGCCGTGTCTCCATTGGTGGATACTTCCTATGAGATTCTTTCGGTGACCGACGGGAATTGCAGCAATGTTGGAACAGGTCTTGGAACCGTAACAGTGCATGAGTTACCAGCGGTTACGCTTACGGGAAATGCAGATATTTGTGCGGGTGCTTCGGCCACTCTATCCTTTAATTTTTCCAATGGAACGGCTCCATGGACCGTTACCATTAGAGAAAATGGGGTTCAAAAAGTGCTTGGACCCATATCATTAGCTTCATACAATTATAGTGTTTCGCCCGTAAGTACCACCGATTATGAATTGGTGAGTGTGGCCGATGTAAACGGATGCCAGCAAGCAACGGCAGGTAGCGTTAGGGTTACGGTTCGTCCATGGCCTGAGATGCCTTCCTTAATTAGTGGCCCGGACATTATCTGTCAGGGAGCCTCGGCTCTCTATTCTGTGGAGGCGGTTGCCAATGCCACAGGCTATGTTTGGACCCTTCCGGTGGGAGCTTCTATTATCTCGGGTGCAGGAACGCGTCAAATCGAAGTGGAATTTGCGACCACTGCTCAATCCGGCAACTTATCGGTATATGCCACCAATAGTTGTGGAAACGGACCGGTGCGTACTTTGCAGGTGAATGTAGACAAGCTGCCGACCAGCATAGGGGGGATTAATGGACCCACCGAACTGTGTCAGGGCTCTACCGGAATCATCTATCAGGTGGATCCGGTGGTCGATGCGGCCCTTTACAATTGGAGTGTGCCAGCGGGCTTCTCAATTGTTGATGGACTGGGAACTGCCATCATCACGGTTGATCTGGATCCCAATGTAGACAATAGTGTTGGTGTGATTACCGTTACGCCAGAGAATGATTGTGGGGAATCCATCAATTCCTCTAATCTTACCGTTGTCATCTCTGCATTACCGGTGGCCTATGCAGGCGAAGACCAGAACCTTTGCGGCAATTTGACAAGCCTTAATGCCGACCCATTGTCCTATTTGGATTGGAGCGGGCACTGGGAGGTTATTTCGGGGTCTGCAACCATCGTGGCTCCCACCTCTCCCAATTCACAGGTCACCAACCTGAGCCGGGGGGATGTGGTGTTGCGGTGGACCGTGACCCACAATATTACCGGATGCGGCGTGAGTGATGAGGTTACGCTTCGTAATAACCAACTGGCAGTGGTGGCTGCAGCCGACCAGAGCCTGGTGTGTGGAGGTGCCTCTGAAATTTATGGGACACCCGTTCCGGGTTATCCAAATACCAGTGGCCGCTGGACTTTTGTTACCGGCTATGGCACCTTTGAAAGTGCCAGCAGTGCCACCACCATGGTCACCGATCTGGCGCCAGACACCAATCGTTTACGATGGACTTTGACTCAGAATGGATGTGAGAGTGTTGCCGAAACGGTGATCATAAATAATCAGCCCGACCAGGCTGTGATAGATGGGGAAGAGATCGTTAACCTTTGTACCGATGCTGCCACTTTAAATGCAAATGTTCCACTTGAAGGAACCGGTGTATGGACCGTAGAGCAAGGAGCGGCCACCATTGATAATGTGAATAGTTCAACCATAAATGTGTCCAGTCTTTCCAAAGGGGAAAATATTCTTCGTTGGACAATAACCAAAGGCAGTTGCAGTACTTTTGATGAAGTGATGCTCCGTAATAATTTACTGGTGGTTTCAGCAGGTGATGACAAGACGACTTGTGAAGATCTGGTGAGTTTGGATGCTACCCAACCTCAGTCCGGGGTTTTGGGAACCTGGGAGGCTTTTGGGGCAGCGTCAGGTGTGGTTCAGTTTAGCAATGGAAGTAGTGCCACCTCCGTGGTCTCCAATCTGGTGAACGGCGAAAACCGTTTGAGATGGACCTTGAGTAAAAACGGTTGTGAGAGTTATGATGAGGTAATCATCACCGGCAGCAAACCAACCACCTCACAGGTTGGCAGTACTCAAACCATTTGTGGTTCATCAACCGTTCTTACAGGTAACGTTCCTGTCATGGGCGTTGGCCGGTGGAGTGTGATCGAAGGAAGTGGTAGTTTCGTAGATGTTAATGATCCACTTACAGAGGTTACCGGTTTGAAAATTGGAACCAATGTTTTCCGGTGGACCATTATGAATGGCGGGTGTTCTTCCTATTCCGACCTGGTGGTGACAAATGTTCAGGTTAACGCTTATGCGGGAAAAGATACGGTTGTCTGTGACCGGAATGTTATACTGGGAGCCACTTCGGTGCCTGCCGGATATACCGGGCACTGGAGTATGATCCCCGGTATTGGCGGGGTTACCTTTAGTGACGGAGGACTTAGTAATCCTAAGGCTCTGGTTCGTTTGGACTATGGCCTGAATGGATTGATGTGGAATGTGGTTCATACCGAGAGTGGATGTTCCACTTCGGATGAAGTTTATATCTTGGTTAATTCGCCCAATCCCACCGAGGTGGATGCCGGGGCTGATCAGGAGATTGGAGGCGGCGGAGAGGCCTTCCTTAATGCTTCGTCGTTAACCCGTGGAACCGGGGTCTGGACCCTGGTTTCAGGGGGTGGTGATATCGATCAACCCGATAATCCGGCCACTCTGGTTACCGGCTTGCGCCAGGGACCCAATGTGTTCAGATGGACCGTGACCGTTGGTAGTTGTTCGGCCTATGACGAAGTGACCGTGACCAATGGAGATGTAATAGATGCCAATGCCGGGCCTAATCAGACTATCTGTTCCTACGAAACGTATCTTCAGGCTAACGAGCCCGATGTTGCCATCGGTGTTTGGGAGCTGGTGTCGGGTGCCGGTAAGTTTGATAATCGATATGACCCGCAAACCCGTGTATTTGATCTGGGCACCGAGGGTGATAATGTGTTCCGGTGGACCATCTCTTACGGGATAGGCACGAGCTCTTCCTCCGATGAGGTAACCATTATTAATAATACCCCTGATGAGGCTAATGCAGGTCTCGATGATGTTATTTGCGATGATCAGTATTTGCTCAAAGGGAATACCCCGTCGCCCGGAATGGGTTCTGTTTCCTGGACCCTTATATCGGGTAGCGGAACTATTGCCGATTCTTTGGTGCCCGAGACCATGGTCACGGGGCTGTCACAGGGAAATAACGTGATGGTTTATACCATTGAGAAGGGGGATGCCGGGCGAGAGTGTTACTCGGTGGATTCGGTAATTATCACCAATGGGTTGGCCACAGAAGCCATTGCAGGGGACGATCAGGTGGTTTGTAAAGACAGTGCGACCTTGCGTCCTAATGTTCCCAACTATGGGGTGGGTGAATGGCGTGTGGTGGAAGGCTCTGCAACGTTTGAAGGTAACTGGGCCAAAGATCTTGCTCCGGGTGTTAACCGGCTGGCATGGGTTATTTCTACCGATCTTTGTGACTCAAGGGATACCGTGGAAATTGTGAATAACGCTCCTTCGGTCTCCTTGGCAGGCGAAGATCAGCCCATCTGTCGGGATGAAGCGAAACTCTCGGGGAGTGTTCCTGTTTATGGTACCGGGGAGTGGACCCCCATCTCGGGCTCCGGAAACATTGCCGATGTTACCGATCCTTATAGTGAAGTGACGGGCCTGGCGAAAGGTCGTAACCGGTTCAGATGGACCATTAACAACAATGGATGTTTGAGCTCCGATGAGGTGGAGATTATCAATAACCTGATTGAAGCCGATGCGGGTGATTCGCAAACGCTTTGCGCGGATACCGCTGTGCTGGCCGCCAACAATCCCTCACCGGGGGCTGGTATCTGGGGCATCCTGGGGGGAAGTGGTTCGGCTGTTTTTGATGATCCTGAAGATCCTTATTCAGTGGTGCGGGACTTGGATCAGGGTGAGAATATCCTGACCTGGACCGTAAATAATGAGGGGTGTAGCACTGTATCGCAGGTCACCCTCATCAATAATCTGCCAACCCAGGCCGATGCAGGACCAAACCGGCAACGATGCGAGAATAATGTGGTGTTGGCCGCCAATAATCCCACCGTGGGAACAGGCTCCTGGTCTATCCGGAATGGTTCCGGGACATTTGCCGATCCCGGGAATCCTAATACCAGTGTGAATGATCTGAATTTTGGGTCAAATATTTATAGGTGGACCATTGAAAATAACGGATGTAGATTATACGATGATGTTCAGATCGACTATAACAGCATCGAGTCCAATGCGGGTGCCGATGATGAAATCTGTTCCAACGAATACATCCTGGAGGCCAATAATGCCAGCCCTGGCATTGGAACATGGACTGTGGTGGGCGGTACCAGTCAGGCTGTTTTTGAGGATGTTAACGATCCTGCTACCCGGGTATTCAATCTTAGAAAGGGCCGTAATGTATTGCGTTGGAGTATTAATTATGCAGGGTGCGAAACCTACTCTGAGGTAGCCATAACCAATAATATTCCCAGCACGTCTTATGCCGGTAATACAGAGACTGTTTGTGCCGATGAAATAATTCTGGATGCCACGGCGCCAGAAACGGGGACCGGTCATTGGGAAGTGCTCAGTGGTTCAGGAACCATGACTGATTTCAACGATCCGCATACCAATGTAACCGGTCTGTCTAAAGGGGATAACGTGTTCCGCTGGGTGGTTCAAAATGGTGTTTGTAGTTCCGACGATGAGGTGTTGGTGGTGAATAACCTGCCCTCAGTCCCTTATGCCGGTGCCGATAAACCGGAATCCTGTTCTTCCAGCGTTGAGTTGAGAGCCTCTACGCCTGAGTATGGAGAAGGGCTCTGGAGTATTTTGGAGGGGGGAGCTAACATCTCCGATCCCACCGATCCCAGGGCTTCACTCTCAAACCTGATGCCCGGGACCAACCGCTTCAGGTGGACATTGACAAAGGGGCAGTGTACCCTGAGTGACGATATTACCATCGTTAATAATACGCCTACCATCGCCAATGCAGGGCCCGATGTAGCCGACTGTAAAAACTGGTCGGCTCTGGATGCCAATACGCCGGTTTATGGTACCGGGGAGTGGTCTTTGGTTTCGGGACAAGGGTCCTTTATTAACCCAATCGATGAAAATACCAATATTGAAAATCTGGGGTTTGGAGAGAATGTGCTGATGTGGACGATCTCCAATGGTAAGTGTTTCTCCACCGATCAGGTAACCATCTTCAATAAGGTTCCTGACCAGGCCGATGCAGGGAAAGATCAGACCTTCTGTGAGAGTTATACCATGCTTAATGCCAATGATCCCACATCGGGTATTGGCCAATGGAGTGTGGTGAGTGGAGCCGGTGAATTTGAAGACCCGCAACTCTTTAATACCAAAGTGGTGAACGTGGGCTTTGGCGATAATGTGTATAAATGGACGGTGGGCTACGGGGAATGTACCACCGAGGATGAGGTAATCATTCGTAGCAACAAGTCGTATGCCTATGCCGGTGAAGATGTGGTGGTTTACGATCCGGAAGTGACACTCAATTCCAACAATGTAGGCAATTTACAGGCCGGTTGGAGTGTTGTGGGGGGTGCCGGTACCTTTGAAGATCCATCCTTCTTTAACACCTCGGTCACCGGGTTAAATGATGGCATTAATACCTTCCGATGGAGTATTGATGTGAATGGATGCGTGGCCTTCGATGATGTGAGTATAGATTACAGGCCCGTGCCCGATGCCGGATTTATTACCGATGTTACGGCGGGTTGCTATCCACTGCAAGTGAAATTTACCAATTATTCGGTGGGGGCTACCAACTTCCATTGGGACTTTGGGGATGGGAACTCGTCGGGTGACCGCAACCCGATCCATGTCTTTGAAGAAGGTGGGGATTTTACCGTTACCCTTACGACACCCGGGCCGGATGGAAAGGATGGCGTCGCAGAAAAAGTCATTCAAGTGTATGATCATCCAGAGGCTGCATTCCAGGTGTCTCCTCAATTGGTTTATGTTCCGGGCGATCAGGTTCGGTTTACCAACCTTTCGGTTGGGGGGCTGGATTATCTCTGGAACTTTGGCGACGGGCTTCTCTCGTCAGCTCAAAATCCAATGCACAGTTATCAGGATGAGGGAATTTACGATGTGAAGCTTCATGTGACCAATCAGTATGGGTGTAGTGACAGCCTTCTCATGGAAGAGGCGGTTACTGCTAAACTTGCAGGATTTATAACCTTCCCCAATGCCTTCAGCCCGCGGCCGGGAGGCAGTAATGGGACCTCGGCTGATTTGTCCGGTGAAACCAATACCGTGTTTAAACCCGTATACAGGGATGTGGATGCTTATCAACTTCAGGTGTTTAACCGGTGGGGTCAACTCATTTTCCAATCCAATGATGTAGACCAGGGATGGGATGGCCTTTACAAAGGTTCGATGGCCCCACAGGCGGTTTATGTTTGGAAAGTGTCGGGAACCTTCATTAATGGAGTGGCCTATCGGCAAGCTGGTAGTGTGTTGCTGGTTAGATAGTGCAGGTTTTCCTGTTTGTGAACCGGAGGGTAGGGGATTTGTGAAAAATGCAATGAGAAAATAAATGTGATAATGAGAATAGAGATTAAATACATATTGGCCCTTGTTTTTTGTTTCACATTGGGAAGGGGAGGGCTTTTAAAAGCCCAGGACCCTACCTTTTCTCAGGTCTATGCTGCCCCGGTTTACCTGAGTCCTTCATTTGCCGGGTTGACCGATGGTGGGCGACTGGTGCTGAACTATCGTGATCAGTGGCCCTCTATCCCCAATACCTATCGAACGGTTTCCTTTTCGGCCGACCATTTTTTTGAGAAGTACAACAGTGGATTAGGGATTCTGTTTATGCGTGACGATCAGGGGGGAGGGCAGTTATTGACCCAAAATATCGGGCTGGTGTATGCCTATGAGTTTCCGTTGAGTGATAATCTTTATATGCGGCCGGGGATGAATTTTAAATACGCTGAACGAAAAATTGATCCTACAAACCTCCAATGGGGCGATCAAATAGGTAGCAATGGCGAATTTTTAACCGGAACCATCACCGACTTTGATCAGGAGCAGTATAGAAAGTTTGACGCTTCTGCCTCTGCCATGGTCTACAACGATTACTTCTGGGCCGGTGTGGTGGTGGATCATCTCATAAAGAGTGACCTTGGGTTTACCGATCTTGAATCGCCCCTTCCCATGAAAACAATTGTCTACGGAGGAGGGAAATATCGTTACCGGTCTGCTTCCCGCAATCGGAGCGAACAGAGCGTCTCTTTGGCATTTATGTACCGTATGCAGGAGGAGTTTCAACAGTTGGATATGGGTTCCTATTGGAATGTAAATCCTTTTGAGGTTGGATTGTGGTACCGGGGTATTCCTGTGTCGGGAAGCAGCGATCTTACCAATAACGATGCCCTTATTTTTATTATGGGTTTTAATATAGGGAGTATCCGGTTGGCCTACAGTTATGATTTAACGTTGTCGAACCTTGCGGGGTACAGTGGCGGATCCAATGAGTTTTCGATCATTTATAGGTTCGACACAAGTTCTTCGAATAATTCTCCACGGGGATCCATTCCCTGTTCTGATGCGGGTGATAGTTGGGTCATAAATAAGTCAAAGTTCAGAAGCAGGCACAGGAGTATCTTTTAGTCAATTGTTGCCCCGGGTTACCAGCAAAAGGAATGGTTCGGAATTCAACGTGAGCCGGTTACCTTTTAACCCGGATGTTCTCTTTCATATTTTCGGTAACGTTCGGTCATGCTTTTTGGATCAAAGAGGCCGGAGGTGTCTTCTTCCAGTCGTTCAAGAAGCATCACGGAGGCCTCCGGGAGGTTCATGGGGGCATAGAACTGCGTCTGGGCGTAGTTGAGGTACTTGACTACTTTAAATGCGTTAAACAGCCCGAAAAAGCGTTTTGTGAAACTGTTGGGGGTGGAACTGTTTGCCTGAATGATGGCCAGCTCCTGGGCAAAATTGCTGTTAAGGAGGAAGCTGCGCAGAGGACCTGGTAGTTGGTAGGACCAATCCTCGAAGTCGTTGATGGGTAAATTCCGCAAGGATGAAATCTTCCCAAACAACTCTTTCAGATCATCAAAGGCCTGCAATGTATAGGTTTCCCCCTGCAGGCGGGCCCCATTCAAGTGTTGTGTTACGGCTGCTCCGGTGCCAAAAATCACGCGGTCCGATGGTCGGGGGGAGGGCATTATCCGCGTATTCCGGATTTCACCAAAACCACCCAAAGGGATTAACTTTTGTAAGAAATAAAAGTCTTCGCCGGCCTGTTTTTTTGGCATGCCGCCTGCCTGGATATATTTCGCGGCCCTGAAAACCATGGTTGAACCGATGGTGTGAAAGGCATAAGGGAACCCGGTTTGACGTAAAGCCTGGACGTAATACCGTAAATGCAGTTCATAGAGGGTGATGGCTTCGTATACTTGTGGGGGATAGGTATTTCCCTCGAGAGGATGCGCAAAGTTAACCGCCGCTCCCTGATGTTTTGGATTGGAAAACCATTTTGCAACCTCCTGCATATAGTTAGGGATTACAGGTGAGTCGGCATCCAGACAGGCCAATATTCCCTGGGGTCTGGCCAGTAGGTGAAAGCGTCGTATTCCTTCGTCCAGTCCCGTTTTGCGGGCTAGCCCGGCCCCAAAATGTTTGGCCCTCAGGTTATAGGCTGGTAAAGCATGCACCTGCAGCCAGTGAGGCAACTCTGACCCGGCAATGGTTCTTACCATGGCCTCGCAGGTCCGTTGCTCCTTTTGCACGGCCTCGGGATCATTTTCAGAAGTATTGATAACCACGATAATCTCAACGCCTACTCCGGGAAAATCGCATGCGCAAAGCGAGGCCAGGGTCCCCGGGAGTAATTCATTTTCGCGATAGGCAGGAATAACAATAATTAATTCAACATCTGGATGCGGATCTGGGTTGATCCTGTGCAATGGAGTGTGCTTGTCTAAATAGCGTGTAAATAGCTTTTCTGATTTCACGGCAGCAATTTAGGTACCAGGTAACCTGGGCAAAGTTACTCAATTGGTTTATTAATAGTCTGCGGGTCGCTTGTGGACACGCCCAACTTAACCCATGGCCTGCCCGGGAAATATTCGGAGAACCCACAGGGGCATGAGGGGTCTTTAAATGCAAACGGCAGAAGAAAATGCTTATTCTTTTTGAATACTCATTCTCTTCTGCCGAAGGTTTGCTTATTGTGGCTTGAAGAGATCGTTTCTCAACAAGTGTTTTCTTAGTTCAGCCCTACTCTTTTATAGCTTCCTGGTATCTTTTATTAAGTTGTTCTACCACGCTGTTGGTTATGTCGAGGGCTTCATCACCATAAAGAAGGTTGTCGCCCAGGGTATTGCTGAGGATGAGCTTGTGGGGATGTTGCGCAGCATACATTTTGAGGAAACTGGAAATGGTATCGCGTAACTGCTGATTCATTAGGTTTTGCTGGCGAACCAGGTCGTTGGATAACTTGGTGTCCAAATCACGCAATTGTTGTTCTTTTTGCCTGAGTGTTTTCTCTTCACTTTGGGCTCTTTCGAGACTTAAAAAAGCATTGTTTTTTACCTTTCTCTGAAAAGACAACATGTCTTCCTGAAAAACTTTGGCTTGTTCGTTAAAATCTGCTCTTGAATTTTC
This sequence comes from Marinilabiliaceae bacterium, assembly GCA_041583495.1. Lineage (GTDB taxonomy): Bacteria > Bacteroidota > Bacteroidia > Bacteroidales > Marinilabiliaceae > JBFHFS01. The sequence continues at coordinate 562 of JBFHFS010000014.1, read as the reverse complement.
TTCTTTTTTGATAAAAGACTCATTCAGGCTGCGAGCAAACTCGTACTTAAGAAGCAGGGAGTCGGTATTGATATAGACTACAGGTGGTACTGTTTCGCCAGTATTTTCTTTGGAAGCCAATTGCTTGTCACCTTTGGGCCGGTTTGAGAATACCACAAAAAACAATATTGCTACTGCAATAACTAGAATCGCGTTTAATATAAGGGAAAAGTTTTTCATGCTTATTTTCTGAAAGGTTACCGTTAATTATTAATCAGGGCAAATATAAGTTTATAACTAGGATATAAAAACAGTTCAGCCAAAATTTCACAGGCGTTGATGGTTTTTTTATGCTGCCGGGGCACTGAATAAACCAAGGTTGTTTCGGCCTGGATTTTTTGGGTCAGAGTGTTTGGTAATTTCAATCTTTCTAATGAAATGAGAGAAACCCTTATTTACTCCGTTTAATTTCTTTTGGTCGGGGTCAGCTTTCTCTCCTGAAACCCGCATATCCATCCAAAACTGCTGCAATGGCAATAAACAGAATCCAGTAGGATCGATGATGGTAAATAGCTACAGAGGT
>JBFHFS010000013.1:0-98249 GCA_041583495.1 Marinilabiliaceae bacterium | reverse complement strand
CGAAAGATGCGCTAACAAATAGACCTTATGATGGGACAAATTAAATTGAGTCTGGCTCTGTTTCTCAAGCATAGCTAATGCTTTTAGGAAAAAAGTCTCTGCTTTTTGAATATGCCCCAAATCCAGGTTTGAAGTACCTAAGTTCAAATAAGAATTGGCAAAAAGAGTTGAATATTCGGGAAAATATTTCTTCAAAATATCGAGTCTTTCTGAAAAACATTTTTCCGCATCCTCATATTTTTCCAGAAGCATATAGGTTAACCCAACATTATACAGAATACCTTTTTTAAACAGGTAGTTGCTTTTCTTTTTATCCAGATAATCATGTGCCTCCTCCAAAAGACGGATTGACTCCTCCGTCTTCCCCTGATAGGCATAAATCTTGGCTAAAAGAACTGAATTTCTAATTCTTAATTCGGTGTCAGCATTATCAGAGTCCAATATTTTTGTTGCAAATTTTTGAGACTGGAGATAATCGCCCAGTGAAAAGTAACAATGAACCAAATGAGATTCTATCTCAGCGCTCAAATGGTTATTCCCGGTTAAATCGGAAAGAATAAGCGCCTGATTCTTAAAATCGATGGCTTTCCGGTAGTTGCCTTCCATGAAATACATGCCCCCGGTAAAATTCAAAAACAAAGCCTTCTCTTCGGTTGAGGCTTCCAGCCCTGAAAAGTAGGGCTCACTCCTTCGTTGCAGTTCATGAAAGGCCCCCGACTGTCCTGAATTTTGATAAAACGACAATAAGTTAACGATAAAAAAGCTATTCTCTCTGGAGATGGTGTCAATATGCAAAAGAGTCCCGGCTTCCCTGTAGTAATTGTCGGCCTGAGAATAGTTGCCCATCTTATCGAACAGAGATGCCAGATTATTGAGTGAAAAAAACCGCCACTGCCATTTCATGCCCGCATTTTTACTGCTTTCAAAAAATTGAAGGCTTCGCTGATAATGAGCAATGGCCTGGGGATAATTTTTCCCTATTTCATAGGCCAGCGCCAAATTGTTGAGGATTTTAGGCACCATGGTATCCTGGGGCGGCTTTAAATTTTGGGCCGCCGTAAAACTCTTGTTTAAATCAACCAGGGCAGACTCAACCGCTCCCCCCGATAGAAGAAGAGTCCCTTTCAACCAAAAGAGATAGCTCATCAGCGGCTCCCGTTCTCCGAACTCAAGAGTCTCCCACCGGATAGAATTAACCCAATGGTAAAAAGCCTCCTCATTTTGGCTAACCCCGTGAATAGAAACTTTTGAGACCAACTCATCGTAAGAAAAACCGGGGTCGAGGGTTGGAAAGAGTGGAAATGAGCCAACAGATTTTGCCGTGGTTTCCTTTTGCGAAACAGAATGGGAGATCGGGGTAGATTTTTGAGCAGAGACAGTTGATTCGCACCTCCATAAAACCAGGCACAAAAACAACCAAAAAACGCTTTTTAATAGGTATTTCCCCCTCATCTGTTTCCCATTGACAGGCGCAATTTACAAAAAGTTTTAAACCCTTGGTTGGTCATTATTTACCTTCTAATCGTGTTCGACCACAAACAGAAGTCTATTTAACATCGATTATTGACAAAGTAATATTTTTTTTAATTTTTTTATCACTGATTTATAGCTCTTTAAGTACAGCAATGCATATTTTATAAAAAAAAGAAGAATTTTTCGTGTTACGAAAAGTGCCTTTTGGGTATTAACGATCAAACAGCAGGACTAAAAAAACCTCCTGGCTCGAAAAGCAAATTAAAATAACTCAAATAGACCACTCTACACGAAACTGCTATGAAAACAAAGATGACCTTTAACAGAGAAAAAAAATTCGATAGTTTTGAAGCCGTCAACGACAGCATGTTGAAAAAATCTTTTGGCGGGGATACCGGTAACCCTCCCCCCGAAGATGCCTCTGATGAAGAAAATCTTCATAACACCACTCAAATCAAGAAAATCATTTGGTAAATTATATTCGGAAACACTTTGGCAGGTAAAATCTGTGGGTAGCATCTGATAACTGATTCCCAAAATTTTAATCTTTCATTTTTTGCATTGCCAAGTTAAAGTGTCGGAGAGAATTGTATTCCCGTTCAGTTCTCTCCGGCAATTTCCGAAATCCTTTTTTGTTGCTTAAATTTTATTTGTGGTAGAAGGCGTTTTTTTCAAAACGATAAAAAGCCTTGAGAAGTTGATCCGAACAAACCAGACGGGTTCTCCTGAGGAACTTGCCGAAAAATTGAATATTTCGGTAACGTTGCTCTATTATTGTTTACAGTCAATGAAACAAATGAATGTTCCCGTAGCCTACAACAAGGCAGAGAGAACCTTTTACTTTCAGGAACCGGGTTATATAAACGACCATTTTTTATGGCATTCGGGACTTCAGAAAACACCGCAAACAACCACTGAAGAATTCAAAACAGAAAAAACTTAACATATAACGTCTTTACCCTTACCGTTGTCTAACCTTTACCCCTAACAAAGCCTGACATTTGTTTATTTATACCATGTCCATTTCTAATTTTTTATTAGCTTCAACGCTGATTTTTTAACTATGGAACATTCAAGGTATAACAAGGACAAAAGTTGGGCATTGTTTTTTTTCGAGAAACGGCATCGCGTTTCCTATGCACCCTTCTGGCTTTTTATTTTATTGGCATTAGGGCTTTTTTCCCTGATCCTTTTTGTTAGAGTAGATGTTTCGGTTCGTGGCAAAGGAATTGTCAAGACTGGACGAAATACCAGCGAGCTCAGAATTGGCGTTGCCGGAAAAGTTCTTTGGGTGGCTGCCTCGGAAAACGAAAACGTAAAAAAAGGGGACACACTTTGTGTGATAGATCACTCCTCCTTAATTTCCCGGGGCGCCCTTTTGCAGGAACAAATCGATTTAAACAAGAATTACAGCTCCGACCTCTATTGGCTGACGCGAAAACCGATGGTGGCCGATTCGTTGAAAACTTCCAGATTTAAACAATCCAGGGCGCTTTACCAACAAATTGAGCAACAGCTCTCCACAACCTTTAGTCAAAAGGAGAAGGCCTGGCAAAGGGCCCGCTTTTTGTTAACAGAGAAGGTGCTCTCTGAAGCCGACTTTGAACTCATCGAGAGTGAATATCTCCTGGCCAGGGAGAACATCGAGAACCATCACGAGACCTACCTGGAGCAATGGATGAGCCAATATGTTGAGCTCAACACCAGCATAAATGAGTTGGCCGGGCAGCTCGAACAAATCCAGGAAACCATCTCCCGACACTTCATCCGCGCCCCTGAGAGCGGCACCCTGATATCGCTTCAGGGGATCCAGCCCGGCCATTTTGTGAGCGAAGGAACCCTTTTAGGCAGCCTCTCCCCCGAAGGGCCCGAAGAAATTGAATGTTTTTTATCCCCCTCCGACATCGGGTTACTCAAACCCGGGATGCCTGTAAGACTGCAGATAGATGCCTACGACTACAACCAATGGGGGCTTTTGGACGGGCAATTGACCGAAATTGCAGGTGATGTGGTCACCATGGGAAACGATGTATATTATAAAGTATGGTGCCACCCTTCAAAAAACTGGCTGGAACTACGCAATGGAGTGCGCGGAAACATTAAAAAGGGCATGACCGTGACCGCCCGATTTGTGGTAACCCAGCGAACCATTTTTCAGCTGCTCTTTGATAAGATGGATGATTGGTTAAATCCGCAAGTAGCACCCTTTGATAATCCTTTGACACAAACAACATGAGGATACGCGTTAGGCAATTGGATTCGAGTGACTGTGGCGCAGCTTGCCTCAACTCGGTAGCCCGCTATTATCGGTTGAAGCTTCCGATTTTTAAAGTCCGGGAACTGGCCGGCACCAGCACCATTGGCACTTCGGCCTTCGGCCTGGTAAAAGCCGCCGAGAAGTTAGGCTTCCGTGCAAAGGGGATCCAAATAACTTCCGAAAAAATCGGAGAGACGCCCCTGCCCGCCATCGCCCATCTGAAACTAAAAAGTGGAGGAGGCCATTTTGTCGTCGTCTATAAGGTTAGCAAAACCCGATTAAAGATCATGGACCCTGCGGGGGGCTATTTTCAGTGGATGTCAATGGCTGACTTTGAATCCCAATGGACGGGTATTATGATCCTTCTGGTTCCCGATGTATCCTTTACCCCCGGAAGTCACCAGGCTTCCCAGTGGCAAAGATTTTACACACTCCTCAAGCCACACGGAAAAGTGATGTGGCAGGCAGGGTTAGGTGCCCTCATCTTCACCGTATTGGGTCTCTCTACCTCCATATATGTGCAAAAACTCACCGACAACGTGATGCTTAACCGGAATGGCAATTTACTCACTGTCCTGAGCATAGCCATGATGGTCATCTTGTTTATTCAAGTGGGCGTCGGCCTCTTTAAGTCCTTTTTCATACTCCATACGGGTCAAAAAATTGACGCCGGACTTATTTTAGGCTATTACCGTCATTTATTAACCCTTCCCCAAAAATTTTTCGACTCCATCAGAGTTGGGGAGATTATTTCACGTGTAAATGATGCCTTTAAAATTCGGGTTTTTCTGAATGAGGTTCTCACGGGTTGGATGGTCGACATTTTTATTACCATCTTTGCCTTCCTTCTGATGATAGCCTTCAGCTGGAAACTGGCCCTCATTGCCTACGCCGTGATTCCTCTTTACAGTGTGGTTTTTGTTATCACCAATTTCCTGAACAAAAAAGTAGAACGGCGGAAGATGGAGGCCAACGCCGATTTTGAATCTCATTTATTCGAATCCCTCTCCTCAATTAGGACTGTGAACCAACTCGACCTGGGGAACCTCATGGAAACAAGAATGGAGGCAGGCTTTCTCTCCCTGCTTGATCAGGTATTCCGCTCGGCACGCAACGGAGTCTTTTCCTGGCACGCCACTGTTTCCCTTAGTCGACTGGCCACAATCGTGGTATTATGGGCTGGTACAGCCATGGTGCTCGAACAGCAACTCACCCCCGGGGAGTTGATGTCGTTTTTTGCCTTATTGGCTTTTTTAACCGGTCCCATCACCAATCTGATCCACACCAACTCAGTGGTTCAAAATGCGTTGATAGCAGCTGACCGGCTCTTCGAAATAACTGATCTGGAGGGCCGTGACGACAAGGACAAAATAGAAATAACCCATTTATCGGATGATATTTGTTTTAAAGACGTTGGATTCTCCTACACCCCCGAGCAGGAGGTACTCACCAACATTAACCTCACCATAAAAAAAGGTGAGATAACCGCCCTGCTGGGTGAATCCGGCTCCGGAAAATCAACCATTGGCTACCTTGTTCAAGGTCTTTATTTCCCGGAAAAGGGACTCATCACCGTGGGGCCTCACGATGTGAAACATCTCACCCGCTCCTCACTGGCCAGAGTAATCGGGGTAGTTCCCCAGCACCTGGAACTCTTTAAGGGCACCGTTCTGGACAATGTAACCCTGGGCACTGAGGAGATAGACCACGAAAAGGTGATGTCGATTCTCGACAGCCTGGGAATGAAAAACTTCATCCATCAGCTTCCTGAAGGCATCTATACCGATGTGGGCGAGAATGCACTCAGGCTTTCCGGCGGACAGCGACAGAAACTGGCCATTGCCCGCATGCTCTATCGCGATCCGGAGGTATTTATTTTTGATGAATCCAGCTCCTTCCTGGATACCCGGTCGGAAGCTCAGATGAAAGAGGTATTGGACCTTTTGCGCCAAAGAGGCAAAACCATCCTGCAAATAGCCCACCGGCTCACCAGCATTACCCTGGCCGATAAAATTTGCGTAATACACGAAGGCCGCGTTTGGGAGGAAGGAACACATAAGCAACTGATTGAAAAAAAGGGGTTGTACCATCAAATGTGGGACGGTCAGTTTAGCCCATCCTAATTTTATGTAGCAAGTAGTGTTTTTATTGTAAGTTTGCCGGCTCATTGATTCGAGGAGGTTCAAGGGATGTATAATAAATATATTGACCTTTTTTAATCCCCTCTGCCGATAGAACCATTTATGAATAAGACAGTCAGGTATTTTCACAAACATATTCCCCACTACCAATCCAATTTAAGACTGGCAATCCCCGTCATGCTTGCTCAGGCTGGACAAATGGTAGTTGTGCTGGCCGACAATCTGATGGTTGGCCGGCTGGGTGCGGTTCCCCTGGCTGCTGCCTCATTCGCCAACACGATATTCATCGTGGGAATGGTTTTTGGCATTGGGATGGTTAATGGCCTTACCCCCCTGGTGGGCAAGGCCTATGGAGGAAACAACAAAAACGATGCGGCCATGTGGTTCAAGCAGAGCCTTTACTCGTTTCAGGTTGCCGGATTGTTCCTGTCACTCGTGTTGTGGGCCATCTCCTATTTCATGCCCTATATGGGCCAGCCCCAGGAGGTGGTAACCCTGGCCATTCCTTATTATCGTATTTTGGTTTTTTCGATGATTCCTTTTATCCTTTTTTTCACCTTCAAACAATTTGCCGAAGGGTTGGGAAACACACGCATCGCCATGGTTATCACCATTGCCGCCAATGCCCTCAACATATTTTTAAACTACTTATGGATTTTCGGGAAAATGGGGTTTCCTGCCCTTGGCCTTTTGGGCGCCGGGTATGCCACGCTGGCAGCCCGCACACTGATGCCACCTGTTTTTATATGGGCCTATTTAAGGTTCCGTTTTTTTAAACCCTACCACCATCTAAGCAATTCCGAATTCTCGTTTCGGCGCAGCTGGCAGCTCATGAAGCTTGGCCTGCCTATTGGCGGTCAGCACCTCATCGAAGTGCTTTCGTTCAGTCTGGGCAGTATCATGATGGGCTGGCTGGGCGCCAATATGCTGGCCGCTCATCAGATAGTCCTGAGCCTGGCCAGTTTTACCTTTATGATATCATCGGGATTAGCCGCTACGACCACAGTAAAGGTGAGCCATTTTGTTGGACAAAACAAGCCTAAAGCACTCAGAGTCTCCACGTTCGCCTCCTTGCATTTGGTCCTCCTTTTTATGCTTGGAAACGGAATTCTATTTGTTGTATTTCGCCATTTGATCCCCTCCATATTCATTAAAAACGCGGAGGTCATTAACATTGCGGCGGGTTTAATGATCATTGCCGGGGCCTTTCAAATATTTGATGGATTGCAGGTGGTTATGCTTGGGGCATTGCGTGGCTTGCAAGACGTTAAACGCCCTTTTATGATGTTGATGGCGGCTTACTTTTTGCTGGCCCTCCCTTCGGGTTGGTTCCTGGCTTTTTATATGAAAATAGGTCCCATGGGAATTTGGGGAGGATATTTAATCGGATTATTTTCGATCAGCTCGTTTCTGCTTTTCAGATTCAGGTGGTTAACCAGATATAATTAAGATTCACAGGGCATCAACCCGGGGCAGGAGCATAAAACAATCCTGTTAACGGCCCGTAACCCCCATTTGAACGGGCCAATAAATAACTCAAAAATGGATATTGATATCATATTTTCGGCCGGAGAGGTCAACACCAGACAAATAGAAGGCCGAACGGTAGTGGTTATTGATGTGCTCCGGGCCACCTCTGTAATGGTGACGGCACTTTACAATGGAGCCCATCGTGTATTACCGGTTTTAAGCCCGGAGGAAGGGTTTGCCCTCAAAAAAACAAATGATCCAGCCAAAATAATATTGGGAGGGGAACGCCATGCCGACCACATCCCGGGCTTTGATTTTGGCAACAGCCCACTGGACTATACCCGTGCCAATGTAGCGGAAAAAACAGTGGTAATGACAACGACCAACGGCACCCGGGCCATTCATTCGGCCTTGACCGCCAAAGAACTCTACGTGGCCGCTTTTTTAAATGCACAGGCCATGGCCACCCATCTTTCAAAGCATGAAAAAATCACCCTCTTTTGCTCAGGCAGTAATGAGGCTTTTACCATCGAAGATGCGCTTTGTGCCGGGTACATCACCCAACTCTTACTCAGGAATAACCCGTCGGCATCCTGTTCCGATGCAGCCCTGGCACTTAAGCAACTGCACTTAAGCACCCAACAAAACCGCCTCACCTTAGCCTCCCAGGGAAGACACTACAAGATATTGAAGGCAAAAGGGCACCTGGCCGACCTGGAATATTGCTTCGAAAAAGACATCCTCCCTGTGGTTTGCCAATGGAAAGGGGCTGATATTGGAATGGCGCTTTTATAATCCGGAAAGATAGAGAGGCCCTACTTTCCCCACCAAAGCTAATCCATCACTCTTTGCATAATAACGTAGGCCAGGAGCCCTCCAACCAAAAGAAAACCTGATAAAATCAGGTAGGTGTTGGTCACCATCCCTTGAAAAGCATAAATGGCTAAAAACACCACTGCTAAAATAATCAATAAAAGACCTGAATTTTTCAAAAAATCCTTCATGGCTAAAGTAGTTTAGTTATATATTCATTTTTAAAACAATCACTTACAAGCCAAACAACAAGTCCTTTTCCTCCCTCTCAAAACACTTCTGCCCACTTTATGCCAAGTTGTTAAATGGCGAATACCCTCTTTCAGCACATCCCAAAAGAGTTTCCGTTCTACTATGAATCGAACCTCCTGTTCCATGTAAAAACGAGGGCCTTTACTTCGAATCCGGTCTTATAAAAGTATCGATAGATTGGCTCATTTCAAAATCCTGAGGAAAAATTGTCCCCAATTTCTTTTTATATTTGTACCTAAGTTGAGCGAACAATGTGCAACTCAGTATCGCTCAAAAAAAAAAAGTTAACCCCAAAATAAAACATGTTGCGGTTCGCCAGGCTATTTTGCGAGTCGCCCCATTTGGGTTATAGTCATTTCGAATTCCAAAAGAGATAAAAAATTGGCAAATCCTCCAGCTTCCGTAGTAAAAACACCTCTGATGAAACAGTATTACAGCATTAAGGGTAAATACCCTGACGCCATCTTACTGTTCCGGGTTGGAGACTTTTATGAAACTTTTTCAGAAGATGCCGTGAAGGCGGCCAAGATTCTGGGAATTACCTTAACACGCCGGGCCAATGGTTCTGCCTCCTTTGTTGAACTGGCCGGCTTTCCTCATCATGCCCTGGACACCTATTTGCCAAAACTGGTGAGAGCCGGGCAACGCGTGGCGGTATGCGATCAGCTGGAAGATCCGAAGATGACCAAAACCATTGTCAAGAGAGGGGTAACCGAATTGGTGACACCCGGGGTGGCCATTGGTGACAATATTCTGGAGCACCGGGAAAATAATTTTTTGGCAGCCGTACACCTGGATGGCAACAATGGCGGGGTGGCCTTTCTCGACATCTCTACGGGTGAATTTCTTTGCACCGAAGGCCCCCTCGAACACGTCGAAAAGTTGATTTCAGGTTTCAAACCCAAAGAGATTCTTTTTGAGAAGAGCAAAAAAACAGGCTTCGTTGAGTTGATGGGTTCACAACAATACACCTATGCCCTCGACGACTGGGTTTTCACCCTTGAATCGGCCTCGGATAGACTGACTAAACATTTTCAAACAAAGTCGTTAAAAGGTTTTGGCGTCCAGAAAATGAAAATGGCGGTAGTGGCTGCTGGAGCAATCATGCATTATCTGGATTTGACCCAACATCACCAGCTGGCCCATATCACCACTCTATCACGTATCGATGAAACCAAGTACGTTTGGCTCGATAAGTTCACGATACGGAACCTGGAACTTTTTGGATCGGTCAACGAAGGAGGCCGTTCACTCATCGACATCATTGACCGCTCGGTGACCCCCATGGGCAGCCGGTTGTTAAAAAGATGGGTGGCACTTCCCCTGAATGAAGTTCAACCCATAACAGATCGTCAATCGGTGGTGGAACACTTCTTCAGGGATCCCGAATTAAAGATGGACCTGGAATCGTACCTTCGGCCCATCGGCGACCTGGAACGTCTGGTTTCCAAGGTGGCTTCAGGCCGCCTAACCCCCAGGGAAATGGTTCAGCTGCAGAATGCTTTTGACAATATTATCCCCATCAAGGATTTATGCCTCAACAGCTCCAGCGAGGGACTAAAGCGTATTGGAGATCAATTGAATCCCTGCCTCACCATCAAGGAACGCATCCAACGGGAGATGCACAGCGATCCGCCCAACAACCTAAATAAAGGGAAGGTGATTGGCGAAGGGGTCTCTGCTGAATTGGACGAGTTGCGAAAAATCGCCTATTCAGGAAAAAACTATTTGGCTGATTTGCAGATACGCGAAAGCGAGCGCACCGGAATCCCCAGCCTGAAAATCAGTTTTAACAATGTGTTTGGGTATTACATTGAAGTGCGCAATGCCCATAAAGATAAGGTTCCGGAAGATTGGATCCGCAAACAAACGCTGGTCAACGCGGAACGGTACATTACCGATGAACTGAAAAACTACGAAGAAAAAATTCTGGGTGCCGAGGAAAAGATTTTGGTTTTGGAAACTGAATTGTACAATGCCTTAATGGCGGCAGTATCCGAATTTATCCCGGCCATTCAGCTGGATGCCGTTTTGTTGGCACGGCTCGATTGCCTTATCGGTTTTGCCACCCTGGCAGCCGAGAACAAATACGTACGACCGGTAGTCGATGAAAGTGACTCCATCGACATCCGGGCCGGGCGGCATCCGGTAATTGAAAAACAACTCCCCCCCGGAGAGGTTTATGTACCCAACGATGTGTTTCTCGACAACGACACCCAGCAAATCATCATTATAACCGGGCCCAACATGGCCGGTAAGTCAGCTCTTCTCAGGCAAACCGCCCTGATTGTACTGCTGGCACAAATCGGCAGCTTTGTTCCCGCCGAGAGCGCCTCCATTGGGGTGGTTGACAAGATATTTACCCGGGTGGGGGCCTCCGACAACCTCTCACTGGGTGAATCCACATTCATGGTGGAGATGAATGAGGCCTCCAGTATTCTGAATAACCTATCACCCAGAAGTCTGGTTCTGTTCGATGAATTGGGCCGTGGAACCAGCACCTACGATGGTATCTCCATTGCCTGGTCGATCGTTGAGTACATCCATGAAAGCAAGCGGGCCCGGGCCAAAACTCTTTTTGCCACTCATTACCACGAGCTTAACGAGATGGCCACCTCCTTTAACCGTTGTAAAAACTTCAACGTATCTGTCAAAGAGTTTGAGAATAAGGTCATTTTTCTTAGAAAACTGGTCCCTGGCGGCAGTGAACACAGTTTTGGGATTCATGTGGCACGCATGGCCGGTATGCCCCCCAGCGTGGTAAAACGAGCCAATAAGATATTAAGCGATCTGGAAAACAACCACCGCAAAGGGGAGCTTTCCAAACCTGTTGGTGAGCTGGCCCAGCACCGCGAAGGATACCAACTCAGTTTTTTTCAGCTCGACGATCCGGTTCTAAAACAGATCAGAGATCAAATAAAAAACCTCGACATCAACAATCTTACCCCAATAGATGCATTAAATAAATTAAATGAGATAAAACGCATTGCAGGCTTGTAGCCATTGATTTTCATTCAAATAGAGAGTCTTAAACCTACGCTGGCCAAGCGATTGTTTTGCCTGAGGAAAATGTAAGGTGCAATATTCCTGTTTTGCGTCTTTGAGAACAAAAAAAAAGATATATATTTGCACTTCCAAACGCGAAAATAGCTCAGTGGTAGAGCACGACCTTGCCAAGGTCGGGGTCGCGGGTTCGAATCCCGTTTTTCGCTCCAAGCATATTTTGTCTGCCCGGATGGTGGAATTGGTAGACACGCAGGACTTAAAATCCTGTAGCCATTGCGGCTGTGTGGGTTCAAGTCCCACTCCGGGTACAAAAAGCCTCTCGATTAAAAAATCGAGAGGCTTTTTGTTTTGAGCAATCGAAATAACGGATCAGCAACCATTTGGCCCTTTTCGCGCGAAAACAATCCGAACATTACTTCCCCTTCTTCGGGAGAAAACTTATACGCCGAATTCCACACCGGCACTTCAAAAGGGCTTGGGTTTTCAGGAACTAAACCAAATCGCTGGATCGTTGATTGCTTATAGACCCTCCAACTTCCTTATTTTATTGCTGAAATAAAAGGACCTTATCCCTAAATATGGTTAATTTTACCCTTTCAATTCCGGGATTTCCAATATTTTTCTCGATCCTTCCAATAATTTTTGATTTCTTTGCCTATTCGTTTTCGTTAAAACAATTTATTATGACTCAAAAACTGTATTCCGTTATTACCGGAAGTGGTTCATACGTACCTCCTACCGTCGTAAAAAACGATGGTTTTATGGAGAACAGCTTTTATAATGCTTCGGGCGATAGGAATCCAAAAGCCAATCAGGACATTATTTCTAAATTTGCCGAAATTACTGAGATTGAAGAGCGCCGTTATATCGACCCGCAATACGTAAATTCGGACATAGCCACCTTTGCCGCCCGTGAAGCCATTAAATCAGCCTCCATCGACCCGGAGACTCTGGATTATATTGTGGTGGCCCATAATTTTGGAGACATCACCACGCACTCTATGCGCACCGAGTTGCTCCCCTCTCTGGCTGCAAAGGTTAAGCACAATTTAAAAATCGAGAATCCCTACACCGTAGCCTTTGACCTGCCTTTTGGATGTCCGGGGTGGGTACAGGGTCTCATTCATGCCGATTATTTCATCAAATCGGGCGATGCCAAAAAGGTTTTGGTGATTGGCTCCGAAACCTTGTCACGGGTATGCGATCCCCATGACATTGATAGCATGATCTATTCCGATGGCGCCGGTGCCGTTGTGCTGGAGGCCAAAGAAAGCGACCAACCCATTGGGATTTTGTCGCACATTTCACGCTCCGACACCCTTAATCATGCCTGGTTGTTGAAAATGGGTCCCTCATACAATCCGGACAAGGACGACAGAGAGTTGTTTTTAAAGATGGAAGGCCGCAAGGTTTATGAATACGCCTTAACCAACGTACCCCCCACCGTTAAGCTGTGCATCGAAAAAGCCGGAGTAGCACTCGAGGATATTAAAAAAGTATTGATCCATCAAGCCAATGCAAAAATGGACCATGCCATCCTCAAACGGCTGTTCAGATTATTTGGCGTCAAAGAACTCCCCGAAAATATTATGCCTCTGACCATTGCGACACTGGGCAACAACTCGGTAGCCACCATTCCGATCTTGTACGATCTGCTCATAAAAAAGGAGCTTGATCAGCATCATCTGTCCAGTGGCGACCATTTTGTCTTTACTTCGGTGGGCGCCGGCATGAACATTAACGCCGTGGTCTACCGCATCCCATAGGGTTTGATATTGGATATATGACAGGATAGAAGCAGGGATTTTATATCTTTATCTATGTTTCTATATATTAGCATATATTAATATTTTGTGGCCCAATAGTTGCAGGAAATGAACAAAAAAACAGATAACCTTTTTCATTATGAATAAGTTGCGTTTTTCATTAATAATTGGATTTCTTTGGGCCATGGCTCCCATATTTGGGCAAATCCTAGAACCTGTAAAATGGAGTTTTTCACTCAATAAACTCTCTGATACAAAGATAGAAGTGATTGCGGATGCCACCATTGATGATGGATGGCATCTCTATTCTGTTAACCTCCCTGAAGGGGGCCCTATCGCGACCTCTCTGAATCTTGAGTCGTCCGGAGCCTACACGCTGGAAGGGGAAATTCGCGAAGAACCTAAACCCTCTTCTCAGTACGATTCAACTTTTGAGATGAATCTGGCCTGGTTTTCCGGAAAAGCGCGTCTGGTTCAGGTTATACAACTAAATGCTGAAACCGCAACCAGGATAGAGGGCTACGTCGAGTTCATGGCCTGCGACGATCAACAATGTCTACCGCCCGACCGGGTTGATTTCGAGCTCTCCGTTACAGGCACCGCAACAGCCACGGAGGCTGAGCTCAAGGGGACTGAGGATTCAGCGTCAGAAAAACTGGTGCAGGGAGAGATCTCAACCATCACTGAGGAAGCCGGAACAGATGAGTCGGAAGGTGAGAATTACTGGTCCATTTTCTGGATGGCTTTTTTGGGTGGCTTCGCAGCTCTCCTCACACCGTGTGTGTTCCCGATGATTCCTATGACGGTAAGTTTTTTCACCAAGCAAAGTAAAACCAAGGCAGCAGGGGTCAGGAACGCCATCTTGTATGGGATCTCCATCATTGTAATTTATGTGATATTAGGCACCGTAGTGACGGCCATTTTTGGGGCCGATGTGCTCAATGCCCTCTCCACCGATCCCTGGTTCAACCTCTTTTTTGCAGCTCTGTTGATTATTTTTGCGATCTCCTTTTTTGGCGCCTTTGAAATTGTATTGCCCAGTGCATGGGTTAACGCGGCCGACCGAGGGTCGGACAAAGGGGGCCTTTTAGGTGTTTTCTTCATGGCCTTCACGCTGGCATTGGTCTCCTTTTCATGCACGGGACCCATTGTTGGCACCCTCATCGTGCAGGCAGCATCGGTTGGCGGCATGGCACCCATCATAGGGATGCTGGGATTTTCCCTGGCTCTGGCACTGCCCTTCGCATTTTTTGCGGCCTTCCCCGGCTATCTTAATTCTCTGCCCAAATCGGGTGGATGGCTCAATTCGGTAAAGGTGGTATTGGGATTTCTGGAACTGGCTTTTGCCTTTAAATTCCTGTCCATCACCGACATGGTGCTTGACCTACACCTCCTTGAAAGAGAGGTTTTCATTGCCATATGGATAGTCGTATTTGGGGCATTGGGTTTTTATCTCATGGGAAAAATCAAATTACCCCACGACTCCCCCATGGAGCATTTGCCTGTTTCCCGCTTAATGCTGGGCCTGGTAACCTTTGCTTTTACCATCTATATGATTCCCGGTTTGTGGGGTGCCCCCGTTAATTTAATAAGTGGATTTCCCCCTCCTAACAACTACGCGGAGTCGCCCTTTGGAGTAGGCAAATCGGCCCCCGGAGGAGAGAACACCCAGGGGGAATCCACCTCGGCATTGTTTGAGGGTATGTTTTATGGGCCTCAAGGAATCCCGGCCTTTCATGACTATGAACCCGCACTCCGACATGCCCAAAAAGTTAATAAGCCGCTGCTGCTCGATTTCACAGGAAAAGGGTGTACCAACTGCCGCAGAATGGAAGATGCCGTTTGGTCAAACCCAACGGTTAAAAAGATGCTGACCAACGACTTTGTGCTGGTCTCTCTTTATGTGGATTACCGCGACCCTTTGCCAAAAGATCAGCAATACATATCCCCCTCCACAGGTAAAAAAATCAGGACCGTGGGAAACAAATGGAGTGATTTCCAGATTTCCCGGTTCCAGCGAAACAGCCAGCCCCATTATGTCATCCTCGGACACAATGAAATGGAAGTGGGCGGACAGCGTGGCTATGACACCGACGTGGAAAAATATATTAACTGGCTTAAAGCAGGGCTCGATGCCTTCGAAAACAGCAAACAGGAAACAATTGGTATGGATTCACAAGAATAAGAAAAGTTCAAATCCCGGCATATGACAGAATTGCTGTGATTTTTCTATTCCTGAAGAATTGTTTCCCCAAAAAAACAGCCCTCTTTTTTGCAACTTAATCGGTTCCCCGGCGTAACATATTCTCAGGGCAACAATTGAATTAAAATAATGAATTCAGAAAACCATCAGGAGGAATCAGAGTGACGAACCAAGCGCAATTAAAAATTTTTAAAATTCTTTCAGGTCCAGTTTTGCTGGTTCTCTCAATAATGGCATGGGCTTTATTCTCCTTTTCCTCCGAGGCCCCCACGACACCGGAACCCCACAACCCTTCTTCGGGAATAAATGAAAACTACTCCATTTATTCCCTCCCCATTCCACAAGGGCTCTCATTTGCCGGAGAGCGGGTACCCATGGAACGAAACTATATTCGGGAAAGTCTGGATCGGGAATTGCTGGTCAACACTTACTGGCAATCGCAAACCCTCCTGTTTATCAAACGGGCCAACAGGTATTTTCCCGTTATTGAACCCATCTTAAAGGAGGAGAATGTACCCAATGATTTTAAATACCTGCCTCTCATCGAAAGTGGACTGATGCCTAAAGCGGAATCCCCTGCAGGAGCAGTAGGTCTTTGGCAAATAATGCACAGCACTGCCAACGACTTGAAACTGGAAGTTAACAGCGAGGTGGATGAACGCTACCACGTGATTAAATCCACAAGGGCGGCCTGCGAATATCTGAAAAGTGCCCGCGAAAAATTTGGAAGCTGGACCCTGGCTGCTGCTGCCTACAATACAGGGCGCGCCAATATTATAAAACAACTTACCCGACAAAAAACCGATAACTATTACGACCTTCTCCTGGGCGAAGAAACAGGTCGGTATGTATTTCGAGTTTTGGCAGTAAAAGAGATTTTAGAAAATCCCCAAAAGTATGGGTTCCATGTCCAGAGCGAGGACCTTTATCCTGTAATTCCCACCTACGAGGTGGAGATAAACACCAAAATCAATGACTTCGCCGATTTTGCCAGGGAGCATGGGGTGACCTACCGTGAACTAAAGGATCTTAATCCCTGGCTCCGCGACACCAACCTGTCCAATCCCCACGGGAAGAGCTATCAAATAAATTTACCCCGGGAAGGGGCCTTTGGCAGTGTTAAAGCCGACACCCTGGCACCGCGGTCAACAATAATAACCACGACTCATTAATCAATTCCTCAGAGCTGCTAATTCTTTTTCTATCTTTGTGAGTTGAAAACATTTGGATAGATGAAGCAATCGGAAATCGATATAACCACGCAACAAGGTGCCCCCGGCAAGATTGAGGTACTTGGTGCCCGTGTACACAACCTGCAAAACATTGATGTAATCATTCCCCGAAACCGGTTCGTTGTAATTACCGGGCTGAGTGGCAGCGGTAAGTCTTCGCTGGCTTTCGACACGATCTATGCCGAGGGGCAAAGGCGTTACATTGAGACCTTTTCGGCTTATGCACGCCAATTTCTGGGTGGCCTTGAGCGCCCAGATGTTGATAAGATTACCGGTTTGAGCCCGGTGATCTCCATTGAGCAAAAGACCACCAATAAAAATCCCCGCTCCACGGTGGGGACAACCACCGAGATCTACGATTTTTTACGCCTCCTTTTTGCCCGGGCCGGTGAAGCCATTTCATACAACACCGGAGAAAAGATGGTTAAGTATACCGACCACCAGATTCTCGACCTGATCTTATCGCAATACCAGGACAAGCAGGTATACATTCTGGCCCCCTTGGTAAAAGGCCGAAAAGGGCATTACAAAGAGCTTTTCGAACAGATTCGTAAAAAAGGATTTCTCAATGTCCGGGTGGATGGCGAGGTAAAGGAGATCCGTCATGGGATGAAGCTGGACCGCTATAAAAGTCACTTCGTGGAATTGGTCATCGACAAATTAATGGTCACGGCCAAGGACCGCAAGCGTTTGGACGAATCGGTTAAGCTGGCCATGAAACAGGGCAAAAACATCATGATGGTGCTCGAAAAAGAGGCCGACACACCCCGCTATTTCAGCCGGTTACTGATGTGCCCTTCCACAGGCATCTCTTACAACGAGCCGGCACCCCACAATTTCTCCTTCAACTCACCCCAGGGTGCCTGTCCCAAATGCAAAGGGCTTGGGTTTGTAGATGAAGTGGATATGAGCAAAATTATTCCTGATGAAAACGCCACAATCTACAGTGGAGGAATAGCCCCCCTGGGCAAACACAAGAACAACCTGATATTTTGGCAGATAGCTGCCATCGGCGAAAAATATGGATTTACCCTGAAAACCGCCATCAAAAACATCCCTGAAGAGGGTTTGGAGGCCATTCTTCATGGAACTACCGAACCGGTAACCCTTAAAAACACGCCACTGGGAAGCTCAGCAAACTATTTTCTCAGTTTCGACGGCGTCATCAGCTATATTCACAACCAACAAGACAACCAAACCTCTCAAAAAGCCCGTAAATGGGCCAACCAGTTTATTCAAACCATTAGCTGTCCTCACTGTGTGGGACAAAGACTCAACCGGGAGGCCCTGCACTTCTTTATTGATGGCAAAAACATCTCTCAGCTGACGGGCATGGATCTCCGGGAGCTTTCCGTATGGTTCAACAATTTGGAGTCCCGACTCACCCCAAAACAAAGAACCATCGCGGTGGAGATCTTAAAAGAGATACGCTCCCGCCTGGAATTCCTCATGGACGTTGGGTTGGAGTACCTCTCGTTAAACCGAACCTCCATGAGTCTCTCGGGAGGAGAGAGCCAGCGCATCCGTTTGGCCACCCAAATAGGATCACAGCTGGTCAATGTACTATACATATTAGATGAACCCAGCATCGGATTACATCAGCGCGACAATCACCGGTTGATTGACTCCCTAAAGCAGTTAAGAGATACAGGCAACTCGGTATTAGTGGTGGAACATGACCGGGACATGATGATGGCGGCCGACCAGGTGATCGACATGGGCCCCTTTGCAGGCCGCCACGGCGGTGAGGTGGTAGCACAGGGAAGCCCAGCCCAATTACTCAAAGCCAAAAGCTTAACAGCCGATTATCTGAACAACATCAAAAAAATACCTTTACCCAAACAACGAAGAAAGGGTATTGGCAAAAACCTGACCCTTACGGGCGCAATGGGCAACAACCTAAAGACTATTGAGGCCACGTTTCCGCTGGGAACCTTTATTTGTGTTACAGGGGTTTCGGGCAGCGGCAAATCCACCCTCATAAACGAAACCCTCTATCCCATTCTTAACCAACATGTTTACAACTCGGTTAAGGACCCCCTGCCCTACAAGAAGATAAGCGGACTGGAACACATTGATAAGGTTGTTAATGTGGACCAAACTCCGCTGGGGCGCACCCCCAGGTCCAATCCGGCCACCTACACCAAGCTCTTCGACGACATTCGCAAGCTGTTTGCAGGCTTGCCCGAATCCAAGATTCGTGCCTATCAACCCGGACGGTTCTCCTTTAATGTCACCGGGGGAAGATGCGAAACGTGTAAAGGAGGGGGTGTTCAGGTTATTGAGATGAATTTTCTTCCCGACGTGATGGTAGAATGCCCTAATTGCGGGGGCAAACGTTACAACCGCGAAACCCTGGAGGTTAGATTCAAGGGCAAATCCATCAGCGATGTACTGGGCATGACCATCAATCAGGCGGTAGAATTCTTTGAGCATATCCCGGCCCTCATGCAGCGGCTTAGGATGCTCCAGGAGGTCGGACTGGGCTACATCCGATTGGGACAACCTTCAACAACCCTTTCGGGAGGCGAATCACAGCGGGTTAAACTGGCGGCCGAGCTGTCCAAGAAAGACACGGGCAAGACGGTTTACATCCTGGATGAACCCACCACGGGCCTTCATTTCGAAGACATCCGCGTATTGCTCGAAGCTCTCAACAAACTGGTAGCCAGAGGCAATACCGTTATTGTGATAGAACACAACCTGGATGTCATTAAAACAGCTGATTACATCATAGATGTTGGCCCCGAAGGGGGTGAAAAAGGAGGAAACCTGATCTGTTGCGGCTCGCCCGAAAAGGTAGCCACCTGCCCCGAGAGTTATACCGGTCAATATCTGAAAGCAGAAATGGATATTGAAGTGGGGAAATAAAGCCATCCACTTGCCCGTATATTGAACACTTTTTAATGGCCACGAGCTATTTTAAGGAGAATCGATGGGGGATTGCATTCATTTTTTATTATTTTTAATTCGTCCCTGCAGCCGGAAAGGCTCAAAACCCTGAACACTAAACAACCCTTAGTCGATGAATAAAACCGTACACATCAAATGCCTTAACAACAACCAAAGCATTGATATTGAAAGAGGTACAAATCTTTGTGAAATCGCCAAAAAACTAAACATACAACTCCCAAACCCCATTCTGGGTGCTCTGGTAAACAACCGGGTATGCGAGCTTACCTTCGATGTCTATAACCCCAAAACCATTAAATTTATCGACATCACCGACAACGATGGGATGCGCATGTACATTCGAAGCCTCTCGTTCCTGCTCTATGCGGCAGTCGAGGAGGTATTCCCAGGGGCCAAACTGCGCATCGAACATTCGGTAAGCAAGGGGTTTTATTGCGAATTACACAACAATGCCGGAGAAACCACCATTGACGACATTTTTAAAATAGGCAGAAAAATGCACCAACTGGCCGAGGAAGATATCCCGTTGGTGCACCATAAAGAGGAGACTGAAGAGGTAATTAAGCATTTTGAGTCGCGAAGAATGTTCGATAAGGTAAAACTTTTGCAACACCGCGGACAATACTACTCCTCCTACTACACCATGAAACAACACACCGGAATATTCTACGGATTCATGGTTCCCTCAACCGGCTACCTCAAGGTCTTTGACTTGAATAAATATTACAACGGGATGTTGCTGCAAATCCCCCTTCAAGGTCATCCTGCGGAGGTGCAGGAATTGATTGTGCAAAAGAAGATGTTCGAGATATTCGCCGAATATTCGCACTGGAACCGGGTTCTTAAGGTAACCAAGGTGAGTGACCTCAATGAATCGGCCACCAATGGGAAAGCCGAGACTTTAATAAAGGTTAGTGAAGCACTTCACGAGAAGAAAATTGCACAGATCGCCGACAGCATTGCCAGCCAACGCGACAAGATTCGCATCGTATTGATTAGCGGTCCCTCATCAAGCGGGAAAACCACCTTCAGCAAACGGTTGGCCATTCAACTTTTGGTGAATGGAATCAGACCCCTTAACCTATCGCTCGATAATTACTTCGTCGACCGCGTTAACACGCCCAAAGACGAGCACGGAGAATATGACTTTGAATCCCTCGATGCACTCGATCTAAAGGCCTTTAACGACGACCTTCTGGCTCTCCTTAAAGGTGAAGAGATTGAGGTGCCCAAGTTCTCATTCGAAACCGGGGTACGCTCGTACAATGGTGAGCGATTGAAAATGAGCAAGGAGAATATCCTCATCATTGAAGGGATTCACGGCCTCAACCCGAGGCTGACCCACTCCATCGAAAATGATGCCAAGTTTAAGATCTATGTCTCGGCACTGACCAACATCAACCTCGACGATCATTCGCGTATTCCCACCACCGACAACCGGCTAATAAGGCGAATCGTACGAGATTATCGCTATCGAAATTATTCGGCCCTGGAAACCATTTCACGTTGGAACAGCGTGCGCCGGGGAGAAGAAAAACACATCTTCCCCTATCAGGAGGAAGCCGACGTCATGTTCAACTCGGCCTTACTCTATGAGCTGGCCGTACTTAAACCCTTGGTTGAACCTATTTTACTTGAAGTGCAACCTAATCAGGTTCAGTATGCGGAGGCCGTTCGACTCCTCAAATTTTTCAGTTACTTTAAACCCATTAAACCCAAGGAAATTCCACCTACCTCCATTATTCGTGAATTTTTGGGCGGAAGCAGTTTTGTGTATTAATCCTTCCACTCAATCAGGGACTTTTCTCAACTGGTAAAACATTGTTTGAAGATGTCGTCCAGGCGACGGATGATTTCCGTATTGGCTGGCCTCTAACGTCTAATCCGGAATTGAGGTTTTTTGCGATTTTAATTGTAAATTACGGCTCATTACCTGTCCAAAAACCCAAATGAGTTACACCTTTAAACGTTCGCATCTCGAAGCCTTCTTTTGGATCGTGGCCATCTTAGCTCTGGCCCTCACCAATCCGGCAGAGGAAGGGCATGCCTCGTTGTGTCTTTTTAGGAATACAGGCCTTGGTTTTTGTCCGGGATGCGGACTGGGTCACGCCATTTCCTGGCTCTTCAGGGGACAATTGGCGGCCTCCTTTCACAGCCATCCACTTGGGATTCCTGCCGTTGTGATCCTATTGATCCGAAGTTTTAACCTTTTACGAAACGACCTTAAAATAAAAAACACTCAAACACGAGAGGCATAGTTATCTGCCATTTACAAAAACCCTAATTAAACAATTTATGGAAAGAATTTATCAGATGTTACCCGAAGCTGATCAGGAGGAGGCCTTCTTCCTGGAAAATCTGCTCAAAGAGAAAAACGACGAGCAGCTAAGAATGTTTATTTCCATGTACCGGTCACGGCGCAAGGACCCCCAAATCATCCTACTTACGGCCCTCATTGGTTTTTTGGGGGTATCGGGCGTTCATCGCTTCCTGCTCAATCAAATAGGAATGGGCATTCTATATCTGCTAACGGGAGGTCTCTGCCTGATTGGTACCATTGTAGACCTGGTAAATCACAAGACCCTGGCGCTGGAGTATAATCAAAAAATAGCCTATCAGATTCTGGGCTTAATGAGATAATCCCAACTTGTCAGCAAAAGATACCAATTAACAGCCGGCTCGGGTGATGACAGAAGAGCAAGAGGGGAAAAATAAAAAATGGAATGGTGGCAATGGGAAATGGCCCAAAGAAACCATTCCTATTCCAACACTCCATTTTTTTAACTGACCCTGAAAGAAGGGGGTTTAAATATGAATAACCTCCCCATAAGCAGCAGCTGCTGCTTCCATGATGGCTTCTGACATGGTAGGATGTGGGTGAATTGACTTGATGAGTTCATGTCCGGTGGTTTCCAGCTTCTTAGCCGTTACCAGCTCCGCAATCATCTCGGTTACATTGGCCCCTATCATATGGGCACCCAATAGCTCTCCATATTTGGCGTCAAAAATCAATTTAACAAATCCATCCTTGTGACCTGCAGCGCTTGCCTTTCCAGAGGCTGAGAAGGGGAACTTACCTACTTTAAGCTCATATCCCGCCTCTTTGGCTGCTTTCTCGGTCATGCCAACCGAAGCCACTTCAGGTGAAGTATAGGTACACCCGGGGATATTGTTATAGTTGATAGGCTCCACATCGAGTCCGGCAATCTTTTCAACGCAAGCAATCCCTTCGGCCGAGGCCACATGGGCCAATGCCTGTCCGGGAACAATATCGCCAATGGCATAGATTCCTTCAACAGAAGTACGATAGAATTCATCCACCTTCACCTTACCTCTTTCAAGCTGCACGCCAACCTCCTCAAGCCCAATCCCTTCGAGATTAGGGGAAATACCCACAGCCGAAAGCACGATGTCGGCTTCCATATGTTCTTCTCCTTTTTTGGTCTTAACCACCACTTTAACCTTATCACCTGAGGTGTCGGCACTGGTAACCTCGGCACTGGTCATCACTTTTATGCCGGCCTTTTTAAAGGAACGTGCCAACTGCTTGGAGACTTCTTCGTCTTCGACCGGCACCACATTATCGAGGAATTCGATCAGCGTTACCTTGGTACCCACGGCATTATAGAAATAGGCAAATTCACTGCCAATAGCACCCGACCCAACCACAATCATCGACTCGGGTTTTTTGTCCAACACCATAGCCTTTCGGTAACCAATAATCTTTTTACCATCCTGCTTTAGGTTGGGCAACTGACGGCTGCCTGCTCCGGTGGCCAAAAGAATATGATTGGCCTGAAGGATCTTTTTCTCTCCTCCTGTTTCCTGCGTTACTTCTACCTTTTTGTTACCCGCAAGTTTTCCAAACCCCTGAATGACATCTATCTTATTCTTCTTAAACAAAAACTGAATCCCTTTACTCATTCCCTCGGCCACCCCGCGGCTGCGCTTAACCATCGCTTCAAAGTCGGGACGTGCGTTTCCTTCCACAACAACGCCATAATCAGCGGCATGGGATAGATACTCAAAAACCTGAGCACTCTTCAACAAAGACTTGGTAGGAATACAACCCCAGTTGAGGCAAACACCACCCAACTCAGACTTTTCGACAACTCCAACCTTCATTCCCAGTTGAGAAGCTCTAATAGCGGCAACATATCCACCTGGTCCGCTGCCTATTACGATCAAATCATAATCCATAACTGTATATTATTTAAGTTTTAAGAAATCTAAAATTCGAACTTTTTGGGGTCTAATTTATAGACTGAATCTCCTTCACGTGTAAGGTAGAAGAATTAATTATTTAGATACGATATAAATATCAAAAATATGAATTTTTTAGCTCTGCACCCAACATATTGACACAAAAAAAACCGGCCCTCCCAAAATGGAACGCCGGTTTTGCTTTTCGTTAAAGGAAATTAGAACAACTCATCCAATTTCTCGGTCAAAGCCTCTCCACGAAGATTTTTCTCGATAATATTACCTTCCTTATCCAGCAACAAGGTAAAAGGGATAGACTGTACGCCATAGATATTGGCCACATCGCCCTCGGGGTCATGCAACTGAGTCCAGGACATGCCATCCTCGTCAACAGCTTTAAGCCAGGGCTCGTTGGTCTTATCCAGTGAAACACTTACAATTTCAAAGTTTTCTCCGCCAAATTGCTCAATTGCTTTTTTAAGGTTAGGATTCTCTTCGCGACAAGGACGACACCAGGAAGCCCAAAAGTCGAGCAGCACATACTTACCCTTAAAACTATCCAGACTTACTTTTTCGTCAAGGTTGTTAACCAGTTCAAAAGCAGGTGCTTTTTTACCAATCTGAATAGCGGTTTCAGCTTCCTTCTGTTTCTTCATCGGCTCCACCATTTTTTTCATTTCCTCCACATAGGGGTGACCGGGTAAAGAACCTTCAAAAACAGCTACCAGACTATCCAGTTTTTCAAATGGAAGCGAATTAGCCATATTCATGCCTAAAAAGGCACCCACAACATTATTGGTGTTGCTGTAAACAAATTCGGAGTAGTAGTTTCTCTGAGCCTCCATAATTGTTTGCATCTCAGCCGAGAGTTGTTCCATAACTTCCTGGTTACCCTCCTGCTGTGCTGCCATAAACTCTCCCCGAATGTCCTGAACCCGGTCGTTTGAAGGCACTTCATCGTTAAAACGCTTAAAAATCATATTCAATTCAGAACCGCTGATTTCAGCCCCTTGCAGACTGTCGACATCGGCCTTAATTGCAATAGATCCATTTTCCAAAAACAAAGGGATGGGCATTGGATTCTCTCCAATATAGATCAAATACAGCTCGGGAAATTCAACGCTCCCCTTAAAAGAGAAGGCCCCGTCAACGATTTTGGCTGTATCAACAGAAACAGCTCCCTGAGATTCAATTTTTTTCAAAACGGCCTGACCTTCAGTCAAACCCTCTATCTTGCCTGAAACCTTGTATTCTTTTGAAGTACAAGCTGCCAAGAATGCTACAATTGTCAACAATAACGCATACTTTCTCATAAAAATAGTCTTTAGAATTTATTAAAATATTTATCCAACAACTCCCTGGCAGCGATAAATGAACTAATTTCATCATTTAGAACCTTTTGTTCATATATCTCTATTTCGCTTTTTATTTGGGTTTGCTGATAAAAGCTGTTTTTCAATTGGTCGTTAATGGTCTCGAACATCCAATATTTGGCCTGCTCCCGACGGTTATTCTTAAAAAATCCGTTCTCACGGGTCAGTTTTAAATACTCCAATACCATCTCCCACACATTGCCCACTCCGGTACTATGGAGTGCCGAACAGATATCCACCTTAGGAACCCAGCCCGATTGCGTTGGGGGAAACAGATGAAGCGCATTTCGATATTCTGTTTGGGCCATACGGGCTTTGTGTATATTTTGCCCATCGGCCTTGTTAATCGCAATAGCATCGGCCATCTCCATGATACCCCGCTTGATTCCCTGCAACTCGTCACCCGCTCCTGCCAACATGAGCAACAGAAAAAAATCGACCATGGAGTGCACCGCCGTTTCGGACTGTCCAACACCCACTGTCTCAATAAATATGGTATCAAAACCTGCTGCCTCACACAATATGATCGTCTCCCGGGTTTTTCGTGCCACGCCTCCCAAAGACCCTGCTGAAGGAGAGGGGCGAATGTAAGCATTTTTTTCGGCTGATAAATTTTCCATACGGGTTTTATCACCTAAAATACTTCCCCGCGATCTCTCGCTGCTGGGATCGATGGCCAATACAGCCAGTTTACCCCCGCTTCGCAAAACATGCATTCCCAAAGCTTCAATAAAGGTACTTTTCCCAACGCCCGGAACACCGGTGATGCCAATCCTAACCGAACGCCCGCCATGCGGCAAACAGCGCTCAATAATTTGTTGTGCCTGCTCCTGATGCTCCACCTTAGAGCTCTCCACCAGAGTTACGGCACGGCTGAGGATGGTTACATTCCCCTTCAATATACCGTCTACATAATCGTCGACGGTTAACCTGGCACGTTTTTTTCCCAGGAACCGACGAGCCGCATCGGCATTAACCGAAGAAACCGATTCAACACCCTTGTTCACCTTTAATCCTTTGTATGAAGGATTATTTTCGATATGACCCTGGCCGTTCAAGATGTCCATTATAATCAACTATTTTTATTTAACCGCTTGCTTCAGGCCAAGGACTTCTGCCAATGACCTCTCCAAAAAGTTGAAGGTCAAAGGTAGAATATTTAACACTCAAACAGAAACAAAAATGAAGATTCCGACACCATTACTGAACCACAGTACCTGTCAATCTCAACAACAAGGTACTCTTTTTGGGATCATTAGAATAAACCGTAACAGATTTATTCTGACGACCATTCATTCCTCTGGAGTTGAATACCGCCACGATTTTTGTGGCCTCTCCCGGCTTAATAACCATTTCACCGGGTTCTATGGCCGTACAGCCACATGAAGCTTTAATCTTACGGAGAATAAGATTGGATTTGCCCTTATTGACCACCTCAAATGCGTGCTCCACCTTAACATTTTGCTTAATTTCCCCAAAATCGAACACCTTGTCTTCAATCAAAATATCGGGGGCAGTGGCCATTTGCTGTGCCGTCCAGGTCGAATAGTCCTCTTCGATGGTGGCGCTCACGCTCAACCGGTTTTGATAATCGGATTTTCCATTGATATTCATGAAAATCTGGTCCACCACAAATCCCCAATCGTTCTTCAGGGTGGCATCATAAGTCGCCACAATTGTTCCCTTCTCTCCCGGCTTTAGGGTTGGCGGGACCATCTTAATCTGAATGTGGTCCGGAACCCGTTCAAACGAGGCGGTTATGGGTTGACCCGAAGGATTGATTACTTCGATTTGCTCTGTTTTGGTGGCATTAGGGGCTATTCGGGTAAAAGAAAGATGCGATGATGTGAGGCGAATACCCCCCATCTCCCGGGGGTAAATATCTTCAATGGTCTTTTCACGTGGAAGAACTTTCCCCATGATGCGAAGAACAATGTTGGCCTCCACCCCATTGGATGTAATGGTGATAGACTTATTAAAGTTGCCCGGTCGGTTTCGGGGGTCGAAGGTAACCTTTATCAACCCCTCTTTTCCAGGCTGAACCGGGGTTCTGGTCCACTCAGGGGTGGTACATCCACACGAAGTTCGTACGTTGTGAATAACCAAAGCCTGCCCCCCTGAATTGGTAAACTTAAATTCGTTGGCTACCACTCCGCCATCTTCTTTAACTTCTCCAAAGTCGTGAATCTTCTCTTCAAACTTAAGCTCCGGCTTGGATTGTTGTGAAAACGCTAAAATGGTAAATGCTAAAAACGCTGACAATGAAATTAATTTTCTCATAATAACCCTTCTTGAAAAACGAAATTTTATTTTAAACACTATTTTTCCTGATGTTAAGGTGCTTCTCAGCCGGAAAACAGCTGGTAACCTAAATGAATTATAACCAACAAAGATAAGAATTCAAACCGTAAACAGACTTTTAACAATCTCCAATATCGTGCCAATCATTCTACGAAAAATTTCAACAACAGACTCATCTACGAAAAAAAAACTCAAAAGTTCAACTCTTCATCTCCCGGGTATCCTCAATCCGGTATTTTTCCATTACTTACAAAAATTTGTATAACTCATTCCACCTAACTATTTTTGATGAATTAAAAGCCCTTCCTTTACTTCACAAGCTGTTTTTAGGATGTTTTAAATTCTGCCTATTTTAATTAAACAACACATACAACCTTTCAATAAACCAACTCCTTACTAATATGCAACACACATTTGCTATGTTGACGATAACCATCGTTTTAACCGCATTAGGAAGCTGCAAGCCTCAGGCCCCCACACTGGAGGATCTGCCCCTGGTGCCCATGCCGAAAGAGGTAGAGATGGGAAAAGGTGCCTTTACACTGGATGCCCAAACCACCATCGCCTCTTCCCCTAACAATCCAGAAGTTGAAGGTGTGGCTACTTATCTCTCTTCAATTCTGACTCCCTCCACCGGATTCGGGTTAAAGAGAGCCGAAAACCAGGAGGAATCGAACGTTATTTCTCTCAGCATCGACACGACCATTACCGGAAATGAGGGCGCTTATCACCTGGCGGTATCAAAGGGCAAGATTGAAATCTCCGCCCCTGATGCCATCGGCCTATTTTATGGTGTTCAAACCCTCCGGCAGCTTCTCCCCCCTGAAATTGAAGCCAGGAGTCTACAAGAGAACGTTGTATGGAGCGCTCCGGCAGTGGTCATTAATGATGAGCCCCGCTTTCAATACCGGGGGCTTCACCTCGACGTGGGACGTCACTTCTTCCCCTTGAGCTTCATAAAAAAATACATCGACCTGCTGGCTGTTCACAAAATGAATAAATTTCACTGGCATCTAACCGAGGATCAGGGCTGGCGCCTCGAAATAAAAAAATACCCCAGACTTCAGGAGATTGCCAGTCAAAGAGATGAGACTCTTATTGGCCACGGAGGTGTGAAACCCTTCAAATACGATGGAAAGCCCTATGGCGGCTATTACACGCAAGAAGAAGCCCGGGAGATAGTTAAATACGCAGCCGATCGTTTCATCACGGTGATCCCGGAAATTGAACTCCCGGGACATGCACTGGCCGCTCTTGCTGCCTATCCCGAAATGGGTTGCACCGGTGGGCCCTACCAGGTGGGTCAACGATGGGGTGTTTTTGAGGATATTTATTGTGCCGGACAAGATAAAACATTTGGTTTCCTCGAAAATATCCTTCTGGAAGTCATGGATATTTTTCCCGGCGAATACATCCATATCGGAGGAGACGAAGCCCCTAAAGCCAGATGGGAAGAGTGCCCCCGATGTCAGGCACGCATGAAAAAAGAGGGATTAAAAGATGAACACGAGCTACAGAGCTACTTTATCAAGCGCATTGAGCAATTCCTCAACCAACATGGACGCAAGATCATTGGATGGGACGAGATCCTGGAAGGGGGACTGGCACCCGAGGCGACCGTCATGTCGTGGAGAGGGATTGATGGAGGCATTGCAGCGGCTAAAATGGGGCACGATGTGATTATGACCCCCAACTCCCACGCCTACCTCGACCATTACCAAAATGATCCTAAAGTGGAGCCATTGGCTATTGGTGGTTTTTTAACCCTCGAAAAGGTATACCATTACAACCCGGTACCGGATTCTTTTTCCAAAGAGGAAGCCGCTCATATTCTGGGCTTTCAGGGTAACGTGTGGACCGAATATATGAAAACAAGCGATTATGTGGAATACATGACCTATCCCAGAGCCTGCGCCGTGGCCGAAGTTGGCTGGTCCACTGAGGTGAACAAAGATTTTGATAATTTTTTGGTTCGGATGGAGAAGCATTATAAACAATTGGATCAATTGGACGTCAATTACTTTTACGCCATTCCAAAGCCCATTGCCAGTGAGGAACAAATAGGATTTACCGAGTCGGCTACCATTACACTAAAAGCGCCCCTGCCAAATTGCCAGATAAGGTATACTACCGACGGTTCTGACCCTAATGCTTCCTCTGAGTTGTACTCCCAACCCATAGAGGTAACTCAAACCATGCAAATTAAAGCCGTTACCGTTAAGGAGAATGGCGACTACAGCGCACCGGCCATAATCGAGGCCGAAAGGCTGAGCTACATGGAGCCGCTTACAGGCGCGCGTCCCGGCACGAAAGGCCTGGCCTTTGGCTATTACCCGGGCTTCTTTAACTCGGTTACAGAGTTGATCGGCCAAACCCCTTCGGAGGAAGGCACTGTAACAAACCGTTTCATCCCTGACATTGCTGACGCCAAGGCTTTTGGACTCAGTCTCAGCGGATTACTGGAAGCTACAAAGGATGGATTGTATCGTTTTTATCTCACCTCAGATGATGGCAGCATCCTCTATTTAAACGATAAGGTTATCATCGACAACGACGGCCTGCACACAAAAAATACAGAGACCGGCACTGTGGCTCTAAAGAGAGGGTTTTACCCCATTACCATTTTATTTTCAGAAGGCGGGGGAGGCTATAATCTTGAATTGAAATTAGATCAACCCGGGGGCGCAACAATTGAAATGACTCCCGAAAATTTTCACTTGAACACCAAGTAACCATGCAGACCCCACAACAACGTGTAAAGGAACTCACCAGGCAGCATCTGGACAACATCATTGCCCACCGTCGACACCTCCATCAGAACCCGGAGCTTTCATTTAAAGAACACCAAACCATGGCTTATGTGGCAACCCAATTAAAAACCATGGGGATTCCGTTCAAGGAGGGTATTGCCGGTACGGGTCTGGTGGCGACAATACAGGGTACGGGGCCCGGGAAGGTGGTTGCCTTGCGCGCCGACATGGATGCCCTTCCCATCCAGGAGGCCACCAGTCTGCCCTTTGCCTCCACCAACCCGGGGGTCATGCATGCCTGCGGACATGATGCTCACACGGCCTCGTTATTGGGCGCTGCTCATACCTTAAATGAATTAAAGGATGAATGGAGAGGCACCCTTCTGCTGATTTTTCAACCCGGCGAGGAACAATTCCCGGGGGGGGCCAGCCTGATGCTAAAGGAGGGAGTCCTTAACAATCCCCGTCCCGACATCGTAATAGGGCAGCATGTGTTGCCCGAGATGGCAGCTGGCCATGCCGGTTTCCGGCCGGGCATGTACATGGCCTCGGGCGATGAAGTCTACCTGACGGTTACCGGACACGGGGGCCACGCGGCATTGCCTCACACCCTCACCGACACGATCCTGGTGGCCTCACACATCATCGTGGCTCTCCAGCAAATCGTGAGTCGCATGGTGCCGGCCAATGTCCCAACAGTACTCTCATTTGGGAAGATTGAGGGACTGGGTGCCACCAATATCATTCCCGATAAAGTTGAAATTGCCGGCACCCTGCGCACCATGAATGAGGAGTGGCGTGCCACCATTAAAGAAAAGATACGCACCATGGCCCCGGGAATTGCCCGGGCTATGGGTGCCGATTGCCTGGTGGACATTAAGGATGGGTATCCGGTAGTCTTTAACCACCAACAGCTTACCCGACAGGCAAGTTCACTGGCAGCTGAATACCTTGGAGTAGAACACGTCGAAGAGATGGATCTCAGGATGACGGCCGAAGATTTTGGTTTCTACAGCCAGCAATTCCCCTCGGTTTTTTACCGATTTGGGGTAAAACAACCCCAGGGCCCTACCGGAGCGCTTCATACACCAGGTTTTAACATGAATGAGGAGGCACTGGAGACAGGTGCTGGATTGCTGGCCTGGCTGGCCCTGAGCTTTCTTAAATAAAATGGCATCCTCAACCCTTATATAAAACCGGTACAAATTATCCATTTTTTTAGATATCCTTTTGTGAGAACAAAAAAGCCATTAAATTTGCCTTCGTATAACAATTTCAAATCATTAAAAAATTATTAAAATGGCATACGTAATAAATGACGATTGCATTGCTTGCGGTACTTGTATTGATGAATGCCCCGTTAGCGCCATCTCGGAAGGTGATATCTATAAAATAGACGCAGAATTATGCACCGATTGTGGAACCTGCGCCGATGTTTGCCCCACCGAAGCTATCCATCCCGCCTAAATTGAAGACTCAAAAAATGCAAAGGCCTTGCCTTCGCCCCTTTTGAGTAACATTTAAGCACTCGTATCACTTTCTTCAGGAAGAAAAAACCCGCCACTCAGGCGGGTTTTTGCATTTTGCCCCATACCACAGCATCCATTCTCACATCAAACTCTTCAACGGGCAGATGTTCCAACACCTGAAAAGGAAAGGCAACCCCCGCCTTAAAAGCGCCCTTGAGTTGTGGTAACAACCGATCGTAATAACCACCTCCGCGCCCCAGCCGTTCGCCCTGAGCGGTGAAGGCTATCCCAGGCACCACCACAAAGTCAATACTGCGGTAATCAGAAATGAGGTGGCCGGCAGGTTCCATAATCCCAAAGTGGTGCCCCACTTCAAGAGAGACCTCTCCTTCGAATAACCGAAGCTCCAATAAAGATCCTTTCACTTTGGGCAATACAATTTGTTTTTGCCTGCGCCATCGTTCTGCAAAAGCATGCGTATCCACCTCATCGGGCAGCGACCAGTAGGCCATCACACACCGGGCCAACTTAAACGCTTCGAGCTGCTCCACCTGTTCCATCACCCGATGGCTCATCGCCAGCAGGGCTGAAGGAGAATAAGTCGACTTGAGGGTTTTGATCTGTTGGCGCACACTTTTTTTTTCGTTTTTTCCTTCCATCTTAAATAAATATTGATTGGGCGAAGAATGGCAAATTACCCATTAAAACAAATAAACCCAAATTCATCAATTGCCAAAAAGGCCATAACATCTGGGTTAAAAGGAAAGAGATTAACGAGACCAATTTGTAATCGTCCGAAATTGAAATCAAAAACAGAACCGAGCTCTATGTCGGATTGGATAAAGCTTGCCGTTGGTTGGCCTTCTCCTTCGACTAATCCCGAAAAAAAAGGCTGCCCCAAAATGGAGCAACCTTTATGATAAAGGCTTGCCAAAGTTCAACAAAGCCCTATTAATTACCTTATTACTTCACGAGTAACACTTTCTTAAGTGAGTTACCTTGTTGGTCAGTAGCAAGAATCACATAATAACCACGCAAACTGCTAACGTTAACCTGAGTAACACCGTTAACCTCTTTCACAAACTTACCACTCATATCATAAAGTTTCACGGAAGCCATCTCTTTAGTAAAGTGAACAACTTCTGTGGCAGGATTGGGATAGAAAGAAACTTCATCGGCTTTATTTTTATTAATGGCCGTACCGGTACCAATAGTTACTTTGTAACAGGCAATACCATTGTTGGGGGCCATCACATAAACGTAAACCATTTCAGCCATCGCATCTACGGCAACCGGATACATAAATGAAGTATTGGTTGCAGCACCCAAACCGTCGACAGGCAACATAGCGATTGAATCGGCAGCAGCAAAATCGGCACCCGGTACTTCAAACAATTCAAAGGCGTTTTTAGGATCTTTATTCCAAACGGTAGTATTAGCTACCACAAAGTCACGACCTTTCAATTGAAAGTGTGCGGCACCATTACCATTACCTTGCAGAGGCATGGTTTCTCCATTAAAGGTGGTAATCATCTCCCCCTCCATGTTATATATAGCAGGCATTAAATTATTTCCACAAACCATAAAGAGGGTTGAGGTAATAGGGAAGGTGTGCGGTGCAGTTGCTAAATTCACATCGGTTCCTTCGGCGGGCGCAGGGAAAGAAGTAGCTAATTTAATGATCACCGGATCAGTTGCCACAACACCAGCGGTAACATCCCATCTCAACACGTAAGGGGAACTAGCTCCGGCAGCCAACAGGTAGCCATTGGAACCAGCAGCAATTTCCCCATAAAAGGAGATCGCATCGCCCAACCTAAAACCAGGATAGGTCTCATCACCATAATTTTCCCATTTAATGATTTCGGTAACGGACTCATAGTTATCGCCTGTGGCATTCAACTTAATCTGGTAGGCTTTAAAGTGTCCAACTGGATTTTCCGTACCCGTTTCAACAGCCTGTGTATTGGTTGCCAGGTTACCCAAAATAAGGTCTCCCCCATCGGTTACATCAATACTGTTAATAGCATAAACACCACCTGCCACCTCTGCCGGCAAAGTAATGGTGTTGGTCAACAACCCGGTTTGGGCATCCAGCACCAGAATTTGAAGTCCACTCTTACGCGAAGGAATATAAATTTTCCCATCGAACTGGGTCATTCCACGCTCGGTGGTCCCCCCCATCCAGCTGGGAGCATCCCCATCCATCCATACTTCGGTAATAGGGTCAATAGAACCCGCGGACCTTTTAGAATGGTTCCACACCTCTTCGACCACTACATTTTGGGCCAAAGTTGTCATTGCAAACAAACATGCAAATACGCCAATAGTAAATCTTTTCATAGGTCTAATGTTTAAAAAGTGAAACAAAATTATTAATAAAACTCAAGTTGTATTACAACCACCTGTCCGATAAATTTACGGAAAAGAATCTATGATGGCCAGTTAAATAATCAAATTTATTAAACTATTTTTAAGCTAACTTCAGCCTCCCAAACCGAGAGTCTGAAGTTAGCTACACACCATTAAAATAAAGGGATCAACACTAATCGATGACGCGAATCTTAGAGTTAAACGAGCCGGCATCCGAAACGACGTTCACCACATACCACCCGGATTGAAGGCCAGACATATTGAGGGTGGTTTGATTACGGTGGGGTTTTTCCACCAACACTAACCGACCTGCGATGTCATACACCCGCACTTCGTTCATCACCTGAGGGGATTTAACAGTCAGAAAATCCCTAACCGGATTGGGAAATAAGGTGGCAGATGCTTGCTCCGGGTCATTAACCGAAACGGAGTTTTGATCGCGCAGCACGAACCTTAGGTTATCAAAATAAAGGGTTCCTGCCGTTTTGATTTTAGTAAAGGCATTGTAACGGAAATGAAAGCCATCGAGATAATAACCGGTGGTTCCATCAAGAACACCGTTACCATTAACCCAACCATAAACAGGATCGTTCACCAAATCCCAGGAAACCAATTTCCACCCTATCCAATCGATGGTTGTCCATTGACTGGCTTCATAGGTGTTATTCCCGTCTTTAATGGTAAAACAAAACTGAGTTCCTGAGCCGTCGCCAAACAAACAGGTTTGCAAGACATACTGGGGACCAAACTTATGGCTGTTTTGCTCAGAAGTTGGAGGCAGATACAAACGAATGTACTTACTGGAAGCAGCCATATCCCAGGCATAATCCAACTTCATACTTCCGGTACTTTCGGTGGTTTTACAAACAATGTCCGACTCAGAAGACTGAACGGTTTCCAGAGCAATAACCCCGGTGGTAGAACCCGACTGGGTAGGTTGCCACCAGGAGGTAACTCCGCCATCAAAGTTGTCTATTAGGGTCACCTCCGAGATTGGCTTTTCCTTTACCTCGAAATTAAAGCTCTCCAATCCGGTGGCATTTCCAAACTGATCCTCAAGCCCTGCTTTGATTTCCACGTGGTAGTTGCCCGTGGAGGCCAGGTCTTCGGTTGGAAAGAAGTGAATCACGCTTTGTTTTTCCACTACCGTATGATGGACGACACCTGCAATAATTGCACCACCGCCAACCGGGGTAACCGTGATGGCATCGGACGCAACAGTTGAGGCATTAATTTCCTCATCGTAAACCAGACGAACAACCGGTCTGGACTCTATGGTAGCTACCGCCGTTGAGGGAGAGAAATCCACCAAAACCGGGGCCGTCTCATCAGGCGGTATTGTTGTAAAAACAAAGGAATAATTACCTCCTTCAACGCCATCGGCGTCACCATCCAGGAACTGATTGGTGAGAAGGTTTTTGGCAACTGCCCCATCCATGGTGACGGTATAATCGGTTCCCGGCTCGAGTGCCTGAGGGGTTATCTCCACCCTAAAATCATCTATCCAGTTAAACGAAATCGCCATAGTGGGTGAAATGGACAGTGCATTTTCAACCGATGTGCGATCCATTTTCCTACTGAAAGTGATGGTCAACGAATGTCCGGGAACCACCTGATCCATCCCATCTTCGGCTACCACCTCGGCAACGATTGGAGGTAAGGAATTAACCAGAGTCACATCGAGAAAGCTCAGGTTTTCGCCGGTGGTTCCATCCGATTTAGAAACCAGCGGCAGGTCCACACTCCGGGTTTGATAAATATCAGAAGTAAAGGTGACGGTAACTGTTTCCCCCGGAGTTAACCCATCGATCCAGTAAAACCCGTTATGCAATTGATCCGGATTGTTAGAGTACTGATTAAAGAGCGACGCGTAGGTGTCGGTAGTATATTGCTTATCGCCAATAGTAACCGTTACCCCATTCACAGGAACGCCGGTTTCTTCGTCGGTGATGATTCCGGTAGCCACCCCAATAGCAGGGCGGTCAATTCCGTGATACTCCAAAATAGACCGAAAAGCGGCCATCGCCTCCAGCTTTTTCCATTCGGCATTCATATTACGCTGTTGTTGAGTGGGATTGGTATGAAACCCTCCCTCACTCAACAGAGAGGCCATGTTAGTGGTTCTGTTCACATGCAAATAAGGCCACTGATTCTCATGGGTATCCACGGCTCCCAGGTAAAAGGTACGGTCGGCATAAAGGCCACGGGTAGGCAAACGCATGGCACTGGTCAGGTTGGGCGTTAATATTTCACCCATGGCAGCCCCACCCTGAGGTGTTTTTTCGATGGTTACCCCATCTTTCCGCCACCCTCCATACATAACCAGGGTGCTGGTGGCTGAGGCGCTCCCCGCATCACTATGAATGGAGTAATAAAAATCGACGCCCAACGAGTTCGCCAGATCGGTACGCCCCGACAAGGAAATATAATCCTGATCGGTTAACCGACACAGATGCACACTGCCGATATCGGTTTGCTGCTCCAGCATATCACGCAGATTTAAAGCCACCCGCAACACCTTTTGTGCTTCGGAGTAGTTATAGAGGCCCATATTCTCTGTTTGTGAGTGTCCGGGATCGAGAAAGATGCTCCACTCACTTAACCCGGTAATTTGGGCTTTTCCCGGAAGAGTGAACCACAGCAGGAAAATAAAGGTAAAAAATGGGGAGACATAAAAGGGCTGTTGGGTATATGTTTTTTTCATAATAGTTGCATATAAATCGTTGAAAATAACTACTGGTCGCAATACTATTTGCTCAGGTTCAAAAGATAGACGGCCCCATCCCTCGGATTGTCGAACAATAAACTGGCTCCATCGGGAGAAACAGAGGGGTTAAGCGCAATCCATTGGCTCCCTTCCATTAGTGGGTAGTAATTCCCCGACTCCACATCCACCGCATACAGGTTTCCTTTTGTAATGACCACTCCATCGTCTTCAACCAAAGTCACCACCACATATTTCTCCTCTGGCATCCAGGAGGCTTGCTCTCCCTGACCAATATTTTTCAGTTGCGTTCCGTCGCTATTGGAGACAAACAGTCCCAGCCCGTTTACCTGAAAGACCACCTTCGTCCCTGATGGCGAAGTTCGTTGGTTAAAAACAATCCGATCATTAAATTCAGAAAATGAAACTTCTGATTTGGCGCTGGCCGAAACCAAGGCCCCATTAAAGAGAACCGCCTGATTAGAATTTTCCGGAGCACTCTTCAAAACCGGTTTCCCACTGGATACCATTTTCACTTCCTTACCCAGAACCATAGCGACTTTGGAGTCGCCTTCCACCCACACGGGCAACTGCTTCAGTGTAGTAGTCTCTTCCTGAAGGACAGTGGCTTTGTTTGTTTCTACCTCATACAGCTTAATGCAGTTGTAGCGGGCATGGCTTCCCAGCCTGGCAGGCCTGGCCAAAAGGGTTTTACTATCGGCAGACCATGAAAATCCATATCCTGCACTGGAATCATCGGTCACTTGTTTTAGATTATTTCCATTGGCATCGCTCAACCAAATGCTGTTATACCGGGCCCCTGAAAAAGCGATTTTCGTTCCATCGGGTGACCATTTGGCCTGCATAAAATAATCATTGGGGGTTGAAATAAGCTTTTGGGGAGTCCCCACCGCTTTGGGTTGTGAAAAACCCGTCACATGAACAAGAAGCAACCAAAGCAAAAATGGTAAATGTAATTTTCGCATAGGATTATTTTTTTTTATTTGTTACAAAAAACGTTATTCTATTATCTTATAGGTAATCAATGCTATCTCCCCATTAGGGGTATGGCCCACGATCTGTTGTTTTTCTTTTGACACCGAAGGATACAAGATGGCCATTTCGCCTATGGTAAGCATCTGTTTACCGCCACTCTTCACATTTATCGATTGCAGTATTGAACCTGTCACATTATGGCCATCATCCCGGGTGACCATCCCTACAATAATATCGTCATTAAGCCAAACAGGGGCCTCAATCTGCCCTAAAACCCTCACATCCGACCCATCGGTTCGACAAGCAAAAGCCCCTACTCCAACGGCATAGGCAACGATTCGCTTTCCGTCCGGGCTGATGGATGCCTGCATATAATACCGCACCGAAAGCGGGTCGAGCAGTTTTCCCTTTTCATCCTTAAAAAACATCAATTTACCCGATTCAACCGTCACAAAAGGGTAATCCCATTTTCCATTGGTGAGGGCTTCGTGATTCAAAGTACCGCTGCCCTTGGGCCCTGCCGTGAATAATCTGCTCCACCAACTGCGCAAAGAAGAGTGCCCTGACTCTTTGCCGCCGTGGGTAACAGTCCCTGAAGTACCCGCAACCAGATCAAAGTATTTTAATTGAGTGGATTTTTGTGACCTCTCAACCCTTTGTTCGGTAAAATAGATTTTGTTGCCATCGGGCGAAAAAACAGATTTTTGCCCCGCTCCCGTGGCTTCCGAAACCGTCACTATCCGACCGGAATTAAAGTCGTATATTTTTAATCCTTCATAATTTTCGGAGGTCAGGGAAAGCTTGTCTCCTGCAGGATTAAAAACAGGATGAAAATAGTGACTTTCGCGTGGTAAAGTGAGATACTCCAGGGATATAACCTTCACCTCCTGAGCACCTAGCATTAGAGAAAAAAACAGGAACACAGAGACCATAATTTTCACTCGCTTCATGTCGACTCTATTTACACAATATTCAAAAACACTAAACAAAACGCCTAACCTTACCGAATCAGCTTGACCGTTTTTTTCTCCCCATCGGTTTGAAGGGTGAGGAAATACAGCCCTTTAACTAACCTGCCGGCGGGCAATAAGACCGAATATTCACCCTTCGATCTGAATTGCTGATCCAAAATCATCACCTGACCTCCTGTGAGATTGCACACAGAAAGCTTGACCCTGGAGTCGGCCGGGATGGAATAGGTCACCAACACTTCATCAGCCATCAACAGGGTGGGACAAACCAGTGTCAACAGATCCTCATTCGGCTGGGATATAGCAGTGGTGACGATATTGAAAAAGACCACCGATGAATAATCGGTACTCGACGAACTACTGTAATTGGATCTTACTTTAACATAATAGCCGCCATCGGATAAACCGGGGAATAAAGCCTCATATTCGAAAGCATCCACCGTTTTTTGAGTCCGACTTAAGATGGGAAATGTTGGACTGGAAGAAAGCAGATAGGTAAAACTTTTTGCCAGAGGTTCATCTGCTATCTTAACGGTAACATCGGGTCCAGACACCGTCGATTCGTTGACCGGTGAAATGATCACCGGCACGCTGGGCGGGGTTTGAACAGTGGAGAAACTGACTGTTTCGGACCAGGCAGAGGTGGTCAGCTGATTGTGTGCCATCAACCGGACATAATAAGTAGAATAGGCCATCAACACACTCTGAGGTATTTGATAGCTCAAACCCGACAAATTGGTTTCCTGAACAACCAATGAAGAGAAACCGCTATTCAACGAAATTTGAAGGTCATAGCTGAAGCCCTCTCCAAACTGCGCCCAAACGATTTCAGGCGTTAGGGAGATATTACCGGCCTCATTGGTTGGTTCCAATATTTCGGGTCGCGGTTGTTCTATCAAATTAAATGACCTGACTTGTGAAACCACATCGTCCACTCCTGGTTTCCGGGTAATAACCCGCCAGTAGTACATATTTCCAATGGTCATCGAGATATTGGCGGCTAAAAATTCGTTTTCGGTGACCTCCCTCCGGTAAAAGGAATTGGTAAATTCAACATCCTCAGACACTTCTATTATGTATAATTCAGAACCTTCCACCTCACTCCAGGAAAAGGCAAACGGAATAAAAACCTCTTGCTCATCGGCGGGATAAGCCAATACTGTTGCCTGATTTTGACCCGGGGTTTGACCCATCACTACAGGCGGAAACTCATTACCAAATCGGTCGAGTACCGAAACCGCCATCGTATGCGTTGAGGAAAGGTCCGGATAGGTGCTTAAATCAAAGCTCTTTTGGTATGAGACCCCTAAAATATTGGCGCCAGTTGAAAAATTACCTGTATTATTCACCTCCGCATTGGGGACGGCATAGACCACAAACCGAATCCCCTCCTCTGAAGAGTTCCACATAAACAGATCCCCTTCGATGCGAAGATTGGACGGCAGCGCACGCGGGGTTACCCCTTTCCAGCTGCGGGCAGGGGCCAGGGACTGAACAGCAAACTCATTCGTGTTTAGGTAATCGATAAAATCGGCACGATAAAAGGTGGCTGCCCGGAAAAAAACGCTGCCCGGGGCGCCGTTTTTATCTGAATTTCGATTCACCTGAACCTGTTTCCCATATTCACCGGGCAGAATGGATGCCTTAAGTTCCGCCATGGAAGGTTGCGAAAAATACTCCAGCATCGAAAGGCCTTTCAGATCGAGCATCAAAGAATCAGCGCTGATGGACTTCAGTGGTGAATCGGCAGAGGGAGCCAGGGCAGTGGTCAGGTCCGAAATGGAGTGACTCACATACAAATGTTTCCTGAAACGATTACAGAGATCGGACCACCAGGGGCCCAGAACATCATAATCCTGGCCGGTACTGGTTGTTGGCCAATAAAGCTGAGGGGAGATATAGTCAACGGTGCCCTCCTCCAGCCAGGCCACCGGATCGCAATAAATACTTTTGTAGGCATCCAGACCTACGATGCCCTGTGGCAATACAATGTCGTGGGCGGCGGCAACCGCCGGATCGGTCGACCAGATACCAAATGGCGATAAGCCAAAAGTAACATAGGGCTTTATTTCCTGAATTTTATTATAACAATCCGCCACCATTTGATTGACATTACTCCTGCGCCAATCATCCAGATCCATGCCCTGAGGCTTCCACAAACCTTGCGAATAGGCATCCAGCGACGTGGGGGTACCGCCATAGGCATAAAAATAATCATCGAATACCACCCCATCCACATCGTAGTTGGTCACGATCTCCTCCACAATATTGGTGATCTGAGCACGCACACCAGGGTTTCCGGGATCGAGGATGGCCACATTTTTTGAACCATCCGATTTATCGGGATATTCTAAGACCCACTCCGGGTGGCTTTGGCGATAATCGCCGGCCATGCCTTCATATTTTCCCGCCACCGACTCGAAACGATAGGGGTTGAGCCACGCGTGTAACTCCATGCCCCGTTGGTGGCACTCTTCAATGACAAATTGCAGGGGATCGTAGCCGGGATCCATGCCTCTTGTGGCCACCAGGTAGGAAGACCACGGCTCATATGAGGACTGGTACATGGCATCACACTCCGATCGAACCTGAAAGAAGATGGTGTTCAAATTGGCCTCCTGCATCGATTCAATAAGGGCCACAATCTGATTCTTTTGTGAATTAATATAATAGGTCGACCCGGTATAAGGAATCGTATTACTGGGCCAATCCAGGCCCCAAACCGTAGCGACCCAGGCAGCTCTCATCTCTCTTTTGGGAATCGACTGTGCATTTAAACCCTGTGCAACAAACACAAAAAGCAACACCGCTGCAAATATCTTCAAAGTCCTCATTAACAACTTTTTTAATAGTTAAAATCCAATTACAGGTTGATTATAAGCTTTCCAAAGGCGCTTTTTTTGCTGCCCGAGACCCGATAGAGGTAGGTGCCGGAGGGCAAATTATCGACACTAATTCGAAACGCCTCTCCCCGGTTCAGGGTTCCCATGTTCCATACGCCCATTGGGGTACCATCCAGGCGAAAAAGGGAGAAGACCATTTCGGCATTCCCTTCCCCTGACCAGCGCACCGAAACCCAGGAGGTAGCCGGATTGGGAAACACCTCTACTTCAGCCTGTTCTACCGCGGGTTTCACCACATTGCTGACGGGGTCTTTTTCGGGATACACAGCCTTAAGTCCTTTCAGATAAAAAGAACCCGAATAGGTCGAACCCACCACATAAGCGGCATCACGTTCAATGGTTAATCTCACACTTTTAAACGACACGGGATAATCTTCCTGGGGGATATCAGCGACTCTAATGGCCGCCTGGTGATCCATCATCTCTTCGCTGGTAAACGAGGGAACTACAGAGGCACCCATCGAATGATCGAGCATCAAAAGGAACGACGACGAATACCCATTTCCGGTGGCTTGCAGCATCAGCGAATCCGGCATTCCGTATACATCAATCATCTTTTCAAGAGTGATGCTGGCTGTACGGTTGGCGAAGGTCATTGTATAGTCGACCTTCAGCACCTCCTCGTTGGTTCCGGGAAACAGCTGGCGCGAAAGAGAGACCTCATCGATCCAGCTCTTGGAAACGAGCCAGGACGACGGATCTGAAAAATCATCCAGCAAAACGTGCCCCCGGCCAATCTCCACGGTTACATAACAGGTATCGGCAGCGGCTCCATCGCCTGCAAAAACACGCACCTGCACGTTCCCGTCGGATACGCCGCTGAATACACCGCCTGCACTCACGGTACCAACCGATTCATCAGACGACTCAAATTGAAGTAAGTCGTTGTTCATTAAATAGGGGGTCC
The DNA here is from genome assembly GCA_041583495.1 of Marinilabiliaceae bacterium. Taxonomy (GTDB): domain Bacteria; phylum Bacteroidota; class Bacteroidia; order Bacteroidales; family Marinilabiliaceae; genus JBFHFS01. Next base: position 55,773 of record JBFHFS010000013.1, on the reverse strand, counting down.
CGTCTTCGCCTTTACCATAAACTAAGAATGTGTAATCGTTCAGATGATCGATGGTCAAATGATCGTGTTCTAATGTTAACTCTTCCACGGGTCGAACGGTTACATGAACCGTATCGGCCTGATCATTCCATTCGCCAATAATCAGTCCACTGTAAGCCGTTCCGGTGGCGGTAAAAAGACCATCGGCATCGATGCTGCCTATTTCGCCAACCTGCCGGTAGCTTACATTTGCGGCATTAAGGTATTCCACCACATCGCCATATTGGTTAAAGGTGGAGGCATTTATTTTTGCCTTGTTTCCGTAGGGGACCGAGAGGGAATGCCTATCCAGAACCATCTTCACGCCAGGAGCCTCCGGTGCGGTAGAGACGAATAAATAGGCATTGGCCACCGAACGCTCGGCGCCATCGGAGGGGGTATTGCTTATTTTGTCGCGTACCACCATCACAGAAGAGCCACCGCCATCCAGGTTAGCAGCCCACCATGCTCCACTCTGCTTCATAATATCGGCCAACTGTTTGGTTGTTACCCCTGCAGCCACCGTGCTTCGTCCATCCACCACGGTGAGAATAATCCTGTTCTTATCCTGCGAATAACCAATTCCCGTGCGGGGATGTAATACCGCCCAGTCGTTATCCTGAATTTCTCCATCCGAGAGAATAATCCGGTCACCCCCCACCATCTCTTTTAAATGAGGCAAATCCGAAGGGGATCCTGCCAGGGTGATTTGGGTAGAGATCTCCACCTCGTCGTTGACTTGAAGACCATTGAGAAAGGCCTGAGCCAAACCATGCCCTGAGAGGATTGCCCTCCCCGAAGTAAGGGGCATTGAACCCACACCCGACTCTTTTTTCCTCACCACCGCGGTCAAGGCTTGGTTTACCCCCCATTCACCGCTGGTCAGCTCCACTTCAACTTCAGTTCCATAGATGTTGGTTCCGGTATTTTTCCCGTTGTATTGGTTATAAAGAATCAGTTGGTTGGTTCCCCTGCTGCTATTCACCGAATGAATAGTAAAGGTACTTCCATGTGCCGTTACACTTCCGCCAAAGGTCATGGCATCCAAAAAGGGCTGCTTATCCCCGTCGAAAGCCATCAACGGCAACGATCCATTGGGAACCTTAGCCACCTGACCATTCAACAACTGCCCATTTACGGTTAGTCCCTTATCCACCCCGGAGGTATTATAAAAATCCCCATTAATCGCAGCAAACACCTGATGCCCGGCTGATGAATGCCGAGTGGCCATTCGTGAAGGCCGTTCAAGGTCTCGCAAGGTGTCGTTACTCAGACACGACATCACTTTCACCCAGGGATTAGAGGCATCAATCTCAAGGACAGAGACCACCAGGGGTAGATCGGGGAGGCTGTACTTGGAATGCATCGCCCCCAATCCCACATCGTGCTTTTGAATAAGGGTGTCCACCCGGTATTTCGTTCCCCGAACAAAAATAGAGTCCTGCGAATAAGCAAAAAGAACAACCGAAAGAAACAGAATGAGAGAAGTAAATTTCTTAATCATAAACACAATGTGTTAGGATAGGACAGAATAAACCGAACCTCCCCCATGGTAAGGAAGGTTTGGTTTATGACAAGAGGTAACTTTTACCTCAGTGTATTATCAATGGCAATTCCATAAACATTCACCCCCTGAATATAGTACTCGGGTGTTGCAGTGGGATCATTTAGTTTGATACGCTTAATGCCTGATTTCAGGGTAGGATCTGCAGTATCTGCAGGACCACGGTATGCCCAATAGAGATATCCATTTCCACCGGCATCTACATCCAAAGCCATACCAGTAACAAAAAGACCTTCGGCTTCACCGCCCTCGCCATCATCCGTACGCGGACGGTCCACGGCAGACTTCAAAACCCCATCATCGAGCCCAAATTTCAGAATCATTTTATAGCCCTGGTCGGCAATATAAACATGCCGGTTCACCTCATCGATAACCATTCCGCGCACTTTAAAAGTCCCCGTAGCAAAAAACTGCCCAGCGGCGGGCACCGGATCGGTATCCTCTTTGGCCCGGCCCAGAATGTCTCCACTACTGAACCTGAAGATGCCATTCCCGGTTGAGTTTTTAGCCCACCAATAAATGCCGTTAACCTTTGCAATGGGACCATTGGTGTTACCCCAGGCAATGCCATTTCCATAATACCCTAACCAATTGTTGCGAACAAAATAATCGTAGTCGGTCAACGAAAATTTGCTGTTTCTTGTATTGGCAGGGGTTCGGAAAATACCCTCCCTACGGTCGGCCCAATAAATCATATTCTCCTCTTCATCGAAATACCCATAATAAAAATCGAGAAAGGTATCACCGCCAAAGTTTTCAATAACCGATTCCCTTTTGGACCCATCATAGGCCACCGCGAAAATCTCACCATCCCCGGCATTCAAATAATCTTCGGTATATCCGGTTTTGGTTCCCGCATCGAACACATACAACAAGTCGCCACTAAAATCCAGCGTTAGCGGGTGTTTTCCTGAGCGATAACCCAGATCGAAAGGATTGTTAATTTCCGGATCGAGCCCTTCAATTATCTTTTTAGACATCAGGTTTCCTTCCTTAACCGCATAAAACAGTGTCTTGGCAGGTTGATCGTAATTCACCCGCACGTTAACCGTAACGGGTAACAACTCTTCTTCGCCCATGGTGATGGTAAGGATCGCTTTTTGGCTCCCTATTTTTGAGAACACCACGGTTGGTTCTCCCTCATTCGAATTGCCCTCTTCATCGACACTCTCACCCTGAGTTCCCTGAGGAAACAACCAATGGTAGGTCACCTCCAGGTTTTCGGGGTTTTCCAAAAGAACATTAAAGGAGACTTCCGTTTGATTGTAAACAATTTCGGGATCGGAAGAATTAAAGGTGACATAAGGAATAATTTCACTAATCATTATTTTCTTCTGAATCTCATGGGCTCCGCCGTCCACCTTCAGAATCACCGTGTAGGTGCCGGCCTTCTGAAACTTATGAACCGGATTTTTTTCGTTGGAGGTAGTTCCATCCCCAAAAATCCATTCCCAAGAACTGCCTACCACCGAAAGATTAATAAAGGTAATCTCCTCTCCCTGCACATAATGAATTGAGGGGGACGTGTAGGAAAAATCGACCGCCTGAGGTGCAAACGTTTCGGTTTCAAGATCTCCTTCACAGGCCGCAAAACCCGCCAAAAGAGCGAAGGTGAAAAGTGCAACCATTAATTTATTATACATCTTCATAACACTTCGGTATTAAATTTCCTTATTTTCTACAATACTTTAACGGTTTTCTCTTCAGAGTAGTTGACAATGTTATCGCCATTAACCACTTTAAATTTGGCCGTCAGTTCATAACCCTTGTAGTAATACAAACCATACTCCCTTCGGGGGGAATCATAAGTTAAATCGGCCAACGATTCATCTCTGATAAACCCCAGGAGTTCGACCGCTTTATCCTGTTTTACCGTAGGAATGAGAATAACCTCTTCACCCTCGGTCACCTCATTAAAATCAAAATAGGTATCGAAGGTTTCGGCAGTCATTCCTAAAGAGTCCTTCACCAAAACGCTCTTTAATACATCATACTCATCTTGTCCGGCATTCTCGTTGATTACGACCACCTGGTACATATAATCGTAGAAGCCTTCGTAAAAGCTTTCAATAACCCAGGCAGGAAACAAGCGATTCACCAGTGTTTCGTTGAACACCGTTGGATTGCTTAATTCCACGGGGGCCAAAAGGTAACTCACCCCAAATGATCCATTAATCACATAGCTCTTTTTTTCGTTATTGTAACTGGAAGGGTCGTGATCGAACGATAAAACCTCTGCCAGCTCACGCACCAACTGGGCCGAATCCATTGTATAAGTGTAGTTGGCCTTAGGAACGGTAATCGAAAAATTGAGGGCTTCATCCAGGGAATACATGAAGGCTAATTTATTAAAGCTATCGTCAACAGACCAGTACTCTACATATAAATCCACCGATCCACCGGCCTTGACATCGGTAGCACCCAACTCCAAATACACATTTGCAGCCTGATCGCTGAAGCGGGCCAAATCGTCAATCGGATCATGTATTTCCTCACAAGAGCTGATTAACAGGCCTCCAAGGGTAAGAATAAATAAAAAATTAGCTATTCGTTTCATTACGTATAAATTTTGTATGGTATACCGTTAACACACTAATTTTGAGGCGCCCAAATCATCGGTTTCTTAAGCCATTCGGGATTTCTGAAAGCATCCAGCCGCATTAACTCGTCACGATTGTATTTCTCCTCGGTTTCTGGGTCGTAATTGATTCTTTGCAACCAGTCATCGTTTCCACCCCAGTAGGATTCGTAAAGATTGTATGGCCTTTCCAGTCCCGGATAGACGATGGTATTGTCGAATCTCAGGTTATTAATAAGGTTGCTGTAGCCGTACCTGCGCATATCGTTCCATTGCTCGGGTTGCAAATACGAAGCAATGTATTTCTGGCGCATAATATCGCCGATGGTAATATTTGAAGAACCCGGCACCAGGCTGGGGTCATTAAGATAGACCTCAATTTCGGAGGGGCTCACCTGGAGCCGATTCATATGGTAACGAATTCCTTTCACCAGATGATCGGCGGCTTTAGTTTTATCCCCGGCCCAAAAGGCAGCCTCGGCAATAATAAAATGCAGCTCACCCTTGGTAAACAGAATAATGGTGGAGGTATCGGTAGTTAAAACACTTTCATAAAGATCGGGATACCACTCAATTTTGTGATTGGCCGGCATACCGATGTTACTTTCCAGATAGCGATAGGTGGTATCGATACTATTGGCTGCATTGCCTCTGGCCTCCATCAGATGAGGCAACCGGGGGTCGGCGGCCACTCCGGTTTCAGGATTATAGCCCAGCAGGTTTTCCATGAAATATTTGGTGGGAATCGCACTCCCCAATTGGTTGGCTCTACTCTCCCATGAGTTGATGGGACTGTTGTTACGGCCCCACATACAGTTTTTCTCAACACTGGCGCCCCCATCAAATTTATAACGGGGATCGGACCACCCATTGAGCGCCAATTCGGCATTGCTAATAATCTCATTACAAACCGCTGCACTGGTGGTAATATTGGGGATCTGACGTAATAAGATTCGGGCCTTCTCGGCATACACCAACTGCTTCCATTTACCCATATCGCCGGCAAAAACACGGTCAATTGTAACATCCATTAGTCGGTTAGATGCCTGGGTCACTTCAGGATTGCCAAATAAGGTGATTAGCTCATCGGCCTCGTTGTTCAGCCATTGGTATATACTCTCCTGAGTATCGTAGGCGGGGGAGGAAGATTTATAAGCTTCGGTAAGTGGCATATCCCCAAAAACATCGGTGGTAACCTGCGTAGAGATTAATCGAAGCAGCCGGGTCAAGGCGATGTAATTAACCGACTCCTCTTCCCCGGCCAGGGTGAGCAGTTCATTGGCATTAGAACCCAGATCATAAAAGTGGCGACGCCACTGGGGATGACGGTTCATACCCAGAAATTCCCAGCCAGCTTTGTAAGCCAGGGCCGAAGCCTGCGCCTTACTTGCGGTAGTTAGGTTGTTGCTTAAATAGGTGCCATATTCGGCATGATCGTAATTTTGCAGGGCAGAATAAAAAATAACCACCGGCATAATCTGACTGGGCGGCACTTTATCTGTGCCATCAGGGTCGCGATTGTCGCCCAGGAAATCGTCGCACCCGTTAAAACACATCAACACCGATAAGGCAATAAATAAATATTTCATCTGATTCATAGTTCAGCAGAATTAAAAGGTGGCACTTAGATTAAAAGAGATACTTCGGGTATTGGGCAGATTGTTGTAATCGATCCCAATGGTTCCGGCTCCACCTGAACTTCCGGTATAGTTGGTATTTGGATCGGATCCCCTGTAGGCAGTCAACAAAAACAGGTTTCGACCGGTCACTGAAACCCTCAGGTTCTTTAGACCTGTCCTGGTCACATAGTCGGTTAGATCGTAGCCCAGGGTCACATGTCCCAGGCGTATAAATGAACCATCTTCCACAAAATTAGATCCCACCGGGGCCACATAATTGTTGTGAAAATCCTGGTTATAAATGACCGGGGTCGCGTTAGGGACATAGGATCCATCGACTTGTTCCACCACGCCTTCTATGACCATCTCCCGGTTGCGATAATCTTCCCACAACGCAGACTGGCCATTACCCATCAGGGTGCGTAAGGTCATATTGGCCACATCCCCCCCCTTTCGGATATTCACCAGGGTGGAGAGGGACCATTTTTTATAGGTCACCCGATTGGACCAGCCGATGTTAAAGTCGGCCTCACGATTCCCTATTAGCAACGAAGGAGAAGCATTTATTTTAGGATTTCCATTCTCATCCACAATAATTTTTCCTTCCGGATTTCTGAGATAATCGGTTCCTGACAAAGCCATGGTGGACCCGCCCAGGTAGGAGGTGGCTGCAAGCCCCCCAAAGCGGCCAGCTGCGGTATATAACTCCACGATTCCTTCGGGCAAATCCTTCACATAACCATGGTTGCGGCCAAAGTTGGTGATCATATCCCATTTCAAGGCCCCCTTTTTAACCAGATTCTGGGTCCAAACCAATTCAACGCCTTCATTGGTGATAGTTCCCTCATTACGGGTTTGAAGGATATTTCCTGAAGCAGGTGAAACACGCACTTCCACAATCTGATTTTCCACTGAAGTGGAATAGTAAGCAAACTCCAGATTCGTTTTTTCACCAAAAAGACGTGTTTCCAGCCCCACTTCCCACGAGGTGGTCATTTCAGGTTCCAGATTCAGGTTACTGCTGCGTGTGGGATCAATGCCATATCCATCATCGGGAAGTGGCAGCGTGCGATACCATTTATTTAACTTATAAAGGGGCGCATCCTTTCCCACCTTGGCCCAGTTTCCCTTGATTTTCCCATAATTAAACCAGGGTTTCTGTATATTCAGCAATTCGGAAAAGATAACTCCTCCGTTGACCGAGGGGTAGAAAAACGAGCGGCTGTTTTTGGGAAGAGTAGAAGAGTGGTCGTTACGGCCGGTAACCCCAAGCTGAGCCAATCCCTTATAGTCGAACTTGAGTTCTCCATAATAGCCATAAATATTTTTCTCACTACGGCTCATTTCCACATCCTCATTTCGGATATCGAGCAAATTCATGATGCTTTCCCACTCGGGAATATTAAAGTTTCGTCCGCCCATGCTCACCGAACGGCCCTTTTCGCGTTTGGCGTCAAAGCCGGCCAAAGCATCCAGAGTAATGTCCGGTGTTAGTTCGACCGAGTAAGTGGCTAAAAATCCACCGTTCATGACACTACTCTTGCCATCCCCATAAAAATAGGAACCCAGATAGTCATAATCCTGGGAGGTTGGCTCCGAAGGAACCTCAGCCTCATTTGCATACAGCTCATCCATGGTCCATCGTGGTTTAACAATGCTGTGACTTTCGCTCTCGGTTAAATCATAACCAAGACGACCTGTCACCTTCAGGCTTTTTAAGATATCCCACGAAATGGTGGCTTGTAACAGTGTTCGGTTCGCTTCACTCCTGGCGGTATCTTCGTATCTAGAATAAAGCGGACTTATGGGCGAATAACGAATGTTGTTACTACTAATATAGGGCCGACGAATGGTTCCATCGGGATTTATGTAGTTGGTAATATCGTCGTCGATGGCCCAGTTATAAACCGACCCCATGCCAGCCCCAAATCCCCGGGACTCTTTCTGAACGATGTTGGCCATTAAACTAATATCCACCTTTTCGTGGGGTTTAAAACTCGATTTAACCAAAGCGCCCCAGCGGTCCAGGTAATCGTTGGGAACCACCCCTTCCTGATCGGTATAGTTAAACGACGCATAAGTATTAAACTTTTCGGTTCCACCCGAAACAGAGATGTCATACTTCTGGTACATCCCGGTTTGCAGAAAGTTTTCGGCATTGTTATAGGTTTTTGTTCCTTCAGGGGCAGGAGGACCCCACCCCCCCATAGACTCTTCGATATATACGCCCTGGCTCCCGCGCAAATAGGTGTTCTGTATCTCTGGCAAACGATAAGCCTCTTCAAACTGAATGGTAGAACTCAGTTCCACACGCACATCCCCTTCCTTCCCCGATTTGGTGGTTACGATGATGGCGCCGTTGGCGGCTTCCTGCCCATAAAGAGCAGCTGCAGCGGCCCCCTTCAAAACGGTCACGCTCTCGATGTCGTTGGGGTTTAATTCGGCGGCCTTGGAAGCTCCCCCCGACACATGCATCCCATTCAGGATAAAAATGGGTTCATTGTCCTGCCCGGGATTTATCGAGGAAATCCCTCTAATAATCATCTGTGAGGAGGCGTTGGGTGACCCTCCGGTACTGGATATTTCCAATCCGGCAATACGGCCTTCCAGGGCCTCCACAAAGTTGGGCTCCCGCGCCGCAATCAAATCGTCTTCATTAACCGATTGCACGGCAAAGTTAAGCTTGCGCTTCTCCGACTTGATCCCCATAGCCGTAACCACCACCTCATCGAGGCCAAGGGTCTCTTCGGCCAATGCCACATTCACAACGGTCTGGGTAGTTACGGTTATCTCTTGTGATGCAAAACCTATAAAAGAAAAAACCAGCACCGATCCGGCAGGGACTTCAATGCTATAGTTACCTTCCATGTCGGAAATTCCGCCATTGGTGGTTCCTTTCTCAAAAATATTGACCCCAGGCAAACTTTCGCCTGATGTGTCGGTCACCTTTCCCGTCACACGCCTCACAGCCTGTTGACTCAGAAGGCGGCCCGAAGGGGCTATTGTTAAGTTAGCCTGTTTCTCTCCCGGTACCTCCACCTTATCGGCCAAAGGACCCGATGAAACAGAACCGGCCCTGACGGGGAATAAAAGCACAGAAAAACTAAAATAGAGAAGGTACCTTCGCGGGTTAAAAAACCTGGTACTAAACATCCCGGTAATTTTTTCTTTCATAAGAAAATCATTTAAATCCTTCAATGGTATTCACAAAAAAAAATAAAAACTTAACTCAATTTAAGTATTTATGATCACAGATTCAATAAAACAACTTGTTACCTTTTCATCTGATTGATCTATTCACGGAAAATGCCGGCCAGGTTTTAATCCCTATCCCTAGGAAAAAAACATCCCCTTAAACCAGGCATTACCGCCCCCCTTTTGAACCTCTATCCGGACTGGCCCCTTCCACCTGAGTTGCGAACAGACAGATGTTTTGTTATTATTATCATTCGTCATACAAATTTTCAGCAAAAAAAAATAGACCTAATGCACCCACAATTTTAGCATTATAAACTGAAAATAACAATACTAATTGTTAAAATCAGACAAAATAAAAAAAATGAAATTTTCCTATAGATGGCTGACGCCACGGTATTTGGCAGCAATTCACCCAAAAATTAATATATCATACATCCTGCAGGAGAACGATTCATCAAGGCCTGTATCCGGCCTCAGCTAAGATTTTATGGGGATCGGGAAGGGACATCAGATCGACGATGGTTTTTTGAGGATGGCGATCGAGCCACGACTCCAGGAGCTTATACCCGATATACCGGCCCGCACGCCCTGGTGAGTCCTGTCCAAAAAGGGCTGAGAAGGGCGCTTCTCCAACATATTTACGGACGAGCATAGGGTCGGTTGAAAAAAGATGTTTTTTCTCCACCATTGATTGCCACATCCTGGCTTCGTTACGCTCGCACCAGTTGTATTCATCGGGAGTATATCCAAATAACAGCGGCTCGGAGAGGCCTGGGATAAGATGTCGCACAAATTCAAGTATCTGTCCCTGATAAATCATGTGACTAATCAGGTCGTCGATGGAATCGTTGAAAGGAAATTCTGTCATACCCATGGCCTGAACCACATCTGGCACCACTCTTTGGGGAGTCATTCGTTGTCGAAGATAAAGGGGAATATCCAGCCACCCATAAAATGGATTCTGGCTACCCAGATACTTCTCCACACTCACCGAAACCCATTCTGAATCAATGGCAACAGACTGATTAAAGCCTGACAAATGAAGATAAACATCGGGAACCTTTTTGTCGGGAAAATAATAGTGATAAAACCGAAAGGCACTGGTTAATTCTGCCTCCATTGCGTCTGTATCGGCAAACACGCGCCGGCAGGTATCCAAAACCTCCTTATTGGGCTGATAGGCCAGAAAACGGCCGAGTTGTTGGGGATATTCCGGATCGTCAGGGCTTCCAATCCCCAGGATGCCTACACTATAGGCCTCAAGATATTGTCCATATTTTTGCTTCAGTTCACCCAAATAAACCTCCACACTGTCGGGTGGGATTTCAAACAACTCCTCATAAAACGGGATCAATTTAAAACTAACTTCCACCTGCGATACGTCAGGTGCAGAGACACCCCTGCAACCACCCCCCAACACAAGGGCCACCACAAGAACAGAAGAGATTAGCCCTTTGACCATGATATGGCAAACCCTCTGCCTTTCAAAAGAACTTTTCATAAAGATCATTTAAAAAACGGTACAATTATCTAAATATCTACCATCCATCCCTCTATTTTTCGGATATTTGTTGCTAAGATATTATTTTTGGTCTAGAAAATGTAGTGAATCCTGTCAAACGCAAACAACATGAGAAACGCAATACTCCTAACAGTCTGTTTTACACTAATTTCCGGCCTCGCTTTGGGGCAAAGCGAAAATCACACCCGCCTGTCGTTTGTTTTAAACCCACAGGTCTCCTGGATAAAATCGGACCTTAAAAATGTAACGTCACAGGGGAGCATGGCAGGCTATAATTTTGGCATAGTGGCCGATCACTTCTTTGCCGAAAACTACGCCCTCTCAACCGGCCTTACCATCAACACCACGGGAGGCAAACTGAAATACACCTCGGAGGCAGGTGCTTCCACCATAAGAGATTACCATTTACGATTCATCGAGGTTCCTTTGGGGCTTAAACTGCAAACCAATGAATTTAGACGTTCCCAGCTCTATGGCCGATTTGGCCTTTCCTCACAATTTAACATCCGGGCCAAAGACGGTGATGACCTGTCTTTAACCGATGAAGTTCGATTTATTGAATTTTCGTACCACCTGGGGGCAGGACTCGAATATTCGCTGGGGGGCAACAATGCCCTCATGTTTGGTCTACTCTTAAATAACGGTATTTCCGACATAACCAAAACAACCGGGTACATCGATAAGGCCATTCTGAACCGCCTTGTATTCGAAGTCGGTTTTATTTTCTAAGGCTTTTCCCGCAACCCCTCGCAGAGCCCCTTATCCACCCAAAGGATTCCATTCACAAAAACATCCACAACGAAATTCCGCAATATGAAATTGGCACTGACACAGCTCAACTATCATGTAGGCAACTTTGAAGAGAACAGCCAAAAGATTATTCATCACATCCACCAGGCCAAACAAGAGGGTGCTGAGTTGGTGATTTTTTCGGAGTTGTCCATTTGTGGGTATCCTCCCCTGGACCTGCTCACCCGCAGCGAATTTATTGAGAGCGCCATCCAACATATCGAACAAATCGCCACTCACTGCCAGGGCATAGCCGCTATCGTTGGGGGCCCCAGCCTCAACCCCGAATCCAGGGGCAAACAATTGTTCAACTCTGCCTGGTTTCTGGCCGATGGAATCGTAAAAAAAACCATCCACAAAACCCTGTTACCCACCTACGATGTTTTTGATGAATATCGCTATTTTCAACCCAATCAAAAATTTGAGATCATCACCTACAAGGGGAAGCGCCTGGCCATTACCATTTGTGAAGATTTGTGGGACGATAGGCCGGCTGACACCGCCTTTGCCCGCAATCATCTCTACACCCTTTCGCCGATGCAAAAGCTGGCAGCATTAAAACCCGACCTGGTCGTTAACATTGCCGCCTCGCCTTTCTCCTATCACCAGGAGAATGTCCGCAAACAGGTCATCTGCAAAAAGGCCGCCAACTATCATTTACCAATAGTCTATGTAAATCAGATTGGCGCCAATACTGAACTTATTTTTGATGGGGGGTCCATGGCCGTGAACGGCCGGGGGCTCGTGACCCAGCAGCTCAGCACCTTTAAGGAAGAAATCCGGGTATTCGACCTGGCCGAGATTGAACAGGATCCCACCAGCCCACTCACCCAATCCGATCCTATTGAGCGCATCCACGACGCCTTAATATTGGGCATACGCGATTACTTCCGGAAATCGGGCCTTAGAAAGGCGGTTCTGGGCCTCTCGGGAGGCATCGACTCGGCGGTAACCGCGGCACTTGCCGTATTAGCATTGGGGCCGGAGAACGTTCATGGGCTTCTGCTTCCCTCCCAATACAGTTCCGACCACAGCATCAAGGATGCGGAAAAACTGGCAGAATACCTCCACATAAAGACCCACCAGGTGCCCATAGCCTCCATTTACCAGAGTGTGGAACAAACCTTACAACCTGTTTTTGAGAACCTGACTCCCGATGTGACCGAAGAGAATATCCAGGCGCGCATACGTGGCCTTTTGCTCATGGCTTACTCCAATAAATTCGGACATATATTGCTCAATACCTCCAACAAAAGTGAGGCAGCCGTGGGGTACGGCACCCTTTACGGAGACATGAACGGCGGCTTAAGTGTGCTGGGGGATGTTTATAAAACCGATGTGTTTAAACTCGCACATTATCTTAACAGGGAGAGCGAAATAGTTCCTGTAAACACCATCCTCAAGCCCCCTTCGGCAGAACTTCGGCCCGACCAGCAAGATTCAGACTCGCTGCCTGAGTACGACATCCTCGACCAGGTCCTGTTCAAGTACATCGAGATGAACCAGACCCCCGAATCGATTGTCCTGGAGGGCTTTTCCCCCGAGGTGGTCGGAAAAACCATTCGCCTGGTGAACTTCAACGAGTACAAGAGGTTTCAAACCCCTCCCATACTGCGCGTCTCCGGGAAAGCCTTTGGAGTAGGACGCCGAATCCCACTGGTAGCCAAACATCCGGGATTATAGCACGCCCCTCCATACCACCCCTGTTCTTACCACAATAAGTGCTCTGATTAAGCAACTTAACGTTCCCTCATTATTGTGGGTTCATGCCCCCTGTTCGGTTTTTGATACAGATTTCTCTTTAAGCAAAAAAATCCACATACAGGTTGTTGTTGAAGGTTTTTATTAACTTTGTGTGTTTTACAACATAGTTCCAGAGCATATTTACAACCATGGCAGTCAAAAAAAAAGGCACCTTACAAGAAGCTACAATACGCGATATTCCTCAGTTATATGATGTTTTAACCCCTGAGGAACAGGCCTATCTATTGGCCAATTACACCACCGTAAAATACCGAAAGAACCAAATCATCTATCAGGAAGGCGAGAAGCCCACCGGCTTTTTATGTATAGGTACCGGAAAGGTGAAAATTTTCAAGGAGGGACTGGGGGGCCGTGACCAGATTGTTCGCATGGCCAGCGGACCCGGATATATTGGTTACCGTGCTTTTTTTGCCGAAGAGAACCATGTGGCCTCGGCGGTCGTGTTCGAAACCTGTGTTATTTTCCAAATCAGCCGGGAGGTGATTTTGAATCTCATGAAATCGAACAACAAACTGTGCATGAGCATCATCAAATCGTTTGCCTCCGAGCTTGGGTTTGCCCGCTACCGCACCATCACTCTTACACAAAAACACATAAGGGGTCGACTGGCCGAAAGCCTTATTGTTTTGCGCGACACCTACGGTTACGAAGAGGACGGCTCCACGCTCAACATCTATCTTTCACGTGAAGATCTGGCCAATTTCTCCAATATGACCACCTCTAATGCCATCCGTACATTAACCCAGTTTGTAAAAGAAAAGGTTTTGATTGTAGACGGTCGAATCATAAAGATTTTAGATGATCCCCAGTTGCAACGCATCTCTAAATTGGGGTAATCAGAAAGGACCCATCCCAACATTCTCTTATCGAAAAAAGGCCCTTTGCCCCGGACAACCAATTACCCATGAGCAAAGAGCCCCAGGCCCTTTTAATCTTCCCCCCCATCTACCAGCCAAAGGCTAAAGCACAGGCTGGTATCGCCATAACACAGAAGTGACAACCTCCTTCCTGAGAGGCCATGCCCCATCAGTTTATTACCATCTTGCCGGTATACACTGTTTTTTGCCCATTCAACAGTTTCACAAGGTAAATACCCTTAATCAGATGCGACACCGAAACCTTCTCCCCTGAGGAGACTTGCTTTTCCATAACTTTTGCGCCGGTCATTTGGAAAACCTGTAGGTTAAGGTTCTGATAGTTTTCATCCCATTTGAGAATAATATCCTCGAAGGCCGGATTTGGATAGAACCCTACCGACAAATTTTCAAGTTCATCGATATTGGTGGATGAACCGGCTGAATAATAGTAGAAAGCCTGATCGACCTGAACCCAGTTGCCATCAATCATGTCAAAGGTTTTATCCTGGATAATAGCTTTGACGGGTACATTGGACGGAACCCCGATGCCGCTTATAAAATCAATATAGAGCGGAAAAACAACATCGGAGAAATTCAAATCCCCATACAAATTTTCATATCTTTCGTCGGCCACCCAATCTTCTCCTTCGCTGTCCCAAAGGGAATAGACTTCAACGGAGACATCGCCCGTGGTGTTGTATTCATAATCGGAACGGTTATTTTTCTCCATCATGAAGGTCTGAAAATTAATCTGCGATACTTCAGAGAAGAAAAGTTGGCCGGAGTCATTATAAGTGTGCTCCGTTTTGGAAAAGAGCACCTCCATCCCTTCAATAAAATAGAAACTGCTTTCGGTCAGAATTTGACTTGCAGTATTGTATCCGTACTTAAAAATAACACTTTTAGTCATTACCCCCTCGTCCAGAGCCCAAACGTCCCATTGAGTCAACAACCCGGCCGTATCGTAGATATAGTAGTTCTTCGAGAACAACAGCCACGTATCCCCGGACTGAGGCTCATAGGCATAAATAGAGTCCAGCTTCTCCTCCGCACCAAAATAAAGCTGCATTTTACTATCCAATACCAGCTGGCCGGTTTGGTCATCGAGGGAATAGGAGAGCAAGGAGCTTATTGTCCCACCAGATCCATATTCCACTTCAATTTTCCCAAAGGTTTTCCATACCTCCGCTCCGGCATCCCATTCTTTTTGATACCAAACGATGCCTCTCATTTGCGAATCATAGTCGTACTGATCCATCCAATCGTAAACCCACGTCTGGCCACCATTGGTGGAAGCCCAGGAAACAATGCTGTCGAGTTTTTGGGTGGCTCCATTCTTCAGCACTAGTGCCGTATTCAAACCCGGATTTTCCACCTTATAAAACCTTGATAAATAGTTGGTTTGCATCACAACCTGGTCGGTGGTGGCCTTAATCTTCAGAATTTTCTGTTGAAGAAGGGTTTGGTTTTGAGAAAAAGCCAGCAAGGTAATCACTGACAAAGCGATAATCAGAGTAAATCTTTTCATTGTACAAAATCTTTAAGTGGAACAATACATAACGAAACAAACCCACGTGCGAGGAACCACAACCCGTCCCACATAATACACAGGTCGAAACAACAATCAATGAGTTCTCACTTTTTGGCTTAGGGGCAACTGAAAAACAACTGATTTACCTATGAACCCCCCATTAGAATTTAACTATTCATTCTTTCACAAAACCGAATAGCCTGTCCCGAACTGAATTCGGGAATTAAATTTTCCTGAGAGTTCCACCTGGCAAATGAAAGAAAATATAAACGGATGAAATATACAATGGAAAGAAAAAAAAGGCAATAAAATCTTATTCACCTCCGGGGTTAGCCTCAGAATTAAAAACCAAAGGCAACCCCATAGATTAACATAAGAATAAACGGGCTTTTTGTTTGTTTTACTCTTTAAAGTAAACCCGGTTCACCCTTCGGGAAATACCGGTGAGAATTTCATAAGGAATAGTGTCCAATTGTTGAGCCAGATTTAACAGGGAATAGTCGTCCCCGAAAACGATCACCTCATCCCCCTCCTCGACCTGAATATCGGACACATCGACCATACAAGTGTCCATACAAATATTTCCCAGGATTTTGGCCAGCCGGCCGTTGATCATCATTGTCCCCACGCCGTTTCCCAGCCGGCGATTTAGCCCATCGGCATAACCAATAGGTATCACCGCAATGTGGCCATCTCGTTTCAACCAGCCGGCGCGCCCATAGCCAATAGTTTCGTAGGCTTTGACCGGCTTTATTTGCGACACAAAGGTTTTAAGAGTCACCACATTTCGAAGGTCACACAATTGGCCCGTACCAAATCCGTAGAGCCCAATCCCCAGTCGCACCATATCGAACCGGGCGGCAGGAAACCTCTCGATTCCGGAACTGTTGAGGATATGTTGAATAAAAGAGATTCCCAATCCTTCTCTTAACCGACTACAGACCTTCTTGAATTGATTAATCTGCTTTTGGGTAAATCCATCATAAACCTCATTTTCACTTCCCACCAGATGAGAAAAAACCGATTTCACCCGAATGAGGGGCATCTTCTTTAACCGCTCTACCAGGAGTTCTGTTTCGTCGGTCAGGAAGCCCATCCTATTCATCCCTGTATCAATCTTAATATGCACGGGAATTCCATCGATTCCCTCCAGTTCCACGGCCCGGTAAAAAGCATTCAACACCCGGAAACTATAGATCTCAGGCTCCAGGTTGTATTCGAGCATTTGGCCAAAGCTTCTTTCGTCCGGATTCATCACCATGATGGGCAACGAGATCCCCGATTTCCTGAGTTCCATTCCCTCATCGGCGAAGGCGACCCCCAGGTAATCGACCTTTTGATGTTGCAGGGCTGAAGCTATTTCAAAGGAACCACTCCCATACGAAAAGGCCTTAACCATAGCCAGGACCTTGGTTGTGGGCTTAAGGCGCGAACGGAATTCATTTAAGTTATGCACCAGGGCATCCAGGTTAATTTCCATCACGGTCACATGCTTCTTCAACTCCAAACGACTGGTAATCTGCTCGAATGAGAACGGGCGGGCGCCCTTCACCAGAATGGCCTCCTCCTTAAAATGAAATCCCGAAAGAGCAGACAGAAAAGCTTCGGTGGAGGGAAAAAAACGAGCGGATGGACTAAACAACTCAACATGCCGGGATAATGCGGGGCCTATCCCTATAAAACGGTCTATTTCTTTTTCCTGCATTAATTCGGCTACCATTGGGTAAAGTTCCTGATCGGCAATTCCCGTCTGAAGAAGGTCGGAAAGGATTACCGTTCGCGGCATCCCTTTTTTACGGGATTGCTGAACCAAAAAATCCAGAGCCACTTCCAGAGAGGTGATATCGGCATTATAGGAGTCATTAATAAGCAGGGTATTATAAATGCCGGACTTCTGCTCCAGACGCATTGCCACCGGCAGAAGACCCTGCACCCTGTCAGCAATGGTTTTAACTGCATAACCCTGCTGCAATAAGAAAAGGGTCACGTGCATCACATTTTCCACCGAAACTTCATCGGTAAAAGGAATCGTCATAAAAAAGCTCTGCTCATTCCATCTAAGGAAAAGCCGGGTATGGTCGTTTTGGCGGATTTGCTCTACCAAAAGCAGGTTAACCTCCCCCGAGCGTCCCCAGGTCACCTTTTCCTTATCGGGAAAGGCACGCTCCATGGATTCATGCACCAGGGAGGCATCCTTACAATAAAAGAGGGTATCTACCTCCCTGAAAAGCAACAACTTCTCGTCCAGCTTCTGCTGGAGGGAGGAAAAATTCTCCTGGTGGGCCTGCCCCAGAGTGGTAAACAAACCTAGTGTTGGTTTAATGCACTGGGCTAACCGGCTCATCTCGCCCGTTTTTGAGATACCCGCTTCGATAATGGCCAGACCAGTGTGCTCGTTCATTTGCCAGAGGGATAAGGGAACTCCCACCTGACTGTTATAACTTCGCGGAGAACGGGTTAGAGATATATCCGTGGCTATCATCTGGGCCAGCCACTCCTTCACAATGGTTTTGCCATTACTCCCGGTGATGGCCAACAAGGGCACCCTGAACCGCGACCGATGAACTGCTGCCAGGTTTTGAAGGGCATTCAGGGGACTGGGCGTCTCGAACCAGTTGGCGTGATTTTTCAATTCACCGGGAATTCGTCCCTGTTCCACAACAAAATTACGTACCCCTTTGTGGAACAAATCATTCAAAAACTGATGCCCGTCGTGACGGGCCCCCCTGAGGGCAAAAAATAAGCTTTCAGAGGCATCAAAAACCGACCGGCTATCGATCAACAACCGGGTAATGGCACCTGGAAAATTAACCGTAGAGTGTTCTCCACAAACTTCAGCTATTTCTTGGGGCGAATAAGGCGTCATAAATATTATTTTTCAAGCACAATCGTTACCTTTGCAAAGGTAATGAAAAACGTGTTCAACAAACTATTATGGAAAAGGATGCTCTTCTTGAAATAATAATTCATGAGGTTAAAGAGGTTGAAAGGTTACTAGAAACATTCAAAGGTAAACCAACTCTTTCGGCGGCTTTTTTCAAACTGGCCCGAAACAAGGCAAACAACATCCTTGAAGAGATCGATCTATTGGAACAACTGGCGGAGGATACTCCGGTCCAGGAACCCCAGGGAATTAAAAATCCGCCCCCTGTCGAAGAAATCGTAACCCACCCTGAGGAAGAAGCAGCGGTGCCACCAATCCCGGTTGCGCCCACGGAAGAAAAAAGCAGGGAGGTTATCAGGGAGAGCGAACCCACACCCGAAGTGTCGGTTCCTGAGGCGGCCCCGGTTATTGATGCCCCCATACCGCCAACCACCACCCCTAAAGCAGGAAATACGGTATTGGGAGAGGCCCTCATGAAAAACAAATCCTCTTTTAACGACCAGATTGGGCAAAAAGCTGCCAACGGGGCCACACGGCGTCTACTGACTGCCGCCCCCGTGTCGGATTTGCGAAAAGCCCTGGGTATTAACGATCGCTTTCTGTTTCAACGAGAGTTGTTTGGCGGAAACAGTGACCTGCTCAATCAAACCCTCGACCAGCTCAATCAGATGCAGTCCTTCGAAGATGCCCGCAGCTTTTTGACCACCAACTTTAATTGGACTTCCGACAATGAAGCGGTAAGCGATTTCTGGGAATTGGTGGAAAGACGTTTTATCTGATTTCAAAGAGTTTTCATCATCCCCCTTTGTTCCAAATTGATTTGTTGTGTCTCTATGAGTAAATTAACAGTGGTTCCCACCCCAATTGGCAATCTGGAAGACATGACTTTCAGAGCGGTACGGATTCTTAAAGAAGTGGATTTTATCCTGGCCGAAGACACCCGCACCTCTGGTTTCCTTCTCAAACACTACGACATCCACACAAAAATGTTTGCCCACCACAAATTCAACGAACATGCAGCGGTCGAAAAAGTAGTGGAACGGTTAAAACAAGGAGATCAAGGGGCATTAATCTCCGATGCCGGCACGCCCGGCATTTCCGATCCTGGTTATCTGGTGGTACGCCGTTGCCTGGATGCAGGCATAGAGGTGGAATGCCTTCCGGGCGCCACCGCCTTTGTTCCGGCGTTGGTAACTGCGGGGCTGCCCAATAACCGGTTCTGTTTCGAAGGATTCCTGCCGGTAAAAAAAGGACGACAAACCCGATTGGAGTTCCTGAAAGAGGAGTCCCGCACCATGGTTTTCTACGAATCACCCCACCGCCTGGTAAAAACACTCAGGCAACTGGCTGAGGTTCTGGGTGAAGACCGACAGGCCGCCGTTTGCAGGGAGATAAGCAAACTACACGAGGAGACACGCCGGGATTCACTCATCGGATTGGCGGAGGCATTTACCGCTAAACCCCCAAAAGGAGAGATTGTTTTAGTTGTAAATGGTAAAAAAGATAACTAACTTCGTATAAGGTATTTCGAAACAGACATGATAATTTTTCATCCGGCATTCAACTGCATGAGAGACTGAAGAGTGCTGTCTCTGCCTATTAACCACTAAAACCTTGTCTCATGAAACGTATTATTATTCTTGTCGCCCTGCTCCCTCTACTTTGGAATTGCCAAACAGGCCCCAGCCGGGCTGAGTTGGAACAACAAAACGACTCTTTAATGGTTCTTACTTCCGAGAAAGAATCTCAAATGAACCAGATGGTAAACACTCTTGGCGAAATTGAAGCCAATCTGCGCATCATCAAAGAGAAAGAACAAATCATAGCCCTGAAAGCAGACCAGGGAGATACCAAAGGCGCCTCGGCCGATGAGATCAACAAAGATATCCGTCTGATTTATGACCTAATGGTTCAAAACAAGGAACGGATCCAATCGCTTGAGCAACAGCTCAAAAAATCGGGGATCGAAACGTCCAGACTCAACCATCTGGTCAGTAACCTCAACGAAAACCTGCGTAAAAAAAATCTGGAGGTCATGCAGTTAAGCGAACTCCTGAAAAACAAGGATCTGGAGATTGATGACCTGACCTATGCCATCACCGGCATGGAGGTTACCCTGGACTCCATTAGATCGGTTAACGAGGAGACCAACAAAGCACTCACAACCACCAAAGGAGATCTTTATACCGCCTATTATGCCATCGGCACACGCAGCGAGTTAAAGGATAAAAATATCATTAACCGGGAAGGCTTTCTGTTTTTTGGCAAGACCGAGGTGTTGCAGAAGAATTTTGACAAAACCTATTTCTCACCGTTGGACATCAACACCACCGATACCATACCCACTTATCAGGTTCGTGCCAAAGTTCTGTCGACCCACCCTGCCGGCTCCTACACCATGGAGACAGACAGCAATGGTTATGCCCAACTGATCATCAAAGACAAGAAACAATTCTGGAGTGTCTCCAAATACCTGGTTTTGCGCGTGAATTAAAAGGGCAGGGCAAAAGGATATAAATAGAGCTGTAAACTACCCGGATATAATTCGGGTAGTTTTCGTTTGTGACCACTTCCCCTTTTTTCAACAAGTATTATGTTCCCCCATACACCTTATAAGCATCTTTTTTTCGATCTCGATCATACCATTTGGGACTTTGAAACCAATGCCCGAATAACTCTTGAGGAACTCTTTAGGAAATATCAGTTAGAGCGCTATTTCATTGATTTTGGAGACTTCTTTTCACGGTACACTCCTATAAACAGGGATTTATGGGCGCAATACCAGCGTAAGGAGGTGCCCAAAAGTGTTCTAAAGGTCAACCGATTCTACAACACCTTCCGGAGTGTTGGCTTTGACGATTTCGCCATGGCCACCAATTTCGGCAACGATTTCATTGCCTCAAGTCCACTGCAGACAACGGTTATGCCCCACACCTTCGAACTCCTTAATTATCTTCAGAAAAGGAGGTATCAAATGCACATCATCACCAACGGCTTTACCGAAACACAGCACAAGAAGCTGGTGCGAAGTGGCTTGCGCCCCTATTTCCAGAAACTATTCATATCGGAGGAGATTGGCGTATCGAAACCACACAAACGCTTCTTTGAATATGCCATAAAAAGCACAAACGCACGTAAAAAAGAGAGTCTGGTAATTGGCGACAGCCTTGAAAATGACGTAAAAGGGGCCAGAAATTTTGGGTTGGACCAGATTTATCTCAACACACAGGGAATCGCCCACAACGAGACCATCTTCAAAGAGATAAGTTCACTGAAAGAACTCATTGGCTGGTTGTAACTAACCTATATTTGGTGGACTGGCCTTTTAAAACGGTGCCTCATCACGCCCAAACCCGCCTCCACCAAAGCTATTCCCACCTGCCGAGGGAAATCCCGGGTCGGCCCCCTGACTCAGCATATCTTCATCCTGATTCATTTTCGAACTCAGCGTCATTGGTGCTGAGGCGCCGTTGCCAGGATCAAAACCGCCATCAGCCTCAAGCCCCTGGGGTTCCATATCTTCGAAACGGATCAGTTCCTGCCGGAATCTCAAACGAACATCACCCGTAGCACCGTTACGGTGCTTAGCAATAATGACCTCGGCCAATCCCAGGAGGGAGTAGCCATTTTCATCCTCAGTGATACGGTAATACTCCGGACGGTGGATGAAAAGGACCATATCCGCGTCCTGCTCGATGGCCCCCGACTCACGCAAGTCGGCCAGCTGGGGTCTTTTACCCTCAATTCCCGAACGGTTTTCCACCCCCCGGTTAAGCTGAGAAAGGGCAAGGATAGGTACATTAAGCTCCTTGGCCAGTCCTTTTAAGGATCGGGAAATCATACTCACCTCCTGCTCACGACTACCCGGGTTCATCCCCACGGCTGTCATCAGCTGTAAGTAGTCGATAATCACCACCTTGATATCGTGTTGTTTCTTCAATCTCCGGCATTTGGCCCTGAGCTCAAAGACCGAGAGGCCAGGTGTGTCATCCACAAAGATGGGTGCACCCATAAGATTTTGAATCTTATGGTCGAGTTGTTCCCACTCGAAGGGCGCCAGGTGGCCATTTTTGATCTTTTCGCCCGGAATCTCCGTCTCAGCAATAATCAGACGATTGACCAGCTGAACATTAGCCATCTCAAGAGAGAAGAAGGCCACGGGTTGTTTATGTGTGATGGCCATATTCCGGGCCATAGAAAGTACGAAGGCGGTTTTTCCCATCGCCGGACGGGCAGCAATAATCACCAGATCCGATTCCTGCCAACCAGAAGTCATACGATCCAGCCCTGTAAAGCCAGATGGTACACCACTCAATCCATCGGTACGTTTACCCGCTTCACGGATTTTTTCAATGGCCTCTTTAATGACGGGGTTAATCTGAGTCACCTCTTTCTTCATCGATCCCTGCGAAAGAAGATAAAAGCTATTCTCGGCTTCATCCAGCAGGTCATTTACATCAATGGACTCGTCATACGATTGCGTTTGAAGCTCACTGGAGATGCGAATCATCTCACGCTGAAGAAATTTTTGCCAGATGATGCGGGCATGATATTCGATATGGGCCGCCGATGCCACACGGCTGGTAAGCTGAGTAATGTAAAAGGCACCGCCCACCTCTTCTACCTTTCCCATCTTCTTAATCTCCTCAGTGACCGTAAGGATATCAACAGGCTGCTCATGAAAAAAGAGGTTGGAAATGGCCTGATAGATATATTGATGGGCCTCCCGGTAGAACGACTCCGGCTTTAAAATCTCTGAAACAACGATAAAAGCATCTTTCTCGAGAAGCAAGGCACCTAAAACAGCTTCTTCAATTTCCAATGCCTGAGGGGGCATCTTACCCACATTAACATCGAGAATATCCGTCTTTTTTCGATTATTTTTGTTTCCGTACTTATTTTCTGCCATGATTTGAGGTAATTCTTTTGCTGAGCGCACCCATTGGTAAACCTGATTTGGTAAAAGAGGGATTCAAAGGTACGAAAAATTCAAACCAAGATGCAAAATGAATCCTGCACAACAAAGTTCTTGTCTTTAACATCCCATTAACCACAAAGTTCTTACCCACAGTTACTTACACTACATGCTCATATTTCTTTAAAAGGGGAAAAATGATTTTTTGTGTTCTACAGGCCAAAGAGGCTAACCTTTTAACCGGATTACCACACCAGGTCCTAAAACTCTCTTTTTTTAAAGAAC
Source organism: Marinilabiliaceae bacterium (assembly GCA_041583495.1). GTDB lineage: Bacteria > Bacteroidota > Bacteroidia > Bacteroidales > Marinilabiliaceae > JBFHFS01. Next base: position 32,249 of record JBFHFS010000013.1, on the reverse strand, counting down.
AGCGAATCGAACTCTTTGGGTTATAATACAAGGCGAACTCTTATCCCTGGATCAAAGGCAAAGAATTCATGCCTTGAATTTAGGGAGTCTCAAAAAATCGCCTTAATTTTGGTAGTAAGAGATACTTAACTGAATCGTATACTGTAAGAGCCATCAGGATGATTAACAACAGGCCTTAACCAAACTAAACCCTTACCTTATCTTTTCCCTAACCGGGTAAACACAATAACTATAAAAAATCGTTATGGCCAAACTAATCGCAATCCTTCTGGGGTTTCTATCAATTGGTGTCTCGAGCCAGGCACAAGATGACCAAGTCAGCCAACCGACCCATAAATTAGGATTTACTTTTTCCGGTTTCGGAAAAAGCGATGTGGTTCGTGCCAATGAATTAGATGGTGCGCCCGGCATCCAGGGGGATAAGTTCTACACACTGGGACTAAATTACCTCCATTCTGTTAACAGCAACTGGTTGTCTGTTGAGACCGGGGTTGAATACACCCACTACACCTTCATTTTAACCCCCAACCTGCCCCCCGACATGGATCGTTCGCCCTACAACATAAACCACTCGATGATCAGTCTCCCCATTGGACTAAGGGCCGGATTTTTAGAGTTTCTGTTCGTTAACGGTGGCTTTCTCATCGACCTGGATGCCAGCACCTCCAGCCCCATTGACAGCCAGACCGGTATTGGATTAAACTTGGGTGCGGGTCTCGAATATGATTTTTCGCCCGCCTTTTCGATGTTTATTAGCACGCACCAAAAGATCCATGCCCTACTTCCATTCTCCATGGATAAAAACCATCAAAAAGTGTGGGAAACAGGTTTGCGAATTGGCCTGATGATCGGGTTTTAAATGAATCCCTGCCTATTGACTTTCAAAAAAAAAAGCTCATCCAATGATTTCATGTCATCGGATGAGCGAAAAGCTTATTTATTGAGTTATTATTTTTGACCCAAAATCGCCCACTAAGGAAACGACTGGCACCAAATTAATTTTTAACCCGGGGGGGGGCTTTTAGTGACAAATCCCGGTTAAAAAACCCATAGCGTTTTCATAATAAAAAAGAGCGCTAACGATACGCCGACCATTATTATCAGCAAAACTATATTGGCACGACGGTTGGCTTTGGTCACTTCATTTGATGTTTTCATCTCAGCATAATTATTTGTTATTTACTAGGTTTTTCCCTCATCAAGGAATTAAATCTGATGGTATTTTGCTCATAAACCCTTTTATTTCAAATGCATTCGTAAGTTCATTTCGAAAGAACTTCGTTTCCATGAAACTCCCCGGAAACAATCATTCTCTTCCCACCACAACGGTACAAGCTATATGCGAATCCCAAACCACAGGAATCATAACTTGTCCCGATATTATTTTGTCGGGAACTTGTCCCGATTTTTTAGGCGGGAACTTGTCCCGATTTTTTTTTTGCGGGGGGCTCGTTTCATCTAAAAAATATTTGAGGGCAAAGCAGAAAAAGAGATGGCATCATAATCCACTACAGACACACTGCAACAACTGGCCGAAAGCCATCTCAACATACAAAACAAACACCAAACGAGGCTAATTGATGAGGGACCTCACCCATAAATAAACCGGAACATGAGGCCAGATCAGATGGTTGTTTTTAGTAAACAACACATTATCCGTCATTAACCTCTGATCGGGTTTGTCCGGGATACAGCTGGCAAAAAATCCGGGAAGAAGCTTTACAGGAGAAAAAAATACATTGGTAAAGGTAAACGAAGGAGAGTACTCGAAATACCAGTCGACCGGAAGAACCGTATTAATATAGGCATGGTTCTCTATTCTCGACTGAGAAATGGGCACGACGTCCGGCCCGGTGGATTCGGGGACTGCGGCAGGCTTAAAAGAAAGTTGAATGATGGCCAGTGTAAGAACCAACCACACCAACTGATAAAACCTTTTCATACGAAAAGAAAAATAATTGTCATACAAAATTAAACAACTTTCCTGATATCTTTTAATCTGGCCTATCAATAGTTTCAAAAAAAGATAGCCCCCAAAAAACTTTCAAACGAAAAAAAGAAACCGTTTACTCCTCAACCGCTGAGATCTCACCAGAATAACTAATGGTGCTGCGATTGTTGCTGTTAACACTAAGCGTGGCATTCCCATTTAAACCGATGTCCATGCTCAACCTATAGGTATCATTATTTTTAACCTCAAAAGAATACAGGATCCTCATCCTTCTGGGATGCCTTTCAATTTTAAGGTCCTTCATTTTACCGTCGAAAATGATTCCACCTCCACCCCCAAAGTCAACACTATAGGCTCTTCCAAAGAATGGAAGATGGCCTTTAGCCTCCTCTACGTTAACCTTTACAAAACCATAATTAGTGGTTAAATCAATCGAGGCCCCACCCTGAGGAAAGGCCCTCCGGGCTTCAAAAATAAACACACCCTTTTGGACCAGCTCAACAATTTCCTGAAATTGCTTTTTCTGTTCTTCCTTTTTCAATGATCGGGTCTGAGCATTGACATTTGGCTGGGCACTCACCAAAATGATGGATAACAACAGGGTATGCAAAAATAATTTCATAGCCTTCGTTTTAATCCTAAAGTCGGAAGTTTATTATTGTCTGATTATTCGAAGACGCACAAAATATGTGCCACGTAAGCACTTAAAAGCCAAAAGGTAAAAGGTTCTAAGATTATTTTTTTAACCAGCCACAGCCATCGGCCCCTGCCTCCTTCTATTATCATTTCCGTACTATAAACGCCTCAAATAAAACAATTTTTAGAGTGCCTTTGAAAAAGTCCCCCTCTGCGGAACCATAAAAAAAAGGATACAATTCCACTAATTGCATCCTTTTAAGAAGGCTCCCCGAAGGAAGTTTATTTCAATGTATTCAACGCCTATTTTTCGGTTTCGGGTGCTGCCGCACTGCCGTCCTTCCAGGGCACCAATGGCGAAGGGTAATAGTTGATTCCCAGTACGTTGAAGCGATCGTGTTGGTTGCCCAGACGAACTTTATATTCATCCCAACTCCTTTGCGAAGGATGTGTCCAACCAATTTCGGCATATCCCAACAATCTTGGAATCACCATATATTCAATTTCCTGCATATTGGTAACGGTTTCGGACCACAGGGGGGCTTCCACACCCAATATCTGCTCCTGCTCAATTCCAGGCACCAATGACGCCAGATCCCAGTTATAGCCTGCATCCACTTCAATGTAACCGGCCCAATGAAGCCCCAGAACCGTTGTAGAGTCGTACTTCATATCCAGATAGGCTTTGGCCGCCGGCGACATTATCACCCTGGCTCCCTGCTCAACGCCTTTGAGCGCATTTTTATCCCTGGCCCAATATTGTACCACCGCATTCTCCACCAAACGGGCATGGGCAATTTCATCCCAACCAATAACCTGTTTGCCATGCGACAACACGATTTGCTGAACCCTGTTGACAAAGGGGATATAATCCTTTAAAGGTGTTGAGAGAGATTCATCGCCACCGATATGGAAATATTTGCCGGGGGTCATTTCGGACAGCTCCCGCACCACATCGTCGATAAATTCATACACCACCTCCTTTTTCGTACACAAGGTACTAAATCCCACCTTGGTCCCGGTATACAACTCAGTGGCCTTCCCATCGCAGTTCAACTCAGGGTATGAGGAAAGTGCTGCATTGGTATGCCCCGGCAAATCAATCTCGGGAATAATGGTAATATAGCGCTCCTGCGCATATTGAACAATCTCCTGATACTCTTCCTGAGTATAAAAGCCGCCCTCTCCTCCACCGACCTGGGTTGAGGCACCATGCTGGGTGAGATTGGGCCACGACTTAATCTCAATGCGCCACCCCTGGTCATCGCTCAGGTGCAAATGCAAAACATTCATCTTATACAGAGCCAGATAATCGATGTATTGTTTAACATCCTTTACTTGGAAGAAGTGCCGGGCCACATCGAGCATCGCGCCGCGAAACGAATACTGAGGGAAATCCCGAACAGTACCGGTGGCCAGTAACCAGGGCCCCTCCTGAGGCTCGTTGGCCTCAATTCGAGGCGGGAACAGTTGCCGCAAGGTTTGAATGCCACGTGCAATACCGGCAGGTTGTACAGCCGCAATTTGAACCCAATCTTTATGAATGGTCAATTCATAACCCTCTTCTCCCAATTCATTGTCGACATCGACCAACGAAAGAAAGATGTTTCCGCCAGAGGGGGCTGAAGAGGAAGGCTTAACAGCCATACTGAAGCCTGTGGCAGGAGTTAAAATATCAGCAAGATATTGACCCAACTGCAACAATTCGTCGGAACCCTCCTGAACGTAAAGCATTGCCCCCTCCGACAATTCGAACGTACCCCTGGTCGCTACCACTGAAACAGGCTTGGGGATGATGTTGTTTTGCGCCAGGTCGGTGGGCGGATAGGATTTACACGAATTCAGCCCCCCCATCAGGGTCGAGGTAAGTAAAAAAAGTGAGCCAAAAAAAATTGATTTCATCTCATTAAAATTATTTGTTATTAATAGGTAATTACCGAACCCGATTCGGGATAACTCGTCCATTATGCCCCCTCCCGCCTAAACGGGACAAGTTGTGAGAAAGAGTACTCTCCTCGATTTTTCAAAGGTTCGTTTAATCTGCTTAATTTGATTTTTAATTGCCAATATCCTCTCCCTGTATAGCGGGAGAGACAGGGCAAAGATTCCTTCGCGGGAATTTCCATAAAAAAACAGACATTCCTGTGGTAACGCCCAGTCAGGGTTGTTCATCCACATAGGATTACAGTCCCTGCATCTCCGTATTCAGCCAATAAAAGGACCCTCTTCCAAAAATAACCTAATTTTCCGTACTTCTCCTCTTTATTTTTCCCGATTTGATACATTGTGATAAGTTGATATCCAGAAGAGAATGCCGGGCCTTCCCAATATTTTTATTTCTTTGCAGATAAAATAACGCATTATGATTGTTTTTCCCAATGCCAAGATAAATCTGGGGCTCTACGTCACCGAAAAACGACCGGACGGCTACCATAACCTGGAAACCTTTTTTTATCCGGTTCATGGGCTTACCGACCTATTGGAAGTTGTTCCTAACCCGGCCGCCAAAGAGGATACCTTCAACATCACAGGCATACAACTCGACGGTGAGATAAATGAAAACATTGTACTGAAAGCGCTCCTTCTGTTGCGGGAAAAGCATACTATTCCCCTCCTTGACATTCACCTGCATAAAACGATTCCCGCCGGATCGGGACTGGGTGGAGGCTCGGCCGATGCAGCCTTTATGCTCAAGTTACTTAACAGCCTTTTCTCATTAAACATCCCTTCAGGTGAACTTGAAAGCCTTGCGGCACAATTGGGCGCCGACTGCGCCTTCTTCATTGAGAACAAGCCTTCCCTGGCAAGAGGTATTGGCAACCTGTTAACGCCCGTACCCATCCATTTAAAAGGCCTGTGGCTACTGTTGGTGGTAGCCCCCGTCCATGTATCCACGCCTCAGGCCTATCAATCGGTTACCCCTAAACAACCAGAAAACCCCCTTCGGGAGTCTCTGTTTTCCGAAATGCAGGAATGGCCCCGGCTAATCATCAACGATTTTGAAAAGCCTCTTTTTGAAAGCCATCCCGAATTATTGGAAATTAAAACCCGGATGTACGCTCATAAAGCACGCTATGCATCTCTCTCGGGTAGTGGATCAGCCATCTTCGGCCTGTTCGAAGAGAAACCCAATATTCAATGGCCCGCAAACACCTTCTCCTGGGTGGGACAATTGAAATAGCAAACAAAAAAAACACGGCAGGCTTCAAAATAAATTTGAAAGCACTGCCGTGTTTTTTATTTTTAATCGAGTCAGATTGCTCTTACCCGAGTTCGATCATTACACAATTTTTAGGGACCTGCTGCCCCGCTTCTACATTAATCTTTTTTACCTTTCCGGTGAAGGGCATACGAACTTCATTGATCATCTTCATTGCTTCGAGCAAAAGAATCGTCTCTCCCTCATTCACCTGTTGACCCTCTTTCACATTCACCTTCAGGATGGTACCCGGAAGATGAGACTGTACCTCATTAGGATTTGGGGCCAGGTACTTCTTGCGATTAATGAATTTTTTGGTGAGCCGGGTGCGGTACTTCATGCTCAAAATTGCAAAATCGACCAACTCCTTTTTATCATTCATGTGTATATAGTTTGATTTTTAATTACCCCTCCAACTTGTAGGGGTTCGTTTCATGCGCCACATCAAAAAATGAATCATAAAACCAAATGCCTCCTTCCCCTGGAAAAGGAATAAGGAGGCATTGTATTTTTACTAAAAAGGCGGGATTCCGTGCTTCTTGGCTGGACGGTGATCTACTTTGTTACCCGACACCTCGAGTGCATGTAAAAGCATTTGTCTGGTCTCGTCGGGCTCAATTACCGAGTCGATATATCCCTTAGCAGCAGCCACATAAGGATTGGCAAACTTCTCTTTATACTCCTGAACCTTAAGGGCACGCATAGCATCCGAGTCTTTGGCTTCTTCAATTTCTCTTTTGAAGATAATGTTGGCAGCACCTTCGGGTCCCATCACGGCGATTTCGGCGGTAGGCCATGCAAACATGAAGTCGGCATGCAGGTGACGTGAATTCATGGCAATGTATCCACCACCATAAGCCTTACGCAAAATAACGGTAATTTTGGGAACGGTAGCCTCAGAATAGGCATACAGCACCTTGGCTCCGTGGCGGATAACCCCTGCATGTTCCTGATCTACCCCAGGCAAATAACCGGGCATATCTTCCAACGTAACCACGGGAACGTTAAAGGCATCGCAATAACGAATAAAACGAGCGGCTTTATCGGAGCTGTCACAGTCGAGCACCCCGGCAAGGACAAGCGGCTGGTTAGCCACAAACCCAACGGTTTGCCCACCCAAACGGCCAAAACCAATTACAATGTTGGCGGCAAAAAGTTCCTGAATCTCGAAGAAATCGGAGTCATCGACAATAGAGCGGATAACATCACGAACATCATAAGGCTTCCGTGGATCGGAAGGCAGCAAATCTTCGATACTTCCTTTGAACTTGGGCTCCTTGGGAGGAAAGGCCCTGGCCTTTTGATTATTATTCCAGGGAATAAAGGTGATCAACTTCTTAATCTGGTCGAAGCACTCTTTCTCGCTTTCGGCAAAGAAGTGAGCATTCCCGGTTATCTCGGCATGCACGCGGGCCCCGCCAAGATCTTCCATGGAGATGTCTTCTCCCAGAACGGTTTTGATAACGCTGGGCCCGGTGATGAACATCTTGGAGATTTGATCTACCACAAACACAAAGTCGGTGAGAGCGGGTGAATACACGGCACCTCCGGCACAGGGTCCTAAGATGACTGAGATTTGAGGAATCACGCCTGATGCAATGGTATTACGGTAAAAGATCTCACCATAACCAGCCAGGGAATTAACTCCTTCCTGAATACGCGCTCCACCTGAATCGTTGATACCAATCAGGGGCACTCTCATTTTAAGGGCATGATCCATGATTTTGGTGATCTTGCGGGCGTGCATTAACCCAAGCGACCCACCGGCAACGGTAAAGTCCTGAGCAAACACACAAACCGAGGCACCATAGATGGAACCGGTTCCAATGATCACACCATCACCATGCAACTCCTTTTTATCCATCCCGAAATCCCGGGCTTCATGCTCTACAAAAAGGTCGTATTCAATAAAAGACTCATTGTCCAAAAGGGCAATAATACGCTCACGGGCGGTCATTTTACCCATGGCTGCTTGTTTTTCAATGGCTTTCTCGCCACCACCCTGTTGAACTTTTTCTTTCCTTTTCCGAAGGTCAAGGATGTACTTCTTTAATGACATACTCAAAGAATTTTGGTTATTCATTTAGTAATCAACACGATCGACTATTTAATGTTGATTTTTCCGGGTACATAATTACAAATTTTAGAATTAATACTCGGTCAATTATTCAAACATTCTAACAAAGATAAGGCTAACCTGCTGAAAAACAAAGCAAATAAATTCGACTCACTTGGGGGCTCTGACATATAAAAACGCCCCAATGGAGGCAAAGAGTATGTTGGGAATCCAAACTGCCACGAGGGGAGAGAGATTTCCATTAATGGCAAAAGTGGTAGAGATGGTCATAAAAAGAATATAGCCAAAACTAAGGGCAATGCCAACACCAATGTGCAGCCCCATGCCCCCGCGAACCTTTCGCGAAGCCAGAGAAACGCCGATGAGGGTGAGAATAAAAGCGGAGAAAGGAGAGGCGATCCGGCGGTATTTCTCGATCAGGTAGGGTTCTATGTTCCCAACCCCTCTGGACTGTTGATCTTCAATATAGCTGCCCAGTTCAGTATTGGTCATGGTTTCAAACAAATTACGCTCCTCTATAAAATCAGAAGGAGTCATATTTAAAACGGTATCCATTTCAACGCCATGGGTAATCTCCATTTTGTTGTTTTCATGGAAATCCCGACGGACATAATTTCGGAAAGTCCATTTTTGAGAGATGGAATCATACTTAGCGGTTCCTGCCGATATCTTGAGTTTCAAATCCTTGCCATCAAACTCCTCTAAACTGAAATCATCCCCCGATTCACGGAACGATGAGTAACGTCTCAAATAGACAAAGAGTCCGGGTTTTATCTGCATATGGATATTGCTCATTCCCGTTTCCCGTCGGTTTTTAACATATCGGTTTTCGAAGTCGATGCGCACTTTGTTGGCGGGAGGAATCACATATCCACCCAAAAGAAATGAAAAAAGAGCAATAATAGCCGCCCCCAGAAAATAGGGATACATCATTCGCCTAAAGCTCACCCCACTCGACAAGATGGCAATAATCTCGGTTTGGTAAGCCATTTTGGAGGTAAAAAAGATAACGGCGATAAAGACAAACAAAGGGGTAAACAAGTTGACAAAATAGGGAATAAAGTTTTTGTAATAATCGAACACAATGGCCTCCCATGGGGCATGGGTTTCAAAAAAGTTATCCAGCTTCTCGGTCAAATCAAACACCACCGAAATGCTGATGATCAGCATAATGGCAAAGATGAAGGTTCCCAGAAACTTCTTTAAGATATAAATATCGAGTTTTTTCAAAACAATAATGTATTCTAAAAAACAAAACCACTCAAAAGGTTATGAACACGATCCCTATGGGGACTATTCTTAAAACTTTACGAAAGTAAATCCTTTTAGGTTGGGAATCAAGTTTAACCCAAAGGCTCTTGTTAAATCCCAAAATAACCAGGACGGCCCCAATGGTAGGTGAGTTACAAACGTCTTGCCAATTGTGACACCATTTGATTTTTCCATTGCAAAAAAGTACCGGTTTTAATTTGATGACGCGCCTCGGTTACCAACCAACGATAAAAGGCCAGGTTGTGAATGGATGCAATTTGAGGGCCCAACATCTCTTTGGCAATAAACAGATGTCTCATGTAGGCTCGCGAATAAAGGGTGTCGAAGGAACAATGGCCATCAACATCGAGGGGCGAAAAATCGTGCTTCCATTTTTCATTCCTTAAATTAATGATCCCCTGGCGAGTAAAAAGCATGCCATTGCGACCGTTTCGGGTGGGCATTACACAATCGAACATATCCACCCCGCGGCTGATGGCCTCCAGAATATTAACAGGCGTTCCCACACCCATCAGGTAACGGGGTTTATCGGCAGGGAGGATCGCGTTAACCACCTCAATCATCTCATACATAACCTCTTCCGGTTCTCCCACAGCCAATCCTCCAATAGCATTGCCTTCCCGGCCGAAAGAGGCTACATACTCGGCCGATCTTTTGCGGAGATCCCGAAATCCGGCCCCCTGTACAATGGGGAAAAAGGTTTGCCCATAGCCATAATGTGGCTCGGTATGGTCGAATTGTTCGATTCCCCGTTTCAACCACTGATGGGTAAGTTCCATGGAGTTGAGGGCATACTTGTAATCGGTATCCCCCGGAGGGCATTCGTCGAAAGCCATAATGATGTCGGCACCAATGGTGCGCTGAATGTCCACTACATTTTCGGGGGTAAACAGATGTTTGGACCCATCCAGATGTGAACGAAACTCGGCCCCTTCGTGGGTCAATTTTCTGTTCTCGCTTAACGAAAACACCTGAAAGCCACCACTGTCGGTCAAAATAGGTCGGTTCCAACCATTAAACCGGTGCAATCCCCCTGCCTGACGCAATACTTCGAGGCCCGGCCTCAGGTACAAATGATAGGTATTGCCCAGAATGATAGAAGCCTTTACCTCCTTTTCCAGGTCGGTCACATGGATTCCTTTTACCGATCCCACGGTACCCACAGGCATAAATATTGGCGTTGAAATACGCCCATGGTCGGTCATTATTTCGCCCGCCCGTGCGGAGGTATCCTGACATGTGTGCTCTAGTGAAAATTGCATTGCAGATGAATTGGTTCATGGATATTACCAGGGGCGGGAAACAACCCGCTTCTCAGTAAAGCCCTATAGTAAATCGAAGGATTTATCAATTAGGAGGCAAAGATAAAAAAGAAAGTTCAAGTTGTAGGAAAAGAAAAAAAATCGCACTTTTGACGGGTAATTAACCCGTAATATGGCGATACCCCAATTCGATCTGATTGAAATCATTACGATTTCTATTCTTTCACTTTCCTGGTGCTTTCAGTTATGGTTTTTACTTAAACGAATCCGCCCTCTGGCTGTCTATCGCCCTTCGCCGGTAACTTCCTCCACGCTTCCCCCGGTCTCGGTAATCATCTGTGCCAAAGACGAAGACTATAATCTCAGCCTTTTCTTACCCGAGATACTCACCCAGGATTACCCAAATTACCAGGTAGTAGTGGTCAACGACAATTCAGAAGACGACACTTCCGAAATACTTCAGCAGTTTAAAAATCAATATCCTCATCTATACACTACGACCCTCTCGGCAGACAAAAAGTTTTACAACGGTAAAAAAACCGCCTTGTCCATTGGGATTAAAGCAGCCGTGCATGAGCATCTGATATTGACCGATGCCGACTGCCGGCCAGCCTCCAACCAGTGGTTAAAGCATATGGTGGAAGCCCTCACTCAACCGGGAAAAGAGATGGTTCTGGGCATTGGAAACTACGAAAAACAAAAGGGGTTAGCCAACTTTTGGATACGTTACGATACTTTTAGCATCGCGCTCCAATATCTGGGCTATGCCCTCAGTGGAAAACCCTACATGGGCGTTGGGCGAAACCTGGGTTACACCAAATCCCTTTTCGTCAACAACAACGGCTTTAAGAATCATTTAATGATCATGTCGGGCGACGACGACCTCTTTGTTCAGGAGGTTGCGTCCCAAAGCAATACCACCATTTGCATTCATCCCCAGGCGCACACGATGAGTGTGCCGGCAGGGAGTTTCAGCAAATGGAAAAACCAAAAACAACGACATCTCACAACCGCCGGCCGCTATCCATTTGGCATCCGGATGGAATTAACATTGGAACCAATTACCAGAGAATTATTTTGGATTTTTAGCCTTTATTACCTGTTTTTTAATAATTTTGTTGTCATAGGACTGGCATTTTGGGGCTCACTAATGACAACCAAGTATATCTTGTGGCGTATGGCGGCCAAAAAAACCGGCCTAGGAAATATTTATTGGGGATTTATTGGATTCGATTTTCTGCAGCCACTCCTATTATTATGGGCCCATGCCGGAAATCTCACAGGAACAAAAAAGAAAAAATGGAAGTAAATCCAAATTTATCAGACAAGGCACAATTCGACCTTGAACTGGTAGAGAAAGCAGTGGATGGAGACCAAAGAGCATACGCTGAATTAATGGCGCGCTATCGTGATGCCATTTATTTTATGCTTTTGAAGATGATCAATAATAAAACCGATGCGGAAGACCTCACCATCGAAGCCTTTGGAAAAGCATTTAAGAATCTTAAGCAGTACTCCCCAAATTACGCCTTCAGTACCTGGCTGTTTAAGATTGCCTCCAACAACTGCATCGATTACCTCCGAAAGAAACGAACCAACCACATCTCCATTGATGGAAGTTTCATGGCCGATGAGAAGGAGAACGATTCGAAGATCCACATTAAGGATGAAGCTCCCGATCCGGAAGAAAACCTCATCAGATCCCAAAAAGTAATTCTGATGCGAACAGTTGTTAAAAAGTTAAAGCCCCGTTACCGTACCCTCATTGAGTTACGTTACTTTAAAGAATATTCATACGAAGAAATCTCAGCTGAGCTGGAACTTCCGTTGGGAACAGTAAAAGCTCAACTCTTCAGGGCGCGGGAGCTACTCTTCAACACCCTTAAAAATTCCGAAGTAAAACAGACCTAAAGAAACCGGCCACAAAGGGTCTCTCATTGACAAAAAACCGATTGGTCCTGTGCTTCACAGGCTTATGTTTTTTTTAGATTCCCGCCCATTCCAAAGAGAACACGTTTCAACGCCCGGTTTACTTTCTGATTTCATTCAGAAATCAAGCATCTAACGCATCACCTCAAGAAGACATGGACGTTATATTAAAATACTTCCCCTCACTCTCCTCCAGGCAAAAAGAGCAGTTCGAAGCGCTTAAGCCCCTTTACGAAGATTGGAACAATAAGATAAATGTCATTTCGCGTAAGGACATGGATCATTTTTATCTCCACCATGTATTACACTCCCTGTCCATCGTCAACTTTATTCATTTTACTCCCGGAACCAACCTTATCGACATCGGCACAGGCGGGGGCTTTCCGGGGATTCCACTGAGTATTTTCTTCCCTGAGGCAAGGTTCACCCTGCTTGATTCCATAGGCAAAAAAATTAAAGTTGTTGACGCGGTAATCGGGGCCATTGGGTTGGAGAATGCCACCGCGGTACAATCCCGTTCCGAATCATACAAAGGCGAATTCGACTTTATTGTGAGCCGTGCAGTGACCGCCTTGCCCGAATTTGTAAAACTTACCCGTCACCTGCTTTCCAAAAAAGAGCAGAATGCCATTCCCAACGGAATCCTGTATCTCAAAGGGGGGGATCTGGAGGCCGAGACCAAGCCATTTAAGAGATTGGTGAATATTTCCTCCCTGGATGAGTGGTTTGAGGAGCCCTTTTTTCAGACAAAAAAATTACTACATTTGCCCCTCAGATAAATCTCCGATGGAGATTGATCTAAAAAATTGCCCAATAATGTTTTGGAAGACAAAAAAAACATGTATTTTTGCACTCCTGAATTTTTAGAACATACAGCATTAACGAAAGATAAAAACGTACAGCAATGAAAAGGACTTTCCAACCCTCGAACCGTAAAAGAAGAAACAAACACGGTTTCCGTTCCCGGATGGCAACCGCTAACGGTCGCCGCGTAATCGCTTCACGTCGGGCCAAAGGAAGAAGAAAACTGACTGTTTCCAGTGAAAACAAACATAAAGCCTAACGCCTTAATTGAGCAGGGAGCCTGGTAGTGTTCTGCTTAATTATGAAACTTATAAAGAAAAGGATCCTCGTGATCCTTTTTTTTTGCGACAGCTTCCCCTTCTTCATAAATCCGCAAAAACAGGACATCCGAGGGGCGCATAAATCCAAATGATTTGCCTTTAAAGGGTTCTCTTTCTACACATAATAGGGAGACATCCTTTTCTTTTCTGGATTTTGTGTTATTTTTGACAACCATTCAAAACGGTTGACCCATGTCTCTTCTCAAAACCATATTCAGCAAATCCTTTTCCAAACACCTCGGAATTGTGATCGGTTCAGGCATCCTGATCCTCACCCTTTCCTTTTTTGGATTGAACCTGTACACCCTTCATGGAGAGGGATTTAGAGTGCCGGATTTCACGGGTCTCACCGAGCAACAGCTCGAACACCTCATCCAGGAGAAAGGACTGCGCTACACCATTATCGACTCGGTACATATCAACAACATGCCTCCGGGAGTGGTGATGGAACATGTACCGGAAGCCGGTGAACTGGTAAAAAGAAACCGAACCATCTTTTTCACCATCAACGCCTGGTCTCCGGAAAAGGTACAAATCCCCAACCTGGTTGACTACAGCGTAAGAAATGCCCGGGTTATCCTCGAATCCTTTGGACTTAAGGTGGGAGAGCTCATCTTTGTCCCCTCCGAATATACCAATCTGGTATTAGGACAACACTTGAACGGGAAAGCAGTTAGCCCGGGAACTCAAGTGGTTAAAGGCACCAGCGTCGACCTTTTGGTTGGTCAGGGATTAAGCAGTCAGGTCACTGCCATACCCGATCTTACGGGGCTCAATATTTCAACAGCCAAAGAGGAGAGTCAACGGGTATCTCTCAACATTGGGGCCATCGTGTTCGACTCCACAATAGTAACCCATGAGGACACCCTTGCGGCCTTCATCTGGCGTCAGGATCCTGCCTCGTCGCCTGAAAACCAACTGCATCTGGGCGCCTCAATTGACATCTGGCTAACCACCGATTCTCTTTTATTACAACCCGACACCCTCTCCGTGCCAACTCAAGAACCCCTTCCTCCCGTTGAGGAAGAGAATTTTTTTTAGGCTTCGACTCAACCAATAGTGCTATTAAAAATGATCTAAGAACAACCATTTTCTGCGCGTCTTCTTATGCAGAATCATGTTGATCAAGGAGGGTAACCGACCCTGCTCAAAGAATAAATAGATCTCATCTTCCATAATTTAATGAGCCCAACTGATTAAATAATCTATTGGTACCCTTACGACCCAAGGCTTAGCTGACTATTATTTCGCACCATTTGCACTATCTTTGCACAGAAAAAGAAAAAAAACAATACATCCCTGATGAGAGAAGAAGACAATAATTTTGATGAACTGGACGACCCGGATGAGATAATAGACGACGGCCTGACCGACGACAATACCGAGGAAGAGGATGGTAGCGTCTATGAGCATTATCGTTTTATTGCCGATGCGGGGCAAAACCTGCTTCGGGTAGATAAATTCCTGGTAAACCGCATCGAAAATGCCTCTCGCAGCAAGATTCAGGAAGCTGCAGCCGCAGGGAGTATTTTGTCCAACGGGAAACCCGTCAAGTCGAATTACCGGGTAAAACCGGGCGATGTAATTACCATCGTGATGTCCTGGCCACCCCGGGAAATAGAGATCCTGCCCGAGGACATTCCACTCAACATTGTTTATGAAGATGATCAGCTGATTGTGATCAATAAAACGCCGGGCATGGTGGTTCATCCGGGTTATGGCAATTACACGGGCACCCTGGTAAATGCTCTGGCCTGGCACTTCCAGGGCCAGGATTGGTTTCAGAGTAACGATCCCCGTCCGGGACTGGTACACAGGATAGATAAAGACACCTCTGGCCTGCTGGTGATTGCCAAAACAGAACAGGCCAAGACCTTTCTGGCCCGCCAATTTTTCGATAAAACCACCGCCAGAACCTACCAGGCATTGGTTTGGGGGAATGTGGAAGAAGATAGTGGCACCGTTACCGGCCATATCGGGCGGAGCCTGCGCGATCGGAAACAGATGACTGTTTACCCGGATGGCTCGCAGGGAAAGTCGGCTGTAACCCACTACAAGGTGCTCGAACGACTGGGCTATATCACCCATTTGGAGTGCCGCCTCGAAACCGGCAGAACCCATCAGATAAGAGCACATCTCAAATACATTGGACATACCCTTTTCAACGATGCCCGATATGGTGGTGACCAAATATTAAAAGGAACCACCTTTACCAAATACAAACAGTTTGTTCAAAACTGCTTTGCCCTGTTGCCCCGACAGGCACTACATGCCAAATCGCTGGGTTTTGTGCATCCCAAAACGGGAGCGTTTATGGAGTTTGACTCCACCCTGCCTGAGGATATGCAGCAAACCATTGAGAAATGGAGGCAATACATCGCATCCAGAACCGAATAATGAGAATTTAAAAGAAATCCGCCCTATTAACAAGTCGCTCAAATGAAAACTATTGGCATTGTATACGGAGGCTACTCCTCCGAAATTGTGGTAAGTCGAAAAAGTGCCGAAGGCATCGCCACCTTTTTGGACTCCTCGCGTTACCGGATTTTTCCGGTGCTCCTCATTCAAGATAAATGGGTGGTCACCATCAACAACGAGGAACTACCTGTTAACCGAAACGATTTTTCGTTTCAATTCGAAGGTCAGACCACTCTCTTCGATTGCCTCTATATCACCATACACGGAGCCCCTGGCGAGAATGGCCTCTTGCAGGGATATCTTGACATGCTGAATATTCCCCACACGACCTGCGAGGTTCTTCCCTCGGCCCTCACCTTTAACAAGTTCATGTGCAACACTTATCTCAAAGGCTTTGGGATAGCGGTTCCGGATTCAATTCTGATCCGTCGGGGAAACACCTATAACCCGGAAGAAATCGTCGACAAACTAGGGCTTCCCTGTTTTGTAAAACCCAATGCCGGCGGTTCCAGCTTTGGCATCACGAAGGTGAAAGAAGCCCGGGAGCTGGAAGGGGCCATTCAAAAAGCCTTTGAGGAGAGCAGCGAGGTGATTATCGAAACCTTCCTCAAGGGAACAGAGGTAACCTGTGGTCTCTACAAAACACTCAATAAAGAAGAATTATTGCCCCTCACCGAAGTTATCAGCAAGAACGACTTCTTCGATTTTGAAGCCAAATACAATGCCGAAAAGGCGACTGAAATCACACCAGCCCGTCTCTCTGATGAACTCACCCGCCGCATTCAGGAGATATCGTCTCTGGCCTACACCATTCTTAATTGCAAAGGAATCGTCAGAATGGATTACATCATTACCGACCAAAAAATTTATTTACTTGAGGTAAATACAACACCGGGGATGACCACCACCAGTTTTATTCCCCAACAGGTAAGAGCTAAAAACCTGAAAATGGCCGATGTTCTTTCCGAGATCATTGAAGACGCCATCAACCGCAGCACCCAATAAACAACCCAGACAAATTGTAACCCATAAAAAAAGGTGTATCTCAGAATTCTGAAGATACACCTCATATTAACCAACCCCAATTAAACGGACTTAAGCGCCGCTGTCGACCGGGATCATTTTTTAAACACATACTGGGATTTATTTTGGCCGGATGCCAAACTTACATAATAGGTCCCCTGTGGAAAAGCCGACACATCGAACTTCCCGAAATACTTAAATTCGTCGGTCAACAAAGAAGAAAACAGTTCGTTGCCCTCAACATCCTCAACCGTCATTTCCACGGCTTTTCGGCTCTGATTTAGCATGGAGATAACCAATAAGTTGTTTTGTGAAAAAACCATGGCAGAGAGATTCCCATCCTCAACACCGGAAACTTTGTCGTCAAGGATCTTCCCATCGACCAAAGAGAATCCGCAGGATACCTGTGTTTTTCCCTTTTTACTTATCAGGGCTCTGTATTCTCCATCTTCCAGACCACTTAAATCCAGCACTTTTTGCATAACCCCGGATTGCCCTAATTTCCTGATCGAATAGACCACAATTCCGTCTTCATCCTTAATAATCAATGAACAATTTTCATCGGTGACTCCGGAGGCCGTAATCAAGGAGTAATTGGTATCCAAATAGGGAAAAGCGGTAATTTTTCCCGTACCCGTTGCGGGCAACGCAACCGAAGCCAAAACCACAACGGCAACAATTCCAAATAACAATCTTTTTGCTTTCATAAGCTACAATTTTAAATTAAACAATCATTTATTGTGACAATCTCTAATCACAGTACAAACATAGATCACCTTTTTTTTGTATCCAAACATTCCCTCACCCAAACCATCATTTTTAACTGTTTTTTAATTTTACCCCCTGCTTTTTCACATTGCATTCTCTTTTTTATTACTTTTTCTTAGTCCTACCCCCTCTTTCTTGACTCTTTTCTGTCTTTTTTTTGGTTTTTTCTCATGCACCCCCCCATTGCTCACATATATTTCCTGAACAAAAAAAATGGCAATACCTCCTCTGCCAAATCAGATAAACCATGGGAAAACATTCACCGGGTCTTCCCCGCCATAAACAGGATTGTAAAAGAGAGCAGATTATATCAGAAATTTAACCTGCTTCCAAAACAAAATTCAGAAAACCCTGTTGTTCTTTAAAATTAAACTACAAGCAGTTTCAGGCCATTCCAACCAGACCTGAGGACAAAAAAACCAATTATGGAAAAGAACAGTATTACAGTCACCTCGGGAGGCACTCCCGTCACCCTTTCGGGAAAAGAAGCAGAAGTAGGGCATAGCGCACCGGAGTTTCACGTTATAGGAAATGACATGAAACCAGTGAAACTGACTGATTTCAATGGAAAAATCAAAATCATCGCGGTGTATCCTTCCATCGACACCAGCGTATGTGCCGCCCAAAACAGGCGCTTCAATGAGGAAGCCAACAAATTGGAGAACACGGTTGTACTCTCGATCTCCTGTGATCTTCCTTTTGCACAAAAACGATTTTGTGCAGCCGAAGGCCTCCAAAACATTGTTACTCTGTCCGATCATAAAGATCTCGACTTTGGCTCGAAATATGGTTTTGTGATGGAAAACGTGCGACTGCTGGCACGGGGAACAGTGATCATCGGGTCAGACAATAAGATTAAGTACGTGGAATATGTGCCGGAAGTATCCCACGAACCAGATTACGACAAAGCCCTTCAGGTGGCCAAATCCCTCTGACAAAAAAACGAATCCTTTGTCAGGGGCTTTCCCATTCCGGAGGCCCAAAGCAGATAAAAAATCATGACCGCCTTAAAATTACGGCGGAAATTGAATACATTTGAGGGTTTACTTACTTAAAAATCCTCAAATGAAAAATAGAAGCAGCGTTAAGATCCTGTTTTTTATGTGCTTGCTTTTGGGCATGATGGCCTGTCAAAGCAAAAAACCAAAAACACAGGAAACCTCATCGGACACTCCCCAAGAGAGCCTCAACACAGCTGAGCCCCAGGCCGACCAGGGACAAGCCCTGAGAGATGCCTCGCTTGAGGGGAACGCCGATTTGGTGCAATCGATTCTGAACACCGTAAGCAATGTAGATGCCACCGACGAAGAGGGGCATACCGCCCTGATGTTTGCCGCCTATAATGGGCACACCCCAATTGTAAAAGCTCTCCTAAGCAAGGATGCCCGGTTAAATATGATCGACAGCAGAGGGTTGTCAGCCCTTCATTTCGCCTCATCAGGGCCCTTTCCTGAGACGGTAGAACTCCTTTTAAGCCATGGCGCTCAAATTAACCTGCCCGACCAGATTGAGCAGTTCACCCCTCTAATGTATGCTGCTTCCGAAGGCCAGATGGAAGTAGTGAAGGTGCTTCTTGCACATGATGCGGACACCTCATTAAAGGATGTTGATGGAGACACAGCCGAAAAGTTTGCCGCTCAAAACAATCATCCTGAGATCGCTAAACTATTAAAAAGCGCGGCATCGAAATAACACAGGGCTTTCACCGCAAGAAAACGGAC
This sequence comes from Marinilabiliaceae bacterium, assembly GCA_041583495.1. Lineage (GTDB taxonomy): Bacteria > Bacteroidota > Bacteroidia > Bacteroidales > Marinilabiliaceae > JBFHFS01. Next base: position 12,869 of record JBFHFS010000013.1, on the reverse strand, counting down.
TGAAATAGCCACTCCTGTCTGAGCAAAAAAAGTCAAAAACCGTTTCCTCTATTCAGGAGGACCGACACCAAATAACGAAGGCCCGGCCAACAACCCATGGAAGTGGATTGTTGGCCGGGCCTTTTTTCTTAACTCTTATTCGTCCTTAGACAAAACGATTACGTCCTGCCTCTATTTTGGACGGGAAGACTACGACTTACAGCAGTCTATCCAACGAGTCACAGGTAGTCATCAAATTACGGTCGCCATAGGCTTCGTCGATCCGGGCCACGGGGGTCCAGAATTTATTTTCGCGCACCCACGGCAATGGATAGGCGGCTTTTTCACGGCCATAGGGATTATCCCAGGTGTCAGCCACCACCACGTATTCGGGGTGCGGGGCATGTTTCAATACATTATTCTCCTTGTCGGCGGCACCGGATTCTATCTCACAAATCTCGGCACGTATCGACTTCAGAGCCTCCAGGAAACGATCCATTTCTTGCTTGGACTCACTCTCGGTAGGCTCTATCATTAAGGTGCCATGAACCGGGAAAGAGACGGTAGGTGCATGATACCCATAGTCCATCAGGCGTTTGGCAATATCTGTTTCAGTAACTTCGGTGGTGGCCTTGAATTTACGGCACTCCAGAATCATCTCATGAGCCACTCGTCCGGTTTCACCTGTGTACAGTATCCCATAATCGTCCTTCAGCTCATGGGCCAGATAGTTGGCATTTAAGATGGCTATTTTAGTCACATAGGTCAATCCTTCAGCGCCCAACATCTTAATATATCCATAGGTAACCGGCAATACACCGGGGCTTCCCCAGGGTGCCGCCGAAACGGCAGAAATTCCATTACGCATATTATCGATCACACTATGCCCGGGCAAAAAGTCGACCAGGTGGGCAGCGACCCCAATGGGCCCAACCCCCGGGCCACCGCCTCCATGAGGGATGGCGAATGTTTTATGCAAGTTAAGGTGACACACATCAGCCCCAATGAGCCCGGGGCTGGTGAGCCCTACCTGAGCATTCATATTGGCGCCATCCATGAAAACCTGTCCTCCGTTGTCATGAATAATCTGGCAAACCTCCTTTATAGAACTTTCGAAAACCCCGTGGGTAGAGGGATAAGTAACCATCAGACAGGCCAAATCATCTTTATGCAACTGAGCTTTTTCACGAAGATCATCCACATCAATATTGCCCCCCTCATCGAATTTCACCACAACGGGTTTCATGCCGGCCATGGCGGCACTCGCAGGATTGGTTCCATGGGCCGAGGCAGGGATTAGCGCCACATTACGATGACCTTCCCCCCGGCTTTTTTGATAGGCCCTGATGACCATCAATCCGGCATATTCGCCCGAGGCACCCGAGTTGGCCTGCAAACTCACATCGGCAAAACCGGTTATCTCCGACAGATCGGCACGCAGCTGATCCATCATCTCATGGTACCCTTTTGCTTGTTCGACCGGAGCAAATGGGTGCATAGAGGTAAACTCGGGCCAGCTGAGGGCGAAAAGTTCCGAAGAGGCACTCAGCTTCATGGTGCAGGAGCCCAATGAAATCATGGAGTGGGCCAAGGAGATATCCTTCCGGTCCAGCCGCTTGATATAACGCATCAACTCGGTTTCGGACCGATACTTATGAAACACTTTTTGTGTCAGGAATGCAGATTGACGTCTCTGAGACTGAGGGATGCCATTCTCCAGGGACAATTCCTCCACCTTAATGGGGGGAGTAGCAGTAAGCCCGGCAAAAAGATTGACCAACTCCTGAACATCGCTGGGGGTAGTGGTCTCATCGAGTGTAATACCAATGATTCCCTCTTCTACGAAATACCGAAAATTGAACTCCCTGGCAAGGGCTTCTTCCTGTACGCGGTTCAATGCCAGAGAATGGGGTAATTTCACGCGAATGGTATCAAAATAGGTGGCATTAAGCGACTCAAAGCCGGCCTTTTCGAGGCCTTTAACCAGCTTGCCGGCCAATGCATGTATCTCCAAAGCCATCTTTTTAAGGCCTTCGGGACCATGGTAAACCGCATAAAAGCCGGCCATAGTGGCCAATAAAGCCTGAGCGGTACAGATATTGGAGGTAGCCTTTTCGCGCTTAATATGCTGCTCCCGGGTTTGCAGCGCCAAACGGAGAGCCGGTTTCCCACTAAGATCTTTGGAAACCCCCACAATCCGGCCGGGAATATTACGCTTGAATTCCTCCCGGGCAGCGAAGAAGGCGGCATGAGGTCCACCGTAATACATGGGCACCCCAAATCGTTGAGAGGAGCCAAACACAATATCGGCGCCCCACTCGCCAGGAGGGGTTAACAACGTCAAAGCCAGCAGATCGGTAGCCACCGCTACTTTTCCACCACCCTCATGCACCTTTTGTACCAGTTCCCGGTAGTCATGAATCTCCCCCTTCTGGTTCGGGTATTGGAGCACCATGCCAAAATGGTGTTTAGGATCATATTCCTGGCGGGCCAGATCCACAAACTGCAGCTCAATACCCAATTGCAGGGCGCGGGTTTCCAGCACGGCTTTTGTCTGCGGCCAGATCTCCTGATCCACCAAACAAGAGGTGATGCCCTCTTTAATCTGAGCACGGCTCCGGGTGTTGAACATCATGATCATCGCTTCAGCCCCTGCAGTGGCTTCATCCAACAAGGAGGCATTAGCGATCTCAACACCTGTGAGTTCACTCACCACGGTTTGAAAGTTCAGGAGGGCTTCCAACCTCCCCTGTGATATTTCGGCCTGGTAAGGGGTATAAGAGGTATACCAAACGGGATTCTCAAGCACATTGCGCTGGATAGCCGGTGGGGTAAAAGTGGGATAGTACCCCATCCCAATAAATGATTTAAACACTTTGTTTTTGGCTGCGAGACTACGAATATGCTCCAGGTAAGCCTGCTCTGAGAGGGCGGGTGACAGGTTCAACATCCCACTCATCCGAATGTTTGAGGGTACTGCCTGGCCTATGAGTTCGTCGAGCGATGAAACCCCTATCTTTTTCAGCATCAAATCAACCTCCTCGGGACGGGGCCCAATATGACGATCAACAAATTGCTCCATAATTATTAGTGTTTTATTTTAAATAGTTCCAATATCTGTATTATCGCTGAAAAGAGCCAGTTATCAGCCATTTCGAAAATCACCTCTTTTCGCACCTCAAATGAACCAATATTATTGGCACATTAACAATGATTTTTGTCAAAGCCTGCCCACAGGACCCCGCTAATTTTCATTTATTTGGCAACCCCTATAGATAAGGATTACTCCAGCGTTCTGCCCCAATGGTTGTTGAGGGCCCATGCCCGGGATAGACCACCACCTCATCGGGCAGCACCATTAATTTTGTTTTGATGCCCTCAATTAAAAGGTCGTGCACCCCACCCGGCAAATCGGTGCGGCCGATACTGTCTTTGAAAAGCACATCTCCCGACAGGAGAACCTTTTCCTGCTCACAATAAAAGGTAATGCCACCGGGAGAATGACCGGGCACATGAATCACTTTTAACCGATATGACCCCAATAAGACCTCATCATTCTCATTCAAAAATGTTTCAGGGGCCGGGGGATTCTCCCCGAGGGTCATCCCAAACTGGGCGGCCAGATTGATGGTTTGGTCAACCAAGAAGGCGTCGGCCTGATGTGCCTGAGGACTTAACCCCCACTTTTTGGCCACAAAGCCGGTTCCAAATACATGGTCGAGGTGCAAATGGGTTTGTAATAACAGGACGGGCTTAAGCTCCAATGCCTCTATTCTGGCCACCAGCCTCTGCTCCTCTTCGGGGGAGACCATTCCGGGATCCACAAGGGCACATTCGCGCGAGATGGGATCGTAAAGCAAATAGGTATTCTCCTGAAAAGGATTAAAAACCAGGGGTTCAATATGTAACATAATCAAATAGGTTTTAGTTTAAGTCAAGTGGGCTCTCCGAAAGTTTCGCCCTTTGCTCCGTTTTACATTTCCGCTCAATCATTTCACTAATCCCGGAAGCATGGGCACAAAAGCGCACTTTCCGAAAGTCTCTTGTTCAAAATCATCTTCATCCAGGCGCCTCACCCTGGTCATGGTTTGCGTTTTGGGGCCAACAGGCACCACCATTACGCCCCCAACGCGAAGCTGAACCAACAGGGAAGTGGGCATCTGAGCTGCCCCAGCTGTAACCAGGATCTTATCGAAGGGGCCTAAATCGGGCAATCCCTCGTAACCATCTCCCAAAAAGAGGTTAATCGCCTTATAACCAATCGACGAGAGCAAGCTACAGGTTTGAAGATAAAGCACTTTTTGCCGTTCTATGGAAAAGACATTAGCACCCATTTCGTGAAGGACCGCCGCCTGGTAACCAGAACCAGTTCCCACCTCCAATATGCGATCACCACTCTTTATTTCCAAAAGCTGAGATTGAATGGCCACCGTATAGGGTTGCGATATGGTTTGCCCTTCCCCTATTGGAAAAGCCTGATCCTGATAGGCCAGCTTCAAAAAAGACCGGTCCATAAACAGGTGGCGAGGGACTCTTCCTATCGCCTCCAGCACAGCATTATCGCTGATTCCTTTCGATTTCAACTCTTGCACCAACCTGCCGCGCAGTCCTTTATGTCTGAATGTATCCTCCATCATAGTTCTGCAAAAATAACCTTATACAAGGAGGCAAACAACCGAGAACCCCTATTTGCTCATTATTTTTCACGAACCTTTTGAAAAAAACATTTGCTCCTGCATATTAAATTTTAAAATTTTACGTATTATCAGGTAACAATAGATCGTTAGAGGTTAGATGATAACCTGTCCCGAACTAGATTCGGGAGATGTTAGACTTATTCGCAAGATGCTTAATGTCAACACATTAACAGAAGAAGGTCTGCACACATAAAATACTAGTATATAGTTATTTGCAAAAGTTTAACGAACCATTAAGGTAATACAGCAGGTGATAAATTAAATTATTTAGTTATTTGCTGAAGCTATTATATTATTTTTAAATGACCTTTACTAAAACCAGCAATCGGTATATTCCCATCTTACTTTTAATCTGCCTCGATTTTTTAGCGGGGTTGTTTTTCTTTTGGCCCTTTGGCGGCACCTTGTCATTGGAAAGCCCAATGGGAAGTGCTGCCCTGATTATTGGAGGTGGAGGCATGGCCACCACATTAACACTATGGTTAATAGGCAGCTATAAAACACAAAACCTGTTACATGGCGAAATTAATATCAAAGAGGCAACACTGGTGGCCACCCTGTTTTTTATAGTCGATTGTTATCTGTTCGCCGTAAACAGGGAATTCTTAAAGGAATTAAGCCAATGGGCCCCTTTACGTATTGCCACCTTTCACCTAATAACGTTCCTGTTATTACTAATTGGGCGCCCGGCCATCACCATGCTGGTGAATAGCCTCAAGAGAAAAAACATCATTTGTGTTAACTCAATCATCATTGCCTTTCAACAGCCTTCCGAAACGGTATTTAGTAGAATAAAGCGATACATCCTTGACGAGCACAACAAGCTGAATGGGTATTTTGCCTCCGAGGCCTTATTTTCGACTGATAAAGGGGCCATAGAATATTTAGGGGATTTATCATCGGTAATCCATTTTTTAAAAAACAGAAAAGTTGACGAAGTGGTCATTCTGGGAAATCCGTCATCAACACAGGCTACTTCCGGTTTATTAATAGCCCTGAGAATGACGGGAGCGGAAATAAAAATGATCCCGGTTGAGTTTGACTTTCTTTCGGGATTAATGAAGATGTCGTCGCTAAAAGATGTACCGCATGTAAAGCTTTCGGCCCACACTATAAGTCCGGCCAATCAATTTGCCAAATCCACCCTGGATATCACCATCAGCATCCTGGGCATCACCATCACCCTGGCCCTGTTTCCCTGGATATTCCTCATCATCAAAGCCACCTCAAAGGGCCCTGTCTTATATCGGCAGCAGCGTCTCGGAAAAAATGCCCGTCCCTTTACCCTGATAAAATTCAGGACCATGTATCCCGAGGCGGAGCAAAACGGGCCCCAGCTATCGTCCAACCTCGACCGCCGCATTACTCCCGGGGGAAAAGCATTACGCTATTGGCATCTGGATGAGCTGCCCCAATTCTGGAACATCCTTAAGGGGGATATGTCGCTGGTGGGGCCACGACCCGAGAGACCCTTCTTCGCCAGAATGCTTAGAGACAAAATCCCCTATTACAAGGCCATTTACCAGGTCAAACCCGGCCTCACCTCCCTGGGAATGGTGAAATATGGTTATGCCAGCTCCCTGGAAGAGATGACCGACCGCCTCTATTACGACATTGCCTATATCAACAACCCCTCGGTAATAACGGATTTAAAAGTACTTGCCCACACTCTGTGGTATATTTTCCAAAAAGCCTATAAGGATCCAAAAGAGAGTCGCCTGGAGAAAGAAAGGGCGGCGGGCATTCACCACGACCACAACGAAGACGTGATTCAACGATGGATTGAGCTTAAGAAATAGGATCCAGAACTGCCCCGTATCCTAAACCCCGGGAGTCCCCCTGGAATATTCAGAAATCAGCTCACTGTTTTAACAACTTAAACACTTTATACCCATTATCATCTCCAAAAAGATGAACTAAATAAATACCTGCAGGATAAGAACTGACATTCACTTCAAGCTCTGTCGCAGATACTTTTTTGTTATACAATTCTTTTCCGGTTATCGAAGTTATTTTTACCCACTCTAAAGAATCATCTCCTGAATAAATAGTAACATAATCACTTGTTGGATTGGGCGTAAGAAAAGCATCCTCAAAGTAATTAGGCCCCCAAACGCCTGTGGAAGCAACAAATCCTTCCAGTTTCTTTTGTGAAAACAAAGCAAATTGACCGGCCTCTAATGTATAATAGGCATTTATATCGGTAACGGTTATACTGTCGTTTGCAAAGTGATTGTACCAAACCCCTGTTGAACTAAATTTAGGCTGAATGCTCTGCGCCACCAAGTCAAAATTACCGATTAGGCGAACATCGGAACCAGCATAATTCAATTCGATCCGTTTGGCAGCACCAGATACTTCCATGGAAAAATCATTGGTGCTAAACACGGGTTCTCTCTTTTTCAGGTTAATTATTTCACGATAAACAGCAAACAACTCCATTCTTTTCTCATCGCCGTAATACGCCCATCCCGAAGGCTTACTGCCGGTGCGGCAACCTCCATCCGTATCTACACTGCCATCTGTGCAGGTGTTAATACTGTAGTCATAGCCCAGCTCTCCAAACTGCCATAGCAACTTAGGCCCGGGAACTGAAATTAAAAACACAGCAGCAGCTTCGGTGCGCTCCAGGGCTGTTTCCAGCTCTGTTACATCATAATCGCCATAAGAATCGCCATAAGTCAGATTTTTATACATGATACGTTCTTCATCATGGCTCTCCATGTAATTAACTATTTGAGCATCGTCCCAGCCCCGGTTTTTGTAGGATATCCACGAGAAATCGGAATTATTATAATACCCCATGGTAGCTTCATTAAAATTATAGTTATGATTTCCCCAAAGCAAAATACCATAATTGGCCAATTCGGTTTCTTCATCATTATCTGAAAGGTGTTCAAATGATATAATGGCATCACTTTTTCTGGCCCATATTTCATCGGCCATCCTCTCCAAAATCACAATTCTATCCGCATCATAATCACTTCCCCACGAACTAGTGCCATAGCTTGTATTGGAAAAACCCTTGGTGAAGTCGAAGCGAAAACCATCAAGGTGGTATTCACTCATCCAAAAAGAACAAATACTGTCGACCAGCTCCTGTGTATCGGGACTCTCGTGATTAAAATCGTATCCCCACTGAGCATCGGGATTCAGGAAATTAGACGCTGTATTATACCAGGGGTTATTATTTGCCGGGTTCCCCTCCTCATCCAGATACATCCTGGCAAAGGGTGATTGTCCGTAGGAATGGTTCAAAACCATATCCATCAATACAGCAATCCCGTTTTCATGACAAACATCGACAAAGGCCTTATAATCCTCCGGGGTTCCATAGGCTTTATCGGGCGCAAAATAAAAGGATGGATTATAGCCCCAGCTGTCGTTCCCTTCAAACTCATTGAAGGGCATTAGCTCAATGGCATTAACGCCTAAATCAACAAAATAATGAATTGAATCTGTTACTGTTTTTATGGCACCCATATCAGTAAAATCACGAATATGCAGCTCATAAATAACCAGCTTACTGCTTTCGGGAGGAGTAAAATCAGTTACCCTCCAGGGATATTTGTATTCGTTAACAGTAAAAACGGCAGTTGGATAAGAGGTATACTCTTCCGGATAATCTTTTAACCCGGGATACACATTCTCGTCGATGTAAACATCATACTCATCACATGTTTTATTGGTATAGGGGTCGGCCACGCGGATATCTCCATCGATATAAAACTGAAAGGCATATTCGGTATGGGCATCAAGGCCAGAAACGGTTAACCAAAAAGTATCTTCCGCTTCATCCTTCTTCATCAGATAATCATCGGCGGGTTCCCAGTTATTAAAATCCCCGATCACATGCACAAAATTTTTATCGGGTGCATAGAGCACAAAAGTCACTGTTTCATCATCGATACGGTTCACTCCCCGGTTTAATCCTGCCGGCAGGGAAGCGGTAGTAACCTCACCACGCACATAATAATTCATGGTATCTGTAACCGATGAAGTTCCATCGGATGCGAGTGCCACCAGGGTGTGTTTCCCTATATCACCGGCTGAAATGGAAGCAATGAGTGTGTCATTTTCAACGCTTTCCATTAAGCTACCATCCACATAAAAGGCAATAGAAGTATTGTTGGTTGCTACAATCTGAACATCCACATCCCCGTCCGTCGCATAAACAGCATAACCTGTTGGTTTTTCAACAGATACAGTAAGGTTCAGGGTGCTTACATCAACATAGATATTGCCACCCGAGTTTGTCTTCCCTTCCAGACTACCGTCTGAATTGCGGAATACAAAAGCCATCTTCTCTATTGTTTCACCATCAGGCACCCCATAAAACTCTATAATAGATGGAGATATCTCAAGCCGATAGAGATTATCGCCCAATGAGGTCATTTTACAGGCATCAATATTCTCGGTCCAACCAGCTTTTACATATCTCCAATCCGAACCCGATGTGCTTTGATCGGTGATGAGACCTGTATGCGCATATACCTCTCCAGTATAATCCTTGAGTCTCTGACTGCCCTGACTGGCATCATAGGTAATCACCACCCCTTTGCTGTCGATGGGTGTTTCCGGTGAAGTCGTCACCTGGGAAAAACCGGACAAGGCAATGCACCACAACATCGAGAAAAGGAGAATTCGTTTCATCTATAAAAATTGTTTGTTTTCAAAAGAATAAGAGGTAACTCGTCCCGAAACCCAGTAGTGAAGTATCAATAACGGGTTGCCCCTTATAAGCAACCAGGTAACCCGGAGCTCCCCCCTCATTGACAAAAAAGGAGATAGACAGATGATTATCCGGGGAAGCTTGCACATAGGAGTGGACTTTAGGGCTACAACCGGACAAAAGCGTTGAGAAAACCACCCCTAAAACGAGGGTTTGATACAAATAGGTTTTCATATCTCACAAAATTAGCAGCATATTTTCAGCCAAGGATTCTTTTATTTCTCGAAAAAATCAGGATCTGAAGGGATAGGAATGGCATATTGTGCTCTAAACAATCAAAAACACTTTCCCAACGCACCTCAAACAAAAGGCTGTTTGTGAATCTGTAATTAAAAATGAAACACTATAAAAGGATTTGATTTCTTAACATCCAAATCATTTTATCGGTCCACAAGTACAGTCACAAACAGCCTCTCTGATTACCCAAACACTATTTAGTGCCTGTCCATAAAGTCGGCGTTTTCAAGAGTCTGATTTATAATGTTTGAGAACAAGGCTTGCGAAGTTTTGAAAATAAGGAGTTTACTTTCGTAAATGACTGGTTTCAAAACAAGCATAACGCAGTTATCGGACATTATAGACAGACTCTATTTAGGAGTTATCTCAATGGTTCCTTCTCTCTTATCTACCCGAACAAAATAAGTTCCTGAGGCTCCGATGAATTGCCAGTTTGGATCTCCATGACCAACGGCAATAATGATAATACTTGTATCATAATCGGGGATCAGGTCGTATCCATAACCTACGGGGCCCCAATCCTTTTGCTCAAAGAGTCTAAAGTAACCATCTTTAGTAAAGCTAACCTCTCCTTCCCAAATCTGATGGCCCACCCATTTGAGCGAAGTCACCGGGTCGTTCCAGGTCCAGCCGTGGGTTGCATCACCGGTGAGGTACAACAAGGGCTCACTAGCAGCTTTCATTTCAATGGAACCGGCAGTCCGGTCAACTGAAATTTCATACCAGCCGGCTGCTCCCAGAAACTGGAAATTAGGGTCGCCATCACCAGCTTTTACGCCTAAATACTCAGCAGGATAGTTGGTAAACACATCATATCCACCCAATGAAGAACCCCAGTCAGGTGCGGTAAAGAACCTGAAATTGTCACCCGATCCGGCATCAAAATAGGCAGTGGTCCAATACTTATTGGCTTCACCTGTGGAGGCCACCTCTACTGCGAGTGAAGGATCCCAGCCACCTACGGCAGCCCCTATCATATAGATAGAAGGGAAGACGGTAGAATAAGGGGTGACAAACACAGAGGTCTCCTCGCTTATCTTTTCAGGCAACTGATAGTTTACTTCAGAAACAATACGCAGAATCATTTCTGTTTGAGATTCGGCACCAAGACCAAACTCAAGCAGCTTTTGATTCAAATCCGCATGGGTAATGGCAAAGCTGTCGACATTGACAATCCCAAGAGTGAGGGGATCAGAAAAATCACCATCTGCCAGATCCAACTCCACCGAATAGTCTATTTCAACATTCACCCCATAGTCGGGCTCGTCCCAAAAAACAGTCAGGGCTACCTCCGAGCTATTATCTCTCGAAAGTAAGATGGTTGAGGCATCCGAAGGAGCTGTAATCACGGGGATATTTACCTCCTCCGAATTTTTTATCTTCACCAGATCTTTATCTTCCTCGCAGGCAAACAATAATGCAAAAGCCAGGGGAAGTACGAACCAATATTTAATTGTCTTTCTCATATCACAAAATCTTAATAATTAGCATTTTGTACGGCATTTGGATTGGAGCTCAATTCGGAGGAAGGAATGGGATAGATCTTTCGGTAAGAATCCAGTGCTCTGCCATCTTGCACACCACCTTTCCAGGGCCAGAGGTAATCACTTCCAATAAATTTGCCAAACCGAATCAAATCCTGCCTCCGATAGCCCTCATAATAAAATTCACGACCGCGCTCCTCGAGCAGAAAATCCAGATTCAACTGGCCGGCATTAATGGCTCCTGAGGCATCCCCAAAGGCTCTTTGACGAATAGCATTAACATAACCCAGCGCCGTTTGAGCATTTCCATTTCCGCCTCTCACCACGGCCTCTGCATACATAAGATAGGAGTCGGCCAATCGGAACATGGGCCAATCGGTATCTACAAAATAAGCTTCTGTTACATCGGGATAGGAGCCATCACTCTTCCTGTTTCGAAATTTAAAAACATTGAGGCCCTGAGTATAATCCAATGGGTTGTCCATATCGAGACCCGCATTAATCACCAGCATCGTATTGAAATCCAAATTATCTCCGGTGGTGGCCGATTCGGTTTTTCCGCGCTTATCCCCGGTTGTAAATTGATCGTAAACGGACCGGGTGGCATGGTTCCCGCCCCAGGTGCCGGTTGTATTCACAAAAGTTCCAAAGGCCCCATTGGTACTTGATGAAATCACATATTGAGTAGCCGAAAAGCCTTGTGTTTTATCGGGGTCGAGCGGAATACCAAAAATAATACCCTCTGCTTCGTCGTTATCGGTCGAAAACAACTTGAGATAATTGGGTTCCAAGGTGTAGCTACCATTCAACAATTCGGTGTATTTCACCACTTCATTCATGCTGGTAACGCCCTCTACCGGATTTTGAGTGCCCGAAAAAGCTTCGGCATTGAGATACATCTTTGCCAGAACCATCCATACAACCCCTTTGTCCATCCTGCCGTATTCAGCGGTGTTCGCTTCGGGCAAGAACGATTCAACAGCCTCTAATTCAGAAATAATCCAGCTGAATAACTCAGCACCCGAGGTAGCTACAGGATATTTATTGGAATAATTTTCATCGATGATACTCATCTGGCCAAACAAGTCGATCCCATGATAATAAGCGATGGCTCTCACCAAACGGGCTTCACCTCTCAGCTGCTTCATCTCCTCTTTTAGATCGCTCTGTCCGCGCTCATCCAATTTTTCATCTGTAGATTGTCTCAGGAATTCATTGGTTAAAGAAATCATATAGTAAATCCGGTAAAACATCCCCGCCACAAACTGATTGTCGGCAGACCAGTTTCCATTTTGGATGGCCACCAAACCGCCATCGTTCCAGGCATTCATCACTTCCCCGGTAGGCAATTCCTGAAAGTTCCAATAATTTCGCATATAAGAGGACATTCCACCATCACTGATTGTGGTAACATCGCTCTCATTGTCATCGCCATACTGGCCGGCCACATGATAGCTCGAATAGATTTTTCCCAAAACCTGCTCATAGCCATCCATATCGGTGTACACCTCATCTCCAAAAGTGATATTGGGATCAATGGGTGTTACATCCAGATCATTTGTACAAGAGGTAACCCCCCCGGCCAAAAGAAATAAATATAAAATATCACTAGTGTCCGGTTTAAAACCAGACGATGTTGTTTAAATTGTTAATATACTGTAATATACACAAGTTTAAAAATTTTTCGACTTGAAATTATATTTTCGTTTATACTATTATTTGAGCGAAAATGTATACAGG